>JBGUUB010000001.1:0-3270 GCA_045133355.1 Acutalibacteraceae bacterium
ATAGCCGCGGGCTCGATTCCCGTCAATCGACTTCGCGTTTTGATTTTCCACAATCCCAGGGCGGCTTAATAACTTTGGTTTAATGTCCCGGCTAAAGCGTGAAACACTCGCATAAGTATAGTAGCCGTTGATCGTCGCCCAGCCATTATAAGCTAACCACAACTCTTTCGTCGTGCATTGTGAGTCGGCATCAAACGTGATGACTTCACCTTGATTTAAGAACAATAAGAATGGGTCCTCGTCCATTTTGTGCTCAAACATCAGACGTTGAGTTTCTTCTGATAAATAAAGGTCCATGCCGTTTTTCATAATATCGGATAAGCCTTTTAAACACCAATTTAAAATACCCGGTAATTCTTCTAATAAGCCGTCAATTAAGAATTTGTTATCCACGCGATCCACCGGGCGCGGCTTCACGCGAATTTGAACTAAACGACGATACCAACCCTCGGTCGTATCATCTAACGCCGTTAGCATGTGGTTCCCCGCGCTAAAGAAGCGTACAAATTGATCCGCCTGGTACGCGTCCACGCCTTTTCGTTGAACCGATACGTCGCGGCTTGTCACCCAGCGTTTGAATGTCCCGCTATTTTTAAGGGGTTTAGGGTCCAGGTCATCGTCCATGAACACATAGCGATTGATTAATTGCGCTAACATGAACTTATCGTCATCGAATAATAGTTGTAAGTTACCACCCATAAAGTTGTGATGTCCTAATAAGGCTTGCATGACTTCTAATACTTTCGATTTCCCCTCTTGCCCGTTTCCGATTAAAAATAGAGACACTTGGGCGCGGTTTGAGGGAATAAAACAATAGCCCATGTACTGTTGAAGCGTTGGAATGGCGTGCGCTGGGATTAACCCATCAATAAAGGCTTCCCATCGCGGGCATGTCGCATTTGGATCATAGTCAACCGGGAATTTAAACAATGAGTCCTCATAAGGAACCGTCGTAAACGTTCCGTCACGCTCTACTTTAAAGGCCGCGTTATTAAAGGTCATCGTAAATTCATCCGGCGCCGCATATTCGGTATACGCATGGCGTTTGGCAATATCAAATAAGGCTCTTACGCGGGCATTTAATCCTTTTGTGATATAAGGACTAATGATGTTTTGAATGTCTTGACTCACCTTATCATCGTTTAAGTAGTGTCCGGTTTTAACGGAATAAATCATCCCGTTTAAGTTAATTAGTTGATGTTTCGCGACAAACCACGTTGCGAACTTCGGTTCATGAATATCATAACTTAATGTCCCGTCCTTTTTGACGTTGATGATTAGCCACTCCATCATGTCTTTCGCTTCATCCGGTGTCACGTCAACACCCGCTGCTTCTAACGTTTCCATGATGCGGCTTTCACGCCCCGCGACATCCGTTTCAATCGCACTTTCAATCGTCGCTAATAATTCCCGATGATCGTTGGGATCATCTTGCATCGGTGGGTTGCCGCGTTCCGCGTCCGCTTGTAACACTAACTCACGTACTCGATCATGGCTTTCCCCTTTGGCTAATAAACTACACGCGTACTTGAATAACGTGTCATTTCGTTCCCCGTCTCCAATGACGTCCGGTAATTCAAATCGATCCACCGACAACGGCGCTAAGGCGATGACGTTGTCTTTTTTTGCGCGCTCGGTTTTAGCCGATTGCATGATGCGATCTAACCAGGGTTTCGGTAATTCCGCGACCGCTATATCCCACGGTGAGCGTCCCGCTTCCCACTCATAATAACGGTCGTCCCGTTTGGATGGTGAAATTAACACCTGGCGACCCTCACTTAACACATCCAGGGCCACCCCAGGGAAAAATCGAATCCCTTTTTTAACTTGAATACTGATCCCTGTTGGGTTTTTAAAGAATAAATGACGACCCCCGCTGGGTGTCGTTTGAGAGACCGTGATCGGTAGCGGCCCCAACTCTTTCTCTAGGTCAACTAACCCGATTGCGCCATCCACTTCATCCGATTCTTTGGCGATGTCCAGGTCGATCACGATGATGCCCGATTGCTTTCCACAAGCGACACCCCAATTCGCCCACTTGTAGACGTTTTGCGACCAACGCTTAATCGTGTCGTGATCGCTAGTGGCATTTTCAACCCATTTCTTGATTAACGGCCGCTTTTCACTCGCATGTACCGGTAGCAAGCGCCAACCCCAATCACAATAATCTTTTAATATCTCATATTTATCAATATCAGACATCTGTTTCACCTCTCTTTGTTGTTCCTACATTCCCTATTCCTATCCCTTATCTCTTATTCTTCACGGAATTTATAAGGGGGTTCATTAAAGATTTCACTTAATATTTTAGCAGATTCATAGCTAGGACGGTTAATCCCGTTTTCCCAACGTGAAATAATTTGATAACTTTTTCCCACTAAATCCGCTAAGTCGCGTTGACGCATACAGTTTCGTTCGCGACAAGTCATAATGAATTTGGCATACTTTGGTAATTCCTTTTTTGTCATAACTATATCCCTCGCTTTAGTTTTCGTTGTCATATTTCAAATAGATACGCACATAAGTTTAACAAGGTTTCAACCATAAGTCAACGTTCTACTGTGATTTTTTCGTTACGATTTCATCATATGCAAAATGAGTAGTCATTATACATACAACTCGAAAGAAATAAAAAATAAATCTATTTTCATCATATTTACAATTTTCGCCACATATGATAGACTTGAAATGCACAGATTTATAACGGATAAAAAGAGGGGAGATAGGGGTGAGTAAACCGAACTTAACCCAGGCGCTAACGGAAACAAAACAGAGAAAAGCCGTGTTAAAAGCGATTATTGCCGAGTACGCCCCGTGGTGTACCGGGTATGGTGTAGAATACGCTGATTTTAAAGGGGATCGCGTGATTTTTAACCGTTTGCGCCGCCGGGCAAAAGCCGAGGGCTTGATTTTTGATTACTATGAAAATAACAGTGGTTACCGGATGTGTTTGAGCACCCGTGATTTAAGTGAATACCGCTATTAAAGGAGAGGGACGAGCATGGAAACATTACTTGATTATTACGAGATCACCGACCACCCACGTGTCAAAAACGCGCGCGTGTATGATTTAGCCAGCAGCGTCAAAGCCAGCAAATACCCGATGGCAATTAACGCGGACGACATGACGAAAGAGATTGTCGAGCGTACCCGCAAGTTAGGATCAAGTAAAAAAGGCGAGGGGCACGATCAATTTTTATCGGGGATCGTCGTGAGTTTTGATTTAACCTTTTCAAATAAAGCGTGGGTTGAGTTAGAACGCTATAATTT
>JBGUUB010000002.1:0-19462 GCA_045133355.1 Acutalibacteraceae bacterium
CACCCGAGCGCAACGCACTTTTAAAAGAGGTTGTAACCGGAGGCACATATTACAAGGAACACGGATGGAAACCGAATCACTTTGTTATCTCGCTTGATTACAGGGATATATAATTATATACAAAGTGTTTGATGTTGTGACCGCGATTGCCTTGAGGATCTTCGTTGCTTCTTCTTGCCCGAGGATCAGGGGCTTATTTGCAACGCAATAAGCGTGCGTCTGCGCTCGGCGGAGGTACTTAATGTTTTCATTGATGTGGAGCCGGTAAATTTCAACAAAGGATTCTTTTCCTGTGACCTCACATTTTTCTTCCTTTTGGAATTTGATGTCTTCACAGCACCTCATTCCTGCCCGCAGTGTGTAAAAGGTATATCCTCTTACTCAAAAAAGGTAATTCTTTTCGGAAGCGACGGCAATGTAAAAATATTCACTAACAAAATGAACGACGAATGCTGCGAAAGTAAGACACGCAGAAGCGATAATATGCCGAAATGCGTTGTTCAGGCGGTAGACCCGATTCCGCTCTCTGCCCGTATCGGTGAAATTCACGACTGTTATGAAAATGTACGCTGTATACCGAAAAGCATATGCGACTGCATAGGCGGAAATGTGGTGACAGACCTTAAGGGCGGTGACCCCACCGTTTATGTAACTCTGGGACTTTTCACAATAGTACAGCTTATAAGAAATGTGCAGATGTTAATCCCCGTTTACGACTTCTGTATTCCCGAAAAGCAGTGCGATTACTCAACCGACCGCCCCTGCGACACATTTAAGAAAATAAAATTCCCGACAGACGACTTCTTCCCGCCCCGTCCCTGTGATGAAGCTTCTCACAGCTGTGGATGCGGTATGCGAGCAGAAGAAACCGAGTGCAGCGAAGCTTAAGGCAAAAAATATCGGGGCGGCTCGCACCGTCCCGATTTTAATAGTAAGTATCAACCGAAAAAATATCCTGCCGAAAAATAGCCTATAATAATCAGCGCAATCGCCGAAGCCGTATAAAGCACCGCGCGAAAAAATGCGGTTTTAGCACTTATTTTTTTATTTTGCATAAAGTCCACCTCGAGAGTATTATGCCCAAAGGTCAGCAAAATTATTACATAGGAGGAAAGCCTATGACAGTGTATAAAATCGGGCGAAAAAGGCTTAAAATCGCCCTTACCGACAGCGAGGTAATCTCTTTTTTCGGTACATACAGGGGGCTTACCTCAGTAAACAGAAATGCGAGACTTACTGTGGGGCTTCTTTTAAAACAAAGCCTTTCGGAATACGATACCGAACTTGACGGCAAGCTCTTGGTCGAAATAAAAGCAAAGGAAAAATCAGGGTGCATTATCACAGTTTCGTCTGCCGATTCCTCCCGCCGGAGCTGTAAAAGCTCAACAGTTATGTTTGAATTTGCCGGTACCGATGCTTTAATAGGCGGAGCTGTCCGACTTTACAAAGACCGTCCTCATATAGAAAGCAGTCTTTATAAAATGTCCGAAAAATATCGCCTTATTGTAACAACACGGGATAACCGTGACTTTTTCTTTATGAACGAATTTTGCATACGGCAAAGCGATTCAAAAACCGAGGCCGAATACACTGCTGAATACGGAAGGCTGATTTGCGGAAAAAAGGCGGTGGGAAAAATCGGAAAAGCCTTTTGCCGATTCACCTGAAACGCTTACCGCGACGGAATACATAGTTATCAAAGCCGCTGTCAGCCTCAAGTCGCTTTGCCGTGCCTAAAACCACGCAATCAAGCGGATTTGCGGCAACTGTAACAGGCATACCTGTTTCCTCTGCGATAAGCTCTGCAAAACCTCGCAAAAGCGCACCGCCGCCTGTCAGAGTAATGCCGCGGTCAATTATATCTGCCGCAAGCTCAGGCGGAGTCTTTTCAAGTGTAAGCCTTATGGTATCTATTATCTGGGAAATCGGGTCGGTCATAGCGTTGCGCACCTCTTCCGAAGTAATAACAACATTTTTAGGTAATCCGTCAACCTGATTACGCCCCTTAATTTCAATCGAAGTTTCATTTTCATAGGGCTTCGCAGAGCCTATCTCTATTTTTATCTGCTCTGCCGTACGCTCGCCTATAAGCAGATTATGCTTTTTGCGGATATAGTTTATAATTGCCTCGTCGAGGTCATCACCCGCAACACGAATTGACTGTGCGGTAACAATATCACCGAGCGAAATCACCGCAACCTCGCTTGTTCCTCCGCCGACATCTACTACCATACTTCCTGCCGCGTCCCATACGGGAAGTCCTGCGCCGACCGCCGCCGCCATTGGTTCTTCTACCAAATCGACCTCGGTAGCGCCTGCCTGCTTTGCCGCATCGTAAACTGCGCGGCTTTCAACCTCGGTAACGCCCGCAGGTATACATACCACCATTCGAACACGGGAAAAAACAGAGCCCTTAAGCGCCTGTCTTATAAATCTTTTAAGCATTGCCGCAGTGACATCAAAGTCGGCTATAACCCCGTCCTTAAGCGGTCTTACCGCTACTATAGAACCGGGTGTTCTGCCTATCATTTCTTTGGCCTCTTTGCCGACAGCACGCACAGCATCATTTCTTATATCATACGCCACAACCGAAGGTTCGCGCATTATTATTCCCTTGCCCTTTACGCAGACCAAGGTATTCGCGGTACCCAAATCCACGCCTATATCTCTCGTAAACATATAAAAACTCCCTTATATTAATTTTAGTATTCCCGTTTTATTGCGGAACTATAAGCTCGATCGCATTGTGCATATTAGATATCACCATTTCGCTCTTGCCCTCGGCATATTCACCGTCAAGCGTCCAGGAAAGCCCCTCTCCGCCGGTGACCGTAACAGATTCGGCAGTGAAAAACTCAATTCCTTCTTTGTTAAAATCACGCTTTAAAATCCCGTCAATAATCGGCTGCAGCTTTAAAATATTATCGGGATTTCTTATAAGCAATATTTCAAACCGACCGTCGTTAAGCTTTACAACCGATTCATCAAACTTAACTATTCCTCCCACCGACATCGAATTTGATACCGCTCCGAAAAGGAAATCACCCTCGGTTTCGCGTTCATCGGTTTTAAACTTTAAATGAACGGGCTTTATATTGCCGAGGCTCTTAATTCCCTCAAAGAAATATGCCGCCTGACCGAGTACATTTTTTATATCCTGCGGTGCTGAATAAGACGCGTCTGTAAACGCTCCGAATGATGCGGTGTAAGAAAAATACCTATCACCGAACTTGCCTATATCAAGCTGAATTTTTTTGCCTGTAATAATATCCTCTGCGGCTTTCGGTATACTCCTTGCAATACCGAGACCTGATGACCACTCATTAAGCGTGCCCGACGGTATATAACTGAGGGTAATATGAAGCCCCGATTTCATAAGTCCCGTTATAACCTCATTCAGAGTGCCGTCGCCGCCGCAGACCACTATTCTGTCATATTCGTTCTCATTTAAGGCGGCAACATAATCTGTTGCATCACCGCGTGCCTTTGTCGGATAAACCGTAACCGTGTAGCCGCCGTCGGAGATAATCTCAACTACCCTTAAAAGCTCTGTACGCATCTTTGCCCTGCCCGAGCAGGGATTTACAATAAGCAAAAGTTTTTTGTTCATAGCTTTTCCTCTTTTTTATCTATAATTGATAGGCATTGTAGCCGCCGCATTAAGCGATGAATCTCCTATATTACCGTCCTTAAATTCGTAAAACGCCTGTACGCCGACCATTGCCGCATTGTCGCCGCAGTACTTAAGCTCAGGAAAATAAAGGCTCATTCCCTTGCTTTTACATTCGTCCGAAAGGCGTGCTCTAAGCTCGCTGTTTGCCGAAACTCCGCCGGCAACCGCAAGGGTTTTATAGCCGTATTTCTCCGCCGCCTTAAGCGTTTTATCAATTAACATATCGCATACCCTCTGCCGCACGGTTGCGCATACAACAGGTACATCTATCTCCTCGCCCTTTTGCGCCGAGTTATTCACAAGGTTCATAACCGCGGTTTTAAGTCCCGAAAAGCTGAAATCGAATTCCCCTGAGTTTACCTTTGGAAAGGGTAACGGATATTTTTCAAGGTCTGCTGTCGTCGCTATCTTATCAAGTGTCACTCCGCCGGGGTACTGAAGTCCCATAGCTCTTGCCGTTTTGTCAAAGCATTCGCCTGCCGCGTCATCCCTTGTACCGCCTAATATGTTAAACTTTGTGTAATCGGTAACCTCGGCAATCACCGTGTTTCCGCCCGATACCAAAAGGCATAAAAACGGAGGCTTTAATTCGGGATTAGTGATGTAATTCGCCGCTATATGAGAGCGCAGGTGGTGAACGGGAATAAGCGGCTTGTCAAGCGCCATAGAAAGACCCTTTGCAAAATTTACACCCACAAGCAAAGCCCCTATAAGCCCCGGCGCAAAGGTGACACCCACCGCGTCAATATCCGAATAGGTACTACCCGCTGCCTTAAGAGCGTCCGAGCAGACCGCGGAAATCGCCTCGGTATGCCGACGGGATGCTATTTCGGGCACGACCCCGCCGTATATTCTATGCTCTGCAATTTGGGTTGAAACAATACTTGAGAGCACCTGCCGCTCAACGGTTACCGCCGCGGCTGTCTCGTCGCAGGAGCTTTCAATCGCCAATATCTTCATAGGAAAACCTCTTTGTCATAATAAGCGCGTCCTCGCGCGGTAGTCTGTAAAAATCTTTTCTTCTGCCCTCTTCTTTAAAGCCTGTCTTTTCGTAAAGAGAAACCGCGGCTGTGTTAGAGGGTCTAACCTCAAGAGAAACAAAGCTTAACTGCTTTTCTTCAGCAAACTCGAAAACCCTGCTTATCAGAGCCTTTCCGACGCCCATTCCCCTATATTCGGGAAAAACCGCGATGTTGGTGATATATCCCTCGTCTATAACCGCTTTAATACCTATGTAACCTGCAAATAGGTTATCAATTTCGGCGACGAAAAATTTTGTGCCCAGGCGATAGGCTTCAAGTATGCCTTCCTCACTCCAGGGCTCCGAAAAGCATAATTCTTCAAGCCTTGCAATATCTGTTATATGCTTTTGTTCAATGGGCACTATGGATATATTACCGAAAAAGCCGTCATTTATAAGCTTATCAATCGCCGTAAAAATCTCGTCTCGACAACGGCGGTAAACATCAATATCTCCGCCGAATGGGTCAGAAATACCGCTTCCTAAAACAAAAAGCTTGTTTTCAGGTACTCCTGCCGATAAAAGCACCGCTTTATGCGAGGGTGAAAGGCAGATAATTTTATCTGCCAAGCTAATATCGCTGTCGGTTATCTGTTTTGAGATATGAGAGCTTATATCAATGCCTGCCTCTGCCATAACCGTTTTGGAATTAAGGCTTACGGGCGAGCCGTCCGCCGCAAGACCGCGGCTTGAAACGGTTACGCCGTCTATTCCCTTTGAGCGCAGATACCCCTCGGCCATAGGGCTTCTGCAGGTATTGCCCGTACATACAAATAATATATTCATTATCCCTTCGCCTCAAGCCAGGTTTTGCCCGAATGTGCGTCTGCGGTGAGCCTTACTGCAAGGTCAGCCGCATTTTCCATTTCGGTTTCCAACAGATTGCATACCTTTTCCGAATCCTTTTCGTCACATTCGACTATAAGCTCATCGTGTACCTGAAGAATAAGCCTTGCATTAGGCACATCGGTTTTGAGCCTATCAAACACCCTTATCATAGCAAGCTTAATAATATCGGCGGCAGTACCCTGAATAGGGGCGTTTCTCGCCGCTCGTTCACCGAAAGCACGCAAGTTGCCGTTAGAGCTTGAAAGCTCGGGCAGTCTTCTGCGCCTGCCGTACAGTGTGGTGACAAAACCGTCCCTTTTAGCGTCCTCAATCGTCTTTTCCATATACTTCGCGACCCACGGATAGGTTGCAAGATAGTTCTTAATATAGCTGTCCGCCTCGGCACGGGTTACGCCGATATCCTTTGAAAGGGAAAACGCACCAATGCCGTAAACAATTCCGAAGTTTACCGCCTTTGCGCGGCTTCTAAGCTCCGGCGTCACCATATCGATAGGCAAGCCGAAAACCTGCGAAGCCGTGACGGTGTGAATATCCGTACCGCTCCGAAATGCGTCTATCATATTTTTATCATTTGCTATGCTTGCAAGAACTCTTAGCTCAATTTGGGAGTAGTCTGCGTCGCAAAGCACCCTGCCCGCGGGGGCAGTAAAGTAACCGCGAAGTCGTCTTCCTTCGGCGGTGCGGACGGGTATATTTTGCAAATTCGGCTCAAGCGAGCTAATTCTGCCCGTCCTTGCCTCGGTCTGGTTAAAGGTTGAATGAATTCTGCCGTCCTTTGCTACGCACTCCTGAAGCCCGTCCGCATAGGTGGACTTCAATTTTGCAAGCTGTCTGTATTCAAGCAACAAGCCAACCGCCGGGTGAGCGTAACGCAGGCTCTCCAAAACCTCGGCATTGGTGCTGTAACCGCTTTTGGTTTTCTTTTTGGCGGGCAGTCCTAACTTTTCAAATAGGGCAACACCTAACTGCTTAGGCGAATTAAGGTTGAATTCATACCCTACAAGTGAATAGATTTCCTTTTCAATAACCTCTATGCGACCTCCAAGCTCTTTGGAGAGGTCTTCAAGTCCCTTAATATCAACCAAAAATCCGCAAAGCTCCATATCGCCTAAAACCTTTGCAAGCGGAAGTTCAATTTCGTCGAGCAGTCTTCTTTGATTTGTCTCTTTAAGCTCTTTTTCAAGCCTGTCACAGCAGACCGAGAAAAGGCAGGCATTTTTAATTGCGCCGTCAATATCCCTCTCTATTTCGGGGATGGGGGTTGCGTACTCGCTAATAAGCCTGTCTGCAGAGTAGGACGAGGCTGACGGATTTATAAGGTAAGCCGCTAACATCGCATCAAAAACGACACCGCAGGTTTCAGGATGCGCTTTATATAAATTTTTGTAATCGTAAACCCTCTTTTTAATATCTCCGTTATTTAAGATATTTTCAAGGGTTTCTTCGGCTATTACGGCAACCTTTCCGTCAAAAACAAGATAATATCTACCGTCTTCAATATATATATCCGCCGTGTCGGTAGGGGTACATTCCTTAGTTACGGTGAATTTTTTTGCATCAGAAAAATCGAGTGCGGTCCGGACATCCGTACTGTCGGGTGTAATGCCCATTTTTTCCATCAGCTTGAAAAATTCGAGACTTGTCATAAGTCGGGAAAGTCCCGCATTATCACGAGGCCTTGTTTTGTAGGAAGAAATATCGCCGTTTATCGGCGCTTCTTTGCAGATTGTGCCAAGCTCACGGCTTAAATAGGCGCTTTCCTTGCCGCTTTCCAGCTTTTTGCGAACGCCGTCCTTAATATCAAGTGTATCAAGATTTTCATATATATAATCAATACTATGAAAGCGGGAAATAAGGTCGGTCGCGGTCTTTTCGCCCACTCCCGCAACACCCGGGATATTATCGGACGAATCGCCCATAAGACTTTTAAGCTCTATCATTTCGGGCGGAGTAAGACCGTATTTCTCAAAAAGCGCCGCCTTATCGTAATTAATAATTTCAGGCTTGCCCATTTTTGTAGCGGCAAGCAGTACCCTTGTTGAATCGGATATAAGCTGTAAGGAATCGCGGTCACCTGTTGCTATTACGCACTCGTCACCGTTTTCTTCACAAAGAGAGGCAAGGGTTCCCAAAATATCGTCCGCCTCATAGGTTTCACACTCAATGCAGGTATATCCTGCAAGGGTAAGCCATTCTTTCATAACGGGTAACTGCTGTGCTAATTCTTCGGGCATCCCCTTTCTTCCCGCTTTGTATTCGCTGTACATTTTGTGGCGGAAGGTAGGTTTTTTAAGGTCAAAAGCAACGGCGATTCCGTCAGGCTTTTCGGTCTCGGTAAGTCTGTTTAAAATATTAATAAAACCGTAAACCGCGTTAGTATACCTGCCGTCCTTCGTGGTAAGCAGCTTGATACCGTAAAACGCACGGTTGATTATACTGTTGCCGTCAAGTGCTAACAGTTTCAAGAAAAACTCCCCCAAAATGCAATATATAATTTATTATACCATTATTTTCTTTATATGTCATTAAATTTTTTTGAATTATTTCACTTTGTTTCTGCCTCCCGAAATAAAGCCACTTGATAACCGACAGAATATTATGTATAATTAGTAGGAAAGGCTGTGAAAAGATGTACGACGAGCTTACTCAGGTTGATATAGATAAAATGAAAGAAGAGCTTGAATACCGCATAAGCGTTATAAGACCTAAAATTTTGGAAGAGGTTAAATTTACCCGTAGCTTCGGCGATTTAAGCGAGAATGCCGAGTATCACGCCGCAAAGCGTGAGCGCGGCAGAAACGAAAGCAGAATCAGGTATCTTCGCAATATGATTAAGACCGCGAAAATAATTAACCCCAAAAGCAAATCCGATGAGGTAGGGCTTTTTGACACAGTTGAGTACTATGTTGAAGAGGACGATTGCATAGAAAGTATAAGAATCGTCACCTCTCTCCGTCAAAACTCCCTTGAAAGACTTATAAGCCGCGAATCGCCTATGGGGCGCGCAATTATGGGCAAAAGGGTCGGTGACAGGGTTTGCATTAAGGTCAGCGATGAATACAGCTATTTTATAGTAATCAAAGGCATAACAAAGGGCGGCGATGACGCAAGCCTTGAAATACGCAAATTCTGAAAAAAACATTGATAATATATACAGCGTTTGATATAATTGAATCAATATAAAGAATGGAGAAACAGATATGGCAAATGTTATTCTTTTAGCACATACGCCTGCCCCCGAGCACACAGTAGCCGCGGCGGCAAAGCTTTGTTACAGCAGTTCTGACATAAACGGTTTGAAAGACAGCCTTACAGACGAAAAGGCGGCTTCTTTTGTGGAAATGCTTTCGGAAATAGGTCACGAAAGCCCCATTGAGCACGCAAGCTTTACCTTTGGAATTGAGGGGGTATCCCGCTCGCTTTTAGCTCAGATTACAAGGCACAGAATGGCGTCCTTTTCGGTTAAGAGCCAGCGCTATGTCAGAGAGGGTAGCTTCTGCTATGTCACCCCGCCCGAAATCGCAGAAGACGAAGAAGCAAAACGCATATATGACGAAATAATGGCAGAAGACCAGGTCCGTTATGACCGTCTTGCCGCTATTTTAAAAGAAAAACATATCAAAACCTTTTTAGCCGAGGGCAAGGATGAAAAGACCGCTACCCGCCTTGCAGAAAAAAAGGCGATTGAGGACGCACGCTTTGTTCTTCCCAACGCCTGCGAAACCCAAATGGTGCTTACAATGAACGCCCGCTCCCTTATGAACTTCTTTAAGGTGCGTTGTTGCCGCCGTGCACAGTGGGAAATACAGGATGTTGCAAACCGGATGTTAGCCCTTGTAAGCGAGGTTGCGCCAAACCTCTTTAAAAACGCGGGTCCGTCCTGCTTAAGGGGCGGATGCAGTGAAGGTAAAATGTCCTGCGGTAACCCCAACGAGGTACGGGAATTTTACAAAACTCTTAAAAAGCAATAAAGGGGCGAAAATTTTGGTTTATGTATTTTTAGCCGATGGCTTTGAGGAATTAGAGGCGTTAGCCCCTGTTGATATTTTAAGGCGCGGCGGGTGTGAGGTTAAAACGGTGGGCGTTGGCGGCAAAACTGCAGTCGGCGCGCATAATATACCGGTTGTATGTGACATTACGGCAGAAGAAGCTGTAACCGACCGACTTCAAGCAATTATTCTTCCCGGAGGAATGCCGGGAACGCTTAATCTTGAAAAAAGCGACCGTGTGCAGAAGCTTATAGATTTTGCGGCTGAAAACGGGCTTTGTATCGGCGCCATCTGTGCCGCGCCCTCTATTCTCGGTCACAAGGGTCTTTTAAAGGGCAAAAAAGCCACCTGCTTCCCGGGTTTTGAAAAAGACCTTATCGGTGCTGAATTTTCAGATGTTCCCGTTGTGACCGACGGTAAAATTACCACCGCCTACGGTGCAGGAGCGGCTTTCGACTTCGGTTTCAGGCTTTTAAGCGAGCTTACAGGGGATAAAGAGGGCGCTGATACCCTTAAAAAAAGTATGAAGTATAGCAGATAGGTGAGACAGAATGGACGAAAATAATTTTAACCAAAATCCTCAGGAAAACGGCAATTCTACAAACTCAACCGACGATTTCGTGATAGGAAAAGGTTTTGAAATAGATAATATCACCGAAACGGACAAGCCGCAAAAAAGCAAGCATTCGGGCAGTCACAGCCTTTTAAAAACCGTTATTTGGGTGCTTTGCATTATAATAGCTTCTGTAGGACTTGCCTTCGGGGTTATCTACGCGGGAGCGGACTATATGGGCTTAGGCTTCGGAAGAGGAACGGAATGTACAATCGAGATTGAGCAAGGTATGGCGACAGCACAGATTGCCGATGAGCTTGAAGAATGCGGCGCAGTGAAAATCCCATTACTTTTCAGAATGTACGCAAAGCTAAAGCATTATGACAGTCAGTTTAAATACGGCGTTTACACCTTCAATAACGAGGCGGGCTACGAGGCGCTCGCGGTTATGCTTATTGAAGAGGGTGCAAAGGCAGAAAGCGTTACCGTAACAATTCCCGAGGGTACGGGTATCAATGACTTTACCAAAAATGTAAACGGCGAAAAGGTTACTGTACCCGGAATAGCTACTCTTCTTGAAAATGCGGGTGTTTGCTCACGGTACGATTTTCTTACTGCATTAGATGAAGTAAAACGGGACTCCAAGCTTTTACAGTGTGCTGACGATGTAAAGACTTATTATACATTGGAGGGTTACCTTTTTCCCGAAACATACAGCTTTTATTCATATGATTCCGAGGAATGTGCAAGATTAGCGGTGGATAAAATGCTGAAAGAATCGGAGAAACGCATAACCGACGATATGTTTAAGCGGGCGGAAGAGCTGGGCTATTCTATGAACGAAATTCTCACAATGGCTTCTATTATTCAAATGGAGTCGGGAATAGAGGTAAAAAGCGATGAGGCTAAAGCCCGTCTTCAGGATAATATGAAAGGCGTTGCAAGTGTTTTCTATAACAGACTTTCTTCTGCTGATACCGGCGGTACCTTAGGCTCTTCTCCGACATTGTTTTACGGGGACAGCTTCAAGCAGGACGACGGAAGATACAACACACAGGCAGACGATAAATTTTCTGCCATAAAGGGTCTGCCCCCCGGTCCTCTTTGTTCCCCCGGCATTGATGCCATTAATGCGGCGCTTTACCCTAAAGCCTCAGATTATTATTATTTCGTAACCGATAGCTCAGGCAATTTCTATTTTCATAAAACCCTTGCCGAGCAAAACGCAACAATAGCAAAACTCAAGCAAGGACAACAGTGGATTTATGAATACTTCAACTGATATTAAAATACCCGAATTATTATGTCCCGCAGGGGATTTAACAAGACTTAAAGCCGCCGTTGATTACGGTGCGGACGCCGTTTACCTTGCAGGCGAGGAATTCGGTATGCGTACCGCCGCAACCAACTTCGGCGAAGAGGATTTGAAAAGGGGAATTGAATACGCCCATAAAAACGGTGTTAAGGTACATATTACCTGTAACACCATTCCGCACAACGAAGAAATTCCCCGTCTTCCCGCCTTTTTGGAGCTTATAGACTCCTTAGGTGCGGACGCGGTTATTGCCGCAGACTTAGGCACAATCGGACTTATAAAAAAATACGCCCCTAATTTGGAGCTTCACGCCTCGGTGCAATCAGGCATATGCAATTATGAAACCGCAAACGCCTTTTACAATTTAGGTGCAAAGCGCGTGGTATTAGCGCGCGAGCTTTCTCTTGATGAAATTGCGGAAATACGCGCTAAAACCCCTAAAGAGCTTGAAATAGAAGCCTTCGCTCACGGCGCGATGTGCGTTTCCTTTTCGGCAAGGTGTCTGCTTTCAAGCTATATGACGGGCAGAGACTCCAACCGCGGCGACTGCGCCCAACCCTGCCGTTGGAGCTATTCCCTTATGGAAGAAAAGCGTGAGGGTCAGTTTTTCGATATTACCGAGACAGACAAGGGTACATACATTTTAAACGCCAACGACCTTTGTATGGCAGAGCATCTTGATAAAATGGCGCAAAGCGGAGTTGACAGCATTAAAATAGAGGGCAGGGCGAAATCCCACTATTATGTTGCAGTAACCGCCAATGCCTACCGCGGCGCACTTGACAGCCTGAAAGCTCAAGGCGATAACTGGACTTTGCCCTCTTGGGTTTTGGACGAGCTTAATAAAATAAGCCACCGCACCTATTCGACAGGCTTCTTTTTCGGTACGCCGAAAAATGCCCAGACTTACGGGAACGCAGGATATATAAGGGATTATTCGGTTGCCGCAACAGTTGACGGCTACGAAGACGGATATATTATCGCCACACTTAAAAATAAGTTTTTACGGGGACAGGTGCTTGACTGCTTGGAGCCTAAGTCCCCGCCCTTTACCGTAAGCACCGACGAGCTTTACGATATCGACGGTCTGGCTTTAGAATCTGCACCCCACCCGATGATGAAAATTAAAATTCCGTTTGACCGTCCTGTTAAATCGGGTGCTATGCTTAGAATGAAGACCTAATAATTTTACACCGTTTAAATATTGAATCGCTGTTGAAATTAGGCGAAAATTGTATTATACTGTTATTGTATTAATCTTTGGAGGAAGAAAAATGTCAAAAAAAGTAATTGCCCTATTATTATGCCTTAGTTTGTTTATGCTTGCGGCCTGCTCTGACAAAACAGAGCGGTTGAGTGTCGATGAAGGCGATGAGCCACAAAGCTCGGTTGCTTCCGAAACCGAACCGGTTTTATACAAAAACCCGCTTACAGGCATTTCAGAGCTTACAGAAGACAAAGCGGATGACCGTCCCGTTGCAATAATGATTAACAACATAACCACCGCTCAGCCCGTACAGGCCGGCCTTAATAAGGCTGATCTTATATATGAAACCGAGGTTGAGGGCGGCATAACCCGTCTCTTAGCGGTTTATCAGGATGTTTCAAAGGCGGGTACAATCGGAACCATACGCTCCGCAAGATACCCTTATGTTGATTTAGCTCTCGGTCACAATGCAATTTATTTACACCACGGGCAGGATAACACCTATTGCGGTCCGCATCTTAAGGATATTGACGATATTAATATTTCGGAAAGTAATTACGGTTTCCGTACAAAGAACGGTCTTGCATCCGAGCATACCCTTTACACCGAAGGCACTAAGCTCTGGAACGGTCTTGTAAGTGATAAGGTCAAAACCGAGCGCGGTACTGACAAAGCTTGGGTGAGCTTTGCAGACGCTAATGCGCCTGTTACACTTGAAAACACGGCATCAACCGTGAGCGTTCCGTTCTCCACAAGCTATAAATCAGTATTTAAGTACGATTCAGCCACAGGTGCTTATACCAGATATTTTAAGGATACACTTAGAAAGGATTACAAAACAGGAGAAGCCACCGAGGTTAAAAATGTTTTTGTACTTCTTACTACCATAAAGAACTATCCCGACGGCTATCATAGGCAGGTTGCACTTGAATCGGGCGACGGATATTACTGCACAGGCGGTACATACACACCCATAAAATGGAGCAAGGGTTCATCAACCAATGGCTTTAAGTTTACAAAAGCAGACGGTACCGAGCTTACTGTTAATGCGGGCAGCAGTTGGGTATGCTTAGCGGACAAAAACACCTCTAAGCCCTTATTTGAATAAATAAAACATATAACGCAAACAGCCTACCGAAAAAACTCGGTAGGCTGTTTTTTGCAGCTTTTTAAAGTGTTTGTAAAAAGCTTGCAATTTTTTTTGCTATAACCTTGTGTCCCTCATCATTTGGATGAAGTCCGTCAGCAAAATATTTCTCATTAATAATCGGCACTTTAGGCTGCAACCCGCTTTCTTTATATAAATCAAGCACCGGCAAGGAATAATATTCCGCAACCTCTCTTATAACATCAACATATTCTTTTAAAAGCGGACTGTCCTGCGGTTTTTTACCCTCGCCGCGCGGATTGTCTTCATCGTGTCGGTGAAGGGGTGTTATAACCGCAATCGGGCTTCCGGGGAATTTGTTTATCAGCGATGTATAAAGCGTATGAAGTGCGCCGTAAAATGTATCGGGTGTGCGGTCACTCATTGAACCCATCGGTGCGTCACCGTGACCGAAATCGTTGGTACCTCCGAAAACCGCGATAATATCGGCATCTGCATCCATATCTGCTACCCTTGAACAAAAATCATTATCAAATATCGGATTATCGGACGGTGTATGCTGTTTTGCAATGCGCGTACCGCCTATTCCGTAATTTTGACAAATAGCCTCGTACTCGCATTCAATAAGCATACAATAAGCATTTTCAATAGAACTTGCTCCACCGCCTGCGGTAATGCTGTCACCCAAGAAATTAATTTTAGTACCCTTAAGTTCCATATTATTTCTCCTTATTAAAATATCCGACCGAAAAATCGGTCGGATATTTTGTGTTTAAGAAAGGTTAATTAGCCGTTGATCTTAGTAACAACGCCTGAACCAACTGTACGGCCACCCTCACGGATAGCGAAGCGGAGACCCTCTTCGATTGCGATAGGAGTGATAAGCTCAACATCCATCTCTACATTATCTCCGGGCATGCACATCTCTGTGCCCTCGGGAAGAGTGATAACGCCTGTAACATCGGTAGTTCTGAAGTAGAACTGGGGACGGTAGTTGTTGAAGAACGGAGTATGACGGCCGCCTTCTTCTTTATTAAGAACATAAACCTGACCGTGGAACTTGGTGTGCGGATTGATGGAGCCGGGTTTGCAGAGAACCTGACCGCGCTCAACCTCATCACGGCCTACGCCGCGGAGAAGGGCACCGACATTGTCGCCGGCCTCGCAATAATCAAGAGTCTTGCGGAACATTTCCATAGAAGTAACAACAGTCTTAGCACGCTCTTCGGTAAGACCAATGATTTCAACTTCATCGCCGGCATTGAGCTGTCCACGCTCAACACGGCCGGTAACAACAGTACCACGACCGGAAATGGTCATAACATCCTCGATAGGCATAAGGAACGGAAGGTCCGCCTTACGGTCAGGAGTCGGGATATAGCTGTCAACAGCATCCATAAGCTCTTTGATCGGAGCATATTCGGGAGCGTTAGGATCGTTAGAAGCACACTCAAGAGCAACAAGAGCAGAACCCTTGATGATCGGTGTGTCGTCGCCGGGGAACTCGTACTTGTCGAGAGTCTCACGGATTTCCATTTCAACGAGTTCGAGAAGCTCTTCGTCGTCAACCTGGTCGCACTTGTTCATGAATACAACAATGTACGGAACGCCAACCTGACGGGCAAGGAGAAGGTGCTCCTTGGTCTGAGCCATCGGACCGTCGGTAGCAGCGATAACGAGGATCGCACCGTCCATCTGAGCAGCACCGGTGATCATGTTCTTAACATAGTCAGCGTGTCCGGGGCAGTCAACATGAGCGTAGTGACGAGCATCAGTCTCGTACTCAACGTGAGCGGTGTTGATTGTAATACCGCGCTCTCTCTCTTCAGGAGCCTTATCGATGTTTGCATAATCCTCGAACTGAGCCTGACCCTTAAGAGAAAGGTACTTTGTGATAGCTGCAGTTAAGGTTGTCTTACCATGGTCAACGTGACCGATGGTACCAATGTTTACATGGGGCTTGCTGCGTTCAAATTTTGCCTTTGCCATTGTATTTTTCCTCCTTAGATTTCAATGAAGCATTATAGCTATAGTGTAACAAATTTTAATAGAAATTTCAAGTATTATTTAATTAAAAATCAGTCTTTCTTTGCTCTGGCTGAAATAATCTTCTCAGATATACTCTTCGGAACCTCTTTATAACCGTCGGGCTCCATTACATACTGACCGCGACCCTGTGTCTTAGAGCGAAGGTCTGTAGCGTAACCGAACATATCGCCGAGAGGTACTCTTGCGTTAATCTGCTTAACGCCGGACCTGTCCTCAAAGCCCTGAATCTCGCCGCGGCGGGAGTTAAGGTCTCCGATAACATCGCCCATATATTCCTCAGGAACAATAACGGTAACCTTCATAATCGGCTCAAGAAGTACAGGATCCGCTAAGCGGCAGGCCTCCTTGAAGGCCATAGAACCTGCAATCTTAAATGCCATTTCTGAAGAGTCAACTTCGTGATAAGAACCGTCGTAAAGAGTAACCTTTACATCAACTACAGGATAGTTTGCAAGCACGCCTGCCTGTAATGCACCGCGGATACCGGTATCAACCGCAGGGATATATTCCTTCGGGATAGTACCGCCGGTAACATTATTGATGAACTCGTAGCCCTTACCGGATTCGTTCGGCTCAACGATAATCTTAACATGACCGTACTGACCTGAACCGCCCGACTGACGCTTGTACTTGGTTTCGTGGTCAACCCTCTTGCGGATGCTTTCTTTATAAGCAACCTGCGGAGCGCCGACATTAGCCTCAACCTTAAACTCGCGAAGGAGACGGTCAACGATGATTTCGAGGTGCAGCTCTCCCATTCCGGCGATAATTGTCTGACCTGTTTCCTCATCGGTGTAGCACTTGAAGGTCGGGTCTTCCTCCGCTAATTTTGCAAGAGCAAGTCCCATCTTCTCCTGACCTGCTTTGGTCTTCGGTTCGATAGCAACACGAATAACCGGCTCAGGGAAGTTCATTGATTCAAGTATAACGGGATGCTTCTCATCGCACAGAGTATCACCTGTTGTGGTGTTCTTAAGACCTACCGCAGCAGCGATGTCGCCCGCGTAGCAGGTTTCAATATCCTCACGGTGATTTGCGTGCATCTGAAGAATTCGTCCCATACGCTCTTTATTCTGCTTAACCGAGTTATATACACCCGCGCCTGCGTCAACAGTACCCGAGTAAACACGGAAGAAGCAAATCTTACCAACGAACGGGTCGGTGGCAATCTTAAATGCAAGAGCGGAGAAAGGCTCAGAATCTGAAGAATGTCTTTCTTCCTCTTCACCTGTATCGGGGTTTACACCCTTGATAGCCTCAATATCGGTCGGAGCCGGCATATAATCGACGATAGCGTCGAGAAGCGGCTGAACGCCCTTATTTCTGTAAGAAGTACCGCAGGTAATCGGTACCATATTATTGGCTATTGTGGACTGACGGATAATCTTCTTAATCTGTTCTACAGACGGCTCCTCGCCCTCGAAGTATTTTTCCATCAATTCCTCGTCCTGCTCAACAATATGCTCGATAAGCTCGGTGCGATATTTGTTGGCAAGCTCAACCATATCCTCGGGGATAGGCTCGTGTCTTACATCCTTTCCGAGATCGTCATAATAAATCTCGGCGTCCATATTGACAAGGTCGATTATTCCCTTAAAGGTGTCCTCAGAGCCGATAGGCAACTGAATCGGAACAGCGTTACAGTTAAAACGCTCATTTATCATATCGAGAACATGGTAGAAGTCCGCACCCATGATGTCCATCTTATTGATGTAAATCATTCTCGGTACGTGATATTCGTCAGCCTGTCTCCAAACGGTTTCAGACTGCGGCTCAACGCCTCCCTTAGCGCAGAGAACGGTAACAGAGCCGTCCAGTACACGCAGTGAACGCTGAACCTCAACGGTGAAGTCAACGTGTCCGGGAGTGTCGATAATATTGATACGATGGTCCTTCCAGAAGCATGTAGTAGCGGCGGAGGTAATTGTAATACCTCTCTCCTGCTCCTGCTCCATCCAGTCCATAGTTGACGCGCCGTCATGAGTTTCACCCATCTTACGGTTGATACCCGTATAGAAAAGGATACGCTCAGTGGTGGTAGTTTTACCGGCGTCAATATGTGCCATTATACCAATATTTCTTGTCATTTCAAGAGATACCTTTCTTGGCATATTAACCTCCATTCCGCTTATTCAAGCGGCAGTAATAAATTTAGTAATCAAACTACCATCTGTAGTGAGCAAACGCTCTGTTGGCCTCCGCCATCTTGTGAGTATCCTCACGCTTCTTAGCGGCGCCGCCCATTCCGTTAACGGCGTCCAAAATCTCGCCTGCGAGACGCTCCTTCATTGTTCTTTCGGAGCGGGCGCGGCTGTAGGTTGTCAGCCAACGAAGACCTAAGGTCTGTTTTCTTTCGGGACGAACCTCAAAGGGTACCTGATAGGTAGCTCCGCCCTTACGGACAGCCTTAACCTCAAGCTGCGGCATAACATTTTCCATAGCCTGGTCAAATACCTCAAGCGGGTCCTTGCCCGTCTTTTCACTGATAATGTCGAAAGCACCATATACAATTCGCTGAGCGACACCCTTCTTACCGTCAAGCATAATGTTGTTGATAAGGCGGGTAACCTTCTTTGAATTGTAAACCGGATCCGGCAGTACGTCGCGTTTTGCGACAAAACCTCTTCTTGGCACTTTACTTCCCTCCTTCATAGTAATGATATCATTGGTACTCGAAGCTTTTCCCCGTGTCACCAAGCAAAGGCGTTATTAATATATAAACGCCGCTGCCTGTTTATGCAGCAGAGATAAAATTCTTTAAATTACTTCGCACCTGCTTTAGGACGCTTTGCGCCGTACTTTGAACGGCTCTGCATTCTCTTAGCAACGCCCTGTGTGTCAAGAGTTCCGCGTACGATATGGTAACGCACACCGGGAAGGTCCTTAACACGTCCTCCACGGATAAGAACAACGCTGTGCTCCTGAAGATTGTGTCCGATTCCCGGAATATAGGCTGAAACCTCGATTCCGTTGGAAAGACGGACTCTCGCGATTTTACGAAGAGCAGAGTTCGGCTTCTTAGGTGTGGAAGTCTTTACGGCTGTGCAAACACCGCGCTTCTGAGGAGAATCGTTATCGGTCTGGCGACGCTTCATAGAGTTATAACCCTTTAAAAGAGCCGGAGCCTTAGCCTTCTTCTCGATAGTTTCGCGGCCGTTGCGAACCAACTGGTTAAACGTAGGCACTCTGTTACACCTCCCTTAAAATTTCTTGTTGCGGAAAAGCATAATCCCGCATACTAAAGCATTATAGCACGCGGGAAGTGAAATGTCAATTATTATTTTTTGTTTTTATCCCCTGTTTTGTAGATAAATCAATGATAGATAACACTTTTCCTGAAAAAATAAGATGAAATGAGCCAAGAGAACCGTCCCCTCGTCTCCCCGGGAACCGTCCCCTGTCCCTTTACTCGCCGTCGGAATTGAGGACCAATTCTATTTTTCGCGGATTTTCAAGGAATCAGAGGGCATTTCCCCTCTCCGATATAAAAAGCGACCTTAATTCTGCTTAGGATAAAAAAAGCTGTCGCGATAAAGGCAATTTGCACAAATCAGTGCCTCCCTCTGACGAGGGTGCGGATTGCCTGTGGCAATCTCTAAGCGTAAGCTTAGAAGCACCGACCGAAACGGCAGTTGAGAGGTGGCAAAACCATAGGTTTTGACGGAGGGAGAGAAAGGGTAAAGCTACATTAAAACGCA
>JBGUUB010000003.1:0-2135 GCA_045133355.1 Acutalibacteraceae bacterium
AAAATTCCGCAGGTCACGATGGAAAGGATAATGTAAACCGCAATGTTTTTCTTTTGAAGCATTTTTAACTCTCCTATTTTTATTATTAATACAATTTAGTTAATTAAATTGTACATATTAATTATACATGGATATGATTAATATGTCAATAATATTAGGAATAAATATTAAAATATTTTTTAAACGAGTTCCGAAGCGGATATTTTTTCATACTTTACATTTTCAAATGTAAGGGTGTTGCCGTTAACGGAATATTCTGTTTTATTGGATTCGGGCTTCGATTCTTTGTAGGAATATTCCCAGGCTACATTTTTACCGTCGGCGTTATAGGTTGCGAAATAGAAGTTAATGTTAGGTATTACATCATACATAATTCCGCTTTTATTAAAGTATAGCATTTCTCCGTCGTCGCTTCTCCACGCGCCGAGCAGTTTTTCGTCGGTTTTAGGAGACTCAGGGGGAATAGGAATGTACTCATAGCTTGCAAGACGCTGTAATGTGGTTGTTTTTTTATCCTCTGTGTTTGTAAGAACGACCTTTTGTTTGTCTTGAGAGAATTCAAAGGTGTACTTTCCGTTTATTCCAAACATCATTTGGGAAGTAAAGTATGTTTGAGTGTTGCCGCTGTCGTCGGTTTCATCTTTAACTGAATATACGGCAATTTGACCTACCGAGCCTGTCATAAGAACCGAATTGGTTGTGCCGTCAAACATATAGACAAAGCTTTTGTACTGCGACCCTTCGCCGTCTACTATTTGCCACGATCCGGTAAAATCGTTTTCCGGTTCGCTGCTTACTCCGTGCAGCATCATAAGGTCAACCTCGGAATCTTCGGCTTCGTCACTTGTTGCCTTGTCCTCTTCAGCCTTATTTACGGTTTCTTCAACAGTTGTATTTTGGACGCTTTCTTTTTTTTCATCCTTATTATTTGAACAGGACGCAAGAGCGGCGCAAGACGAAGCCGCGATTGCGGAAGCAAGAATGAGTGTGAGTATTTTTTTCATAAAGATTACCTCATTGATTGTAAATATTTTGTTATACTAATTTTATATTCTATCGCATAAATTGTCAACATAAAAAATGTCGAATTGAGCATCGCAAAAAGCAGAAAAAAAATAGAATTTAACAATATTTGGTGTTGCCAAGATAATTAATTTTTGGTATAATAAAATTTATATTACAGAACCAGAGGAGGAAAAATATGCTGAATACCGATTATGATTTTAAGTTTGGCAAAAAAGGACTTACTTTTGACGATGTTCTTCTTATTCCGGGAGAATCAAATGTCGAACCGAAAAATGTTGATGTTTCCACCAACCTCACTAAAACGATTAAGCTAAACACACCGCTTATGACAGCGGCGATGGACACTGTTACCGAAACGGAGATGGCTATTGCCATTGCGCGTGAAGGCGGAGTGGGTGTTATTCACAAAAATATGCCTATTGAAAAGCAGGCAGATATGGTTGACCGTGTTAAGAGAAGTGAAAACGGCGTTATTGTTAATCCGTTTTTCCTCTCACCCGAAAACACAGTCAAGGACGCTGACGCTCTTATGGGCAAGTACAAGATTTCGGGCGTTCCGATTTGCCGCGACGGTAAATTGATTGGTATTATTACTAACCGCGACCTGCGCTTTATGACAGCGGCGGATTTCGAACAGCCTATTTCGGCGGTTATGACAAAAGAGCATCTTGTTACCGCACCCGTAGGCACAACGCTTCTTCAGGCTCAGGAAATTTTAAGACAGCATAAAATTGAAAAGCTTCCCATAGTCGGCAAGGACGGATCTCTTAAGGGGCTTATCACAATTAAAGATATTGAAAAAAGTGTTCAGTACCCCAATTCCGCGCGCGACGACAAGGGCAGACTTATCTGCGGCGCGGCTATCGGCGCTACTGCCGATGTTCTTGACAGGGTTGCCGCGTTAATTGAGTCGGGTGTTGACGTTGTTGTTCTTGATTCGGCACATGGGCACAATTCAAATGTGGTAAATTCGGTTGCAAGGGTTAAAAACGCTTATCCGCATCTTCCTTTGGTTGCGGGAAATATTGCTACAGCGGAAGCGGCAAAGGCTCTTATCGACGCCGGCGCCGACGCCGTAAAGGTTGGTATCGGTCCCGGTTCAATTTGCA
>JBGUUB010000004.1:0-25846 GCA_045133355.1 Acutalibacteraceae bacterium
GCGGTTTTCAATGCGGATTAGGCTTCGCGTGTGCATGTAATCGCTGTGGATTTTACTGCAAGAAATGCAGTATACTTTGCCCGACAACGTCCGTGAATCCTTGCGCTGACATCGCGGGCAAATATGATTTGACTTGAAATAGGCGTATCGCTCTTTTTTGTTCACGTCTTGTCCTCCAACAGTCCGATGTACGGCATTGCCGCCGCGCTGTGGTGCTTTTCAAAGCTTGCCTTGTCCGCATAGTGGAGTACAGTCAGGCGTGCACGCAGTAAAAATCTGCGGAGCTTCATTCCGAATGTTGGCTGAACGTCGTTGCAGTGCAGAAGAAACGCCGCTTTGTTATTGCGCGTCGGTCCCGCGCTGCTCACGATTCGATCAACCTCGCCGTCCCTGCCAAAATAGATTGTTGTTTTTGCTTTTCTCATTGTTTTTTCTCCTTTGGTTTTCTGTATTTTCGACCCGGTACATATCTGTTGCAGTTTTCGTCAGCCGGGCAACCGCGCTTTTGACCTGTGTCATATAAAAAATGGCACATTGTACGCCCTTTGCACGCGTGCTCACTTGCGAACCGCCGATAAATGCAGATATATCCGTTTCTTACGCATTTTTTATCAGCCATATTTTCGTTTCATTGTAAATTTTTCGGGGTTGAGTAATTCGTGCACAGGCATGCCGAATTTTTTAGCGATTGCTTTAAGCTCGCCGAGAGTGAAATTGTCAGGGTCAAAGATTTTTTTATTGTACGTGTTATTTTTGACACCGACAACAGCCATTCTGCGCGGTTTATCGTAGCCCATGCAGTCAAACTGCGTTTCAATTGTTTTCGCCAATCCCCAGTTGTAATCATCATCGGAAAATTTCATCGGTCTTGGCATTAAATCAGCTCCTTTCGTAACTCCACACCGCTTGAGCGAAGCGACAGGTTGCAGCCTGCCGCTCGCCTATGGGGTAATATGAAAAAGAAAAGAAGTGATTGAGGCTTGTCGCCTCGCTCAAACGGTGCGGTATAAACTTTGTATTATTATGCTTCCTGCATCGCCTCTCGCCACGCAAGGTATTCATCTTCAAGTCCTGCCGCTTCAATTACGCTGTAGAGTGCATGAAACATCGTCTTTGCGTTAACAGTGGCAGTGCTTAGTTCACCAAATTCCTTAACGTCGTGCTGGTACTGCTTTAATCGGTGATATGTATGCTCAAATAGCGTTTGTTTAAGATTGTCCATATTGCTTTCACCTCCTACGCTGATTCTTTCTGTTCGGCTATAGTATCGGCTACGCCCTGAATATAGCCGTTAACAAATTCCTGCTTTTCTTTCGGCAACTGCTTTAACATCTCAATGATTGTGGTTGCTTCGTTTTTTGTTTCTGTGATAGTTAACACTGTTTTCGCCTCCTTAATATTGTCTACAACAACATTATATCTTAAATTATCTTGTTTGTCAACACTTTTCTTAAAAATATATTTAATAATTTTTATTAAAATGGTGTTGACAACAACTTTATTATTTGATATAATATTGATAAAGGAGGTGAAAATATGACTGTTGGTCAAAGAATCCGAGTATTGCGAAAAGAATTAAAATTATCACAGCCTGTTTTTGGAGCCAAAATCGGCGTAAGTAAAGACGTTGTTGTGAACATGGAACTTGAACGAGCTCCTGTTAAAGAACTAATGCTAAAAATGATTTGTAAAACGTTTGGTGTAAATCCTCTTTGGCTTGAAGAAGGCGTAGGAGAAATGTTCCTTGAAACGCCTGACACAGTTCTTGATGATTTAGCGATTGAGTTTGACCTCTCACCAACTGAAAAAAGCATTGTTACAAATTATTTAAAAATGTCGCCGGAGGACAGGCGCAAGGTTGCCGACCTTCTGCATAAACTTTTAGGGCAATAAAAAAGGGGCGGTCACTCACCGCCCTTGCAATAAAGCCTACATATAAAATTGTAAATCCGTTTCAGTGCTCGTTCGCTGTTAATTTTGTTCAACATCTGAATAATCATTTTTTTATAATCATTCATTTCAAATTACCTCCATATATAATTTATATATATTATTATAGAACGTTTATTCGAATTTTTCAAGGGAGTTTACAAAAAAATATAGCATTGTGTCATAAAACGGACAATGAAAATGTTAAGGAAGGAACAGCAATGAGTTTCTTTAAATCATTAAAAGATGTTTTTAATAAAGCAAAATCAAGCAATAATTCTTCTAATACGCCAGCTTCATTTACTAAACAAAGTAATTCTCCGATTACCACTCAGCCTATTATTGCAAAACCAGAAGTACAGCTAAATCAAATTTACATCTTAAATAAATCTGAAATAGGAAAATTAAAAACTAGATTTATTGCTTTTGATTTTGAAACAACCGGACTCAGCTGCTATCACGATAGGGTTATTCAAATCGGTGCAACTGTTTTTGAAAATCTTGTGGAAGTAGCCAATTTTACAACTTATGTAAAAACTACCGTTCCGATTTCCATTGAAGCCTTCTTGGTTAATGGAATAACAGAAAAGACTTTAGAAAATGCTCCTAATGAATATGAAGCTTTGTGTAAATTTTCTAACTTTTTAGGTAATGCACTTAGTAATGAAGTCCCTTTGGTGGCTTATAATGCAGAGTTTGACATAAATTTTCTATATAATATGCTTATTCGTAATGGGTTTAGCGCCCAAATAACTTATATTGATACTTTATATCTTTCAAAACTGTATATCTATAAATCACAAAATTACAAGCAGTCCACTATTGCCCAAAAATTAGGCATTAATATTAACGAGGCTCATGAAGCTTTAGATGATTCCAGAGTATGTGGCAATATTTTATGTAAGCTTATCTCTTTAGAAGAAAGTCCACCGGAAACCAGTTCTTTAAATGTTACAAAACTAAACAACGGATTGACGGTATTAGAAAGAGGAATATGTTCTTACGTTATCAAGCTTTTTAAAGAACATAATTTTGATTTGTCTTACTTGATGATAAAAAAACAAAGTAACAATTTTGTTAGTTTTTATCGCCCTTATAAACTCTTTGAGTTCAGAGCGCCCCAAACTAAAAAAACCTACTTTATAATACAGGATCGATATTATATAGAAACTAATCTGGAAGAAGAGTTTTATAAACAATGGGACGAAGGTTTCATTAAAAAAATATATATTAATTCTTTGGAAGATATTATTCACATTTTTCCTTCTTTTGAAAAAGCATACAAATATGAAAACAAAGAACTAAAATATTTCTTAAAACAACACTTTAATGAAGAATTATTCCCGGATAATTATAGCGTTAGTGACTTTTCGATTGAATTAGATATTGAGAAATGTCAAAATGAAATAAACATGAAATTAGAAAAAGAAAAAGAAAAAATCCAGCAAAAAGAAGAATCAAAAAAACGAACGGAAGAAAGAAAAACCGCTAAAGAAGAAAAAAATAATAATCCAATTAAGCCTCAAAAAAGACCTATCGCCCAATATGACGATGGCATGAATTTAATTGCTAAATACGAATCAGTTTCTGACGCCGCTTCTGCCGTAGGAGTGAGTACAAAAGGAATCAGAGAAGTTGCAAAAGGCAGGCAAAAACATGCCGCAGGTTTTATATGGAAATATTTAGATTAAAAAGGAGCAAAAACCATGAAAAAATTAATCACACTCGTTCTGATCGGCGCTATGGCGGCAACCTTTACCGCTTGTTCGTCAACCAGTGGAAACAAACCTTCCGATTCCTCTGCCGTTTCAAGTTCGGCAGCTTCTTCCGGCTCGGGAACTGAATCCAATGCCGAGGAGCAAAGCCAAGCTGATAAAGTTATATTTGAGAAAAACGGTGTCAAAGTGACTTATAAAGGCATTGAGGACGGACTTGTTACGCAAAAGATTAAGTTAAAAGTTGAGAACAATTCCAAAAAGGATTATGTTGTTCAGTCTGAGGATTTATCTGTAAATGATTGCATGTTAACTTCTCTGTTTTCTCTTACAGTTAACAAAGGCAAATCCGCAGTTGGTGAAGTAGAATACGGCATAAGCGACTTAGAGGAAAATAACATTAAAAAAACTGAAAAAGTTGAATTTAAGCTTACTTTCTCAAATCCTGATACATTCGAAACCGATTTTGAGTCTGAAATGCTTAAAATTGACGTAAAATAATCATTTTGTGCACATGCGCAATTTGGTAAAATAAAAAAACCGCCCTCGGCGCTACCAACACCGAGAGCGGAACCACTACGCAAGGGCGCAGCGGAATAAGATTAAGCAACTTTATTCTACCACACCCTTGAAATTATTTCAAGGGCTTTTTTTGCGTCCTTTTTGAAAAAGAAAAGGAGGAAACTATGGCAACAGCCAAAAAAACTAAAAGCGGCAAGTGGCGTGTTTTGGTATTCGACTACAAAGACCGCGACGGCAAGCGCCACTATAAATCATTCACCGCCGACAGCAAGCGAAAAGCTGAGAAACTCGCGCTTGATTATCAGCTCAACGGAGAACGTGGCGAGCCAAGCTATGAGGACATGACATTCGGCCGCGCTTTTGACCGATACATTGAAGCAAAGTCCGCCCTGCTCTCGCCTGCTACCATACGAGGTTACAAGCGGATGAAGCAGGACTATCTAAAAACCATTGAGAACTATAAGCTTTCGGCAATCAATACTAATGTCGTGCAAGTTCTGATAAACGAGCTTACGGCTCGGCTTTCGGCGAAAACGGTTAGAAATGTGCATAGCTGCGTTCACGCTGTATTGAAGATGTTTGCGCCGCAAATCACACTGCACACACAGCTCCCGCGAAAGGTCAAACCGGAATATATTATCCCAACTGCCGCCGAGGTTCAGAAGCTTCTCGACGCCGCGCCGCCAAAAGCAAAAGTCCCGATAATGCTCGCGGCATACGGTTCACTGAGGCGATCTGAAATCTCCGCACTCACGCTCGAGGACGTTTCCGATACCGGCATAACAATCAACAAAGCAGCAGTTTATGACGAAAACGGCGATTTGATTATTAAAACCACAAAGACCGAGGCAGGAAAACGGTTTGTGCCTCTCCCACAGTTCGTCATCAGCGCATTGCGCGACTGGACAGGCTTCGGCGCGCCGCCTGCAACGATCTCGATCATGTTTGACCGTGCCCGCGACAAAGCGGATGTTCCGCACTTTACGTTCCACAAGCTCCGCCATTACTGGGCAAGCGAGCTTCACGCTCAGGGCATACCCGACAAGTATATATGTGAGGTAGGCGGTTGGGAATCTGTGGACGTTCTACATCAGGTTTATCAGCACACATTACGCGACAAACAAAATGACATGCAAAATAAAATCGTGTCGATTTTCGATAAGCCGCAAGAACAAAAAACGACAAAAAAACAGGCGTAACCATGCAACGCAATATGCAACGCAACGAAACAAAAGTATAGTATTCATGCGAAAAAAACAGTATTTTAAAAAACTGTTCAAGTCCCGTCACTCGCACCATTTCAAAAACCGCATGAATAAGCCAAAGTTAAGAAAACGGCTTGCTCATGCGGTTTTTATCATTTATGTTACTACGCTTTAATATTAAAAAATACACTAAAAATTAATGTTTTACACAAACGTGCAACGCAAATGCAACGCAAATACATGACGCAAAATGCAGGTAGAATGAGAACTCCCGAGGCTAAGGCTTCGGGAGTTTTACTGTTTAATAAAATTTTTTAATAATATAAAAGGAATAATACGCCCCATTGCACGCAAAGTGCCTTGGTATCTGTTGTTGTTTATATATGCTTTGCGTGTGTTTAGGAGCGCCCTATTAATACATCGGTATCACCTATCTTTTATATGTATACTTTAAGTTTTTGGCGGTAATAATTGCAAGTATACTTTTAATTTTTTAGAGCCAACTGCGCAAGACAATTAACAAAAAAGCATGATTTTTAACAACTGCCTGACGAATATTCAACGCAATTAAAATATATCTATGAATTTTTTAATTATCTCAGCAAATTACAGGCAAGTTAAAAAATCCTTTAATTAAGCCATTCTTGGGTATTATGCTTCTTTCCTCAGCAAGTTAAGCCGCGAGTTTCCCGAAGGTTGCGCGACCGGCTATACCGTCGCAGTACAGATCGTTTTCTTTTTGGAAATCACGGACGGCGGATTCTGTTGCGTTGCCGAAGATTCCGTCAAAGCCGTTTGTGTCGTAGCCGTGACAAATCAGAAATCCCTGCAAAACCTTTGTTAAATCGCCCGCTGAGCCTTTACAGATGTTCGGCAGTGCTGAGGCTGTCTTATTGCCGAAAATGCCGTCTGTGGCTAGATTCGCGCCGTAGAGTATATTCAATGTTATTTGAAGCTTCTTCACAAGCGCGGCTTTGGTCTGGTTGCCGTAAATACCGTCGGCTGTCACGCCGAGCCACTTTTGCACGTTTTTCACGTCTGAGTTGTCGGAGGTCGGTGCGGATGAACCGCCTTCGCTGCCGTAAACCTCGGCTTTTGTTGTACCAGTGTAGGCGTAGTAGTCAGAAACTATCGCATAGTTGCCGCTGCTGTCGCGCTTACTTTCATCCCCGTGCCATTTTCGAGCCATAGTGTCTATATGCGTTCCGTTCGAATTGCCACCGCAGCAATATCCGACGCCTCGCGCGCCGATGTCTTGCAGATAACACGCGATTAGGCGACTGGGGATCGGCTGTCCGTCCTTATAGAAATACGCATCGGCAGCGCAGCCGTATGTGTGCGGACCGGAACCACTTCCTCTAACAGCCTTGTCCGCCAAAGGCGTTCTGTAGCCGGAATTTATGTCGCACGTGCAGCCGAAGTGATCGCGCACCTGTTCTAAAATGTCAATCAAATCGCTGTCAATCGGCACAGTTGAGGGGAACGGCGCGGAGGTGTAATCCGACGGGTCAACGAATTCACCCATTTTGAAATGTGCAGAAAGCTGTACATCTTTGTCCGCAGGGTAGTTATAATACTTAACGCTCATTTTTATTCCCTCCTGTTTTCTGATTCTTTATCTTTTGAAATTTCTTCACCAGCAAAGTGCCTGCCGCTCATTTCGTTATCGACCCTGCCTTTGAGCGTTTTAACCGTTCGCACCAAAAATTCAGGCATGGGAACTCCGATTTCGCCGAGATTTTCAAGAATTGAAATAAGCTCATTGATAATCAGCCAGATTATTACCATAAGCCCGAACAGGTTCGGCATGCCCGAATTCACGCCAATCTGAGCGAGTGCCGAGGTCATGAGGTAGTCAACCACCATTCCGACGCCGACAAGCGCGAGGTAGCCCACCTTTTTGATTAAGCCGATAACTCCGGTACGGCTGTTGAGCTTTCCCTCGCGGCTTGCGCTGAACATACCCGTTAGGTAATCGACCGCCATAACGACAGTAAGCACTATGAGCGGTATCAGTAAGATGTTGAAATACGCCGCCAATGCTCCGATTGCCCCGGCAAGCGTGATGTGTACAATTGATGTTTTATCCATTCTTAATTTTCTCCTTCCTCGATAACTCCGTAAAACTTCAAAAGTCGCTTTACTTCTTCATTTTTAATCAGTTTCTTTCGCTGACCTTGGTTCAGATTATCTAAAATCAGCTGCAATGCGGATTTTGTTTCGGATTTAGTCTTGCCGACGTTTTCCTGCAATTTCTTTTTGCTAATCACTTACATCAACCCCCAATTCTCCGAGCATTTCAAGTGTGTCACTAACGGTGAGGTCGGTTTCTGCCTTTTGCTTGGCTTCGTCTGTAGGCTCTACAGGCTCAATCGGAATGTCCGTTTCAACGTAAGTATACGGAGCGTTCTCAACGTCGATAGCTTCATCATACAATGTGCCTGTCTGGTCTTGACGGATTTTAAATTGTGGTTTATCCCATTCGTCGCCCGTTTTAGTGTTTGGCACAGCAAATCTGTAAAGATTAACACCGTCTGAACGTGTCATGTAATAAGCGCCTGTTACTTTATCACCTACCATTTTTAAGCCCCCTCAATTGTAAATTTACTTGCATATGTGCTCCAGTTTGTCGCTGCTGTAAATGCGTCAAGTACTTCTTGGATTGAAAACCAAAATTCAGCAAGCGCTGGAATACCCGAAAACGCATTTGAGTTTTGAAGCGTCGGAATATTTAGAGGGTTTGTAAATGCGGTTAGGTCGATGATATATAAACATGCACAGCCATTGAACGCATTGTTACCAATGCTCGTAACTCCGTTGGGCAGAACTGTCAACGCTAGGTTCGTGCAGCCTCGGAACGCATCATTACCAATGCTTGTAACCCCACTAGGTAAGCTTGTTAGAGCTAGGTTGGTGCAGTTTTGGAACGCATTACTGCCAATACTCGTCACACCATTAGGCAGTACAGTCAAGGCTAGGTTGGTGCAGTTTTGAAACGCATAACCGCTAATGCTCGTCAATCCGTCGGGCAGTACAGTCAAGGCTAGGTTGGCGCAGTTTTGAAACGCATAACCGCTAATACTCGTCAATCCGTCGGGCAGAACTGTCAACGCTAGGTTCTTGCAGCCATTGAACGCATCATTACCAATGCTCGTAACTCCGTTGGGCAGCACTGTCAACGCTAGGTTTGTGCAGTATTGGAACGCATTATTACCAATGCTCGTAACTCCGTCAGGCAGAACTGTCAACGCTAGGTTCGTGCAATTTTGGAACACATCATTACCAATGCTCATAACTCCGTCAGGCAGAACTGTCAACGCTAGGTTCGTGCAATTTTGGAACGCATTATTACCAATGCTCATAACTCCGTCGGGCAGCGCGGTCAACGCTAAGTTTGTACAGCTACTGAACGCATAGTTACCAATGGTACTAAATCCAAATGGAATATTTATACTCTTTAAATGCTTACAGTTTTTAAATGTGCCAGGATAAGTTGAGAAATCATTGTTATTTCCATATTCAACTTTTTCGACGCAGCTTGCATAATATGTTTCATTATTAAACAACCCATAAGATGTAGTACCCACTGCTCGACCTAATACCAGCTTAGTCGCCCCAGAAGGTGCATACTCAATATCAATAACAACGTTCGCAGGATATTGATTGACTTGCCATGTATGAGAATAAACGCCAGCCGCCGTTATCGTTTCAGGCGCAGAACCATCGCCCCAATCAATGATAACAGTACCAGCCATTTGCTGAATGCAAAACGGCATTTTGAGATTGGCTAATTCCGCTTCTCTAAGGTGCATATATATTCTTGTGTGTCCGTCGGTTGTGACATACAATCCGCCAACGTTTAAGTCACAATCATCATTTTCATGTTTGGTAAGCCATGTTTTAATGCTTGCAAGCGACCAGTTCCATTTTTGGAACGTAAAGCCTTCGATTGTAGGAGCTTCGGGCAATTCAGTTAACGCTTCGGCTTCATCTGCTGTATACGAATGGGCTAAATTACCTTTAAAATCGCAGAAGTTAACTTTCTGGGTTTTAACTCCACCACCAGAAGGAATGTTTGCAATCCTCGTCGGCATTTCATCAACCGTCATTTGACCGCCGCCGTCTTTACCCTGAATCGCGACGGCTATGTCTTGCAATTTTGAATCATCAATCACTCGTATTGCCATATAATACCCCCTCTGTGGTTGGCAGTTCGCTTAAAACGATGTCTGCAATATCGGCTTTTTCTTTTTCGGTCAATACGTCGGGGAACTCAATCAACCAAACGTCAACGATTATTCCCTCACTGTAAGATTTGGTGATTTTGTCCTCGTCCAAATCTATACAATTAATAAATTTCAAGATATACGGCACTTGTACTATGCCGCCGCCTTTTGAGTTAATACACTGGATAAACAGGTTATTAAAATCAACGTCTTGAAATTTTATCTTTGCGCCGTTGACAACTCCTGAATCTCTGGTTGTTCCGTTGCTGTTATCATGGCAAAGATAAGCTACACCTGTCGCGGAATTGATAATACAATTTTTGAACGCGCCATGTTCTAAAGGAGAATGGCCCGCGCCAATCGCGGGCTTGCTGCCGACGCCGCTCCAATCAGTGCAATCGGGATCACCGCCCCAGTTAAATATACATTGTTCGATTAGCCAGTCAACCTCGCGCCCCGCGCCGCTTGTTTCAATGTGAAGGCAATAACGCAGGTTTTCACAATTGAAAGTAAAGCCCTTAATATACGTGTGCAGGCTGTTGCCAATAATATTTGTAAGGTGAAAAGGCGATTTTTTTGAAACATTGCTATATGTGATATCTCCGTCAAAACCTGTTTTGCCGTTCCATTGGATAATGCAGTTTGCAGGCTTTTGCACGTTGCCCTCATAATATACATAATCCTTGCAGATAACGCCGCAATAATCCTTTGTCGGTCGTTGGTTATCGTCAACGCCTGCATAGCGCGTTTGCAGGTCTGTGTATGTACCGTTGGCGACGTGGATCGTGTAGCGGTTTTTTTCGCTGTTGTCGGTTATGCTTTCGTTGGCGGCGTAAATGGTGTTGAATTTTGTTACGCCGTAGCCTTCATCCGATTGACTGTATGAAGAAGAAACATAAAGATCAATCATTTCATAATTCAGACGGTCAACGGTTTCGGGAGTCATGTAGTTTTCCGAAACCTGTAATTTTGTTTCCGAATAATCGGGCGGTTGGTACTCTGTAACCGTTGTGCCAAGTTCAAGCTGATAAAGAATGTTTAAGTTATCGCTTGCGGAATAAAAGCGCACAAATGCCGTTCCAGCCGGTGTTATAAACGTCGTGCTTACCTTATTCGCGTTCACGCCGACCAAATCAATTTTATTTTCTGCACTGTCGTAAATGAAAATATTGATTGCGTCGCCTATTACAGAACGCGAAAGTGTATACGCGGTAAGAGGTTCAACAGGGGTATAGTCGGCAGTTCTGGTTCCGCTGTCGGCGTTCCAATTTCTGCCGTTTGTGCTATAAATCTTGCCAACTTCCAGACTACCGACAAGGATGTTGCGGCTTCTGATCGTTTCTATTGGCAAGATATTATTTAACTCTTGTTTGGTATATCCGGTATCTGTATCAATCAGTCCATAATAGCCTGCTGTCTTACTTCCTGAGATAGTTTTACCGTTGATTGCAGGTTTATTTTCTAATTCGTTGTAATCAGCGGTACCGCCACCTTCGATGTGCAAATCCTCGGAAGATTTATCACCGACAAGCGTCACGCCGTTAATGCTGGGCTTGTTTTCCAGATTGTCATAATCCCCCGCGTTTTCAATTGCCGCCTCAGCGTCCTCAAGGGTTTTTGTTGCGTCTTTGAGCAGTTTTGGGACGGTTCCCTGACTTTCGGGCGTGACGCCTGCGTTGTCGAGGATTGACGCACGCATGGAAACCCAGAGCGGAAACGGAAGCACAAGCACGTTTTCGCCGTTTTGGATATGTACCTCGACTAAAAAATCACACGGATATGCAGCTATTACCGCGCTGTCAATGGGGATTATAATATGACCTGTTTCCGCGACCTCGCAGGCAACATTATCCGATAACAGCAAACTGTCGTATTCGGGCGTCGTAACCATACGCGCCGTTACGATTGAACCTGATATATCAACGGTATTTCGCACGTTATCAGCGTACAAATACACATCAATATACCGCGTTTTAAAATCTTCCTCGCACTCAATCGAAATAACCTCGGTCGCGTTGTAGCCGAATTTTCGATTGATGTTGTAGGATACGCAAATGGGTTTAATATTCACGCCTCTGCCTCCTTAATTAGATTTTCAAATTTTATTTCTATTCGATAGCCGTTTACGTCGTCAACCTCTAACGCTTCGGTTATTCGAACCGATTTTGAATTGCCGTATTCGTCCTCAACGGTCACAATGTCGCCGAGGTTGTAATCGGTGCGATATTTATAGGTAACATCGGGAATGATTGTTCCGTCAAAGCTGACTTTTTCGCCGTATTCCGCAATTTTCATCAAGCCTCGGTTAATCAAATAAATATCGTACAAACTGTCGCGCATTGTTACGCTGTCGCTTGCCTGCGGGTTATCGTTTGGCAAATCGGCAATAATCGCGTCCGTTACAGTATAGGTCGTATGCGCCTGATTAAACACGCCGCTCGGATATTCATCAATGAGCGCGGCTTCCTGCGTCTGGCTGAAAATTGGAAATGTGATATTGTGCATTCGATAAAAATAATTTGTTCCCTGATTGGATATATAGCCCGTATTGCCGCCGCTTCCCGTGGGATATGCCGAGGTTAGCTGCTCCCATGTGATTTTATTAGGAATGTCCTTTGCGTCAACAAACAGCTCGTGGCGTTCAATATACTGTGTGTCGCCTACGTCAGTCATAATTCGCTCTGTGCCCTCACCCTGACCGCCTATTAACGCCGAATTACCCATATTTGTGCAATCGGTAGTAAACTTTGATTGCTTCAAATTATCGAACTGAGGTGAAAAAACGACGCTTCCTGAGCGGTCAACGCCTGCGTAAAGCTCAAACAGCAGTCTATCCCTAACCGAGTTCATGACAACACGGTAACCCCAGTGCTTCATCGCGCAGATTTCGCGGATTTTTTCACCGACATTTTTATAACTGATTTGCTCCTTGACGGTATCCGTAAAGCCTGCGTCAGCTCCGAGGGCGAGAATATTTGAATAGCCTGTCCATAAACGGCGGTTGTTGTTCGTCGGGGTAATACATGAATTTGTAATCATCGTGCGAATCATGTTTTCATACGTTGTGTTGTATACTTCGATTCCCCAGACAATGCGCTGATCTAACAGCCCCTTGACGTCCTTGCCCGTAACAATGAGATAATTGCCGCTTTCGGTAGAGGTGTCAATTTCTATCTTCCGGATCTGACAAACCATTGTGTCGTCGGTCCGTGCCAGAAAATAGCCGATTTTTAACAACTGCAGATTTTCGGTTGTTGCAGGCAACTGCAAATCACAGTCACCGAGAGTATTATATCGGTTGTTCCAGATTGCCGACTTATAAACGTCAACTATACCCGCCAGTGTTAATGCCTTTGTGTATACATAAAAAATCATTTAAACACCTCGGAAAGTTTTGTTATAGAACAGTCCGACGCGGTAACTGTTGGGATCCGTAACATCAAATGAGTTTTGGCCGGGCACGATTTGGAAGAATGTCGAGCCCTGCACCAGATAGCTGATAATATTTGATGTTTTTCCGGACCGCGTTATGGTTGCGGACTTGTGTGCCTGCTGAGTGTTGATGTTTATAGTTGACCCCTGAGTAAAATACAAGGGAACGTTTGGGTGCGCGAATTTGAGTGAATTGCCGCTGCCGTCGGTGATTTCGAACGATGAAACGGACTGAAGAATGGAAACACGGAAAATTGCTCCGCTGCTGACGGTTGACGGATTGTTGAAACTGATTGAGGATCCCGTTGACACGGAGGACGGCGTTGTACTCTGAAAATACGGATAATCACAGATTATCGAAATCTGCGCGACCTCGTTTTGTACAAACTGAGGACATTCCATTTTGTCAACATAGCCGTCAATATAAACCTCACCGACAATGCTGTTGCTGTATATAAAACGTACTTTCTCACCCTCAGGGCAGTAGTTGTAAAGCTGCAGCCTGTTAGCCTCGATATCGCCGCAGAGGGAGAGAGTTATTACGATATTTCGCGTATTTACATGCGATGAATTGAACACGCCGCCCGCGATACCCGCAAGCGACGTGACGTTAACTGTTGCGCCTGCCGAGGTCAAGCCCGTTATGGACGTGACCTGATAGGCGCTTTCATTTTGAGTGAGGTTAAGCAAAGCCCCACTCGAGTTTTGAATTTTAGCTGTGTACATTAATTACCTCCCGTAGCTTTTGCAAGAGAAATAATATTTTGTGTCTGTCTGTAGATTTCAAGCCGTGACGGAGCTTCGGGGGCGTTGATGACCTGCGTAAAGTTCCATGTTGAATTATTGCTTAAATTACGGCTTGAAGTATTTGTTGTTGAACCGCCTGTAACCGTTGCCATAGCGCTTAAAAGCTCGGAAGCAAGCAATTTTATCCACTGAGTATTGCGCTCAAGGGGAATTATTGCTTCTCTGCCGGCTTCGCCCGCGATCAAGTTGGTCGGCTTGTCAACGATACCGCCTTTTGCCGCCAATAGCGGAATTTTGGGTATGTCCATGCCCCAGTGCTGACCGCCTACGAACGGCACCCAGTCGGGTATATCAAGAGATAATGAATTGATACCGGAAATAACTGAGTTTATACCGCCTATTATCCAGTTAATAGGCTTTTTGATTACGCCCCAGATACCTTCCCATAATTTCTTAAAGAAATCTTTTACGCCGTTGAACGCGCCCTTTATGCCGGAAACCGCGTCTTTAAAGCGGTCGCTGAACCATGTGCCGATACCTTTGAAAACGCCTGTAATGCCGTCCCAAATGCCTTGGAAGAATTTCTTTACACCGTCCCATGCGGTTTTAATTCCTTCCCACGCACCCGAGAAAATATCACTGAACCATGTGCCGACAGCGGAGAAAACTTCCTGTACCTTTTCCCATGCTTTTGAGAAAATTTGTGTGAACGATTCCCAGAGCTTCGGCGCGGCTTTGACTAACGCCTGCACAATTGAAACAATGATTCTCGGTATCGCCTTGATTAGTCCCTTGATGATTTCGGGTAAATGTTCAACTATCTGCGTTACTATTTCAATCCAGCCCTCGATCAGCTGCGGCAGACAGTCAAGCAGTCCGGCAATTATTTTTTCTATGATATCGGGCAGAGCGTCGAGCAGGCTCAAAATGATTTTCGGAGCGGCGTCAACCAAGCCCAGAATCATAGTTATTACGCCCTGAATCAGCGTAGGCAAATTGTCGATAAGCGAATCAACGATTGATTTGATTATGTTCGGAAGATTATCAATAATCGGCTGTAAAATCTCGCTGATATGTTCCATTAAATATGTAGCCATGTTGACTATGGCGGTTATTAACTGCGGTATCAGCGTAGGAAGCGCCGTGACTATTGATTTAATCAATTCGGGCAAAGCGTCAACAATGCTTTTGAAAATTGATTCGACTGAATTTATTATTTCAGGTAATAAAAGAGGAATCGCATTTACTATTGTTTTTAATATATCAGGCAATGCCTTAACAATACTTTTGACTACTGATTCTATAGCCTTAATAATACCGGGCAGTAACAAAACAATCGTTTTGGTTAACATAGGTAAAGCGTTAATAATGCTTTTAAATACCGTTTCTGCTACATTAACAACTACAGGTACCAATTGCTTTAAAAGCATAGGTATTTGAGTAGTAAGCGTTTTAATGATTTGAGGTAAAACATTAAAAGATTTTACAAACTCCGGCAAGCTTTTGCTTATTTCATTGGTTAGCGTTTTAAAAATATTTGGCGCGGCTTTTATAATAGCTGATGTAATTTTTGTAAGAACAGTTGTTATGCTCGGAATTGCCTCTGTGAGTTTTTTAGCAATTCCTTCCGCACCTGTTTCGATTTTTTTGCCTGCACCGTCTGAACCTGCTGCCAATTCTGCAAAGCCTGTCATTAAAGTGGACAAAGACGGCAGCATATTGCCTAAAATATTATTTTTGGCACCGTCAAAAGAACGTTGCAAAGTATCAAGAGAATCTTTAAAAGCGGCAGAGGATTTTACATTTTTGTCGCTCATGACAAAGCCGAGTTCGTTGGCTTTCTTTTTTAGCTCCTCTGTTGAAGCTGCAGTTTCATTAAACAGCGGGGCAAGGTTTTGACCGCTTTTGCCAAACAGTTTATTTGCAAGGGCGGCACGCTCTGTAGAATCTTTCATTCCTTGCATACCGCTTACAACTTTTGTAAAAATATCTTCACGCGAAAGATTTTTTAAATCATTAACGGATACACCTAATTTTTCAAAGCGTTCAATAGCTTCCTTGTTGCCTTTGTTAGCTGTTCCGATTTGATTAGTCAGGGTTTTCATACCCGTTGTCATTGACGTAATGTCAACGCCTGCCTGACCTAAAACATAATCCCACTCTTGATATGACTTTGCTGAAAGCCCCAGCTTTTGGGACATCTTGTCCACTTCGTCGCCGTAATCGGCGGTTGATTTTGCCGAATCATATATTTTTTTACCTGCAGCGACCGCGCCGGTTGCAACAGTTGCCATACTTGCGCCGAGCCCTGCTATGCTCTTTTTAACTCCACTGGCAATTTTACTGCCGAGCTGTCCGGCAATATTTTTCAGATTAGAGAACGCGCCTTTTAATTTATCCGACTGAGTTTCGGACTGCTTCATTTCGGTTTGGTTTTTGTTCAAATCTTCCGATAATGCTTCAATCTGTTTTGACAGTTTTTTTGCTTCGTCGCTGTCTTTACCCTCAGCCGAAGCAACGCGCCCGTATTGCCTTTTAAGAGCCTCGAGTTTTTCTTCCTGCGTGCCGAACTCACCGTTTAAAATTTTGGCGTCTTTTTCAAGCTGTTTTTGAGCGTCATTGTATTTTTTTATATTTGTCTCAGTCTGACCGACCGCCGCCTTTTGGTTGAGGATTTTAAGCTTTAAGTTTTCAACGGCTTTTGCGTTTTTATTCTGTTCATTGGTAACCTCTGTAAGGATAAGCCGATAACCCTTGTATTCATCAGAACTTTTCTTGCCTGCGGCTTCAAGCTCTTTTAACTTATCCCTGAGATTATCCGCTCGTTTGCCGTTTTCCTCATACGCTTGGTTTTGCTTTTTGAGCTGACCTTCGTAGGACGACAAAACGGATTTTTGCGATTCAAGATTGCTTTTAAGCTGCTTAAGCTTTGCCGCCAGTCCGTCCGCGCTTTTGCCCCAGTTCTCCATGCCTGCGGTTTCGGCTTTAAACGTGGCGTTTGCCAGTTTGATTTGGCGGTTAGCCTCTTGGATATTCTTTTTTAAGTCGGATATGTCAACCCGAAATTTGGTAGTCACCTGTTCGTTGTCAGGCATATAATTCTCACTTCCTTAGAACCAGTCGTCCCCGGCAGGTCGGCGAATGACCTTTTTGCCGCCGTTTGCTTTCCGCTTGTTTTCTCTTTCGAGATAACTCGTTAAATCGGCAATCAAACAGAAAACATCTGCGGCGCGTTCCCTGCGCAGGTTCAAAGGCGTAAATGCCGGGAACCGTTCGCACAAAATCACGTCAAGCTCAAAAAGTACGTCGTTCATGGGCAAATCCTCTACGGACTGCCCATTGCTTAGTTTTTTGTTTTACCATTAAACGCAGCTTTAATCTGAACGGACTGAAACTTTATCAGCTCAAAAATGATCAAGGCGATCTCGCCGATATCCGTGCGTGTGATTTCTTCCTCCGTCAACTCGGGGAACAGCTCATATAAAACATCGTCAACGGCTTCCGTCGCGGAGGGGATGATTTTAAGAATGGAATTGTAAAACTCCGAATCATCGGAAGCGGTCACGGTGATAGAATCCGAAATTTTTGATATTTTGCGAATAGTTCCATACAAAACACGGTGTGTTTCGGTTTCGTAGGTCTTTTCGATTTTTCCTCTGTGGTAGATATTTAATTTCATGTGAAATACTCCTTTTTGATTTGATTGCGGGTAATCGTCGGACGAAAAAAGGATAAAAAACGCCCTCGGAAACGCTGTCGCGCTGTCCCCGCTCGAAATTGTGTGTTTATTTTTTTATATTGCGGTTTACGCTGACGCTTCGGTAGCTACAGTAATATTTCCGTGAACAGTCATAGCGTCGCCGCTTGTGAATGTTGTGCCGTTTACTCTGACAATACCGCCTGTTGCGGAAATAACGAGGATGTCACCCGCGAAAATAGTCGCACCGGTCGCAAGAGCGATTCCGTTGCGTGTGACGGTTACTGTTGTACCCTCAGCCGCGCTGATTGTCAGCGTGTATGCGCCGGACTTCGGCAGAAGTGTGTCGGGCGTGGTAACAGCGTCAAAGAACGTTGAAACGTCCGCAAGGTTTTTGGCAACATCGACGTTGATAGCCTTTGCGGTCTTGCCTGACTTTGAGAACTTGTGGGTTGTGGAAATACCCATATAGGTAAGTGTCTGACCGTTTGCGTCGGTGCCCGCGTTCTCGGTTGAATTGGTCTGCGCGGGAATAGTAAACTTACCCTTTAATCTCCAAACGTACATTAAATCGCCGTTTGTCTTTTTAGTGATGTATCCGAGCGCCAGATAAGGCGGTGTGGCGTCACCTTCGGCAAGCATACCGGTTGTGGGGTCGTAATACTGACCCGTGATATAGGCGAGGACGTCGCTCGGCAGCGCCGAAACGTTTACGCTCACTTCGTCCGCGCCGTTGCCCGAAACAACAACAGCGGGAATGTTGTCATAATAATGCGCCTCGTTGGAGCTTGAGGTAGTCTTTGCGATTTCGGCAACGCCCGCGATTGCGAAAACATCGCCCGTTGTGAATGAACTTGCGGTATCGGTGAGAACAGGTGCGGCAACAAGGCCTTCGATGCCCCTAAATTCAACGATTTCCTGCAAATCTCTGCTTGGTGTAGGCATATTTATCCCCCTTGTTTGTTTTTGGTTTTTAATGTGTTCTTTTGTACATAGAGCACGTCAATGGCGCGCCCGATGTGCGTCGGCTCGTCGGTTGCCACGTCATAACCAACGCCGCCGATTATCCAGCCGTTTTCTTTGAACAGCTGTCTTACTTCGCCCAAAATGTCGTCGATTTTGTCGGCGTTTTCATTGAGCGTGTAATAGTTAACAGAAAACGACCAAACAAAGGATATTGCGTCATTGTCATAATGCGCGCCGTCCTCGGTCCGGTCGTTCCAAAATGTAAAAAAATTGTCGGGGTAAGCCTGCCCCTCGTTCAGTGAGCCCTGCAGAAATATCGGAAGCCCGAATGTTTCAAGCAAGGCAATGAATTGTTCGCGCATTACTTACCCTCCCATTTTTGTAAAATAAAATTTTCAACTTCGTTGTTCATCGTCGTTTGCAGTGATTTTCTGTAACGTGTAAGTTTGTACATATCGCGGAGTTTTGTAACCGGTTTAGTTCGCGGCGTTCCGGAAATGAGAAAACCGCCCGCGCCCGGCTTGCTAAAGTCAAAACCGACACCGATTTCCGCAATTGAGCCGTCCCATTCCACTTTTGGATTTGTGACAACAGATTTTTTTGTCTGTCCTGTCCAGTACGCGCCATGAGCGGGCATATTGGCGCGGCGCATAGCCGATTCGGTGTCAGCCTGTATTCGCTCGCCTGCCTTTGTCAGCGATTTTTCGACGGCTCCTTCAACATCTCCGCCGAGGCTTTCAAGCTTTCGAATCAGAGCGTCAAAACCGCTCGTGTCTATTCTCAGGGTTTTTCTTTGATAATTAGGCACATTATGCGCCCCCTTTTACCTGCTTGACTTTGAATTTCAAATACTGATTCCTCATGTCGATGTTCTCAGGGTCGCCCATGATTTCATATGTCGCGCCGTTCTGCGGAACATATACGCGGCAATTCGCTTTGATATCAGGTCGGAACCATGTTTCGATTACCGCCGTATTTTCAATGGAATACACGCCGTTAACATTTCGCTCAGTGCCGCCGAAGGTGCGGAAACTTCCGTAAAATAACAATCCGCTGTTTGCGTCGGGGTAGCTTTTGGCTTCGACCCCCACTTTTTTGGTTACGGACGGAATCAGCAGCCTAAGGGCGACACTGAACGGTGTTTGCGGTTTATACATTACTGAGGCGCCGCGGGAGTGATTGCCGCGATCGTTACAGCGCCGCTTGCGAGTGTGGCGGTGTAAAGGGTAATGCCGTCAGGCTGAACGGTTGCGCCTGAGGTTGTTACCTTTGTGCCGGCAACGGAAAATCCCTGATAATCATAGTCAGCGACGAAATATACAACGCCTGCTGTTACTCCTGTTGCAAAGTCAAGACTTCTGACGGGTTGATTTGCGAGGATATTGCCCGCGTCGCCTGTGCCTGTGAGCGAGAAATCGCCCTGTGTATTTGACTTTACAACAGTATAGGATGTTCCGTTCATCTTTAAGATAGTACCGATCAGCGAAAGAAAATCGATTGACTGAATAGGTACGATTCTGTCATTGTTTACCATGTTGTCCTCCTTAATTTTTGTATGATAGTTGCGCGGCGCGGTGGTAGAAATACTCCGAGAGCTTGCCGCCGCCCGCGCCGTAGTTCCATAGATCAGAAACGCCGCGCGCGACGATTCCGACCGTTATGTTTTCAGGATTTACGCCGGCTTCGGTCAGAAAGGTTTTGACTTCCTCAACATATAACTCGAGCGTTGCGTCCTGAAAATTGCCTGTGATGTTTAAGGCGTTTTTTACCTCGTCAAGCGAGAATTTGAAACCGTCGCCGCACATTGTTTATTCTCCTTATGTAGTAGTTTTGGAAGGCGCTGCCGCCTCCCATTTTCCGCTTACAACGGTGAGCACCTTGCCGTTGTCTGCCGCTGTTACCGCAGGGAGCGGATTTGTCGCGCCGCCAGAGATCAGCGTCGCGATTGCATAGATTACATCGGGATTGGTGTCCATGTTTGCTACGTCTGCGGGATTGCCGCCCAGCGCAGCATAAAGCGCCTTTAATGCTTCGGGATTAGTCATATATAATCCCCCTTATGCCTTTGTGATGAGGTAGAAACCCTCAGGGTTGAGCACCTTGCCGTCAACGATAACAAGAGCCTTGTCAACCCATTTGTTGGTGTTTTCATCGTAATAACGGCGCATTGTGAAGCCGAAATTCTCGTTGATTCCGTATTCGATAGGCTGCCAGAAAATGCCGACAACATCGCCGCTGCTTGCGGAATCGAAATCAGGCAGAACGGTAGGCTCAACGAGTGAGATTGTTCTGCCGAAGAATCTGCCGTTCGGATCCATTGCGTCGCCGTCGTTGACCTCAAGCCCTGTAGTCTGTTTGAATACGGGATTGTTGTTAGCGTCGTGCATGGTTTCGAGGTATGTGTCTACAGTTGACAGCGGGAAGATGAACTCGCCGTCACGGTAGCCGAGGGGCAGCTTTGCAAAGAATCTCTTGCGCCACTGCTGCCAGTCAGAAAACTGAGCGGCGGTCATGCTGATTGTGTGACCTGAATTATTGATGATTCTTTCGTCGTTGAGAATACCGAGCATTTGACCTTTGCCCGAACCTCTTACAATGCCGATGTCCATAGCCTTAAGATAGGCGGTAACGATTACCTCAGTTACCTTTGCTTCAAACTCGGTCATTGTCACGATTGAAGAAAGGAAGGTCTGGGCGATCTTGATCTCCGCAGTGTGATATTTGAATGAGATTGTACCGAGTTTATCGAGCTTTTTGTCGGGCGATACGGTTGCTTCGGTGATCCAGTGGAAGTCTGCCTCAAGGTCACCGATGGGAAACTCTACGCCGCCCTGAACAGCAAGCTTTCTTACCTTGCTGTAAAGGTTGCCGTAACGAACGCGGATTTTGTTGATAACTTCGCGCACGATTGTGACAGGAACCGCCGCCTGTGTGTCGGTCGTGCTGATTGCGTCGCCTGAGCGAAGTTCTACCGGAATGGGTGTTCCGTTCTGAGCAAAAGCCATAAATGCGGAACGATACTCCATTGTTTCACTCTGACAGAGATTTCTCTGTTCAGTCTGACCGTTACCCATAGAAAACGCGCCGAGAATTGTGCCGTTTCTGAGTTCAGCACCGGCAGGCGGCGCCATTCTCTGTTCGGGCTCAGGCTGAGGCTCAGGGTCCTCCTCGGATTCCGGCTGTGGCTGCTCTCTCTGCTCTGCTTCAAGCATGGAAATTTCCTCGCGGATTTCGTCGATTTCGTCGTTAATGTCGTTGAGCTGTTCGGTGAGGGCTCTGACCTCTGCCGCGTCGGTGGAAGCGTCGCAGCGCTCTGCAAGGGTTTTCTTTTTACCGATCAAACGGTTTAATTTTCTTTCGAGAAACTTTTTTCTCTTCATTTCGAACCTCCAAATTTTAATTTAAAATTGAATTTTGCTTTTTCAAGCTCCAAAGAATCTGTGTCCACAGATTGTCCCCGCTGCTGTCTTGCTCTCTCCAGAGCAGATCGTGCGCTGTCCAGCTCCTCCTTGCTGCGGGCGTTTATAGAAGTCGCGTCATACGCGGGGAATGTTACCGCGCTGACCTCGACAACTGAACCAATTTTTGTAATATGCCGCGTGGGATGATCGCTTTCCAAATTCTCCCAGTTTTCGGCGTCAACGGAGAACATAAACGACATTCCGCTTATGTCGCCGCGTTTTACGGCAGAAAATAAAGCCCGTGCCGTGGAATTGTTTTCCACGTCGAGCTTTACGAAGTTTATATTCAAGCCCTCATAATCGGGCGTTAACTGCATTGTACTGTTGCCGTTGTTCCTGCGTGACCGCGCAAGAGGTATCATGCGCGTGTCGTGGTTAACCAAAAAGCGGATATCTGTTAAATCCGCAGAGTCAAGCGCGCCACGGTCGATTATTTCATCAAAACAGCCGATATCCGTTCGCGAATCGTATACAATCGGGCGCCCTGTTATGATTCTTTCACCGTCTGCATTTTCTTCTGCGCGGACTTCAAAATCATATGAACGCTGTATAAGCTGATTTTTAAGATTAGGCATATTTATTCCTCCGTTACCGTTTTATTTTCGTCTACAACATCGACGTTGACTTTGCCGACCTGATATTGTTCGGCGTTGTTTGCGTCGATCCAGTTTAATGACATATATCGTTTTCCGACCAAATCAATCAGTGGCGGCAAGCCGAGCAAGGTTCGTTTTTCGTTTTCGTATAAACCGCCTGTGGGCGCAAGCTTGTCTATCAGCTCCATTTTTTGGCTGACGGACATGAAAATTAGGTCGTCGGGGTAAAATTCGATTTTATTGCCGAAGGACTTCTCACGGCGCGTGAACATATGCTTTGTGAACGCCTGCGAAAAGCTTTTTACAATCGGCTCGAGCGTCTTTTGGAAAAACGCGTCATATGTTTCTTTGGAATAATCTCCCGACAGAATCGAAAGAGGCACGCCAAAGTAACGCAATATTTTTTCGTCGATAAATTTGAGCGTGTCCGCGTCAATCAATTTAACGTCGCGCTTAAACTGCTGAACCTCCGCTTTGAGGTCAATCGGCAAAAAACCGTCCTCGTTGTTAGCAAGCTTGCGCTCGAATTCGCGGCGCGCGTTCGCCATTTTATCTTCGTCCAAAAAGGTATTATATTTTATAAAACCGTTTATCGCGTAGGACATATTAAGAGCCTTTGCGACGCCCTGTAACATCTGATGATTTAAATTTAACGTTTTCAACAGCGGTTCATGGTCGGGCTGTCCGAACTGATTGCCGCCCATATACTCATTGACCGAGTAATTATATTTCAGCGGAATTACATCATCATATGGGATTGTTGTGTCGTAGCCGTTGGCAAAATAAAACTGAACATACAGTCGCTTTCCTCCGTCTGCCGTCGGTGCTTCCATGAAATTGACCTGCGTTGGCTGAATCGGATATAATGCCTCATAATATCGCCGTTCCTCGCCTGTGTTTTCGTCACGCCAAGTGCGGAACACGGGAATAATAAACGCGTTGTAATTCAGCATTAACAGCCACGCCGCTTTTTCCAACATCTCGGTTGTTGTCATGATCGGATTAGGCTCATCGAGTACGGCTTGAATCGTGCCGCGCTGCGGGACCGAATCGCCATTGATATTTCGGACGTGCGTCGGATTGAGCTTTTTTATTTCGTCAACTATGCACTTGACCGCCTGCTGAACAACGTCAGAAGCATATATATTTGTCCCGAATTGAGTAAATAAGGGCGCGTAACCGTTCAGCATTGGCGCGGACGTCGAGCCTTTGGGCTGTCGATGAAACAGCTTGTCAAAAATTCCCATTCTACTCTCCTTTTACCAGTTTTATGTATTCGTCTTTATATCGGCGGTAAACCTCATTTAGCATGATGAAGGTCAATGCGCCGTCAATTCGTTTGTGCGGTTCGCCCGGTATCTTTACCGGCTGAATATTGCCAAAGTTATCAGGGCGACAGCAGCAGTTGCCCAAGCACCATTTGTCAATCGGATTCTGCTGAAAATTAATAACCTTGCTCCGAAATTCTGCTTCGGTCAGTTTCATAGCTCCCGAGAGTGCTCGACCTTGATACAGCTTTACAGTCTGAAAGCCGTATTCTTCGCAACGGTCAATAAACGTTTTGGCATAGCGTTCATCATAGCCGATCATATACGGTTTAAGCCTGTATTTCTTGTACAGCTCATAGTACCAGTCGGCAACGCCCGAAACATTAACCTCGTCGCCGGGGTCAATGGTTAATAATCCGGCTTTCGCCCATTCTTCATACTTTGCGCCCGCGTCTTTGTCGGGGCTGTTTGTCAGTTTTGATTCAGGTATGCGGTAATGAGATAGTACGATTTTTTTGTTGCTATACGGAAGCATTATCAACGCTTTAGCGCTTGTCAGGTCGGTGGTTGCAGATAGGTCAACCGCGCCGAGAATATATGCGCCTTTAAGCTCATCCATATTGACCGCTTCGGTTTTATAGTCATATAGCTCGAGCATTAGCCAGCTTTCGGCTGTGCTCTGCGGAATATTGAAATCTTTTACAAGCAAGTGAATCCGCGTTGCTTTGTCGGTTTTTGCCTTTTCAACATCTCGCTCAAGCTTTGCTATTTTTTTAACGCCGTAGCGCAAGGAAGGATTTGACTTTTCATACGAAGTTTTGTCCTGCCAGATTTCCTGTTCGGAATCCTGCTCATACAAAAAAGCGATAAGGTGGATATCGTCCACTTCACCGCTGATTACTTTTTTCGCATATTCGATTTGTTTGTCAAGATAACAGTCACGGTTAAAGCCCTGCGTTGAGCAGTTTAAAAACAGCGGTTCTTCCTTTGAGGACATTCCGCGCCAACAAGCCTCGGCAACTTCTGACTGACCGTTTGGCTCGTTTATATCGTGGCTTTCATCCAATAATACTTTTGATATATTAAAACCGTCCTTGTTCTGCGTTTTACTGCTCAGACGAAAGACGGTTGTATTTTTAATTCTGTTTTTTATTTCAATCAAATTTTGACTTGTGATTGCTTTTTTAGGGTCGAGGCGTGACCTCATTCCCGCAATTTCCGACCATATCAGCCGCGCCTGCCTGTCGTCATTGGAAGCACAGCAAATATCCATACCGCCCTCCCCGACAAACAAATCGTAATTTGCGTCTCCGGCAAACATTGTTGATTTGCCGTTTTTTCTGGCGACCTCAAGCAATCCTTCGGTAAACCGCCTCAAGCCCGTGTCTGCCATTTTGAAACTGTATATCGGCTCCCACCATGCTTTTTGCCAAGGGAAAAGAGTTAATGGCTTCATGTAGTACGGCGCTTTCGACTGCAAACACAAAGTTTCCTGAAACTTAAATCGCTTGTGGGCCTCGGTAGTGTCGTAAATATACGCGGGGTTTTGCAAATCTTCAATTAAATTTTTAACCTGCTGTTTGACCCAGTAGCCGACAACAATATGCCGCCCTTTGATTAAATACCAGTATTCTTCAATAAATGTACTCATTCGAATTGTTTCAGCAGCTCCGCCAGCCTGTCTTGCTCCGAGGTTTCAACCTTGTGCAGCACGCTCAGCAGGATTCGGACGGCGTTCATATAACTTTCCTGCCGCTTTTTGTATAGCCGCGCCGCGTCCGTGATTTTCTGCCGGGTAGGGTCCTGCGGATGTACTCTGATTTGCGGCAACGTTTTCAGATAATCAAGCTCACCCTCCAAGAACACGACCTCGTCAATCAACGGCGAAATCAGTTTTTTTTGTTCCTCGTCAACGCCCGAAAATATCTCGGACAGCTCGGCGAGCCTAAGCTCTTTTTTGCTTTTTTGGCTTTCATTTTCCATAAAAACAACCTTTTTCACGTTTTTTCGAATTACCAAAAATTATTTTCAAAAATTTTCGAAAAAATGAAATTTTTGATTTGCACAAAAATTAACTACCCC
>JBGUUB010000005.1:0-1688 GCA_045133355.1 Acutalibacteraceae bacterium
GCCCGGCTGGCTGATAAGCCCAAACTGGCATTAAAGGAAAAGGCCGAGCAGTACGCCGCAAACCTCATACAGGCATTACGCAACAACCCGGAAAGCGCGTTTCCCGAAAGTGATGTATCAAAGGCCATAAAGAAATTAGAAAAAAGGTCCGCAAAATGGATTATGCGTAAATCAGGCGGGGAAAGCCTGGACGTTTATTATTATGGGGAGATAGGTGCCCGAGGGACAGTCATTCAGAATATTTTGGAGTGGTAACAATGGCGGAGCTAGTCGGGGATTTTGAGACAATCAAGCGTGGGGATGAAATGGCCGTTTGGCTGTTCGACCTCTGCGACATATACACGCTGGAGCACAAAACGTTCACCAGCATCGACGAGGGGCTGTCGTCCATCACGGAGGACACAACCCTCTATTTTCACAACCTCAAATTTGACGGCTCTTACATCCTCGACTATCTCCTCCGCTCCGGTTATCAATGGGTTGCGGAATCTCGTTTTGTGAAACTGCCAAAGACTATGAACTTTTTGATTACCGATTCGGGAATATGGTTTACAGGAAAGATCATAACCGAAACAGGCGTAAAAATCAAATTCCGGGATTCCTTTAAAAAAATCCCTTTGTCGGTTAAAGTCATCGCCCAGTCTTATAAACTGCCGATTTTAAAGGGTGAGATAGACTATACCATGCCCCGGCCCGAGGGCTATATCCCAAACGAGACGGAATTAGCATACATCCATAATGACACCGAGATTGTAGCCCGGGCCTTGAAAATCCATTTTGACCAAGGGTTGACCGAACTCACGGCACCTGCGGATGCGTTCAAAATGCTAAAAAAGACTGTCTGCGATAACTTCCGGAAACTGGGTATCATGTATATGCGGGACCATGACGAAGTTGAGGCGTTCTGCCGCCGGGCCTACTGCGGCGGTATCTCATGGGTGAACCCGGATATTCAAGAGCAGGAAGTAGGGGCCGGGGTTGTATACGATGTGAATAGTTTATATCCCTCGGTCATGGATCGTTACCCGTATCCGGTATATTATCCGACGAAAATGCACGATTTTTCAGAAATCGGCGGGTATTTATGGATTGCGTCCTTTACGTTTCGTGGTCAGAAATTGAACGGTAAACTCCCGACGTTGAGAGCAAATAATCAATGGGTCGAGGACAGTTATGACGGCATTATTACTATAACCTCAATCGACTATGAGACGATCATAGAAAACTATAGGATAGATGATTTAACATTCATCGAGGGTTACCGCTGGGCACACTCAGACGATTTACTGTTTCATGATTTCGTTAAATACTGGGGAGACAGGAAACAGCAGGACACCGGAGGTCTCCGTCAGGTTGACAAGTTGATGCTTAATTCCAGTTATGGAAAATTCGGCCTCAACCCGGACCGGTGCCGAAAGCAGGCCGTTTATGATGCTGAAAATAAAATCGTCAAGTATCCGACCATGAAAGACGAAAGCGGAGACAAAAAGATTGAGCATGATAAATGTAATAACGTTGCAATTGCGGCATTTGTGACAGCATACGCCAGGCGGGAATTAAACCGGGGCGTTAACGCCTCTACCGGATTCTGCTATTGTGATACTGATTCTGTACACCTCGCGACCTATAAAGACAAGAAAACTGGCAAAATAATAACCCCCAGTTTCGGCGGAGAGGTCCACCCGGTC
>JBGUUB010000006.1:0-18647 GCA_045133355.1 Acutalibacteraceae bacterium
CCCCCGCACTTTTTTTTAAAAAAAATAGGGGGGGGGCCCCCCCCCCCCTCCCCTACCGTCTAATGTCTAAATTCGCACGCGGACATTCACCGTCATTGCATTTCTCACACATTTTCTCGGTTTGCGAGGGCAGACAGCACATCATATAATCACATTCATCACAGCAACATTCTATGTAATCCCCGTTTTCGTCTTTATGTTCTCCGTTACCGGGGCAATCCTCTCCGTTATTTCCGGGGATTAACTCAATACCTGTAACATCTATAATCAAAATTTCAGCTCCGTTTAAAATGATTTCAATTATATGTTATAAATTATAACATATAATTATAACATCCGTCAAGGCATAATATTGGTGGGTGTTTAAAATGAAAGAAAAACTTATTATCAATAAAAAATCTCTAAAGGGCGAAGACGGTTATAAAACCTTTTCAATACGAATAAAAGATAAGACTGTCAGCGATTTAGACGCGCTGTCAAAAGAAACCAACCGTTCAAGAAATGAGCTGATAAATACCCTGCTTGAATACGCAATTAAAAATTGTGAGGTTAAATAACTGGGTTTTATTCCCAATGTTTGGATTTTAACACTTATCGCCTCCCTCTGACGAGGGAGGTGGCTTTTTGCGTAAGCAAAAAGACGGAGGGAGAGAAATAGAACCGCATAAAACCGCACCCTTTTCTCTCCCTCAGTCTCGCTTTGCTCGACAGCCGCTGACGGCGGCGGTCTCCTCTGTCACTTCGTGACATCTCCTCACACTGTGAGGAGTCACCCTCGTCAGAGGGAGCCAACCCACACCCCAACTTTTTCAAAAAAACCAATAACCGTTAATATTAAAAAACCGAGGCCAGTTTTCGAGCCTCGGTTTTTTGGTTTATAAGGATAAATTATTTGTTTAGTATTTTCTCAAACGGCTTTTCAAGTACGCAGAAAAGGGCAACGCCGCCTACAATGGCTATTCCCGCGTTTATAAGAGTTGAGCCTTGCCCGAGAACCGCGGTGGTAAGCGCCGCCTTAAAGCTTGAGCCTGCAAGCAGGTAGGTGACAAATTTCCAAGCGGTCTCACCTATCAAATTCACAAGCATACCGCAGGACGCTCCGACAACAGCCGAGGCTGTTTTGTGGGAAAGCTTATTTTTAAGCAGACCGAATATAATGCAGATAATGCCGATTACAAGGAATATCGGGCAGAGCACCGCGCTTTTACCTGTGTATGAGCCGTTCTGTGTAAAGGTATGAGCTAAAAGTCCTGCGGAAACCATAAGTGAAAGCACGCCCGAAACATAAAGCGGAACGGCGGGATATTTCTTACGGTTTTTAAAGAAGTTATAAATAAGACCCGTAGCAAGACCGATTAAAAGCTTTAAAACAAAGGTCTTAGGCGAGGAATCGGCGTGACCGTTGAATATATCGAAAAATCCCATTCCGATTGAACCCGCAAGTCCCCCCTGCCAGCCGCCGACTAAAAGAGCCGCCAAAACTACTATAAGGTTTCCGAAATGTATGTACATATTAGCGAACGGAATAAACAGCACCGTAAGCGCAATGTAGCACAGCGCCGCAAAAAGCGCTATAAAGGTTATGTCGAGTATTTTTTGATGAGTTGTCTTTTTCATTTTATTCTCCCCATTTTGTAAAAAGTATTGCATATGTGCTTGGTAGGTGCTATTATTATAGCAACAAAGTGTACGCGAAAAAATAGACAATTTCAATTATTTTTAAAAGGACAGTTTTTTATGCTACTGGATTTTATTAACCTTAAAAACGGCTCGGGCGCTATGTATTATAGGCTTTATTCCCAAATAAACACCGCCGTGGAAAACGGCAGCATTAAAAAGGGCGAGCGTCTGCCTTCAATAAGAGAGGCGTCGGCACAGCTTAATATCAGCCGCACCACGGTGGAAAACGCCTATATTAAATTATGCATAGAGGGAGTAGCCGAAAGCCACCCTCAAAGAGGCTATTTTATATGCGGTGCGGCAAAGAAGACCGAAAAAACAGCAGAAATTCCGAAAAGCGAAAATAATTTTTTATACGATTTTTCGGGTCGGAGCATTGATTCCGCCGCAGCTGATATATCCTTTTGGAAAAAGACGGTAAGAGAGGTTCTCCGCAACACCGATGAGCTTATATCCTACGGCGACCCGCAGGGCGAGTCGGGACTTCGCACAGCTCTCGCGGCTTATTCCTATAAGGCACGCGGCGTTCGTACAAATCCCGAAAACATAATAATCGGCGCAGGAATAGGACCGCTTCTTAATATTCTTTGCGGACTTATCGGCAGAGATAACAAGGTAGGTCTTGAAAACGGCGGATTTGAACAGGCAAGGCTTATCTTTTCGGATTACGGCATAAGCTCCTTTACCCTGCCGAGTGATAAAAACGGTGCTACGGCAGAGGAGCTTGAAAAAAGTGAAGCTAATATATTAATGCTGCTGCCCTCCGCACTTTCAAAAATCAGCGTGACGGGGCTTTCCGCACGGCGTTCCGCCTTTGTTAAGTGGGTAGAAGAAAAAAGCCGCCTTATAATCGAGGACGATTATAACGGCGAGCTTAGATATACCGCGCGAAGTGTTACGGCTTTTCAAGGAAAGTGCCCTGAAAGCACTGTGTACATAGGAAGTTTTTCGAAGCTGTTACTGCCAAGCGTGCGAATAGCGTATATGGTACTGCCCGACAGGCTTGTTCCCAAGTTCAACGAGCGCCGCGGTATATACAACCAAACCTGCGGAAAAACAGAGCAGATAGCCCTTAAAAATTATATTGAGACAGGTGAGCTTGAAAAGCATCTAAGAAGGCTTCGCAAGCTGTATTACGCAAAAAGCCAATACCTGAGCCGTGCTGTAAAGGAAATTATACCGTCTGCGGAGATTACCCTTTACGAATCTTCAATAACCGCAGAGCTTGACCTTAAAATTGAAGCCGAAAGCGCAGATATTTGCACCGCCGCCGCAAAAAAGGGGCTAAGGCTCTTGCCCGCAAGGGAAAGAGGTTGCGTTCGGCTTTGCTTTGCAGGAATTGCCGAAAGTGATATACTCCCCGCCGTAAAGCTGCTTCACACTATTTCGCTTTCCTTATAATTTTCTTCAAATTATCCGCCGCAGGAAGAGATATACTGAATTTCATCTTTTCTTCAGTACTTGCTAAATGCTTAATAATTATAAGCGCGGCGATAAGCGCCATACCCGTTCTTATTCCTGCTTCGGGAACTAAGAATAGGTCCATTGCCGCCGCGGCGGAATATGCCGCGAGGGTTCTGTAAAAATGCGGAGAAATGCGGACAATTACCGACAGCGTAATATAGCATACCGCCAAAATAAGTACAGGCAAAGCCATTGGCAAAAGTCCCAAAAGACAGCCGAACGAAACCGCTATACCCTTTCCGCCCTCAAAGCGGTAAAAAACCGAGTAGTTATGCCCGAGCACAGGAGCGGCAAGTACAAGGGCTATTCCAAAGCCGACGGCTCCTCCCGAAGCCTTTAAAAACAGGAAGACAGGCAGAAAGCCCTTTAAAATATCCCCCACAAGGGTAAGTATTCCGCAAAGCATACCGCCGTGCATAAAGGCGTTTGCCGTGCCGGGGTTTTTATCCTTGCTTTTTTCTATAATATCCTTATTAAAAAGCGTACCGTAAACACGGGCAAAGAGAATACTGCCCGAAAAATATCCGAACGCGAAAAACAAAAATGTTCTTATCATATTCCTTCCCTTTATATTCCTTCCACATAAGCAAAGCCAACGGGAAAAGGCGGTGTCCCAAACCGTAACGGGTTCGCCTCTCGCCGACATTGCTAAGCTTTAAATTAATAGTAAATTGAATGGGTAAGCTTAAGTGTGTCACCCGACTTTAACGCAGTTATGCCCTCTTTTTTTGTTATATCCTTATCAGAGCCTAACCTCGGCTGAATACCCGTCCACGGTTCCATACATATATACCCCGCATTCGGCTTTGTCCATAAAAGGAAATAATCGAAGCCCTCAAAGCTTACCGATGTGCTTTTCCCCGTCTTTCGATTGCGAAGTGTTGCAAAACGGGATTTCAAATCCTTGAAAACAAGCGCATCTACCGCAAAATAGCTGTAATACAGAGGCAAAGTATCGGTATCTTTTATTATAGGTATGCGTTTTTCCGAAATAAGATTTCCGTCAAGAACACAGGAGTAAAGGGTTTCCTTTTTTTCAAAAATCACATCATAGTCCTCTATTCCCTCGGGGCAGGCGTACGCCTCGTGCGCGCCGGGGGACACATACATAGTATCTGCTGAAAGATTTCTAACACTGTAATCTATCTTTATGCACGAACCTTTAAGCGAATAAATAACACGGAATTCAAATTCCCAAGGGTACATTTTAAGGGTTTCGGCATTGCTTTTAAGCAAAAATGTTGCCGACAGTCCGTTCTCTTCTTCAACCTCAAAATCCATAAGCCGTGCAAATCCGTGCTTGCCAAGGGTATATTTCTTGCCTTTATATGTAAATTCATCATCCGGAAGACCGCCGCATATCGGGAACATAACAGGAGCAGTCCCCGTCCAGAAAGCAGGGTCGCCGCCCCATAGACGCTCTTCGCCGTTTACTGTGACCTTACGCATTTCTGCGCCCTTTTCGCTTATTTCGACCGACATAACATCATTTTTTAATGTAACCATATAAGCTCGCTCCTTAAATATATATTTTTTTATTAAATTATATAACCTTGATACCTTATTTTCAAGTATTTTAAAATTTTTTTCGATTTTCCTATTGACATAATAGGAAAACGGTGGTATAATTCTACCAACATATCGGATTGGTAGGTAAATGATATGAAATTTAAAGTAAACATTTTTGAATCTCTTGTAAGAGCAAATTTCCGCTTCGGGCGAATGTGCCGATGTAGGCTGACGGGAGTCGAACCCGTCGCGCCTGACATTTGAATAATTTTGTTCGTACTTGTCTCATCACTTGCAATACGCTGGTATTGCTGCGTTCTTCGACTTCGCCCGAATCAAAATTCTTCTAAATGGCAGGTCGAAGAGTTTGTGTCTCCGCCTTTTTTCGTCCTGCGAAGTCACGAATTTGCAGGAATACGCGGTATTTCAAAAATGAGTGCAAAGCGGGCGGGAAAAGTCGGACACCCAAACCGTAACAGGTTCGACTCTCGCCAGCCTGGCATATTTATTAACGAAAGGAAATTTTTAAAATGAGCAATTACAAATTTGAAACCTTACAACTGCATGTAGGTCAGGAAAGTCCCGACCCCGCTACGGACGCCAGAGCCGTACCGATTTACGCGACAACCTCCTATGTATTCAAGGATTCAGCCCAAGCGGCGGGCCGTTTCGGACTGTCCGAGGGCGGAAATATTTATACAAGACTTATGAACCCCACCTCGGATGTATTTGAAAAGCGCATAGCCGCCCTTGAAGGCGGTGCGTCGGCATTAGCTACAGCGTCAGGCTCTGCGGCGATAACCTACGCAGTGCAGAATATCGCCCGTGCAGGCGACCACATAGTTTCCTCCTCTAACCTTTACGGCGGCACATATAACCTATTTGCCAACACCTTAAAGGACCAAGGGGTTGAAACCTCCTTTGCCGCGCCCGATGATTTCGAGGCACTTGAAAAAGCCATCAGACCCAACACAAAGCTTATCTATGCCGAAACCCTCGGCAACCCCAATTCCGACATTGCGGATATTGAAGGTCTCGCCGAAATCGCCCACCGCCACGGAATACCACTTATTGTTGACAACACCTTTGCCACCCCCTATCTTTTAAGACCGATTGAGCACGGCGCGGATATTGTGGTGCACTCGGCTACAAAGTTTATCGGAGGTCACGGCACGGTAATGGGCGGCGTTGTAGTCGATTCGGGCAGGTTCGATTGGGCAGCAAGCGATAAGTTCCCCGGACTTTCAGCGCCCAACCCCTCTTATCACGGCGTTGTGTTTACCGAGGCTTGCGGCAATCTTGCCTACATTTTAAAGCTTCGCACAACCTTGATGAGAGACCAAGGCGCGACCATTTCGCCCTTTAACTCCTTCCTGCTGTTGCAGGGTCTTGAAACCCTGTCGCTGAGACTTGAGCGGCATGTTGAAAACGCCCTTAAGGTTGTGGATTTCCTTAAAAACCACCCGCAGGTTGAGAAGGTAAATCATCCCTCACTTGCGACGGGCAGACAAAAAGAACTGTATGACAGCTACTTTAAAAAGGGAGCAGGCTCAATCTTCACCTTTGAAATTAAGGGTGGAGCGGAAAAGGCCCGCAAGTTCACCGAGTCGCTTGAGCTTTTCTCCCTGCTTGTAAATGTTGCGGATGTGAAGTCCCTTGTAATTCATCCCGCCTCTACAACCCATTCACAGCTAAGCGAAGAGGAGCTTTTAAGTATAGGCATTAAGCCTAATACCGTCCGTCTGTCAATAGGAACCGAGCATATTGACGATATAATAGCCGACCTTGAGCACGGCTTTGAACTTGTAAAATAAATCTTAAAGGAGTAATTTAAAATGTCAAATATTTATACATCTGCAGATCAGCTTGTCGGAAAAACTCCGCTTTTGGAACTGACTCATATTGAGAAAAAGTATAACCTTAAGGCTAAGGTTTTGGCAAAGCTTGAATATTTTAACCCGGCGGGGTCTGTTAAGGACCGCATTGCAAAGGCGATGATAGACGACGCCGAAAAAAGCGGAAAGCTAAAGGAGGGCTCGGTTATAATCGAGCCGACCTCGGGCAATACGGGAATAGGTCTTGCCGCGGTCGCCGCCGCACGGGGCTACAGAATAATTATTGTTATGCCCGAGACAATGTCGGTTGAACGCAGACAGTTAATGAAAGCCTACGGTGCCGAGCTTGTGCTTACCGACGGTGCAAAGGGAATGAAGGGTGCTATCGCTAAGGCAGACGAATTGAGCAAGGAAATACCTAACAGCTTTATCCCCGGGCAATTTGTAAACCCCGCAAACCCGAAGGCGCATTTTGAAACCACAGGTCCTGAAATTTTTGAGGATACCGACGGCGAGGTTGATATTTTTGTTGCGGGCGTAGGTACAGGCGGCACGGTTACGGGCGTCGGCAAGTACCTAAAGTCTAAAAAGCCGCAGGTAAAGGTGGTAGCTGTAGAACCCGCTTCTTCAGCAGTACTTTCGGGAAAACCGTCGGGCGCGCACAAAATTCAGGGTATCGGCGCGGGCTTTGTTCCCGATGTGCTTGATACCGGCGTTTATGATGAAATCTTACCTGTTGAGAACGATGACGCGTTTGCTTTCGGAAAGGAAATCGGAAAAAGCGAGGGCGTGCTTGTAGGAATTTCCTCGGGCGCGGCGTTGTATGCGGCGGTCGAGCTTGCAAAGAGAGAAGAAAACGCGGGCAAAACCATTGTGGTTCTGCTTCCCGACACGGGCGACAGATATTTATCCACTCCGCTTTTTGCAGAATAAGCTATGACCGTATCGACAAGAGGGCGTTACGCTCTAAGGGTTATGATCGACCTTGCCGAGCACGAAGCGGAAGGGTTTATCCCCTTAAAGGCGATAACCGAACGACAGAATATATCACAAAAATATCTCGAAGGAATAATGACGAGCCTTTCAAAAGCGGGGCTTGTCAAGGGAGCGCACGGCAAGGGCGGCGGCTACCGCCTTTGCCGCGAGCCCGATGAATATAAGGTGAGCGAAATCCTACGGGTTACCGAGGGTACGCTCGCCCCTGTCGCATGCCTTAAACCGGGTGCGCCTCCCTGTGAGCTTGCCGAGAGCTGCCGCACACTTCCTATGTGGAAGGAATTAAACCGTGTAATAAACGAATTTTTCAGCTCCTACACCGTTGCCGACCTGATGGCAAAGGATAAGGATTTTAATAATTGGGTGATATGATCCCTCTGATTTGCCGAGCCTTTCCCGAAAGGGGAGGGCTTTTTTAATGCGGAATTCGTATTCGGAATTACGGTGGGGATTATTGCATAAGTCTTGTTTTTTTATGCCGTATAATGCTTATTAACGATTGACAAGTATTTTTTAATAGTGTAAAATGATTTTAGCTAAAATCACACTTTAGGGAGTTGCTTTATGAAGCTCAAGTATATTTTTGTTACAAACAAGGTTGCCGATAAAATTGTTGCGGTCGCTGTGGGAGAGGACGCTGAGAAGTTCGGCGGCTTTATCAAGATGAACGATACGGGAGCATATATATTTAATATGCTTAAAAATGATGTTACAGAAGAGGAAATAGTTGCATCAATGCAAGAGGAATACGAGGGTGTCACCTTGGAAAATCTTCGTAACACTGTTAAGGAATTTATCTCAAGGCTGAAAGAATCGGATGTAATAGAATAATGTCGGAAACAGAGTTTAAAAATGCCGAAGAGCTGCTTAAAACGCAGGATGAGGTTATGACCCGCACAAAGGGTACGAGTATGCGCCCGCTTCTGCGTCAAGGGCGGGATATTGTAGTGATTAAACGCCCTCGGTTTCCCCTAAAGGCGGGAGATGCACCGCTCTACCGCGTAAAGGATAAAAAAGAGCTTGTGCTGCACCGTATTTTGAAGGTTCGCAGAGACGGCACTTATATTATCCGTGGGGATAACCTATTTGTTAAAGAGTATATTACGGAATCTCAGATTGTAGGGGTTATGAAGGCTTTTTTCCGAGACGGGAAATACTGTGACTGCGAAACAAGCCGTAAATACAAGCTTTATATTATTTTAAACAGGGCAAGCTACCCTTTAAGGTATCTTTGGAAGTGTGCGGTTAGACCTATGCTTGTAAAGGTTTATAAAAAAATTTTAAATAACTGTAACTGAGGTGCGGTATGAGAAAATATGAAAATCCACTTAAAACAAGTGAAAACAGGCTGAAGCAGAGGAGCTGGTATATCCCTGAGGGAAGCGAAAAGTGCGACCTTAACGGCGAATGGCGCTTTAAGTATTTTGAAAACGGGGACAAGGCAGGCGAAATAACCGAATGGGACAATATTACAGTTCCCTCCTGCTGGCAATTAAAGGGTTACGAAAATCCCAATTATACTAATATTAACTATCCCTTCCCTTGCGACCCGCCCTATGTGCCTGATATTAACCCCGTTGGCATTTATGAGAGGAGCTTTCAGCTGACCGACGGAAGTTTAGATACATACCTCGTTTTTGAGGGTGTTTCCTCCGTAGCAGAGGTGTATATCAACGGGAAATATGTGGGGTTTACCGAGGGCAGCCGTCTTATGGCGGAGTTTGACATAACCGAATTTGTAAGCTCGGGTACTAATGTTATAAGGGTTTATGTGCGCAAATGGTGCTGCGGCAGTTATCTCGAAGATCAGGACGCTTTCCGTTATAACGGTATTTTCAGGGATATTTACATTCTTTCCCGCCCGCAGGGTCATATTTTTGATTTGGATTTAAGAACAGAAGAAAACACCATAATCTGCACGGCTGATAAGGATTTTTCCGCCGAGCTTTATGACGGCGAAACGCTGCTATCCACCGGCTTATCTTTAGGCGGCAAGCTGTGCTTTACGGTAGATACACCAAAGCTTTGGACAGCTGAAACGCCCAATCTTTATACGGTAAAGTTCCTTGCCGCGGGGGAAACCGTAACCCGCAAGGTTGGTTTCCGTACTATTGAAATTTCCCCCGATTACGAGCTTTTAATAAACGGTACACCCGTGAAGCTAAAGGGTGTAAACCATCACGATACCCACCCCGAAAAGGGTTGGACGATGCCGGAGGAGGATTATGTCCGCGACCTTAAGCTTATGAAGGAGCTTAACATTAACACAATCAGAACCTCACATTATCCGCCTGCTCCGAAGTTCCTTGATTATTGCGACGAAATGGGCTTTTATGTAATACTTGAGACCGATATCGAGACCCACGGCTTTGTAAGGCGGTATGCTAATGTCGGATACGGCTTTGATGTTGATTCGCCCGACTGGCCCTGCGCTAATCCCGAATGGAAAAAAGAGTTTTTAAGCCGTATGGAGCGTGCCTATGAGCGGGATAAAATCCATTCCTCAATTATTATGTGGTCAACGGGAAATGAGAGCGGATACAGCGAAAACCAACATGATATGATAGAGTGGCTGAAGGAGCGGGATAAGGTTCGCCTTGCCCATTGCGAGGACGCGTCAAGAAAAGGTACGCCCGACAATACCGATGTTTTCTCTATGATGTACCCCTCGGTGGGTACGATAAAGGCCTGGGCGGAGGACAATAAAATCAAACAGCCCGTCTTTATGTGCGAGTATGCCCACGCTATGGGCAATGGCCCCGGCGGAGTTTGGGATTACTGGGACGCGATATACGAAAACAAAAAGCTGATAGGCGGCTGTATTTGGGAATGGGCAGACCATGTTGTACTTGATTACGGCGTGCAGAAGTACGGCGGCGACTTTGAGGGCGAACTCACCCATGACGGTAACTTCTGCTGTGACGGTATGGTATTTGCCGACCGTTCCTTTAAAGCAGGCACTTATGAAATCAAAAACACCTATGCACCTTTCCGCATAAGATGGGAGGATGGCTCGCTTAAGCTTAAAAACTGCTTTGACTTCACCTCGTTTGACGGTTATTCCTTTGAGTACGAAATCACAGCAGACGGCGAATGCCTTGAAAAAAAGATAGTCCGTCTTAACACAAAGCCGCAGGAAGAATTCACCCTTGCTTCTCTTATTAAACTGCCCGAAAGCTGTAAATTAAGCTGTTACATAACCGTAAAAATGTTCGATGCCGATAATTTTGAGGTAGGCTGTCTCCAAGAAGAAATCCCCGTCCCCATTGTTATGGCAGAAGCCGAAAAACAACCCCTTAATCTTATAAACGGTGAATTTGAAGCCGTAGCCGAGGGGAAGAATTTCCGTTATGTCCTTTCAAAGCAGACGGGAATGCTTGAAAGCATTGTGAAAAGCGGCGAGGAACAGCTTAAAGCCCCCGCAAAGCTTTCCTATTTCCGTGCGACAACCGATAACGACCGCAATATGAAGGCCTTGTGGGACAGAACGAATATCTGGCAGGGCGAAAATTTCGACTGTGTTTTCACAAAGGTATATTCCTGTGAAGTAACCGAAAACAAGGCGGTATTTACCGCATCTGCTGCCGGTGTTTCGCGCAAGCCTTTCTTTAATTTCACTCTTTCCTACGAATTCTTCACCGACGGCTCTGTTGATGTAGCTCTTAACGGAAAAATCAGGGAAAATGTTATTTGGCTGCCGAGACTTGGCTTTGAGTTTAAGCTTCCTTACGAGAGGGACAGCTTTACCTACTTCGGAAACGGCCCCCTTGAAAGCTACCGCGATATGACCCACCACGGGGTTGTTGCTTTCCACGAAAGCAACGCCGATAAGGAGTATGTAAATTATGTCCGTCCGCAAGAGCACGGCAATCACACCGACTGCAAGCTGTTAAGCATAGATAATTCCCTTAAATTCAGCGCGGATAATATGGAAATCAGCGTTCTCCACCACAGCACCGAAGCACTTGCCGCCGCCGAGCATACAGATGAGCTTAAGAAATCTGACGGCACACACATAAGGGTAGATTATAAGGTTTCCGGTATAGGCTCAAATTCCTGCGGCCCCGCCCTCGATGAAAAATACCGTCTTGATGAGAAAGATATTTACTTTAAATTTACTTTATCTGTTTAAATGTTAAATGGTAAACGGGACGGTGTGGGCACCGTCCCCTACAAATACTAAATTTACCCGCCGTAGGCAACGACCTATGTGTCTTTCCGTTGTCTAATGTCTAATATCTAACAAGCAAACCGCCCCGAAAAACGGGGCGGTTCGCTATGGGGATGAATATGGATATTTAAAAACCGTCAGAAATCTATACAGGGGATATATAAAAATTTCTAACAGATTTTTAACTGTTTATAGCGGTCGGAATCGGAATTTTTCTGTATTCTGACCTTGAATTCTATATATTTGTCATTTTCGTATTTGCGTGATTTTGCATCTATTCCGGAGCTTTGCAGGGTTGATATCAGCTTTGAAAGACTGTTTGAAAAAAGGCGGACATCGCCTATCGCCGATTTCCGTACAGGCTCATCCGGCGTGACAGGTTTCGGCTTTTCCTGTGGGTTTATAACAGAAAAAATATATTCCTCGGTCTGGCTAACCGTCAAGCCCTGAGCTATTATTCGGTCAAGGGCTTCCTCACGGTCTTCCTCGGAAAGCCTCAAAAGAGCTCTGGCATGCCGTTCGGTAAGACCGGCGGAGCTTATTCGTTCCTTAATACTATCGCTCAGTTTCAGCAGTCTTAGTTTATTTGAAAGGCTCGACTGTGAAATTCCGAGTCTTGCTGCCGCCTCGGACTGGGATATTCCGTATTCGTAAATCAAGCGGTTTATACCCTCCGCCTCCTCAAAAACCGTAAGACTGCTGCGCTGAAGATTTTCAATCAACGAATAAAGTGCGGCAGTTTCATCATCGGCTTTATGTAGCACACAGGGAACGCGGCGCAGTCCCGCCATTACAGCCGCTTTAAGTCGCCTTTCCCCTGCTATAAGCCGATAACCGTTCTCGGCTTTTCGAACGATAAGCGGCTGAATTATTCCGCTGGCCTTAATGCTGTCGCTAAGGCGTTTCAGCTCATACTCGTCAAAGCTTTTCCGAGGCTGGTCGGGTGAAGCCGTTATTTCGGAGGGTTTTAGCATAACAAGCCTTTTATCCTGAAAAGTATACATCGTATTCCTCCTTACGCTTCTATTTTACATCTTTTTGAAGCTTTGTAAAGAAAAACACATCGGGCAAAATCGTCTTATTACAACAAAAACAGCCGCATTAAAGCGGCTGTTTTGATATATCTGAGGGCTTTCTCGGATATTTTGTCGGCGTTTGCGATATTTTTTTTGTGATGATAAAGGCTCTTTGCTCATTTCCCGTTAGGGTTTCGCATATAATAATAGGTTTTTCACCGCCCAAAAGCCTTGCGGCATTAACCGCGGCGGCGGCTTCCTCATTAGCGGAAGCGCCCTTCATTGCAACAAAGCTACCGCCTTTTTTTACAAACGGCAGACAGTATTCCGACAATGCAGGCAGAGCTGCCACCGCCCTTGCACAGGCAATGTCGTACTTTTCACGGTGCAATTTACTTTTTCCTGCATCCTCCGCGCGCATATGAACGGTACTAACCCCGTAAAGACCTGTCTTTTCTATCACATCATTCAAAAACACAAGCCTTTTATTAAGGCTGTCAAGAAGCGTCACCTTAATATCCGGACGCATAATCTTAAGCACCATACCCGGGAAACCCGCTCCCGTACCGACATCAATAAGCGAATCATTCTTTTTAAGCTTTACATGCTTTAAAAAAAGAATACAGTCATAAAAATGCTTGTAAAGGACCTCTTCGAGTTCGGTTATGGCGGTAAGATTTATTTTTTCATTCCAAGAAAGGAGTAAATTGCCGTACAAATTAAGTCTTTCTATTCTTTCGCCGTCAAGCTCCGCTCCAAACTCAGCACACATCGGAGCTATTTTCTCAAACTTAAAATCAATCATCTGCTTTACCTCCCGCTATATATGCTTCGAGGCGGTATATCGGAAGACCTTGTGACGAAAATTTATGCTCATACTCAGTTTCAATATTCCCCTCAAAGCCGCTGCTGTGTAGGTCAAGCGAAACATTTTTAAGCGCAAAACCGCTGCTCGTAAGCGATTCTATCGAAAATTCAAAAAGCTTCATATTATCTGTCTTTTGATGAATTTCCGCTCCGTCTGCCATCAGCTCTTTATAAATTTCAAGAAAGCGCGGATGCGTAAGGCGATGAGAGGCGTATTTGTTTTTCGGGAAAGGACAGCTGAAATTAAGGAAAATGCGCCCTATACTATGCGGATTAATATATTTTGGCAGATATTCCGCACTGCATTTTATAAAGCGCACATTTGTAATTGCGTTTTCCTTGATTTTCTCACAGGCGGAGACTATAACATTTGCATCCTTTTCAACCGCAATAAGGTTAATATCGGGGTTTCGGCGGGCAAATTCCATGGCAAAACCGCCCTTGCCGCAACCGATTTCAAGCATATAAGGGGCTTTGCGGTTAAACCATTTATCAAAATTGATAAACTCCTTTTTGCCTGCCGCGGTGTTAAAATTTCTATCTTCAATATTGCTGATAAAAAGTATATCGGCTACCGCTTCGAGTCTTTCGTCAAGGTATTTCTTTTTTCTCATCCTCATAATTATCACCTAATCTAAGAAAAAACCTTCGTCGGCAGTTTTAATTGCTTCGTGTGAGCATACAACCTTAATATTATTAGCCGAAAAATGCGAAAAGGTAAAAACGGCGATAAATATTCCAAAGCTTAAAACCGAAAAATTAGCCGCGTTAGAAGTGTGAAGATAACCGTTATCCGTCACAAGGTTTATGATAATATGCGGTATGCCCTGAGTAAAGCAAAGCACCGCCGATACAAGCCCCGAAGCCATAAGCTTACGAAAATTTTGCTCGGTATCGATACCGTTATAAAGCTTACCGAAATTTATGAAGAAAATCAGCATAACACAAAGAGAAGACAAAATAAACATATTATCACTTATAAGAGCAAGCGAAGAAATTGCGGTAAATGAACTGATTGTTTTCATAATAAAATAAAGAGGCGGTAAAACCGAAAGCAACGGGGAAAGCTTAATTTTTGCAAATCCGGAAATTGCAAATAAAATAAAATATACCGCCGCCATAACACCCGTGAGGGTAAGCAATACGCTTTGCCACGGAGTTACAACACCCGTAAGTCTTGTATCATAAACTCCCGCAGCAACACCCAATGCCGCAAGAATTGAGCTTAAAGCTAAAAAAATATTTGTTTCAGGCGGGTGCTCGGGTCTTCTGTGCCCCGTAAAGCAAATGATTGCAAGGCTGGCACAGGCGGCAATAATAATTACAAGCAAATAAAATCCTGCTGTTTTGTATTCGCTTTTAAAAAAACCTGTTTCGGTTTCGACCGTGAAAAAGAGTTGCAAGGTGCGAAGCAACACGCTCAACGGCAACGCAACACAAAAAAACAGGACAATTTTTTTATATTTCATTATTTAACACCTCAAAAGTAATTAAATACAAATTTTCATCATAAAATTTTTACATATACACCGTATATTTTATAGCTTAAGGTTTAAAAAGTCAATCACAAGATAATAAAAGGGGTGGAAATATGAAGAAAATAATCGTATGTGCAATTTTTATATTAGCATTTATGACGGTACTGCCGCTCGGTGTTTTAAAAAAGCCGGAAACGGTTGCGGCAACCTCTGCTATGGCTTCAGCTGTAATCACCGAGGATAATACATATGCCGCCGAAACCTTCCGAATTTTGGACAGTCAAACCGAAACCGTGACCGAAATGCCCGTACAGGAATACATCTTCGGGGTGCTCGCCGCCGAAATGCCCGCTTTATACGATGCAGAGGCACTGAAAGCACAGGCTGTAGCAGCATACACCTTTGCCTGTTACCGCCGTACAGAAAATGCGGACAAGGATTTTGACATTACAACCGATTTTAAAAGTGACCAAAGCTTCATTACAGAGGAAAAAGCACGCGAAAAATGGGGTGATAAGGCGGATGAATATTGCAATAAACTTAAAAACGCAATAGAAGATGTAAAAAATTTAGCGGTGACCTACAACGGTAAGCCAATTTTAGCCGTCTATCATGCAATTTCTTCGGGCAAAACCGAGGACTGCAATAATGTATGGGGTGGAGATTATCCGTATTTAAAATCGGTTGCAAGTCCCTGCGATACCCTATCCCCCGACTATATCTCAAAAGCGGTATTTTCCGCCGATGAGGTAAAGCAAAGGCTTTCCGAAAAAGTAACGGTTTCAGGTGAAGCATCAGAATATTTCGGAAAAACCGAACGCACCCCTTCAAACACAGTTACAAGCATAGAGATTTGCGGCACGAAATTAAGCGGTGCGGAAATACGCTCTGTTTTTTCACTGCGTTCCTCAAACTTTGAAATATCTTATAAGGACGGTGAATTTACTTTTACTGTATACGGCTACGGTCACGGGGTGGGAATGAGCCAGTACGGAGCCGATTATATGGCAAAGCAAGGAAGTGATTTTAAGGAGATTCTTTTACATTATTACAGTGAATGCAAAGTAGAAAAGCTTAACTAATTTACAAATTATTAATACAATGGGAAAATATTTATTTTAAAATGAAGTTGACGAGGGGAGGAATAAAAATGGAAAAGAAAAAAATACTTATCGCCGATGATGAGGAAAGAATCGTAAAGTTGGTGTCGGATTTTTTAAACGCCTCGGGATATGAAACCGTTTGCGCGGCAAACGGAAAAGAGACTCTTGACATTTTTAATGCCGACAATACTATCGACCTTGCTATAATAGATATTATGATGCCCGAGATTGACGGCTGGGAGGTCACCCGCGAAATACGCAAAAAAAGCGATATGCCTATAATTATGCTCTCCGCCCGTGCGGAGGAATTTGACCTGCTTACCGGCTTTGAATCGGGGATTGACGAATATGTTACAAAGCCCTTCTCCCCCGCTGTTTTGGTAAAAAGGGTTGAAGCGCTTTTAAAGCGTGCTTCGGGACAACCCCTAAGCGAAGACATGGTGCAAAAAGGACTTGTCATTGACAGTAATGCCTTTACGGCTTTTGTTGACGGCGAGCCCCTTGAGCTTACCTTAAAGGAATTCGAGCTTTTATCATATTTATACGAAAACTCCGGCAGGGTGCTTACGCGCGACCAGCTGCTTAACGCAATTTGGGGATACGATTATTTGGGCGATTCAAGGACGGTTGATTCACACATAGCAAGGCTTCGCACCAAGCTTGGCGACTACGGAGCATCCCACCTTAAAACTATTTACGGAATGGGGTATAAGCTTGAAGCTTAAGGAACTGAAAAACAAGCTTTGGTTTAATATCTTCATCAGAATTGCGGCAATTTTTGCGGCATTCGTCCTGGTGCTTTGTCTTTCTAATGTCGCACTTTTGGTAAAGTTTTTCAGCCTCAAGGAAAAAAGGTCGCTCAGCGAACAGCTCTTGGTTGTAAGCGAGCTTAACTTTAACGATTCCTCTCAGGTAGTGAAAACCCTTTCGGATATTAACGAAAAGTACAATTTTGATGTTGAAGTTTATAATGAATCCGGCAAGATACTATACACCACCCACGGCAGTCAGATGATGGACTTCTTTTCGCTTAAAAGCGACAAATTTGTAATGACCCATGAGGAACTCACCACCATAAAAAGCGAGAGGATTTCGGGCGATATAATATTTGAAACCGCTGTCCGTAAATTTGACCAAAACGAGTATCTGCTCTGCCGCAAGCAAATCGGCAACAGTCTCTTTGCTGAGGTGCGGGTACAAAAACAGCTGATTTCAAACTCTGCATCTATTGCTAACGAATTTATTGTTATAATTTCGGTTATTTGCCTTATAATTTCGGTTATATGGGTGCTTAATTTTGCGCGGAAATTTTCAAAGCCCATCGCCGAAATGAACGAGATAACCAAGGATATGACACAGCTTGACTTCAGCCGAAAGCTAACGGTAAACCGAAGTGACGAAATAGGTCAGTTGGCGAATTCGGTCAACGAGCTTTCTGCCTCGCTCAGCACCGCTCTCTCCGACCTTGAAGAAACCAACGCACGGCTTCGCTCGGATATTGAGCTTGAGCGCCAGCTTGATATTATGCGCCGAGGTTTTGTTGCCAATGTCTCCCATGAGCTTAAAACTCCGATTTCGATAATAAGCGGCTATGCCGAAGGTCTTAAGCTTAATGTGAGTCCCGAATCAAAGGAAGAATACTGCAATACAATTATCGATGAAAGCCGGCGTATGAATAAGCTGGTGTTGAGTATTTTAGAGCTTTCACGCTACGAATCGGGACAGATTCCGCTAAACAAAGAAAGCTTCGATATATACTCGCTTTGCGAAGACTCTCTTAACCGCATTTTTGCGGGAAAGGATATCGAAACCGAAAATAAAGTGCCTGAAAACACCCTTATCACCGCCGACCCGTTACAGACAGAACAGGTATTAAAAGCATATCTTGAAAATGCCGTCGCACACACGCCTGAAGGAGGCAAGGTATGGACCGAATGCAGTATTTCGGGCGATACAGTCAGAATCTCGGTGTTTAACACAGGCAGTCACATCGACGAAGAGGTTATGCCGCAAATTTGGCAGAGCTTTTTCAGGGGGGATAAGTCCCACAAGCGCGACAGCACCCGTTTCGGTTTAGGGTTGTCGATAGTTACGGCAATAATGAAGCTCCACGGACATAAGTGCGGCGTCTATAATACCGATTTCGGGGTATGCTTCTGGTTTGAAGCGGAAAAATCTCCCGAACACGAAAATAATTAATTGATTAAAGGTGAAAATTCAGTCATAAAATTTAAGGGGGCTGTAAAAAACACAGCACCCTAAAAGACGGATTAATCGAAGAAAATAAAAAAACAAGCTCTGCAAAGGCACGAAAATTAAGCTTATGCAGAGCTTGTTTGCTTTTAGTCGGACAATCGGGGTTTGTAGGGATGAAAATTTAATAACCGCCCTTGCCTCCCTCTGACGAGGGAGGTGGCTTTTTGCGTAAGCAAAAAGACGGAGGGAGAGAAATGAAACCGCATAAAAACGCAACCTTTTCTCTCCCTCAGTCTCGCTTTGCTCGACAGCTCCCTCGTCAGAGGGAGCCG
>JBGUUB010000007.1:0-5388 GCA_045133355.1 Acutalibacteraceae bacterium
TGTGCACCCGTGGGGGTGATCTATGTTTACATTCGACGGACTAAAGGACCTGGCAACCGCCGTATCCAATAAGCTGAGCGCGTGGGCGCAGAAAGCTAAATCGACAATATTCAAAGAAAAAAGCACGGAGAAGGTAAGCGTAACCGTGGGTATTTTTGACCCGCGGATCGCTACATATGCAAGTTATCTGGAGCGCGGCTGGGTGCAGTATGTGACCCGGAAACAGTCCGCCTATTTCCGCGGGATCCTGGGAGAAAACGCCCCGATGCCGGGATCTATGCTCATACTGCCACCGCGTCCGATGTTCGGCGCAACCTCCAGGGCATACCGCAATAAATGGGATAAGTTCATAGCCGATAATGTCCGTAACGCTCACGGTCAGCAGGACAATGAACGCTTATTAAATGCAGTCGGCTCTATGATCAAAAAAGATCTACAGACAACAATCGCGAGCAACGGCACGCCGGATGAAAGATTTAAGACCAGGGCGCCGTTAACTATGCAGCTTTTAGCCGCGAGTGCTGTGGGACACCGGACCGATGCAACCGGAGGGAGCTCCAGAGCCCAGGCGCTTGTGCGCACCGGAACAATGCTAAACAGTGTAAATTATAAAATCACAAAGGGCACCGCAGAGGCCGGCGATACGACCATAACGCGGAGCACAGGAGGTTAGACCAATGAACGCACAGCAGGCAATAAGGGCCGCCGCCGCTTTTAGAGCGGGGCTTATGTTTATACGTGGATTAAAGCGCACAATGGCCCAGGATGCACAGATCAAGGGCGGCTGGATCACTATAGGGGCAAAGAAAGCCAATGCGGAGGGCAAAGGCGGCCGCAAGGGCATACACGTTAAAGTTGACGATAACGGCCGCGTGGTTGCCGGGCTGGGCGGTAAACGCTCAAAGGGTAAAAGCCTTAAGGCTGCAATCCGCGGGCTTAATGCAGAGCGCGAGCGTGCAAAAAACAGCAAACTAAATGGAAAAAATGCGGAAGTTCCGCAAAAACCAAAAATAAAAAGTGAAAATGAGCCACAAATAAACAAAGAGCAAACAGAAAGCAAACAGCAAACCGATAAGCAAACAGAAAGCAAACAGATACGCAAAGAGCAGACTCCCGAACAGAAAGCCGCTAAACAGGCTGAGGCCGAGTCTAAAAGTATGTTGCGTTACGGGTTTGACCTTCACCGTGATTTTAACCGCTGGCGCGGCATATGGCCGGAGTCGGAAAAAGACACGGTGCAGAAAACTCAATCCCGTTTTGCCGATTATATGGAGATGCTGCGGGATGTTAAAAACCGTGCTGTGGGCGGCATGAAAACAGAGAATCAGCGACAGTTTGCCCGTGAAAGCCTGGCGAAGATCGACGACATTATGCACGGCATCAAAAAGGACGTACAGCTGCACGGCAGGGCCGACCCTTTAGAGCTTGAACTTTTAGCACAGCGGCTAAAGATGCACACTGAAAAATTGAGGAAGATCGCAGATTGAGCAATCTAAAATAAAAAATGGTTGATCCTAATCTATAATAGGTTGTAGGGGTGAAAAATGAAGATAGATCACATAATTAACGCGTTCAATTTGGGATTAAAGTTCTATCGCGGTATGTGCCTGCTGGCCCAGGACAGGGCGCAGAGTGAGATCGCGACAAAGCTCAATAGCGAAAAGGACGGCGAACACTGGGTAACCGTTAACGCAGAAAACGGTAACGGTCAGCATGTTTTATTGAGCGGAGAGGGCCGAGTTTTAGCGGGTATGGGCGGAAAGTTTACCGGGGTTAAGATTGACAACATACCGCGCAAAAAGTTCATAAATGAGAAAGCCTGGCAACGCAAAGAGCAGGCAAACAAAAAGACAATGAACTACACTTTGCCGGCTAAAGTTCACCCGGAACACATCCAAAACCGTGACCGCTCCGGAGAGGCCAGCCGCGAGCAGATCATAGCCATAGCTAAAGATCCTGATTATGACCGCTTGAGTGCAAGCCGGACCCTTGCGGACGGCGCTCCGGTTGTCGCATATGGTAAGATCCCCGCTGCAAATATGGGGCACATTGTCCGGGCTACTGACGCAAAAGGCAAAAAGATAAATGTTCAATATGCGGTTGTTGATGCCGCAGATGTGGCCGCATCGCACGATTATAGCGGCGATCGTAACGATAAATTCTACAGCGATGATCCTAATGTAACCCGTGCTATTGCCGGCAACGGCCGCATAGCCGCGATGCAGAGAGCATATAAACAGGGCACCGCCGGAGACTATAAGGATGCACTGATTGACGATCCAACGCACGGGATCGACATAGAGAGCATTGTCAAAATCAAAAACCCGGTACTGGTTAGAGTTATGCAGCCTGGTGACGTGACCGCCGATATCGGCGACCGGTCAAATACTGCGGGCGGCATGAACCTATCGGCAATGGAGCAGGCGCAGAACGATACAAAGCGCATAGACCTGAAAGGAATTGAAACATACGCCGACGGTTCACCGACTCCGGCCGCCGTGAGCGCCTTTATTGACCAGATGCCGGAGAGTGAACGCGGTAACTTAAGAGATGCCGACGGATACCCTACACGCCAGGCGCAGGAACGCCTTAAGGCCGCGATGTTTGCAAAGGCGTATAACAGTGAGCCTTTACTGCACATTGCATCCCAGGCCGCAAGCATGGAGCAGGCCCGCATTGTTAAAGGGCTGCAGGGCGCCGCCGCACGTGTAGCAGATATCGCAGAGAGCAATCCGGAGATAAGGGACTTAATCGCCGGAGCCGCTGAGAGGGCTATAGGCGAGGCGCGGACAATGGGAAATATTGCTGATATCGGGATCGAGCGTGACATGTTCAAAACCGAGGAAAGCGACGACGCCGAGCGGGCCATTACAAAAATCTTCAAAGCTACAAGCGCAAGGGAGATAACCGGCAAATTGAACGCCGTTGCTAAAGCGCTTAAGGCCGAGGCCGATCGCCCTGAATTTGATTTATTCGGAGCGGTGGAGAAAAGACCGGCCGCTGAGGTAATCACGGAGGCGTTAAAGCGTTATGAGTCTTAATCTACACGGCATTGTACGGACCGCAATTAATTTCAATAACGCGGATGAAACGGTCCTCCTGATCCGCAGTCTGGGCAATGCGAACGTTCAGGGCCGCATAGTCCCGACATACGGCGAGCCGGAAAGCGTGGGGGCGCAGGTGCAGACGCTGGGCGGTGAAGATCTAAGGGTCATTAACGACACGGAAAGAACGCCGCGGGATCGCAAGTTCTACCTATACAGCACCGCGGATTATACCGCCGCACCTGCGGGCATGATCCGATATCTGGGGCGCACCGGTGATTTTATTTATAGACCGCTTGACGGCACCTATTGGAAAGTCTACCAGGTGGCAGAGGACTTTAGCCCTGCGGGCTGGGTGCAGCTTTTAGCGAGCCAGCAAACGGAAATACCGCCGCAGTTAAGGGAAGTTATGGATGAGTATTTTGATCCTGAGGGAGGTGGCAATGAATAAATCAAAAGCGATTAAGATCGCGATAGCTTTTAAGCGCGGCGCGGCTTTTATCCGCGGTATGCGACAGCTGGCCCAGGATGAAAAATACAAGGACCTAGGCGACGGGGTATGGCGTACCATTGATACGGACGCCGAGGGTCACGGCGGCCGCAAAATTTTTATCCGATCTGACGGCACCATAGGCGCCGGGCTAAGCAAGGCCGTTATCGGTATGAAACTGGGCGACGCTATAAAGGCACTAAAGGATAAAGAAACCGATAAAAAAGCAGAAACGGCAAAAGGCCCGAAAATAGGCGATTATTTTATTGCTAATAAAGATAAATTCGTTAAGGGGTCATTTGTACACGCGCTCTGCACTGCAAACGGAGACAGCGCAGAAAGCTGGGATAATACTGCCAGGAAACTTGACAAAGTATTTGAGAATTATCCGGATGACTATAAAACGGTTATTATGGATACAGTGGGGAGCATAGGTTTTGAGCCTACAAATAAAATCGCGCACTATTCACCGTTGAAACAGGATATCGCTCTATCCCGCGATATCCTTAAAGGAAACCAGGTTAAATATAACAATATGGTTGAGCTGCCGTTCCATACAGTAGTACATGAATTAGGGCACGCAATAGATAACTTAAATGCAAAATCGAGCGATACCGTAAAATATACTAAAAAATTCCGCTATCACGGGCGCACTATTAAATCCGAGCTCAATAGTGATGCTTTTTTATCTAATAAACCGGAATTTATCGACGCGATAAAAAAAGACCTAGAGTCTTATGTTTCCGATTTGAGGAAAGCCGCGGAGGATGAACTTATCAAAGAGGGTAATTACGACCCAAAATACAAGTCCTCCCGGTATGAGCGCGACAGAAAAGCGGCGGACCTAATAAGCAAGTATGGGGAAGATAACCCTATTTTTGTAGGGGTTTCCGATATGGTCCAGGGGTATACCCGCGGGGAAATTACCGACGGGGCGGCGCATCCGCTTAAGTATTATTCGACTATTAGCAATGATATACCGGTTAAGCTACCTACTGAAACAGTGGCTCACATTTTTGAGGCATATTTAGATCCTAAGGGAGCCGAGAGCTTTAGGAAATTATTTCCTAATATCATGGGTACTTTTGATAAATTGATGTCCGATAGAGCTAAGGAATTAAGAGGTAATTGATTATGGCCAGGGATATACTCAAAATTATGGGCGATATACAAAAAGCGTATCAGGAAGAGATAAAAAGGACCGGGGTCAAGAGGAATCCGGAGGCCGACCGGGTATTGAGCGAGTATCGAAAAAAGTTCGGCGTTATCCCTGCGGACGGTGGGTTTAGTATCGAGGCGGCAAAAGAGTGTATACGCACTGGAAAAGAATTTTACAGCACATTGCCGGACAATATAATACCATAGGAGACAAAAAGCATGAACACAAAAACAGCACAGCAGACCGCGATCGCATTCAAGCGCGGACTGGCTTTTATCCGCGGGATCAAGCGCATGGCGCAGGACGCCGATCCGGATGAAAAGTGGATCACAATAGGGGCTAAAGAGGACGAGGACGGAGAAAAACACGGCGGCCGTCGTGTATGCATAAGCAAATCGACAGGTAAAGTCTTAAAGGGATTGAGCAGAGAGGCCCAGGGCAAAACACTTAATGAGGCAATTAGCGGCCTTAAGGACCAAAAGGGAGACTATACCGCGAGTATGCGCGAGGGCATGGAGGTGCTTAAGTCCGGGGGTAAAGAGCCTACTGTAATCAAGCTGGCCGATCGTACCGTAAGCGCGGAGGAAATTAAGGACCAAAAGCGCAGACTGATTGAGGCTACCGGACTTGTAAAGCGCATGGGTAAAAAGAAAAACCGTTATATGGACTGGGACGCCAGTACAATAAAAACGCTG
>JBGUUB010000008.1:0-49367 GCA_045133355.1 Acutalibacteraceae bacterium
CTCTGACGAGGGAGGTGGCACGGCTTTGCCGTGACGGAGGGAGAGAAGGTGTAAAGCTACAAGAAAATGCAACTTTTTCTCTCCCTCAGTCTCGCTGCGCTCGCCAGCTCCCTCGTCAGAGGGAGCCAAATGAGACCCCAAAAATTTTGCAAAATAACCTAAATTTATAGCGAGCCTCTGCACCCAAAATATTCGGTGCAAAGGCTCGCTTAATTCTTATTCCTCTTCCTTTTCTTCCTCGGGAAGCTTTTCTACCTCTATGCGTTCAACGCGGTGTTCCTCAGCTTTTTTTACCGTAATTCTGAGATTTTCAAAGGTAAATGAGTCACCCTCGTCCACTTCACCGTCAAGCATGGTAATCGTCCAGCCGCCGACCGTGGCGCTATCGGCTTCAAAGTCCTCGTCCTCGTCAATATCAATATCAAACTCGTCGAAGAAATCGTAAATACGCATATCGCCGTCCGCTTCAAAGTGGGTGTCATCAATGCAGACAAACTCGCGCTCAATCTCGTCGGATTCGTCCCAAATCTCACCGACTAACTGCTCCAAAACATCCTCCATAGTAAGGATTCCCATTGTGCCGCCGTATTCGTCGAGAACGACTACCATATGGGACTTTGTTTCCTTCATTTTTTCGAGCACATCGGGAAGCGGCATTGTTTTGTGAACATAGGTCACAGGCAAAAGCAGACTTCTTATGTTGACCCGCTCGCCCTTAACAAATTCCTTGTAAAAATGGTTAAGGTGAAGAATACCTATTATATTGTCGGGCGTATCCTCATAAACGGGCATACGCGAATAGATTGAATCCTCTATTTTGCGGATATTTGTTTCATACGGGTCGCGAATGTCAATCGCGTCCATATCAACGCGGGGGGTTATTACCTCATAGGCAAGCACCGTGTCAAAGTCAAGGGCGTTTTGCAAGAGGTCGCATTGCTCCTCGTCAAGCACGCCCTCGTCCTCGACGATATCGATAATATTTTCAAAATCGTCCTCGGAAACGGCGTCAGGGTCGGCAATACTTGATTCCCATAGCTTTGAGAGGAGACCTATTAATCCTGTCATAACAAGTGTAATTGGCTTTAGAATCAAAGACAGCGCATATATAGGAATTGCAACAGCGGCGCAGAATTGCTCGGCAAACTGCTTTGCAAGTACCTTCGGTATAATCTCGCCGAAAATAAGTACCAAAACGGTCATTACAAGGGTAGCGACCCAAGCGTAGCCCTCACCGAGTAAATCCATTACAATAAGGGTTGCGATAGATGAGGCGGCGATATTCGCAAGGTTGTTACCTATGAGCACCGCGCCCAGCATATTATCGTAGTCATCGACAATTTTTACCGCGATAGAAAGTGAAAGACTGTCCTTTTGCTGACGCTTAGATTTAAGTCGGGCGGGATTTGCGCTTGCAAAGGCAATTTCCGTGCCCGAAAAGAAGGCGGAAACAAGGATTAACAGGGCAATTCCTACATATCTCAGTGACTCATTCATTTTCGTCACCCCCTGCATCGTCCTCGTCGTATATTTCGCCGACCAACTCCTCCAAAATATCCTCGACCGTAATTATTCCGAGAACCTTTCCGTCCGTATCCTTAACAATCGCAAGATTGCGTCGGTGGTTGCTCATTTCGGTTAAAAGCTCGTCAATCGGAGTATCGGCGTTTATATAATAGGGGTAATCCATAACGCTTGCTAATATTACATTGGATTTGAATTTTGTGTACGCCTTTAAGAATTTTCTTATCTGCAAAATACCCTTGATGTTGCCCGAGCGGTCAACAACGGGTATTCTCGAATGTACCGAGTTTTCCACAATCTCGAGTATCTGAGGAGTTTTAAGGCTTGTGCGGATTGTAAGCACCTGCTCCCACGGCACCATAACCTCTCTGGCCGAAGAGCTTGAAAATTTCATCGCGGATTTTACAAGGCGACCCGTGTCCTCGTCGAAGCCGTCCTCCTCGGAGATGTTCTCGACAATGTCCTGAAGCTCGTCTTCGGTCATTGTGACCTGATTTTCGGCGTGCTTTTTAAACGGCTTTGATACAGCGGCGGACAGCGCGGTGAAAAGCACGGACAGCGGCTTTAAAAGCTTCATTAAGCAGATAAGCGGCAGGGAAGAGACCTCCGCAAACCGTTCGTTGCAGGAGCGCGCAAAACATTTTGGGAGCATTTCCCCGAACATAAAGAGCACTACGGTGGTTACAATCGCCGAAACCGAAACTGCGGCGGCGCCCCAAATTTCTGCGGCTATTACCGCAGAAAGGGTAGCGCAACCGATGTTAACTATGTTGTTACCTATAAGCAGTACCGAAAGCGCCTCGTCAAAATTATCGAGAATGTAAAGCACTCGTTTCGCGCCCTTATTATCCTTTGAGGCGCGGCTCATCATATGAATCCTGTTTACCGAAGCCAGAGAAATCTCCGTCCCCGAAAAATACGCGCTGGCAATAATCAGAAGTGCAAAGAATATAATACTCCCCGCAGGACTGTCGTCCACAAAACCATCTCCTATAAATTAAATTTTCCTTTATATTACATTATAATATATATTTTGTCAATTAATTTTAAGCAATTTTTGCCGTTTTTTGTAATCGGGCATATATTTTTCGATAAGCCCGTAAAAGGCGGGGCTGTGATTGTGGTGCTTTATGTGTGCAAGCTCGTGTACTATAACATATTCTACAGCCTCTGTAGGATATGCCATAAGCCGCCACGAAAAGCAAAGAGCGTTTTTGCCGCTGCATGAGCCGAAACGCTTTTGGGCAGAGGTTATTTTAACCGAGGTGGGTCGAAGTTCCATTAATTTTGAATACCGTTCCACAAGCGGCGGTATAGTTTCATATGCTGCGCGGCGCAGATTTTCTTCACTGTTATCGATTGCGCGATTTCGTTCAGCCCTCTTTTTAGCTTCAGGAAGTTTTTTATCAATCCAGCCGCGGTATTTGCTTACAAATTCGGCTATTTCCCTGTCACCCATTCTTTTGGGCGCGCGGACGATAATCTCGCATCTCGGGGTAATTTCAAGCCCGACAGTTTTTCTGTTTGAACGCTTTATTATATAATTCAAGATAATGTTTCTCCAAAAAAGCGGCGCCGACAGAAGCCGAACGCCGCAGAACTTTTAAAGCATTGTCATAATATTGTTAAAGTTAAGCTCTTTGGTTTTCTTAGAAACGGTAAACCAATCTATAATAGTAAGAATACCGCAGACACCGCAGGTTAAAAGCTTTAAAATGCCCATTCCTATATCGCCGAGCATAAAGCGGTCAATGCCAAGACTTCCCAAGAAAATCGAAACCAGTAAAATGGTTGTCGGGTCTTTCAGCTCGATTGTTTGAAGCATCATAAGCTTGCTTTCGTCCATAGCCGAAAGCTTTTCCTTTATGTACATAATTTTTTCGGCCGGAAAATACTTCTGGTTTGTCATAATGTACATATCAACTTTGTTTTGATCCATAATAAAAATCCCCTTAAATTTTATTATAAATACATTATATTATATTTTACTGAAAAAAACAAGTCTGCCTTTTATATAAAAAATGTTCTTAATATATATACAAATACTACACATAAAACGCCGATTATTATAATAGAGTTTTTAACTGTTTTGCTAATGGGAAACAATCTGCTGTGAAGTCCGAACAGTAAAATGAGCAAAAAGGGGAGCGCCATAGGGTTAAAGTGTATATAAGAGGCGAAATCTCCCCTAAAAAGTGAAAACATTGCGCGGGTCATACCGCAGGTCGGGCAGTCAAAATGAAAAAAATATTTAATCGGACATTTTATCGGCAAAGCAAGATAAACAGTTATTGCCGCAAGCGCCGGTAAATGAATCCCCAAAAACCTCTTAACGGATATTTTCATTATTTTCTGACCTTCACGGTAAACTCTTTCCCGCATTTCGGGCATACCGTGGTATGAACGCCTACACGCCTCGGCAGACGAAGCACCGCCTTGCAGGCGGGACATTTTTTATATATGTGCATTATGTCTGCTTTCTTTTGGTCGTGAAAATCTTTTTTGCGTTTTAAAAATCCGATCTTTTCCCGAACCCAATAATTTTCTTTTCGCCGTTGCTCTGTATTGCGGGATAACATTCTGAAAACCGCGAAAATGATGAGCGCATAAACAATAAGCTGAATTACCGCATAAAGCCCTACTGAAACAAATCGGAGAAATATATTCGCAACCGAAAGAATAACGGCTAAAATAAAAATCACAAAAAAGGTTTCGTCAGTTCCGTACCGCCCTGACATAAACTGCATAAGTCTGTATCTGAAATTCATATACCCAACCCTTCTTTTCTTTTTACATATATATTATATTGCGCTTTTTAGCCGATTTTGTTAAGAAAGAATAAATAATATTTAAAAATAGGTTTACATTTTTCCTTTTAATACCTTTCTATATACGAAAGGGGAAATGATTAATGTATTATTGTTCCGACTGCGGCTGTGAATTTGAAACCGCCGCCACACTTACCGAAACCCATGGGTTTGATTATCCGCCGTTTGAGGAGCGGCGGTGCTGTCCTTTTTGCGGGAGCGGAAATATAAAAGAAAAAACTGTTTTTTACTGCCACTGCTGCGGGGCAAGACTTGCAAAGCAAGAAAAAGAATATTGCAGTCCCTCCTGTCGCAAAAAGGGGGAGCAAATGCGCAGGCGCGAGATGAAAAGAAAAAGGCTTGTTTTTTCTTCGCCGCTTTTTGAAACGGTAAGAGAGGTTGACGAATATAACCGAAATAACGCCACCGATTACAGCTACGGACAGTATGTAACGCTGATTAAGCCTTACTTAAAGCGAGGCAGCAAAAAATGAATAGGCAAAAAAAGGAATATCTTTCACTTTATTTACTGCAAAATGAAAAAATACGCAGACTAAGTGAAACGGCGCTTAAAAATCCCGAAGATAAAGAAAAGTATATTTTGCAAATTGAATCGGCCCAGACTTTAAGGCGAGAGATCGAAGATAAAATCGAGTCGGTGGACGGCGGAGTTTTAAGCGAGCTTTTATACTTAAAATATGTATGCGGTAAAACCCTTATGGAAATCAGCTATGAGCTTAATTACAGCGTAAGGCAGATAGAACGGCTGCATATAAAGGCGCTTCAAAAATTTGAAATGTAATCACTTTGTTGAAATTTTCCGCTTTACAAATGCCCGCTTAGGTGATATAATTGTATAGAACAAATGTTCTGAATTGTGAGGTGTGAAAATGAAGGACAGGATAATACTGCATTGTGACCTTAATAATTTTTTCGCCTCGGTATCCCTGCTTTTTAACCCTACGCTTGTGTCAATGCCCGTAGCTGTGTGCGGGGATAAGGAAAACCGCCACGGAATTGTGCTTGCCAAAAACGAAATAGCAAAGGGCTTCGGGGTAAAGACCGCCGAGCCGATTTTTGAGGCTAAGAGAAAATGTCCCGAGCTTGTGATTCTTCCTCCGCTTATGGACAAATACCGCGAGTATTCAGACCGTGCGCGGGAAATATACGCGCGTTACACCGATATGATAGAGCCCTTCGGAATAGACGAGTGCTGGCTTGATGTCACGGGCAGTACTATGCTGTTCGGGAGCGGCGAGGAAATAGCGAATAAAATAAGACGGGATATAAAGAGTGAGCTCGGCGTTACTATCTCGGTCGGCGTAAGCTTTAATAAGGTTTTCGCAAAATTAGGCTCGGATATGAAAAAGCCCGACGCAGTTACCGTTATCTCAAAAGAGAATTTTAAGGAAAAGGTATGGTGTCTGCCCGCGTCCGACCTGCTTTTTGCGGGCAGAAAAACCGCCGAAAAGCTCCGCTCCTGCGGCGTTTACACTATCGGCGACTTAGCGGTATGCACAGAAGAAACCCTTGTAAGGCTTTTGGGAAAGAACGGGGCGGCACTTAAAAGCTGTGCGCTGGGGCTCGATAATTCACCCGTAATAACTCCGACTGAGAACGATAAGCCGAAAAGCGTGGGCCGTTCGGTCACCTGCTCCCACGATTTTAACGATTACGATTCGGTTTGGAGTACTTTTTTAACCTTGTCGCAGTCTGTGGCTGACACCTTGCGCGGTCACGGGCTATATGCCACGGGAGTGCAGGTGCATATCCGCACCGCTTCTCTTAATGTAAAGGAATTCAGCCGCACCTATCCCGATTCCACAAACAGCGCTTATACTATAGCAAGCCGCGGAATAGAGCTTTTAAAGGAAAATTATAATTTTTCAGAGCCACTACGCTCGGTGGGAATAAGGGCGATAGGACTTAAGGGGTACGAAACCGCCGTTCAGCAGGATATTTTCGGCGACTTTAAAAAGAAAGAAACCGAGGAAAAAATTGAAAATTCGATTTACGAGCTCAGAAAAAAATTCGGCAATTCAAGCATATCCCGCGCCTCGGCGGAGAAGGAATAACTATTTTTGATGAAAAATTATAACATAGGACGATGCTTGCTCCCACCGCCGGTCTATCATCTAATGCCTAAAACGGACGACCAATGGTCGCCCCTACAAAATTAAATTGACCCATCGTAGGGGCGGGCATTGCCCGTCCGCCTAACATCTACTGTTTAACTCTTTATCTGATAAGGCAATGTATCAAGAACTACGAAGCTGAAAACGGCGAAATTCCCGAGAGAACAGAAAATAATATAGGCTGACAAAATATTATTTTATTTTCCTTGACAAAGCGGGTTTGGTGTGATAGAATATGTAAGCCGCATATTGTGGGCTTGTTAAGTTGTGCCTTTGGCGCACGCCCGCCGTAGCGAGACTGTATAAATGGCAGGTGTAATAAAAAATGTACGCAATTATCGAAACAGGCGGAAAGCAGTACCGTGTTCAGAACGGCGATGTTATTTATGTTGAAAAGCTTAACGCCGAGGTTGACGAAGAAGTTACCTTCGACAAGGTTGTTGCCGTAAACAACAGAACCTTGAAGGTTGGCAAGCCCTATGTTAAGGACGCTTTCGTTAAGGGCACTGTTTTAAAGAACGGCAAGGGCAAGAAGATTACCGTCTTCACCTACAAGCCTAAGAAGAGCAGCTCCCGCAAAATGGGTCACAGACAGCCTTACACAAAGGTACAGATTACCGAAATCGGCTAATCTATGACAAGGGTAAAATTTTCGGCTGATGAAAAAGGGCTTTACGGCTTTGAAATCAGCGGTCACTCGTCTAAGGACGGTGACGACGAGGTCGGAAGGATTGTCTGCGCGGCGGTTTCCTCCGCGGCGTATATGGCGGCTAACACCGTAACCGATATAATAGGCGACAGAGCAGAGGTCTTTGTAGACGATGCCGTAATGCGCTTTTATGTTAAAAATCCGTCAGAATGTACGGTAAAGGTTTTAGAGGGGTTAAGACTGCATTTGACCGAGCTTTCCGAACAGTACGGCAGTAACATCACAATTCACGGAGGTGCAAGAAATGCTTAAGATTAACATTCAGTTATTCGCTCATAAAAAAGGTATGGGCTCTACCAAGAACGGACGCGACAGCGAATCCAAGCGTTTAGGCGTTAAGCGTGCCGACGGTCAGTTCGTTTTGGCGGGCAACATCTTAGTCCGTCAGAGAGGAACCCACATTCACGCGGGAAACAATGTCGGACGCGGCTCGGACGACACCCTGTTCGCTCTTATTGACGGCAAGGTAAAATTTGAGCGCGTAGGCAGAGACCGTAAACAGGTAAGTATTTACGCTGTTGAGCAGTAAGTTATAATCCGGGCGGCAGACAGCTTCCCGGATTTATTTTTTTAGAAAGGAAGCGGAATTTATGAAAATCTGTCATGTTTGTAGTGCTGAGTGTGAGGATAATGCGGAGCTTTGCCCCGTTTGCGGAGCGGATCTGACACTTGAGCGTCAAGAGGAAGAAATTCAGGCTGAGGAAATAGTTTTAAACAAGCCTGTGCTTTTAGCTACGCTTGACGATGTGGTTTCGGCAGAAATATTGAGGGATTTGCTTACGGAAAACAATATTCCCTTTTCCTGCGATTCAGAGGATGAGGGCACATTGAAGGTTACCTTCGGCGGTTCGTTTATATCGGACGATATCTATGTTGATGAATCCGATTTTGAAAAGGCAAATCAAATATATGAGGATTTTCTGAATTCCGAGCCGACCTTTGACGAAGAATTTTTCGATGATGCCGAGGAAACGGAGCAGGACGGCTAATGAGCTTTTTTAAGAGGAAGAAAGAGGAAACTAAGGACGAAAATGAGCCTGTAGTTGCGGCAATTATAACTAATCCCGTATCATCTGCGGTGTTTCAGGATATGCTAAAGGAAAACGGTATACCTTTTGTATGCCGTCAGCAGGGCGCGGGCGGCTCGGTAAAGCTTCTTTTAGGCGGCGGAATTGTGCCTGATTATATTTTTGTTTCAGCTAAAAATTATGAGCGCGCCAGGGAGCTTTACGAGGTATATCTTTTGAATGAGCCCGAGGGCGAAGACGGCGATTCAGGAGAAGAACAATAACCGATTTTTTATTATCGGAAAGGTAAGTTTATGTTTGTAGATATTGCAAAAATTCATTTAAAGGCGGGTAACGGCGGCGACGGCGCGGTTTCCTTTCACAGGGAAAAGTATGTCGCAGCGGGCGGTCCTGACGGCGGTGACGGCGGCAGAGGCGGCGATATAATCTTTAAGGCGGACAGCAACCTGTCCACCCTTGCCGACTTCCGCTATAAGCGCAAGTATACCGCTGAGTCGGGACAGAAGGGCGGCGGCGGTCGCTGTACCGGCAAAAGCGCGCCCGACCTTGTTATTTCCGTACCTGTCGGCACACTTGTAAAGGATGCAGAGACGGGCAGAATAATCGCGGATGTTTCGGACGAAGAGCCTGTAACCGTGGCTAAAGGCGGTAACGGCGGCTGGGGTAATCAGCATTTTGCCACCTCTACAAGGCAGGTGCCTCGTTTTGCCAAAAAGGGCAATCCGGGCGAAGAGTTAGATGTCACCTTGGAGCTTAAATTGCTTGCCGATGTGGGGCTTATAGGTTTTCCGAATGTGGGAAAATCCACCCTTATCTCGGTTGTGAGCGAGGCAAAGCCGAAAATAGCGAATTACCATTTTACTACCCTTACTCCCGTACTGGGGGTTGTCCGTATGGGGGAGGGAAGCTCCTTTGTTATGGCGGATATCCCGGGTCTTATTGAGGGTGCGGGCGAGGGCGTGGGACTCGGTCACGAGTTTTTGCGCCATGTTGAGCGTTGCAGATTGCTTTTGCATGTTATAGATGTTTCGGGCAGTGAGGGAAGAGACCCTATTGACGATTTTAATAAAATCAATAACGAACTTGCGGTTTTTAACAGCGAGCTTGAAGCAAGACCCCAGATAATTGTGGGCAATAAGTGCGACCTTGTAGGCGAGGAGGAATTAAAACGCGTTTCGGATTACTTTACCGAAAAAGGCTATAAATTTTTCCCTGTTATGGCTGCGATTGCCGAGGGTACGGACGAGCTTATTAAGTATGTTGCGGCTGAGCTTTCAAAGCTGCCGCCGATAAAGCGATATGAAGCTGAGCCTAAACCTCAAGAAGATTTCAGCAAGCCGAAAACCCGTACCTTTAATATCCGTGTTTGCGACGGGGTTTACTTTGTTGAGGACTGCGAGTGGATTATGGATGTAATGAACACAATAGACCCCGACGATTACGAATCACTCCAGTATTTCGAGAGGGTGCTCCGTTCAAGCGGTATTATTGACGCACTTGAAAAGGCGGGAATAAAGCAGGGGGACACCGTAAGTGTTTACGATATCGAGTTTGAGTTTGTGATGTAAAATGGAAGTAAAAAAAGAAAATCCCAATATGCTGAGCCCCTCGGTGTTGGCTTTTGTGGGGGATGCGGTTTACGGTCTGTATGTCAGAACCGCCCTTGCCGACACAAGCCGCCCATCGGGAGAGCTACATAAAATGTCGGCAGAGGTGGTAAACGCCGCCGCACAGGCAAAGGCTTTTTCGCTTATTGAGCCCCTCCTCAACGAAAAGGAGCTTTCGGTTTTTAAGCGAGGACGGAATTTCCATACCTCGTCAACTCCTAAAAACGCTTCAAACGGTGATTATCATACCGCGACAGGACTTGAATGCCTTTTCGGTTGGCTGTATCTGTCGGGTAATAGCGAAAGAGCGGACGAGCTTTTTAAAATGATATGGGATGCTAGAAGTTAGACATTAGATGTTAGACATTAGAAAACGGACGGTCGAGGACGCCCGTCCCTACGAAAAACAAATTGACCATAGTAGGGGCGGGCATCCTGACCGCCCGTTTTTTATTCAATCTTCTGTATCAAATTCCATATTTGCGAATATGTGCTCCATTCGGGAATCGGGGAAGCGCTTGTCGAAAAATTCATCGAAGGCTGAGCTTGCGGGCACATTGTGAACACGCTGGGACCAGCGCCATACCGAGCAAAGGCTCATAAGAGCGTTGAAAATCATAAATACCGTAAGCGCTACGGTTAGAATTTTACCCGCCTTGTTGGGAATTTTCAGGATTACTTTCGCAACTCTCGGGTAAATGCTTTTAATCCACATAACCCCCAAAAAGCCCCAAAAAACAGAGTATAACAGGCATATTCTGCCGTTTATATTAAAGGGTATCTCGCTGTAATCCCACGAGGTAGAGCCGAACAGGGTTTCCTGTCCCCACGAAAGCACATATTCAATAATACTGCCTATAATTATTGCGCCGAAAAACGAAAACATAGAACTGCGGTTGCGGTAGCGGTAAAGAATGAGGGTAAGCGCGACCGCGCCCACTCCGTAAAGCAGGTTAAAGGGTCCGTAGACAAGCCCTGCGCGGCTTTCTATGTATCCGTTACGGATAAGGCACCAAAGCATTTCGACAACCACGCCTGCAAAGCTGCCCGATATGCAGATGAGCGCGATTTTGTAAAAATTAAGTCCCGCGGCGAAATTTTTTGACTTGGTTTCCTCATAATCGATTACCGAATTGGCGGGCGCTCGGCGCAGAAGACGCCGCTTTCTTCCACTTTTTTTGCCTTCATTAAGACGGGTTTTAAGCTCGTCTGCCTGCTCTGATGACCACCTCTGCACCTTTTTAAGCTTAGCGGAGGTTTTTTCAAGGGTTTCCACCTCGTATTTCACCTCGTTTGCAAGGGCATTCTGTTCTTCATTAGTCATATCGTTCTGATTTGCAAGCCGTTCGTACAAAAGAGCGTATCTTTCGCTCTCTCGGCTTTGCATATCGAGAATTTCATCGCTTAAATCTTCAAAATTTTTAAGGGGCATAATCTCTCTCCTTTATATCAAATTTGAAAGCTCTGCTAACTCCTCTAAGGTCAGCCTTTCTCCCCGCACGGTTTCGCTTAAGTTTAACTGTGCGAGGGCTTTTTTTAGGTTTTCTTTATCAATACCTGCCGTGTTTGAAACGGTGTTTACAAGGGTTTTCCTGCGCTGTGCAAAGCAGGCCCTTATAAGGCGAAAGAATTTTGCCTCGTCATTTACCGTAACAGGCGGATTTTCGCGTATATGAAGCTGTATAACCGCGGAATCCACCTTCGGTGGCGGCATAAAGCTGTTTTTATCAACCCCGAATAAAATTTCGGGCTCTGCATAGTAGCTTACTGCGGCGCTGACAGCCCCCGCTTCTCTTGTTCCGACCTTGGCGCAAAGTCTTTCCGCCGCCTCTTTTTGTACCATAACTGTTATGCTGTCAATGGGAAGCTTGCTTTCGAGCAGGCTCATTACAATAGGTGAAGTAATATAATAGGGAAGATTGGCGCAAACCGCAACACTCGAGCAGTCGGAAAACTTTTCGGCAATAAGGGCTTTAAGGTCGGTTTTTAGAACATCGCCGTAAATTATTTCAACATTATTGCAATCGGCAAGCGTTACGGGCAGTATTTTTTTAAGCCGCTCGTCAAGCTCGATTGCAATTACTCGCTTAGCGCGGGCGGAAAGCTCGGCGGTAAGCACCCCTATGCCGGGGCCTATTTCAATAACTCCCGTATCCTTATCGCAGGCGGCGTCGGCCATAGCGGGGCAGACATCGGGGTTTATTAAAAAATTCTGTCCCAGCGATTTTTTAAAGGTAAAACCGTTTTTTTGAAGTAACGCGCGGACGGTGTTTATATCAGATAAATTCATAAATTTACTCCCAATATTATAATATAAAGTAATTATACTTTAACGAGAGTGTCGACAAAGACTGCTCTCGGCTCCCCTTGTCAGGGGAGCTGTCACCGTAGGTGACTGAGGGGTAGTCAGAAAAGGCACCATTAAAGCGTTTTCTCTCCCTCCGTCACGGCGATGCCGTGCCACCTCCCTCGTCAGAGGGAGGCAAGATATAGTTTGTCTACAGTCTGTATAAAGTAATTATACTTTAATATTTACATTGTTGCAATAAATTTTTGCGTGACAAATGACTAAATGTAGTATATAATAGACTTGCAAAATTATTTTTGGATGTGAATAAATTGGATAATAGGTATTATGACAAGGTAATTGAGGAAATGCAGCCGTTTTTTGATGAGCAGGGCTTTAAAACAGAGGAAGACGGCAGCTTTAAGAATGACAAAAAGTCGGTAAAGGTGCAGTATGATGAGGCTCGCCAGATGTACACCCTTTCCGCCGCAGATATTGAGGACGGAAATATCGGAGAATATGCCGAGATTAACGCTTGGCTTTTCGATGACAGCCAAAACGCTAAGGATGCGGCTTCTGTAGGTATAGATTTTACCGCTACTTTGCGTAAAAACTTGGGCATCAAGGTAAAGCGCGCCGCGGGAGCAGAGGTTGAGCTGCCTTCTCTTTCAAAGGGCGGAAGCATTACGGTTACGGGCTTTGCCAAAAAAATGCTCGATTTTTTCCCTGTACTTAAGGACGAGTACAAAAGCCATATCGCCGAAAACGGCAATTTCCTTTATCTTAATTTCTTTGGAGAGCATCTTGTGCCGCAGTTAAAGTCGGTGCTTACTTCCGGCAATAAAAAGCAGATTAAAAAGCTTTTCGATTTGCTCCAAGATCTTTATATAAAAGGCGATAGGGACACGGTAAACACCATAGTTGCCGTTCTTTGCGCGGCGGCTTATAACGATGAAAAGGTTACGGCGGCGGCAAAGGAAATGTTAGAAGGGGATAAGCATTTCCTCTCTTCATTTGAAAATTTCCTGCCCGTACTTCCTAAGAGCAAAAAGCTGTTAGCAGCTTTAGTAAAATAAAAATTATTATATGGGGGTTATTTTATGGAGCTTTTTATAATTATTACGGTTTTAGTACTACTGATTATTCTTATTTTCGCAAATGTCCGTATTGTTCCGCAGGCGACGGAGTATGTAATCGAATTTTTGGGAAAATACAAGACCACTTGGGGAGCGGGACTTCATGTTAAAATTCCGTTGCTCGAGAAAATCGCGAAAAAAATCACCCTTAAGGAGCAGGTGCTCGATTCTCCGCCCCAGCCGGTTATCACCAAGGATAACGTCACAATGCAGATTGATACGGTGGTTTATTTCAGGATTTTTGACGCTAAGCTTTACACCTACGGCGTTGTAAACCCGATAAGCGCACTTGAAAATCTCACCGCCACCACCCTTAGAAACCTTGTCGGCGAATTGGAGCTTGACGGCACCCTTACCTCCCGCGATACCATAAACGCCAAAATGACCGCAATACTTGACGAGGCAACAGATAAGTGGGGTATGAAGGTCAACCGCGTTGAGCTTAAAAATATTATTCCGCCTGCCGAGATTCAAAATGCGATGGAAAAGCAGATGAAGGCAGAGCGCGAACGCCGTGAAACCCTTTTACAGGCGGAGGGTCACAAGGCCGCCGCCATTACAAGGGCAGAGGGAGACAAGCAGGCTATGATTTTAGCCGCCGAGGGTGAGAGAGATGCGAGAATTGCCAGAGCCGAGGGTGAAGCAAAGGCGATATTCCTGCAGAAAAAGGCAGAGGCAGACGGTATCCGCGCTATAAAAGAGGCGGGAGCAGACCAAGCGGTGCTTGAAATTAAGCGTTATGAGGCGCTTGTTGAGATGTCAAACGGCACAGCGGCAAAGCTTATAATACCTACCGATACTGTAAATATGGTCACCAAAAATGCAGTATTTACCGAAACAACCGGACTCGGCGATGTAACAGACGAGGCTCCTAAGCCGAAGATAACACCGAAAAAGGACGAATGCTGCGACTGATTCTAAAAAAACACTTGACAAAATAAAAATATGTGTTAAAATAGTAATCACAATGAAGCAGTACGCAGGTCGTCCTCACCTTTTGAGTTATGTCTTAAAAGGTCAATAAAGATACAAAGTGATACTTGGTATTTTTATGCGCGGGCGAATTAGCGTCCGCGCTTTTGATTTGCAAAAAACTGCAAATCGGCTGCAAACGAATTTTGGAGGTGCGTCAATATTAGCAGCAAAGAGCTTTCCGTAAACGAAAATATTAAATTCAAGGAAGTCCGCACAATCGGATCTGACGGTTCCCAGCTCGGCATTATGCCTGTCGCCAAGGCTTTGGAGGCGGCGTACGGAGCGGATCTCGATTTGGTTTGCATTTCACCCAACGCCGAACCGCCCGTATGCAAGATTATGGATTACGGCAAATACCGTTTCGAGCAGGCAAAGCGTGAAAAGGAAGCCAAAAAAAATCAGAAAACGGTTGAGATTAAGGAAATCCGCTTAGGACTTAGTATTGATGTGCATGATTTTGAAACAAAGGGCAGGCACGCTATCCGCTTTCTTGACGAGGGAGACAAGGTTAAGGTTTCCATTCGCTTCAGGGGCAGGGAGTTAGGTCACCCCGAAATCGGTCTTGACACTATGAAACGCTTTGCGGAATACTGTGCGGAGCACTGCACGGTTGAAAAGGCTGCTAAGATGGAAGGCAGAAACATGATTATGTTTTTAGCTCCGAAAACAGGCAAGTAATTGCAGTTGAATTTTATTAGGGAGGATTTAAAATGCCTAAGATTAAAACACACAGCGGCGCAAAAAAGCGCTTTAAGCTCACTAAAACCGGTAAGGTTAAACGCGCTCATGCTTTCAAGTCGCACATTCTCAACAAGAAGACAACCAAGCGTAAGAGAAATCTTCGCAAGACCGTTACAGCCGATGTTACAAATGTAGCAAAGGTTAAGAAAATGATTCCTTATAAATAAGGATTAGCTTGAAAGTGGAGGTTACAAGATATGGCACGTGTTAAGGGTGCGTTGGCAACACGCAAAAGAAGAAAAAAGACTTTAAAGCTTGCTAAGGGCTATTTCGGCGCTAAGTCAAAGCTTTTCAAAACCGCGAAAGAAGCCGTAATGAAGAGCGGCAACTATGCATACATCGGCCGCAGACAGAAAAAGCGCGATTTCCGTCGCCTTTGGATTACCCGTATTTCCGCAGCCTGCAAGATGAACGGTATGAATTATTCTACATTTATGAACGGTCTCAACAAAGCCGGAATACAGGTTAACCGTAAAATGCTCGCTGACCTTGCGGTAAATGACGCCGCAGGCTTTGCAACTCTTGTTAAAGCCGCAAACAAGGCTCTCGAAAAGTAATTTTTTCGCCCGGGGTTAAAATCTCGGGCGAATTTTTCTTGCTTTGTTTTGATTTTAAACAGGGGGTGACGCTCTTGTCGGATTTTAAAGCTATTACAAGCAGAGAAAATTCACTTATCAAGCTTGTTTCTTCTCTTCAGACTTCGGCGAAGAAAAGACGCGAAAACAGTCTTTTTGTTTTAGAAGGGCTTCGCATATGCCTTGACGCTATGGAGAACTCAATCAGGTTTGATAAGTTAATTATCTCGGATACGGCTATTAAAAAATACAGCGATACTGTAAATTCCTTTGCGCTAAATTCAGATGAATGTTTTGTGATTTCGGATTCGCTTTTCCGTAAAATCAGCGATACTAAAAGTCCGCAGGGGATTATCGCGGTCTGTAAGATATGTGACAGAAAAAGCTCCGAAATAAACCCTCGGGGCAGATATGTTGCACTTGAAAATGTCGCCGACCCTGCTAACCTGGGTGCGGTATCAAGAACAGCGGAGGCTTTGGGAGCGGACGGGCTTATTTTGTCCGCGGACGGGTGTGACCCCTATTCGCCAAAGGCTTTAAGGGCGTCTATGGGTACGCTCCTTAGAGTCCCTGTATTTATCTTTGATGATTTTGCCGCTGATTTAAAGAACACAGGTCTTAAAAGCTTTGCCTGCGTAGTTGATAAAAATGCCGAAAGCATTAAGGAGCAGAGCTTCAATGATGGCTCGGTTGTAATAATAGGGAACGAGGCAAACGGAATTACCGATGAAACCAAGGCGGCGGCTGACCGTCTTGTTACCATACCTATGAGCGGTAGGGCGGAATCGCTTAATGCGGCGGCAGCCGCGGCGATTGCCGTTTGGGAAATGATGAAATGACGGAATATTTAATATGGCTTCAAAGTGCTTTAGGGGCAGGAAATATTAGGGCTGTAAAGGCGCTTGGATTTTTCGGTAACGCGGAGAACATTTATAAAGCAAGCGCCTTAGAGCGCAAGTCGTCGGGAATATTTTCGCCTAAGGATTTAAGTCGGCTAAGCAGTACAAAAATAGATATAGCCGAAAGAATTATTGATGACTGTAGAAAATACGGGATTGATATTATACCCCTCGGCGATAAGAAGTACCCTTATTGCCTGTCGGTTATTGACAATCCGCCGATAGTACTTTTCGTAAAGGGCGAAATGCTTGATTTTGACACTATTCCTGCAATCTGCATTGTAGGACCGAGAAAGGTAAGCGATTACGGCAAAAAGGCGGCGTATTCCTTAGGCTTTCGCCTCTCTAAATCAGGTATGACCGTAGTTAGCGGCGGCGCTGTCGGAAGCGATTATTACGCGCATGTCGGTGCGCTTAAAGCGGGAGGTAAAACCGCGCTTGTTATGGCTTGTGGGATAGAGAGCGGATATCTGATGCAAAACGAGCCGTTAAGAAAGTATGTATCGGAAAACGGCTGTATAATAAGCGAGCATCCGCCGAAAGCAGGTCTTACAAGGTTTAGCTTCCACATAAGAAACCGAATAATGTCGGCATTGGCGTTGGGTTCTGTTGTAGTTGAGGCGGGTGAGCAAAGCGGTGCGCTTATTACCGCTAACCACGCCTTAAATCAGGGTAGGGATGTTTTTGTAATCCCCGGTTCACCCACCGAGAAACAGTATGTGGGTTCAAACGCTTTACTGCGTGACGGTGCAAAGCCGCTTTTGGATGTTTCCGATATATTTAATGAATATATACCACGCTTTCCCGATAAAATTGATATTAATAAGGCCTATGAAAAGCCCCCAAAAGCTGTAAAAAAGACCGAGAAAGCTGAAGTTCACAAAAAATTATCAAATGAAACTCTTTCCAAAGAGGCAAAAATAGTATATAATCATTTAGATAAGGATAAATTCTATCCTGATGAAATAGGCGGAACGGATTTAAGCTCGTCGGAAATTCTTTCGGCACTTATCGAGCTTGAGCTTGAAGGCATAATCCGTGCACTGCCCGGAGGTCGTTACGAAGTGACCGAAAATAATTAAACGGAGGAATTAAATGTCTAAGCTTGTAATTGTTGAGTCGCCTTATAAGATAAAAGGTATTAAAAAATATTTAGGCTCGGGCTATGAGGTAATGGCATCGGCGGGTCATATCCGCGATTTGCCTAAATCCAAGCTCGGCGTTGATATAGAAAACGATTTTAAACCCCAGTATATTAATATGAGGGACAAGAAGGATTTGATTAAGTCCTTAAAAGAAGCCGCCGCAAACAGCGACGGGGTTCTTCTCGCGACCGACCCCGATAGAGAGGGAGAGGCAATCTCATGGCACTTAGCCCAGATTTTAGCCCTTGATATGAACGAGTGCAACCGCGTAACCTTTAACGAGATTACAGAATCGGGTGTTAAAGCGGGAATTAAAGAACCGCGTGAAATTAATCTTGACCTTGTTGATGCACAGCAGGCAAGGCGTGTACTTGACCGCATTGTGGGTTACAAATTAAGTCCGTTTCTTTGGAAAAAGGTTAAAAGCGGACTTTCCGCAGGTCGTGTTCAGACTGTTGCTTTGCGCCTTATTGTAGAACGCGAGCGCGAGATTGAAAAGTTTAATGCCGAGGAATACTGGTCGATAGACGCTAAGCTTTTAGCCTCGAGGAAGAGCTTTTCAGCAAAGCTTTACGGCTTCTCTGACGGCAAAAAGATTGATATAATACCGAACGAAGAGGAAGCAGGAAAAATTGTTTTCGCTTTAGAGGGTGCGGAATATAGGGTGTCCGAGCTTAAAAAGGGTACGCGCAAAAAGCAACCCGCTCCGCCGTTTATTACCTCTACTTTACAGCAGGAGGCTTCAAGGAAGCTCGGCTTTACAGGTCAGCGCACAATGAGAATTGCTCAACAGCTGTATGAGGGCGTTGATGTTCCGGGTGTCGGTACAACCGGTCTTATAACCTATATGCGTACCGATTCTTTGCGTATTTCCGAAGAGGCGAGAGCTGCCGCCAATAAGTATATAGCGGGTCGTTACGGTGCAAATTATCTTCCTGAAAAGCCGCGCTATTTTAAGACCAAGAGCGGCGCACAGGACGCCCATGAGGCTATCAGGCCTACTTCTGTGACCCTTACGCCCGATTCCCTTAAGGAGTCTCTTACAGCAGAGCAGTATAAGCTTTACAAGCTTATCTGGGAACGCTTTATTGCCTCTTTAATGGCGGTATGTGTGCAGAATACCGTTAATGTAAATATTACTGCGGGTGATTACCTCTTTAAGGCGAGCGGTTATTCTGTTAAGTTTGACGGTTTTACCGTCCTTTATGAAGAGGGAAAGGACGAGGATTCGGACGAAGGCGGCGCTCTTCCCGAAATGAAGGAGGGTGACCTTCTTAAACTCAAGGAATTAACCCCCAATCAGCACTTCACACAGCCCCCCGCACGCTATACCGAGCCTACATTAATTAAGGCGCTTGACGAAAACGGTATTGGAAGACCGTCTACCTATGCTCCGATTATTTCAAATATATTAAGCCGCGATTATATAGAGCGTGAGAAAAAGACACTCAAGCCTACAGGTCTCGGTACGGTAGTTTCCGACCTTATGGTGGAGTATTTCGATAAAATAGTAGATGTTAAATTTACCGCGGGTCTTGAAGAAAAGCTTGATGAAATAGGTGCGGGCAAACGCGGCTGGGTCGATACCATAAAGGCTTTCTATAAGGATTTTGATAAGCTTTACACAAAGGCAGAAAGCTCACTTGAGGGCAAGCGGGTAAAGGTTCCTGTTGAGGAAACAGATGTAGTATGCGAAAAGTGCGGCAGAAAGATGGTTATAAAGTCGGGACGCTTCGGCAAGTTTTTGGCATGCCCGGGTTACCCCGAATGTAAAAACACAAAGCCGCTTCCCGAGGACGAGGTTAAACAGCCCTGTCCTAAATGCGGCGCTAAGCTTTTAAAGAGAAAATCAAAAAAGGGCAAGACATTTTACGGTTGTTCAAATTACCCCAACTGTGATTTTGCCGCCCCCGGTATACCTACGGGCGAAACCTGCCCCGAGTGCGGCGGTTATATCATAAACGGAATAAGGGGCAGAAAGTACTGCATGAATTCCGAATGTCCTACAAGAGTAAAGAAAACAGCCAAAAAGAGCGGAGAAAAAACCGATGAATAAAATCACGGTTATAGGAGGCGGTCTTGCGGGTTGCGAGGCGGCGTGGCAGATAGCTAATCGCGGTATCAAAACCGAGCTTATCGAAATGAAGCCTGCAAAAAAGACGCCTGCCCACAAAAGCGATATGTTGGCAGAGCTTGTTTGCTCAAATTCACTTAAAGCCGCGAGGGTCGATTCAGCGGCGGGACTTTTAAAGGAAGAAATGAGGCGGCTCGGATCAATCTGCCTTTCGGCGGCAAACCAATGCTCCGTTGCCGCGGGCGGAGCTTTGGCGGTGGATAGGGACGAGTTTTCCCGCATTATCACCGAAAAGATAAAAAGCCATCCAAATATAACTTTAAAAACCGAGACTGTCACAAAAATCCCAACCGACGGAATTACGGTTATAGCGACAGGTCCGCTTACCGACGGTCCGCTTGCAGAAGAGATAAGCAAGCTTTGTGAGGGCGGAAATTTAAGCTTTTTTGATGCCGCCGCGCCTATTGTGACGGCGGAAAGCATTGATATGGACAAGGCGTTTTACGCCTCGCGTTACGGAAAGGGCACCGACGATTATATCAACTGCCCTATGAACAAGGAGGAGTACACGGCATTTTATAACGCCCTTATTACCGCCGAGTCAGCCCCGGTTCACGGCTTTGACCGTCCAGTAAATGTTTACGAGGGCTGTATGCCGATTGAGATTTTGGCAAAACGCGGTGAAGACTCAATCCGTTTCGGCCCTTTAAAGCCTGTAGGACTCCGCGACCCGAGAACGGGTCACAGACCCTGGGCGGCGGTACAGCTGAGGCGGGAAAATGCGGCGGCGACCTTGTTTAATATAGTCGGATTTCAAACCAACCTTAAATTCCCCGAGCAGAAAAGGGTATTTTCTATGATACCGGGATTCGAAAACGCCGAGTTTATGCGCTACGGCGTAATGCACAGGAATTCCTTTATAAATTCACCAAAGCTATTAAACCCCGATTTATCCCTTAGGAAGGATAAAAACATCTTTTTTGCGGGTCAGCTTTCGGGCGTTGAGGGGTATATGGAATCGGCGGCAAGCGGAATAGTTGCGGGAATAAATGCCGCGGCGTGCCTTAACGGCAAGGAGCCGCTGATATTACCCGATTTTACTATGACGGGCGCATTGCTTTCGTATATCTGTAATCCGTCGGTTACCGATTTTCAGCCTATGGGGGCGAATTTCGGCATAATTCCAACCATAGAGCCTCATATAAGAGACAAGCGTGAACGGTACGCGGCATTAGCTAACCGCTCGATTGATTGGTTTGAAAAGAATTTAAAAACAGGAGAATAAAAATATGCGTGTTGTTGTTGACGCTTTCGGCGGGGATAACGCCCCTCTCGAAATAATAAATGGCGCTTCTTTGGCATCGAATGAATACAGCGCCGAAATTACCCTTACGGGAAAAGAAGAAACAATTAAAAAGATAATCGCCGAAAACGATTTAAAGTTTTACGGTGAGTTAAAAATAGTTGATACAGATGATGTTATCTCAATGCACGATGAACCGACCTCGCTTGTAAAGGCACATTCCGAAAGCTCAATGGCGCTTGCATTCAAAGAGCTTTCAGAGGATAGGGCGGACGCTTTTGTTTCGGCTGGTTCAACAGGTGCGGTAGTTGTAGGCGGTACGCTTATTGTAAAGCGTATAAAAGGCGTAAAGCGACCTGCTCTTGCGGGAATTATACCTGCTCCCAAGGGACACTATATGCTTATGGATATGGGTGCTAACGCCGAGTGCCGACCCGATATGCTCTGCCAGTTCGGAATAATGGCAAGCGCCTATTTAGAGGGGGTAGAGGGCAAAAAGAACCCCGAAATAGGACTGCTTAATATCGGTACGGAGGACACAAAGGGCGGCGAGCTTCAAAAAGAGGCGTACAAGCTAATGAAAGAAGCCCCGATAAACTTTGTCGGCAATATCGAGTCGCGGGAGATGCCTAAGGGCGTTTGCGACGCGGTTATAACCGACGGCTTTACGGGTAATATCGCACTTAAGCTTATAGAGGGATCTGCCGCGACACTTTTCTCTCTTATAAAAGAGGTCTTTTATAAAAGCCTCCCTAATAAGCTTGCTGCGCTTGTTGTAAAAAAGGATTTAAGCCGCGTTAAAAAGCTTATGGACAGCACAGAGGTAGGCGGTGCGCCGCTTTTGGGCGTCAGAAAGACGGTCATTAAGGCACACGGAAGCTCAAATGCAAAGGCAATTAAAAACGCTATAGGTCAGGCGATTAAATTTACCGAAACGGGCGTTATTGAAAAAATTTCCGCCTCACTCTCGGAAATAAAGGAAGCAAAGGAATAAAATGGACGCTTTAGAAGAAAGATTAGGCTATAAATTTAAGAATATCAATTTACTTAAAAATTCGCTTACACACTCTTCATACGCAAACGAGGTACGCGGCGGCTTCTCCTCTAATGAGCGACTCGAATTTTTAGGGGATTCGGTGCTGTCGGTTATAGTCTCGGATTATATATATAAACACTTTTCCAATATGCCTGAGGGCGAGCTTACAAAGCTCAGAGCATCGCTTGTATGCGAAAAATCCCTCTGCACCTTTTCAAGAGAGCTTCATTTAGGCGAGTTTTTGATGCTCGGCAAGGGCGAAGAAAAGGGCGGCGGCAGAGAGCGCGACTCTATTTTGGCAGACGCTTTTGAGGCGGTGCTTGCGGCTATGTATCTTGACGGCGGTATTGAGGTAGCAAGAAAGCATGTTATGCGGTTTGTTCTTCCCGAGCTCGAGCACACCGATGACGAGGTATTTAAGGACTATAAAACCGCTCTGCAGGAAATTATCCAGCGCAACCCCGAAGAGGAGGTAACCTATATTCTCACAGGTGAGAGCGGTCCAGACCACGATAAGCTTTTTACGGTAGAAGTACACCTTAATTCCAATGTTATAGGCACGGGTTCAGGCAAAAGCAAAAAGCAGGCGGAGCAGTCCGCGGCAAAACAGGCATTACATTTAATGGGTGCCGATATATGAGCAAAACACACTCAAATATTTCTATTTTTGTTCCGCATATCGGCTGTCCCAATAAATGCAGCTTTTGTAATCAGCGCTATATTACAGGCTCTTGTTGGGCACCGGGTACCGCTGATGTTGCAAAAGCGGTAGCTGAGGCGAAAAACAGCAAAAATTTTGACAGTAAAACGGCGGAAATTGCCTTTTTCGGAGGAAGCTTTACGGCTATTAACCGCAACTATATGACCGACCTTTTAATGACGGCAGAGCAATTTGTAAAGGACGGAACGGTTAAGGGAATAAGAATTTCTACAAGACCCGATGCGATTAATGATGAAATCTTAACCCTTCTAAAGGAACACGGCGTTACCTCTATTGAGCTGGGCGCACAGAGTATGAATGACCGTGTGCTTAGAATGAATAACAGGGGGCACACCTCGGGAGATGTTGAAAGGGCATCTAAGCTTATTCGCGAACGCGGCTTTGAATTGGGACTTCAAATGATGACGGGACTTTACGGCGACAGCGATAATTCGGCTGTGAAAACCGCCGAAAAGCTTATAGCCTTAAAGCCTGATACTATAAGAATTTATCCGACAATAGTATTAAAGGATACCGATTTAGCGGCACTTTACGCCGATAATATTTATAAGCCCCAAACCCTTGACGGGGCGATAACCCTTGCGGCAAGGCTATATAAAATGTTTACCGAAAACGGAATAAGGGTTATACGCTTAGGACTTCATTCTATAGAGGAAAATGCATATATTGCAGGCCCGTGGCATCCCGCGTTCAGTGAGCTTTGCCAGTCCCAGATAATGCTTACGGGGGTTTTATCGGAGCTGCGCGAAAAGGGAAAATATAAAATTAATGTTGCGAAATCTGCCGTTTCCAAAATGACGGGCCAGGGCAGAAAAAATATAGTTTTCTTAAAGTCAAGGGGATATGACTGCAAAGTGGCGGCAGACGAAAAACTAAGCGGTCTTAATTTTGTTATCCAAAGGGAGATGTGAAAAAATGCTGTTAAGCTCTATTCAAATTCAGGGCTTTAAATCCTTTGCCGATAAAACAGTTTTAAAATTCGGCAAGGGCATAACCGCCGTAGTCGGGCCTAACGGCAGCGGTAAAAGTAATATTTCCGATGCGGTTCGTTGGGTTTTGGGCGAGCAGTCCACAAAAAGCCTGCGCGGCCAGTCTATGGAGGATGTTATCTTCGGCGGAACCGAAGCCAGAAGACCGCACGGCTACTGCGAGGTTACTTTAAATATCGACAATACCGACAGAACCCTTAATTTTGACAATGATAATGTTGCTATCACAAGGCGTTACTACCGTTCGCACGAGAGTGAGTATGCTATTAACGGCGTATCTGTGCGCTTAAAGGATATTCACGAGCTGTTTATGGATACGGGGCTTGGCCGTGACGGATATTCTATGATAGGTCAGGGTAAGATTGATAACATCATAAGCTCAAAATCGGGCGAGCGCCGCGATATTTTTGAAGAAGCGGCGGGAATTTCCAAGTACCGTTACAGAAAGCTTGAGGCTGAAAAGAAGCTTGCGGGAGCGGAGGATAATCTTTTGCGTCTGCACGATATAACAGACGAATTGGAATCCCGTGTAGGTCCGCTTAAGGAGCAGAGCAAAAAGGCACAGAAATTCTTAGAATTATCCGAAAGTAAAAAGGAGCTTGAAATAGGTCTTTGGCTTTATACGCTTGATAATTCAAAGGAGGCTTTGCGCGCACAGGAGAGTAAAATCGCCGCGGCACAGCTTACCTACCGCGAGATTGACGAGGCTCTCTCTGACTTTGACCGTAAAACCGAGGAAAATACAGCGTATTTTGCACGCCTTACCTCTGATATTGAGGGAGAAAGGCTCAATATTTCAAACCTTAACGAGGAAATCGTTAAGAATAACGGCGCGGTTACGGTAATAAATAACGATATTGAACACAATAATCAGTCCATAGAGCGCTTAAAGGCGGAAATAGAGCAATTAGGCAGGTCGGATAGTGAGGCTCTCCAAGAAATCGAGACAAAAAAGGCCGAGGCAGAGCAAAAGCAAAGCGAAAAAGCCGAGCTTGAAAGCAAACTTCGCGCTCTTGAAAGCAGACTTACCGAAATGCTTAACGACAGCGAGAGTGTTTCCCGCAAAATCGAGGATGAGGTAAAGAAACTTAACGCCCTTACCACCGAAATTGCGGACAGGCGTGTGGATATGGTTACCGCTGACAGCGCAACCGAGGAAATTATCGCCCGAAAGGGTACGGCGGACGCACAGTTGGAGGAATATCGCGCGGAAATCGAGACTTTAAGCTCTGAGTTCGGTGAAACCGAGAGCCTTATTGATAATATAAGCGAGAATATTTTAAGCAGTCAAAATGCCGTAAGGGGATATGAGCTAAGGCTTAAATCAAAAGAGGAAAGCGCTGAAAAGCTCAAGGCTGAGCTTGACAGTCTGCACCTTGATACCGAGGAAAAGCGCCGCCGCGTTAAGATTTTAAGAGAGCTTGAAAACAATATGGACGGCTTCAGCCATTCTGTCAAGGCGGTTATGGGCGAGGCCAAAAAGGGCATTTTGAGAGGGGTGTGCGGTCCTGTTTCAAGCCTTATTTCGGTTGATAAAAAATACAGCGTGGCGGTTGAAACCGCGCTTTCCGCAGCGATACAGAACATAGTGGTAGAAACCGAGGCGGACGCTAAAAGGGCGATAAGCTATCTAAAGACCAATAAGGGCGGAAGAGCTACATTTTTGCCTGTTGCAACAATTAAGGCGCGGGAGCTTAAGGAAAGCGGCTTTGAAAGCTTGGCGGGCTTTGTAGGCATTGCCGATGAGCTTGTTACAGCCGATAAAAAATACCGCGAGATAGTAAAATATCTGTTAGGCGCGGTGGTTGTGGCGGAGGATATCGACTCCGCGGCGGCAATAGCTAAAAAATACGGCTACCGTGTAAAGGTTGTGTCCCTAGACGGTCAGGTTGTAAACCCCGGCGGCTCACTTACGGGCGGCTCGCTCGTAAAGAGTGCGGGTCTTTTAAGCCGTTCGGGCGATATTAAGTCCCTTGAAAACGATATTATAAAGCTTACAGAGAAGGCAAATGTGACCGAAAAGGCTTTCAATCAGGCAAAAGAGGCGGCGGCAGCAGTTAGGGCTGACATCACCGCTGAAAATGCGAAAATCACCACAGCAAACGAGGATAAAATCCGCGCGATTTCAGAACTTAAACGCTTGGGAGATTTAAAGGCAAGTATTGAAAGCTCATTAAAACAGCTCTCAGAAGAAATTAACAGCGGTGAGGAAAAGCTTAAAAAATTAAAAGAAGCGTCCGCCGCGGCGGCGAGGGCTATAGCCGAGCTTGACGGCAAGAAGTCTGCTATTCAGGCAGAAATCGATAAAATGACGGGCGGCAGAGATAACCTTAATGCCGAGCGTGAAAAGGCGGCGGAGGAAATAACCACGGCAAAGCTTGCGGTTATTGAAATTCAAAAGGATACCGAGTCCCTTGAACGCCGCGCAGAGGATTTGCGCGAGCTGATTTCGGGCAGAGCCGACAGGCTCAAAGCAATAGAAAAGGAAATCGCGCAGCTTGAGTTTAAAAACGCTGATTTAAAGCTTCGCACAGAACAATCTGCGGCTGAAACAGACGAAATTAAGCTTAAAATTGCCGAGTCCGAGCAGAATATTAAAGCACTTCTTGAAAAACGCAACCAAACCGAAAAAGCGGGATTGGAGCTACGTGCCGGTGAGCGTGAGCAGACCTCACAGCGTGAGAAAATCGGCGGCGAATTAGCCCGCCTTACCGAGCGCAAGGAGGTTATGCTTAAGGAGTATGACGATGTAATCCGTAAGCTTTACGACGAATATGAGCTGACAAGGAGCGAGGCGGAAAAAATCGGTATTCATATTGAAAAACCGTCCGAGGCAAAAAAAGAGCTTGCAGAGATTAAAGCGAAAATACGGAGCTTAGGCAATGTTAATGTTTCTGCCATTGAGGAATATAAAGAGGTAAGCGAGCGGTACGAGTTTATGTCGGCACAGATTAACGATGTTGAGACTACCCGTGCCGAGCTTCACAAGCTTATAAATCAGCTTACCCACCAGATGCAGGATATTTTTACCGAGGGCTTTAATAAGATTAACGAGAATTTCGCCAAGACCTTTACAGAGCTTTTCGGCGGCGGAAGCGCGAGCCTTACGCTTTCCGAGCCTGAAAACATACTTGAAAGCGGAATTGATATTAATGTTAAGCTGCCGGGTAAAAATGTACCGAGTCTTGACGGACTTTCAGGCGGTGAAAAGGCGCTTATCGCCCTGTCGATTTACTTCGCAATTATGCGCGTTAACGCTCCGCCCTTCTGCTTCCTTGACGAGGTTGACACCGCGCTTGACGATATAAATGTCGAACGCTTTGCGGATTATATGAAGCGGTCGGATTTCTCTACCCAGTTTATCTGCGTTACCCATAGGCGGGGTACTATGGAGGCGGCGGATATGCTCTACGGCGTTACAATGCAGGAAAAGGGCGTTACAAAGCTTTTAGAGCTTAATGTAGCCGAGCTTGAAAAAGCGCTTCTTTCACAAGGCGCGTAAAATTATTTGAAAGCGTGACAGCAATGGGATTTTTCAGTAAAATTAAAGAGGGTCTTAAAAAAACGAGAGACTCTATTTCAAACGGAGTAAACGGCATTTTAAACAGCTTTACCAAAATTGATGACGAGCTGTTCGAGGAGCTTGAAGAAACTCTTGTTATGGCGGATGTGGGTGTCACAACATCTACTGAGATTTGTGACCGCCTGCGCAAAAAAATAAAGGAAACAGGCGTCACAGACCCTAAGGAAATCAAGGGTATGATGAAGGAAATCATAGCCGAGATGTTAGGTGATAATGAGGACTTAAAGCTTGATACAAAGCCGTCTGTAATACTTGTGATCGGTGTAAACGGCGTAGGTAAGACCACCTCTATCGGCAAAATCGCCGCTAAGCTTCAAAGCGAGGGCAAAAAGGTAGTCTTGGGTGCGGCTGATACCTTCCGCGCCGCCGCGATTGACCAGCTCGGTATCTGGGCGGACAGAGCGGGCGTTTCAATGGTCAAAAGTGTTGAGGGTACAGACCCCGCCTCTGTAGTCTTTGATACCATTGCTTCGGCTAAATCAAAGGGTGCTGATGTTATTATTTGCGATACCGCAGGCAGACTTCACAATAAGAAAAACCTTATGGATGAACTTGCGAAAATTAACCGTGTTATCGCAAGAGAATTGCCTGACTCTTCGGTAGAAACCTTGCTTGTGCTTGATGCCGCAACGGGACAGAACGCCGTAAATCAGGCGCGGGAGTTTAAAAATGCCGCCGATATTACGGGAATTGTTTTAACAAAGCTTGACGGCACGGCAAAAGGCGGTATAATAATAGCTATAAGCAATGAGCTTAATATACCGGTAAAGTTTGTGGGCGTAGGCGAGGGAATAGACGATTTACAGCCCTTTGATGCCGCAGAATTCGCCGACGGAATTTTTGAGGAGTGACCGTAAATGAAAATATTTATAGCTACTAAAAATCAAAAAAAGCTAATCGAACTCACAAGAATTCTAACCCCTTTCGGCTTTGAGGTGTTGAGTGAAAAGGATTTGGACAGTCCCTTAGAGGAAATAGAAGAAACAGGGACTACTTTCAGGGAAAACGCTCTTTTAAAGGCTAAAGCGGGGCTCTTACGAACGGGATATATTTCGGTTGCCGACGATTCGGGCATTTGTGTCGATTACTTAAACGGTGCTCCGGGAATATTTTCGGCGCGTTATTCCGGCGGCAGCGATGAGGACAATAACAATAAGCTTTTAAATGAGCTTGAGGGTGTGCCGCTCGGTAAGAGAGGTGCCCACTACACCGCCGCTATTGCCTGCGTTTTCCCTGACGGGAGAGAATTTACGGTTGAGGGAAAATGCTACGGTAAGATTGCTTTCGAGCGGCAGGCAGGCAACGGCGGATTCGGATACGACCCCTTGTTTATAAGCGAAAAAGGACCTTTCAGTCAGTTGACGGCTGAGGAAAAGGATTCTATTAGTCATAGAGGACAGGCTCTTAGGCTTTTTAAAGAAGAATTGAAAAAATATATTTAAACGGAGAAAATTATGTTAAACAGCAGACAGAGAGCGCAACTGCGCGGACTGGCAAACAGTATGGAAACGATTTTTCAGGTTGGTAAATCGGGCGTAACCGAAAATACCGTAAAGCAGGTGAGAGACGCGCTTGAGGCAAGGGAGCTTATAAAGCTTCGCACCCTTGAAACCTGCCCTACTTCTTCACGCGAAACCGCAGAGGAAATCGCCGAAAAAACGGGAGCGGATGTAGTTCAGGTTATCGGTACACGCTTTGTTCTTTATAAGGAAAGTAAAGACAATAAGCAAATAAAGCTCGTGAAATAATGGGATATACGGCAATTTTCGGCGGAACCTTTAATCCGCCCCATATAGGGCATTACGAGATGCTGTCGGCACTTGAAAAAAGCCCCCGGATTGATGAAATTTGGCTTATGCCGGATAAAATACCGCCGCATAAGGTCTGTGATTTTTTGGCATGCGATAAGGACAGGATAGAAATGTGCCGTATCGTGGCTGAAGATTTTAAGAAAGCGCGGCTTTGTCTTGCGGAGTTTGAGCGTGAGGGGAAAAGCTACACTTTTGATACCGTGACCGAGTTTCGTAAAAAATATCCCGATAAAAAGTTTACCTTTGTCTGCGGCGGTGATATGCTTATCTCCTTTGATAAATGGTACAGGTATGAGGAGCTGATGAAGCTGCTCCCCTTCACCGTTTTCAGGCGTACCGATACAGATAATGCCGAGTTTGATTTAAAAGCGGCGGAGCTTTCGGCAATGGGAATGGAAATCACGGTTATGAGTGAGATTATTACTGCGGTTTCGTCCTCTTATATAAGGAATAATTTTGAAAAATCGAGGGATTTACTCCCCGAAAAAATATATAATTACATTTTAGACAGAGGGATTTACTGTGGCGGAAAATAAAACCGATTACGAGTCACTAAAGGCAATATTGCAAAAAAGGCTTAACGAAAAGCGTTATTATCATTCGTTATGTGTGGCGGACGAGGCAAAGCGTTTGGCTGAAAAATACGGCGGCGACAGCGACAAAGCCTACCTTGCGGGATTGCTTCACGATATTACAAAGAACGCGCCCGACGAAGAACACTTGCAAATCTTTAAAGAGTTTGGTATAATCTTAAACGATATTGAGAAAAATGCAAAAAAGCTGTGGCACGCGATGTCGGGAGCAGAGTATGTTAAGAATATTCTTGGCATTAATGATCCTGAAATCATAGATGCGATACGCTATCACACCACTGCAAAGGCGGATATGTCATTATTGGCTGAAATTCTCTATCTTGCGGACTTTACTTCAAAGGACCGTGATTATGAGGATGTCGATGTGATAAGGGCGTATGTAGATGAGTCGCTTTGTAAAGCATTCGTTTACGCTTTGCAGTATTCAATTACGGATTTGGTGAATCAGGGCAGAGCCATCCACCCTGACACGGTAGAGGCTTACAATCAAGCGGTTTTAATTAATTGATTCGGAGGAATAATTTTGGAAGCATTTGAAATTTTGAAAATCGCGGCTAATGCGCTTAATGCTAAAAAAGCAAGAGAGCTTAACGCTGTTAAGGTCGGTGACCTTACGGTTTTAGCCGAGTACTTTTTAATGTGTACCGCGACCTCTTCAACCCACGTTCGTGCCCTTGCGGACGAGGCCGAGGAAAAGCTTAATGAGGCGGGTGTTATGCCCCACCATATAGAGGGAAAAACCACGGGCTGGATAGTGCTTGACTACGGCTCGGTTATAATACATGTTTTCAGCCGCGACCAGCGCGAGTTTTATGACCTTGATAAAATGTGGAGCGACGGCGAGCAGCTAAACTTAGACGAGATTCTCACAGAATCCGAGGGGGATTAATAATAATGTCAAAGGCATACGATTACGCAAAAATTGAGAAAAAATGGCAGGATATATGGGACGAAAAGCAGACCTTCGCCGCAAAGGACGATTATTCTTTGCCTAAGTTTTACGGGCTTGTGGAGTTTCCCTATCCGTCGGGACAGGGACTGCATGTAGGCCACCCGCGTTCTTACACGGCGCTTGATATTGTAAGCCGTAAAAAGCGACTTGAGGGCTATAATGTGCTTTATCCTATGGGCTGGGATGCGTTCGGTCTTCCTACCGAAAACTTCGCAATAAAGAATCATATTCACCCGTCGATTGTAACCGAAAACAATATAGCTAACTTTAAAAGACAGCTTAAATCTCTGGGCTTCTCCTTTGACTGGAGCAGAGAGATAAATACCACCGACCCGTCTTATTATAAGTGGACACAGTGGATTTTCCTACAGCTTTTCAAAAAGGGACTTGCATACAAGAAGGAAATGTCGGTCAACTGGTGCACCTCCTGCAAGTGCGTGCTTGCAAACGAGGAGGTTGTAAACGGTCATTGTGAGCGTTGCGGCAGCGAGGTCGTTCATAAGGAAAAAAGCCAATGGATGCTTAAAATTACCGATTATGCCGAAAAATTGCTTGAGGGGCTCAATGATGTTGATTTTATTGACCGCGTAAAGACCCAACAGCGCAACTGGATAGGTCGTTCCTACGGTACTCAGGTTAAGTTCACCGCCAGCACAGGGGACGAGTTTGAGATTTTCACCACCCGTGCGGATACACTCTTCGGCGCTACATATATGGTTATGTCGCCCGAACATCCGCTGATTGAAAAGTGGGCGGATAAAATTGAGAATATGGACGAGGTTTTAGCCTATAAGGAAGAGGCGGCTAAAAAGTCGGACTTCGAGCGTACCGAGCTTGCTAAGGATAAAACGGGCGTTAAGTTAGAGGGCGTTACCGCAATAAACCCCGTAAATAAAAAGGAGCTTCCGATTTTCATTTCGGACTATGTGCTTATTTCCTACGGCACGGGTGCTATTATGGCAGTTCCCGCCCACGATGAACGCGACTGGGAGTTTGCAAAGAAGTTCGGACTGCCGATTATCGAGGTTGTATCGGGCGGCGAGGATGTTGAGACCGCGCCTTATACCGAATGCGCTACAGGAAAAATGGTAAATTCGGGTTTCCTTGACGGGCTTTCTGTTGAAGAGGCTAAAAAGGCTATTCAAAAGTGGCTGGTGGACAATGATTTGGGCTTTGTTAAGACCAACTATAAGCTTCGTGACTGGGTATTTTCCCGCCAGCGTTACTGGGGTGAGCCAATACCTATAGTTTACTGCGAGAAGTGCGGCTATGTTCCGCTTCCCGAAAGCGAACTGCCTTTAGTACTTCCGAATGTTGACTCTTATGAGCCGACCGATAACGGCGAATCTCCGCTTGCTAAAATGACCGATTGGGTTAATACAACCTGTCCGCATTGCGGAGGCCACGCGGTAAGAGAGACCGATACTATGCCACAATGGGCAGGCTCGTCCTGGTACTTCCTGCGTTACTGCGACCCACATAACGATAAGGAGTTTGCCTCTAAGGAAGCACTCGAATACTGGTGTCCTGTTGACTGGTACAACGGCGGTATGGAGCATACTACACTCCATCTGCTTTACAGCCGTTTCTGGCATAAATTCCTTTATGATATCGGCGTAGTGCCTAATCCCGAGCCGTACGCAAAGCGTACAAGCCACGGTATGATTCTCGGTGAAAACGGCGAAAAGATGTCAAAGTCCCGCGGAAATGTTGTAAACCCCGACGATATTGTAAGAGACTACGGCGCGGATACAATGCGCGTTTACGAAATGTTTATAGGCGACTTTGAAAAGGCGGCACCCTGGAGTCAGTCCTCAATAAAGGGCAGTAAGCGCTTCCTTGAAAAGGTTTGGGCGCTTAATGAAAAGCTTACAGACGGTGAAGATTACCGTCCCGAGCTTGAGGCGGCATTTAACCGCACTATCAAAAAGGTCACCGAGGATATCGAAGGTCTTAAGATGAACACCGCTATCGCGGCGCTTATGTCCCTGCTTAACGATATTCAGGCTACAGGCAGTATCACAAGGGGAGAATACAGGACATACCTGCTTCTCTTAAACCCGTTTGCTCCGCATATGACCGAGGAGCTGTGGGAAATCTGCGGCTTTGGCGGTATGCTTAATGAGGCGGAATGGCCTACCTTTGACCCCGCTAAGTGCGTTGATTCGGCGGTTGAAATTGCGATTCAGGTAAACGGCAAAATTAAGGCGAGAATTAATGTCCCTGCCGACATTGCCGCTCCCGATGCGATTGCCCTTGCAAAAGAGGATTCTGCGGTCGCCGAAGCCATAAACGGTAAGACGGTTATTAAAGAACTCTATGTTCCCAAAAAGCTTGTAAATATTGTTGTAAAATAATTTACTGAATTTGCAAAAATATTTGTTGCAAATTTAAGCTGTATATGTTATTATAATAAGTGTTATTTCTGTTTTGGAGGTGTAATCTGTGAGTGCAGTTGAAATTATTCTCGGAATCGCGGTTATTTTGGTTTCTCTTGTAATCATCGCGGTTGTTCTTTTGCAGCAGGGTCACCGTGCCGGTATTAACGGTGCTATCTCCGGCGGAGCTGACACATTCCTTTCCAAAAACAAGGCAAGAACCGCCGATGCGCGTCTTTCGCGTATGACTAAGTACATTGCAATTCTTTTCTTTGTACTGGCGATTGTTGCAAATGTTATTGCTTTGAGGGGATAAATACCCTTTGGCGGGGCTTAAAGTATTACTTGACTAACTTAAAGAAGTATAGTATAATAAGTCTTGCTATTGAATTTAGACCCCTGCTATTTTGCGGAGGGAGGGAATATAAATGAGTCAGGTTAGAATTAAAGAGAACGAGTCTCTCGATAACGCTTTACGCCGCTTCAAAAGGCAGACCGCTAAGGACGGCGTTATTCAGGAGGTTCGCAAGAGAGAGCATTACGAAAAGCCCTCTGTTAAGCGTAAAAAGAAGTCGGAAGCTGCTCGTAAAAGAAAGTTCCGCTAATATTTGGTTTTGAAAAAGCGGTTTAAAAAACCGCTTTTTTCTATTGTGAGGTAGTTATGCTTTTAAAGCCTAATATAAAATTAAACAGAATTACCGATATAAGTACCGATTTACTTAAAAAATACGGTATAAAAGCGCTTATACTCGATGTGGACAACACACTGTCAACCCACCATGGCGAGGTTCTTACCGAAGGACTTGAGGATTGGCTTGAAGCTATGGGAAAAAACGGAATCGGTCTTGTTATTTTGTCGAATTCAAAGCGGGAGCGTGTTGAGCCGTTTGCCGCAAAAATAGGGCTTCCCTTTATCAGTATGGGACTGAAACCCTTACCGTTCAAGTTCTCTTATGCTCTTAAGGCGCTCGGCACAAAACGGTGTGAGACCGCAATAGTCGGCGACCAGATTTTCACCGACACCTTGGGCGGCAATCTTTACGGCGTTACGACAATTCTTTTAGACCCTATTAAGCTTGAAACTTCAAAAAGCTTTAAATTCAAAAGAAAAATTGAACGCGCGGTATATAAAATTTATCGAATTAAAAATACGGAGGTAGAGTGACTATGCCGAAATTCGGTCCTGCGGGTAATTCAGAAAGCTTTGCGGCTTTAGGATATAAAAACAGCCTACAAGTTCCCGAGTATATAGTTAAAATGGGGCTCGACTGCTATGAGTATCAATGCGGCAGGGGGGTTAATATCGGTGAGGAGAAGGCGAAGGAGCTCGGTCTTAAGGCGAAGGAAGCGGGTATATCCCTTTCTCTTCACGCACCTTATTATATCTCTATGTCCTCTGTGGAGGAAGAGAAAAGGCTTAATTCGATTAATTACATTCTGGCTTCCGCTAAAGCAGTTAACGCTATGAGAGGAGACAGGATAGTTGTCCACACAGGCTCCTGCGGTAAAATCACCCGCGAGCATGCGTTAGAGCTTGCCTTGGATACAATGAAAAAAGCACTCGACGCGCTTGATAATGAGGGGCTTTCCCACATTCATATATGCCCGGAAACTATGGGCAAGGTAAATCAGCTCGGCACATTAAACGAGGTTTTAGAGCTTTGCCGGCTTGACGAGCGGCTTATTCCCTGTATTGATTTCGGTCACCTGAACGCCCGCGATTTAGGGGTTCTTAAAACAACGGCCGATTTTGAGAATATATTTACCTCAATTAAAAATGCGCTGGGTACGGATAGGCTTAAATGCTTTCATTCGCATTTTTCGAAAATTGAGTACACGACTGGCGGCGAAAAGCGCCATCTTACCTTTGCGGATACGGTTTTCGGCCCCAAATATGAGCCTGTAATGGAGCTTACCTATAAGTACGGCTGCGACCCGACCTTTATCTGCGAATCGGCGGGAACACAGGCCGAGGACGCTAAAACAATGAAGGATTATTATTCATCACTTATAAAATAAAAGAGGATGTGTTTCTATGATATGGCACAGTACCGCAAGTGAGGAAATACTGCGCGAGTTAGAGGTAGACGATAAAAAGGGACTGCCTAACGGTGTTGCGGATATGCGCCTTAAGGAGTATGGCAGAAATGTTATAGCCCGCGTTGAAAAGCCGACCTATTTTAAAAGATTTTTATCACAGCTTAAAAGCAAAACCGTCATTGCGCTAATTGTTATTGCATTGATTTCATTTGCTGTTTCGCTTATGTATAACGAGGCGGACTTTTTTTCGCCCCTGCTTATAATCGCTATAGTTTTCATAAATGCCGCCGTAAGCGCATATCATTTGCATAACTGCGATAATGCGCTGGACAGTATGAAAAGCATTACAAACCCATCTGCAACAGTACTGAGAGAGGGCATTGTACATTCTGTTGATTCCTCGCTTTTGGTCCCCGGTGATATAATACTGCTTGAAACAGGCGATTTTATTTCGGCGGATGCGAGAATAATTGATTCAAATGAGTTTCGCTGTAACGAATCAATGCTTACAGGTGACGAAATTCCTGTTGAAAAGAGCGGGGACGGAGTTTATGAGGATATAACAGCCGTAGAAAACCGCTCAAATATGGTGTTTTCGGGCACAAGCGTTGTTCACGGAACTGCAAAAGCGGTTGTTGTTGCGACGGGGCTTAACACCGAAATCGGCAGAACATCTGCTATCCTACAGCAAACGGGAGGAAAACCTCTTCCGCTTGAAGGGGAGCTTGACGGTATCGCTAAAATAGCAAATATAATTATTCTCATTATCTGCCTGATTGTTTTTGTAATCGGAATGGTGCTTAATTTCAACAGCGGAAATTTTGCTTCGACTACAATTAAAATGCTTATGAACGCGGCGGCGCTTGCTGTGGCCGCTATTCCCGAGGGACTTCCCGCTATTGCTACTATTGTAATCGCAATCGGAATCAAGCGCATTGTTGAGGACAAAATTATCATAAAGGATTCCGACGCTTTAGAGTGGCTTGGAAAAACAAATATTATCTGTGCGGATAAAACGGGTGTACTTACCCGCAATAAAATGCAGCTCGCCAAGATTTTTGACGGAGATACGCTTACCGATGTTGAAAATGAGCCTATCAATGAAAAAACCGCCCTTGTATTAAAGCTTGCGGCTGCTTGCTCCACACTTAATAACGATTCGACCGAGGATGCGATTAAAAAAGCCTGCCTTGCGTATAATTCTATGTCGGAAAAGGATATAGAAAGCTTTTTCCCGAAGCTTGCGGTTATACCCTTTGACTCTGAGCGTAAGACTATGACGGTAATCACTATGATTAACGAAAAGCCCTTTGCTATTATAAAGGGTGCTCCCGAAATCGTTGTGCCAAACTGTGTAGGATGTAATTCAGATGTGATTTTAAAGCTTAACGATGAGCTTGCAAACGAGGCATTTAGAATTGTAGCCATAGCAATGCGTCCGCTTGATAATATTCCCGCTAACCCTAATCCTGCGGATATTGAACACTCGCTAACCTTTGTTGGACTTTTAGGTCTTTATGACCCGCCGCGCGACAATGTAATAGAGGATATAAGGACCTGCGAGCAGGCGGGTATAAAAACCGTTATGATTACGGGGGATAATTTAATTACCGCAAGCTCGATTGCTCGCCGAATAGGCATTCTGAAGGATGGAGACAAGGCTGTTACAGGCGAAGAGCTCTCAGAAATGAGCGACGAGGAGCTTGCCGCTTCCGTTTCCGATTATTCAGTTTACGCCAGAGTATCTCCGAGCGACAAGCTTCGCATTGTCAGAGCTTTAAAGCAGGCAGGTAATGTTGTTACTATTACCGGTGACAGCGTTCAGGATGCCGACGCTCTTGCCGCCGCAGATGTCGGCTGTGCAATCGGAAAATTCGGCGCTGATGTTGCAAAAGGCAGCGCGGATATTGTTATATCAAACAATCGCTTTGAATCTATTGTTTGTGCCGTAAAGGAAAGCCGAGGTCTTTTTGACAATATTAAAAAATCGGTATATTATTTGCTTTCCTGCAACTTTGCGGAGCTTATAGTAATCCTTTTCGGTATGATTATTTTCGGAGTCGCTCCACTTGCCGCAGTACCGCTTTTATGGATAAATCTCCTTACCGACTGTGCACCCGCTGTTTCGCTCAGCATGGAGAGGGCGGAGGATTCCGCAATGAAGCGTAAGCCCTATACCACCCTCGGTAAAATTTTTGATTTAGGCGCAGTAGCTTCTATAGCGATTGAGAGTATATTTATCGCCGTTATGACCCTTATTGCCTATAATTCAGGCGAGAAGGACAGCGGGGCGGCTGCCGCTATGACAATGGCGTTTGCGGTACTCGGTATGTCGCAAATTTTCCATTGCTTTAACAGTAAGCTTGAGGGGTCTCTTATAAATAAACATCTTTTCTCTAACCGATTCTTGAACTTCTCCGCCGCGCTTACCCTATTTATAGTTGCTTTCTTGGCGCTAACTCCTGCGGGATATGTTTTCGGAATGACCCCCCTTACCTTTGGGCAGTTTATGCTATCATTGTTGCTTTCATTCCTTATTGTTCCGCTGTGTGAGATAATCAAGCTTGTAAAACGAATTTTTATAAAATGAGGTGACTAAGGTGGAAAGAATTGAAAGCTTTAGAATAAATCACTTAAACCTATTTCCAGGACTTTATGTTTCAAGAAAGGACAAAAGGGACGGCGTTACAGTTACAACCTTTGATTTAAGAATTACCGCGCCTAATAGAGAACCTGTTATAGATATGCCAGCACTCCATACTATTGAGCATTTGGGCGCTACCTTTCTTCGCTCAACCGAAGAAAAGGAGAGTATCGTTTATTTCGGGCCTATGGGCTGCAGGACGGGTTGTTACCTTGTTGCCTTCGGAAATTTGAGTTCGGAAGATATATTTTCGCTGGTTTGCGATATGTGCGATTTCATCATTAGTTACGAGGGGGAAATACCGGGCGCTACACCGATGGAATGCGGCAACTATTCCGAGCAAAACCTTAATATGGCAAAGTACTATATTAAGAAATACAGAGAAAGTCTTGTGAAGGATAGGCGCTTTACCTATCCCGAATAAATTAAACAGAGTATGTTCGTGTTTTACCGAGCATACTCTTTTTTACTTGACAGGAAAGAAAAAGTAATATATAATAACAAGTGTTTTAAAACGATTGTTTTAAATTAAAAAGGAGTGAGTATATGCCGCCGAAATCAAAATGCACAAGGGAGCAAATCATAAAAACCGCCTTTCAAATGGTCAGGGAGGAGGGCTTAGGCTGCCTTAAAGCCCGCGATTTAGCCCAAAAATTGGGCACCTCGACCGCCCCGATATTTACCGCCTTTAATTCGGTAGAGGAAATAAGGGACGAGGTAGTGAGAAAAGCCAACGCCCTATACGGCGAATACATAAAGGAGGGGTTAAAGCAGACTCCCGCCTTTAAGGGAGTCGGTATGAAGTATATTGAGTTTGCAAAGGACGAGCCCGAGCTTTTTAAAATACTGGGAATCAATAAAAAGTTTACCGATAATTTTTTGCCCGCCTATGACGATAATTCGCCTGAGGTCCTGAATGTGCTTGAAAACAAGTACGGTATGAGCAATGAAGCGGCAAAAAAGCTTTACAATCATATGTCGGTCTACGCCTTCGGCTTTGCTTCGCTCTACGCACAGCGGATATACCTCTTCACAATGGAAGATATAAGCCGAATGATATCCGAGGTATATGCGGCGATGAGTGAAAAATATGGGGAGTGATGATATGAAAAATATTATAGAAATAAATGGCTTAAATAAAAGCTTTGGGGAAGTAAAGGCAGTTTCGGATTTAAGCTTTTGTGTAAAAGAAGGGGAGTTGTTTGCCTTTCTCGGCGAAAACGGGGCGGGAAAGTCCACTACAATCAATATTATGTGCGGCTCGCTTAAAAAGGACGGCGGAACGGTGGTTATTGACGGGCTTAATCTTGATAAAAGCCTTGAGGATATAAAAAGCAAGCTCGGCGTTGTCTTCCAAAGCTCGGTACTGGATAAATCCCTTACGGTTTACGATAATCTTGAAAGCCGCGCCGCGCTTTACGGAATAAGTGGCTCTAAGTTTAAAAAGGTGCTTTCGGAGCTGTCGGAGCTGCTCCAATTCGGAGACCTTTTAAAACGCACGGTCGGTAAGCTTTCGGGCGGTCAGCGCCGCAGAATTGATATTGCAAGAGCACTTATTAATGCTCCTAAAATACTTATTTTGGACGAGCCGACAACAGGTCTCGACCCTCAGACAAGGCGGCTTTTATGGTCGGCGGTTGAGGAGCTTAGAAAGACAAGGAATATGACGGTTTTTCTTACTACCCACTATATGGAGGAGGCCGCCGAGGCGGACTATGTTGTAATTTTGGACAGCGGTAAAATTTCGGCAAAGGGAAGTCCGCTTGAGCTTAAAAATATATACAGCGGAGATTTTATTACAATTTACAATACGGACGAGGACTCTGTAAAAAGCCTTTCTAAGGATTTTGAAAGGGTGACTGACGGCTTTAGACTTTCCGTTACAAATACTGTCGAGGCGACAAAGCTTATTTGTGCAAACCCTGAAATGTTCGTTGATTACGAGATTACAAAGGGAAAAATGGACGATGTTTTCCTTGCCGTTACAGGTAAAAAAATAGGAGGCGATGAAAAATGAGTACTGTTAAAATGCTTTTAAAAAGAAATATTAAGCTGTTTTTTAAGGATAAGGCGATGTTTTTTACCTCGCTTATTACTCCCGTTATTCTTTTGGTACTTTATGCCACCTTTCTTTCAAATGTGTATACCGATATTTTCCACGATTCCTTAGCGGGTGTAATCGAGGTTTCCGAAAGCCTGATACGAGGTTGTGTAGGGGGTCAGCTTATCTCTTCAATACTTGCCGTTTCCTGCGTTACGGTTGCCTTTTGCTCTAATATGCTTATGGTTCAGGATAAGGTGACGGGTGTGGCAAAGGATTTTAAAACCTCGCCCGTAAAGCCCTCCGCCCTTGCGGTAAGCTATTATCTTGCGACCATTGCTTCAACCTTGATAATTTGCTTTGTCGCAACGGGTATATGTCTTTTGTATATCGCCGCGGTTGGTTGGTATATGAGCGTTTTAGATGTGATTCTTCTTTTTGCAGATGTGGTTTTACTTGTGCTTTTCGGCACGGCGCTTTCAAGTATAATTAATTTCTTTTTATCAACCCAGGGTCAGATTTCCGCAGTGGGTACTATAGTAAGCTCTGCATACGGATTTATCTGCGGCGCTTATATGCCCATTTCTCAGTTCAGTACGGGACTTCAAAGGGTTTTATCCTTTTTGCCGGGTACATACGGCACCTCCCTTGTAAGAAATCACGCCCTGCGCGGAGTATTTGAGGAAATGAGGAGCATAGGCTTCCCGAGCGAGGTCCTCGAGCTGATTCGTGACAGCGTTGACTGCAATCTGTATTTCTTCGGCAACAAGGTAGACCTTCCCGTTATGTACCTGATTTTAGGCGGCTCTGTGATAGCTTTGGTTGGCATTTATATAGCTATGAATGTTGTTAGGGGTAAAAAAGTATAAACGGGATTTAAAAGGATATGAAAAATATGTTGGAATTTAAAAGATATACGGCTGCCAAGGCGGAAATTCCCGAAATAACATTAGGGAAAAGAATTACATTGGAAAAACTTTGCTATCTTTTTTTGATATTTATGTTGGGCTGCTTTGTGGGTTGGATCTATGAGGAAATATTTTATTGGTTTACCGAAGGAATGCTCCGCAACCGAGGCCTTCTGTACGGCCCGTGGTTGCCTATTTACGGTGTGGGAGCACTTGGTATCTATGCGTTAAAGCCGATAAAAAAGCATCCCGTGTTGCTGTTTGCCCTTTGCATTGCCGTTTCGGGCGTGGTTGAGTATATAATCGGCTTTGCGGGGATAAATCTTTTCGGAATGAGACTGTGGGACTACCGCGGATTGTTTCTTAATATCAGCGGAATAATCTGTTTCAGAAGCGTTGTAAGCTTTGGCATAATGGGGCTTGCGTTTCATTATATTTTAGAGCCTATGGGGGAAAGGCTGTATGCTAAAACTCCCGCCTTTATAATTAAGACTTTCTGTTTTATGCTTGTTGTACTGCTTTTCATAGATTGTATTATGAGCTTCCTTTTCAGGACGCCGATTACATATTAACTATTAAAATGTTTATTTTACATTTTTAACCCTAATGAGCCAAATTGAATTTTTGATTGATATAACCAAAACAACAGAATGTATTTAAAGAACTAAAAAACCCAGCCTGAAATCATAAATATCAGCTTGATTTTTGTATTAGTTGGCTATTTTTTTTCGGTTTGCCTTGCTTTTTAAAAAACTTAATGTTATACTGATATAAAGTATTATTGCCATGGGGGTATAATGAAAATGATCATAGATAAGGAAAAAACCGTTGGCGGTCTAAAACTTTGGGAGAACGGATTTTCGGCTGTGCAGGAGCTTAAACCTCTTTGCCGTAAAATCGCGGCGGAAGGCTCTGTTTTGCTGGAAAATGACGGCGTTTTGCCCTTTAAAAAGGGTACTAAGGTTGCTCTTTTCGGCAGAAATCAAGAGGGCTACATAAAAAGCGGTACAGGCTCGGGCGGATTAGTCAGGGTTGAAAAAGTGCCTGTTATCTGGGACTCCTTTAACGAAAACGGTGTTTTCCAAATTGACAGTGATTTGGTACAAATTTATAAAAATTGGATCGCGGATAACCCTTATGACAACGGTCACGGTTGGGCTACTGAGCCGTGGGTTCAAAAAGAAATGCCTATTGACTCTGCCTTAGCTGAGCGCTTTGCCGAGAGAAACGATTTTGCGGTAATTATTATCGGCAGAACCGCAGGCGAAAGCAAGGATAACTGCGACACTAACGGAAGCTACAAATTATCTGATGAAGAAAAAGAGTTAATCAAAAATGTTTCCTCTGCCTTCCAAAAAACCGTTGTTGTGCTCAATGTGGGAAATATAATTGATTTATCCTTTATGGACGAAAACCGTATTTCTGCCCTTCTTTATGTTTGGCAGGGCGGTCAGGAGGGCGCTAATGCTCTGGCTGATATTTTAAGCGGTAAAATCAGCCCCTCGGGTAAGCTTCCCGATACGCAGGTTTACAATATTTCCGACTATCAGAGCCTTGACGATTTCGGTGATGAAAATACTCTTGTTTACAAGGAAGATATTTATGTCGGTTACCGATATTTTGAAACCTTTGCTCCGCAAAGCGTAAGATACCCGTTTGGCTACGGTATTACATATACTGATTTTGAAATCGGTTGCAAAGCTACGGTTTCTGATGATGATATTACTGTCACTGCAACCGTTAAAAATATAGGTAACTTTACTGCCAAAGAGGTTGTTCAGGTTTATTTCGGTGCTCCGTGCGGAAAACTCGGCACACCTTTAAAACAACTTGCTGGGTTTGCTAAAACCAAAGACCTAAAGGCGGGAGACAGCGAAATCCTTACAATTACCTTCCCGAAATTTCAGATGGCTGCCTTTGATGACAGCGGTGTAACAGGCAACAAAAACTGCTATGTTTTAGAAGCGGGTACATACAAAATCTTCGCAGGAACCGATATTCGCTCGGCAGGTGAGGTGGCAAGCTTTAATATCGGCGAAACAGTTGTTACCGAAAAGCTGGAAGAGATTATGCCTCCCGAAACCGCTTTCAAACGCATTACGGCAAAGGAAGAAAACGGCAAGCGTGTTGCTGTACTTGAGGACACTCCTTTAAGAGAAACCGACCTCGATACACGCATTTTTGACAGGCGCGAAAAGGAGATTCCTTTTACGGGAGATAAGGGCATCAAGCTCTTAGATGTGGCTGATGGCAGAAACACTATTGATGAATTTGTGGCCCAGCTTACCGATCAGGATTTAGCAAATATTGTTTGCGGAGAGGGTATGAACAGCCCTAAGGTTACCCCCGGTACAGGCGCTGCTTTCGGCGGTGTTACCGATTCTCTTCTGAATTTGGGTATTCCCGTTTGCTGTGTTACCGACGGACCCTCAGGACTTCGTTTAGGCAATGACTATTTGAGCACATCTTTACCGAACGGCTATGTATTTGCTTCTTCATTTGATACTGATTTGACAGAAGAAATTTTCAAATTAGAGGGTGTAGAGCTGTTCAGATATAATATAGATGCACTTTTAGGACCGGGAATGAATATTCACCGCCACCCATTATGCGGAAGAAATTTTGAATATTTCTCCGAAGACCCGCTCCTTTCGGGCAAAATCGCCGCGGCACAGACAAGAGGTATGGCTGTTTCGGGATGTTCCACCACAATTAAGCATTTTTGCGGCAATAATCAGGAACTCGCCCGCCATTCAACAAATGATGTTGTTTCTCAGCGCGCATTAAGAGAGATTTACCTTAAAGGTTTTGAAATTGCCGTTAAGGAAGGCGGCGCCAAAGCAATTATGACCTCTTATAACCTTGTAAACGGTTATCAATCAGCCTCAAACTACGACCTTACCACTACCGTTCTGCGCAATGAGTGGGGCTACAAAGGTTTTGTTATGACAGACTGGTGGGCAAAATGCAACTGCAAGGGCGAAGCCGGAAATATAAATAATCTTAAAGCATTGGTTCGTGCCCAAAACGATGTTTATATGGTTTGCGAATCTGCCGAAAACAAGCCGCATAACATTCTTGTGGGATTAAGTGAAGGCTACATTGTTCGCAGTGACCTGCAGCGCTGTGCTAAAAATCTTTTGAGATATATTATGACTTCACCAACCTTTGCAAAATTTGTTGACGGCGGATGCATAATACCTGATTTCGGTAAAATAAGCGATGAAAATATGGAGACTGTATTTGTTGTTGAAAATCTACAATCAGGTGACAGCTTTGAGTCTGTCTATGGCGGCGATAATGTTTATGTTTTTGAAATTGTTTCCAATGCGGAGAGTTTGGCACAAAGCTCAGTTGACCTTAAGATTGACGGAAAATTTAATATTTCTCTTTCTGTAGAGGGAACAAACGGCACTGTCATCACGGTTAAACGCAAACTGAAAATTAACGAAGGAAGCCACAACCTTTCCGTCACATTCCCACCTGCTGTAGAAATAAAAAAACTGACAATTAAAAAATAACTGCTATTCATAATAGTAAGATAAGCAAGTAAAGAATTGTCATAAATAGCTTCCTTAATTTGTGCCCAAAATTCGTGTAATGGTATTTTGGGCACATTTTTGACTGAGTTTTTAAGAAATTTTTACACGAATTTTCACTTTAAGTTGGCGAATAGTAATCATAGTAAGGGAGTGAAAATATGCCGGACAGGTTTATTTTACATTCAAATTATAAGCCGACGGGCGACCAGCCCGAGGCGATAGCAAAACTGACGAAAGGCGTGGAAAATGGCTTAACAGAGCAGGTTTTGCTTGGTGTTACGGGTTCGGGCAAGACCTTTACTATGGCGAATATTATCGCTAATGTCAACCTCCCGACTCTCGTTTTAGCACACAACAAAACACTCGCCGCACAACTTTGCTCAGAGTTCAGAGAATTCTTCCCAGAGAATGCAGTGGAATATTTTGTGTCCTAGCAGACCTGATATATTAAAAACCCTTTATTTATGCGGGTTTGCGGGACATCGTAAAACCAAAAAACACACCGTAAAACAGCATAATTCAGAAAAAATTGTGACCTAAATTCGTGTAATCAAAAAAGGATTAATATCAGCCAAAAGCTCTGATTCGATAAAACGAGTCGGAGTTTTTTCTATATATATGTTTAGGTGGAGCAGTATTATTATCATCGCTATACCGTTGGAGGAAAGCGAAACGAGATATATATTGCTTTTGATGAGGTCGAGCCGCTTCGTGCCCAAATTGAAAAGCGAAAAACTCTCGAAAAAGAACTCAAAGAGCTAAAGATGTCTGTTCCTCGTGCAAAACCGGTAAACAAAGCCGACAGACAAAACTGTCCGTCGGCAAATGAATTATAACAGATATATTGGGAATGTGTATGCTTTCTCATTTATAGGACGAATTTTCTCACAAGAATCAATAATCAATCCAGGCTTGATGTTAAGTTTGTACTTACTCAAAACATCGAAGTTCTTTGTAGGTTTAGTAGGTGCAATGCCTTTCTTTACTTCGATAGGATAGATATCACCGGCATTGACATAAATTAAATCAATTTCTTTCTGATCGATATCCCTATAATAGAACAAATACTCCTTGGGATCTTTGTTGTACGCATAGAAATTCTTAATAATCTCGCTTACAACATATGTTTCAAAGAATGCACCGCTCATAGCACAATCCTCAAGCATCTCGGCGTTCGGCCATTTGCAGAGATATGCACAAAGACCCGTGTCCATAAAATAAAGCTTCGGTGCTTTAATTATTCTATTTGAAATATTAGAGAGATAGGGCTGAAGCAGGTAGATAATTCCCGATGTTTGAAGTATCGAAATCCATCTTTTACAGGTGCGAACATCGATACCTACTGCACCGGCAATTTCATCATAATGAAGTTCCTTCGCAGTGCGAAGCGCTACAATTGAGATGAAATTACGAAATTGAAGTTCGCTTGAAGCCTCAATAAGCTTCATAACATCTCGTTCAATGTATGTGTTTACATACGACTTGAAATAAATATCTCTTTGGGCTATACCTGTGCTAATATCAGGAATTCCACCGTTAAAGATTTCCTTAAAGATTTCTTTCTTGCTTTTGTACTCTCTGTTTCCATTTTCTCGCTTCTTCAATTCGCTGATTTCAGGATTGAAAAGTGGCGCATCGTACCCATACTTCTCAGCAAAAGTGAAGGAGGACATATCAATAACAGCACAACGACCGGCTAAAGAATCCGAAATACCTTCTTGCAGTTCAAAACGGTTTGAGCCGGTTAGAATATACATAAGCTGTCGCTCTTCGCCGGTTTTCATCCAAACCAGTCGTTGCTCGTCTATTGTTTTCTTAATTTCATCTAAAAGCTTTGGGGCTTTTTGAATCTCATCAATTATAACAGGCCATCCGTAATTTTCTAAAAACAATTTAGGATTACCAATAGCCAATGCACGATCATCACCGTCGTCAAGCGTTACCTTTTGATATTTGTCACCGAATAAATGGTCAATGGTTGTAGATTTGCCAACCTGTCTCGGCCCATAAACAACAACACAAGGGAAAGACTCTCCGGCAGAGATAATAGCATCCTCTACGGTTCTGTTAACATACATTTGAAAACATCCCTTTCTTGGTGACTAAATTATAACATAATTTTACGATAATGTCAACGCACCAATGCTGTTTTCATCGCAACATTGCTTTAAATTATTTTACCCAATTATTTTGAAATATATGCATGGCTATTAAAAAATACTGATGCAACACTAAGGAAAAGCCGCGTGGAGCATGAGTTCAAAACCTATGTCCGCACAGGGGATCAGCTTCGGCATTTTGCAGCTCCGGTTACGAAATACAATACGCGAGAGTGTTTTGGCAGACCTTGCGATTTTATTTTCGGAGAGCAACAGGATAAGGTGTTCATCCTTTATGGTCTGCGCAGGACGGGTAAAACAAACATGATTCGTCAGGCAATTCTGAAAATGACGGATGAGCAGAAAAATCGGACTGCATTTATTCAAATGGGCTCAAAGGATACGTTACGGGTGCTGATTTTTTTAGAATGATTATGGTCTACCTAAAAAGCGTTTCAGGCGGAGTTTGATTTATAAAAATCAGACTCTGCCTTTTTCATTTTAGGTAAAAAAATTTTTTTGAAATTATTTTTTAGAAAACTATGCATATTTTTCGCGATTTTTGACGTTAGGTGAGGAAAGCAATTTCCGAGAACCTTGAAAACTGAATATACAGCACACAGGTACGTTACCTGCATCGGAGAAATCCGAGCCGCGAAGTGAGTGCGCCACGATCTTCCGAATGGGAGGGAGCGATAAAACTTACACTTCTTTAATTTGTCGGCAGACAAAGACGGCGATGACAGATGCAGGCGATAATGATACTTCCGTAATTCGCGGTCGGGCCATAAAGAAGGCGCGAGGGTGAGACTCCCATGGAGCTGCTTGCAACAGCCGCCTGTGTTGTTCCCATTACATCCGGGGTGTTGAGAACAAATAGGATGTACGACCTAAGCATATAAAAATAATTTATGTGTTTAGGTGGATCATTATAGATTCAAATAAAAAGGAAAGGAGCATTATTAGATGAGTTGCAAAGTAATTGCAATCGAAAACCAAAAAGGAGGCACGGGAAAATCAACTACGGCATTGAATCTCGGAGTCGGGCTTCATAACGCCGGTAAAAAGGTTTTGCTTATCGACGCTGACCCACAAGGTTCATTGTCGATAAGTCTCGGTATTAAGCGACCCGATGAACTGGACATTTCCCTTGCAACGGTTATGGGGAATGTTATCGACAACAAATCCTTTGAAGATGATTTCGGTATCATTCACTGTTCGGAAGGCATTGACCTTATGCCCTGTAATGTGGAACTGTCCGGTATCGAAAGTTATCTGTTTACGGTAATGAGCCGAGAGTGCATTATGAGAACCTATGTCAATCAAATAAAAAAGAACTACGACTATATTCTCATAGACTGCACCCCTTCCCTCGGACTTCTGCCAATCAATGCTTTTGTAGCGGCAGACAGTATCATTGTCCCAAGCCAGCCGAGGATATTATCTACCAAAGGTCTTGACCTACTCTTGCGTACCTATTCGCAGGTCAAGCGAGGGATTAACCCAGACCTGAAAATCGACGGTATCCTCTTTACAATGGTTGACGCACGAACCGTCAACGACAGATCGGTTATTGAGTCAATGCGCGAAACCTTTGGAATGAAAATCAATGTGTTTGACACCTTTATCCCGGCTTCCGTCCGAGTGACCGAAGCCAATATGGAGGGTAAGAGTATCTTTGCCTATGACAATAAGTGCAAGGTTGCGAACGCATACCGAAACTTGACGAAGGAGGTGCTGGACATTGCCGCGCGTGAAAAAGCTCGATTTAGGGATGACTGCTCTCGATGAGCTGTTTATGAATGACAAGGAGCGAGCCGAAAACAAGCTCCCCAAAATCTTTGATATTCCGCTTTCGGAAATTGACGATTTCCCCGACCATCCATACCGCGTCCTTGATGATGAGGATATGCAAAACCTAATGGAAAGTATCAGAGACCGAGGTGTAATCACACCGGCTATGGTGCGCAAAAAGGATGACGGCAGATATGAAATGATTTCGGGACACCGAAGAAAGCACGCATCCGAACGGCTCGGACTGAAAACCCTGCGTTGTGAGGTTGTGGAGGTTAGCCGTGATGAAGCCATTATTTTAATGGTTGACAGTAATGCCCAACGGTCGGAAATTTTGCCCTGTGACAAGGGACGAGCCTACAAAATGAAGTTGGACGCAATCAACCGTCAAGGACAACGCACAGATTTAACTTTTTCCCCAGAGGGTAAAAAGTTGGAGAATGGAAAAGAACTTGCTGAAAAAGTCGGTGACAGTCAAACTCAAATATACAGATATATCCGCCTTACCTATCTTGTCCCCGAGCTTCAGGAGTTTGTGGACAAAGGTCAAATGAAAATGCGTCCTGCGGTGGAGCTTTCGTATCTCGATGAAGAAACTCAGCGGGATATAGTTGACCGTATTGATGAAACCGAAGCGTTTCCGTCACACGACCAGGCAATCCGTATCCGCAAGGCGTTTGAAGCCGGAGAAATCAACTACGATAAGGTTCAGAACATTATGGCGGAGGAAAAGCCCAATCAAAAACCGAAATTCAAGTTTTCCTTTGACCGGCTGAAACCGTATATTCCCAAGGACTATAACGACAGAATGGCAGAAGATTATGTTATAAAGGCTCTTGAATACTATCAGAAATTTTTAAGGAAACAACGGGAGCAGGCAAGGTAATAAAGAGTGCGCACAAGGCTGAGAGAGCATGAGCTTTCCCGGTCTTTTTTGTTGCCCTGCCCGCAATTTCACTCATATAAAAATCGTCAAAGAAAGGAGGAAAAACAGTATGCAGTTTGATGTTAAAATCCGCAAGGTCATCGAGAACGGCAAGCCCCTCAAGGCAGTGGCTTCTGTCACTGTGGACGGCGCTTTTGTTATCCACAACGTCAGAGTGATCGAGACCGAGAACGCAAAGTTCGTTGCAATGCCTTACGCAACCTATCAGGATGCCGAAGGCAAGGATGTACGCAAAGATATCGTTCATCCCATCAAGTCCGAAGTCCGCAAGGCTTTGGAGACCGCTGTGTTTGCTGCCTACGAGCAGAAGATCAGCGAAAAGGCTGAATAATGACAGCCCAAAAA
>JBGUUB010000009.1:0-1728 GCA_045133355.1 Acutalibacteraceae bacterium
ATTTAAGCATATTAAGACTTGAATATCCGCTTCCGAAGTCGTCCATAAGAACCAAAAATCCCTTTTTGCGCAGGCTTTGAACCGCTGAATTTATATCTTCGGTGTTTGACATATACGCCGATTCGGTAATTTCAATTTTAATCAAATCACGGCTTATTCCGTATTTGTGCGTCAGTCCCTCAAAAACCGAGGCAATGTCGGTATGTATAATATCCACAACAGATACATTTACCGAAACGGGCAGCGGTTTAATTCCGCTTTCAATGCATCTGCTTATCCATTTGCAAACCTCTTCCCAAATGTATAAATCGAGGTCGGTAATCAGACCGTGGCTTTCAAGCACCGGGATAAACAAAGCCGGAGAAACAAGCGAGCCGTCGCTTTTTTTCCAGCGCGTAAGCGCTTCGGCTCCCACTATTTTGCCGGTAGAGGCACGGCACTGCGGCTGCAGATAAAAAATAAACTCATTTTGTTTTATTGCTTTGAAAAAGTCGGACAGAATATGGTATTCCTTGTCTGTTTTGGAGAACATCGCCTTGTCATAAACGCGGATTCTGCTGTGATAGCTTTCCTTGGCAAACCGCGTTGCGATAAAAGCGCGGTCAAGCAAATCCCAAAGCTTAACCCCGTCCTCCGCTACCGAAACACCGAACGCGGGCATAAAGCTCATCGCGCTGCCCTGCTCCGTAATAAGCGCTGAAATATCGCTGTAAAGCTTTTCTATTTTTTCGGTATAATACGGTATCATCAGGCAAAAGTCATCCTGACCGAAGTAACCGGCAACGCCGCCGGTTTCCTCGCTGATTTTTCTCAGTGCCGTACCGATTTGCGTCATAAGAAGGTCGCCGCGGTTGTGACCGTACCATTCGTTAAACAGCTTAAAGTTTTCGATGTCTATTGAAATAACGCACCAGCGTTCAGGCTTGTTCTTCAAAATTTTTAAGGCGCCCTTGGTAAACTGTCTTTTGTTGGGCAGTCCGGTTATTTCGTTTCTTGAATCGCCGGCGGACATCGGTTCGTCGCTCAGCCCGAGCTCGCGGGTTTTCCTGCTGTGAATGTCATAAATGTACATACGGAAAACCTTTTCCGGCAAATTAAAGCGTTCGCCCGAAACAATTACAAGCTCGACCCAGTGATAACTGCCCGACAGCAGACAAAAACGGAATTCGCCGCAAATAAGCCCCGGTATTTCCGACGCGTCAAGCCGCTTTTCAAGCTCGTTCATCATAATGCAAAAACCAAGCTTATCATCGGGATGAATCAAAATCTCGGTTAAGGTTACATACATATCCTCAAATGTGCCTTCGGCAAGCGGCATCGGATATTTTTTTGAAACGTCGTTCGGGTTAACAAAGGTTCTGCTTTTTAAATTAAATTCAATAAGTTCATCAAAGGAAGAGTTGTTTAGAAAGCCGCTGATTTTATCAGCCGCGCCAACCTCCTTAAACATCTCGAATAACCCCATAGACATTAACAATCATCTCTTTATATTTAATAAATATGTCCTAAAAAGCCTCATATATATTTTAATATTTTTTTGCGCCGATTTCAATATATTATTATCTATATTTTTAAAAATCGGTAATTTGTTTAAAAAGGCAATAAATAATTGTTAAAACTTAACAATTAATAAGAAATATTTTCATAATTTTTAATTTTTTTGCATTTGAGAATTGTTTTTTATGTAGAAATACATTATAATATTAATTAAACAGTAATATATCTGTG
>JBGUUB010000010.1:0-2017 GCA_045133355.1 Acutalibacteraceae bacterium
GAAATCATCCGCTTGGGAAATACTGCAAAGCGGAACGCTCCTTGCAGAACGGCGGAGAACAATCGCAAGTAACCCTTGCTGAGTGGCTTCGATGTAGTACCATTCGGATTCACTCCGCCGAAGCTGAGCTGATCCATAAACGTCTGCAAATGGTCGGCCGTCACGCTTTTTAGTTTTCGATTGCCGATAGGATATTGCTTGATACGGTTGACAGTGCCTTGGTAAGCCATTACCGTACCATTACTCAGATTGCCGGGCTTTAATTCCTCTTCCACCCACATATCGAGTAGCATAGCTACTGTTGTGTTTTCGGATTTTGCTACGAATTTCTTTGCCTCGTAGTCTTCCATTGCCTTGCGAAGCAGAGACTCTGTTTCGCTCTTGCTTTCCGTTCCCGCGAACTCTCGCTGTACCTGTCTGCCGCTTTCATCTTCTACATAAAAGCGGTAGTACCACTTTTTACCTTTCTTTCTGACAGATCCTTTTGCCATAATAAAACTCCTTTCTGTTGGCAAACGGAACTGTTGCAATGTGTATCTTTATTATACCATTTTTTGAGCAAAATTGCAACAGTTCCTATGTGTTTTTTACCTGTCAGCTTACTGATTTTACACTATCTATATCGAGTAGATCCACGCCTTGATTTATCTTTAAAAACTCCGTTAACGCATCGGTTCTTACAATGTGCTTACGACCTATGAGCAGCACGGGTATTTTACCTTCGCTCACTAATAAACGCAATGTATTTCTTCCGATACCGGTATATTCAGCAGCTTCTTCAATAGTCATTGCAATTTTTTCTACCATTGGCGATCCTCCTTATTTTATTTACCTCCATTTCCGCCGGAGGCAAGCATAGAAACATATAACATATAAATTCTCCTTACAGGCGGTGGCAGGGGTGCCACCGCCATAAACTATAGGCAGATAATTCGCCTAATCTTTATTTCCTTTGTTTGTCCCTATATATCAATCCTACAGATTTTCGTCAGCAGGATATTGTAGTCAATTTTAATTCTTCCTTCATCATTTTAATTAATAGATTACTTTTTCTTCGGCTTATCAGCCAAATAGATTCTTGTTACTTCGGTTCTGTGGTGACCTAAATTTTCGCTTACAATCTTTCGCGCTTTCTTTGGGCGCTCTTTTAATGCTTCTTCATAGGTGCGTTGTGCGTAGGTGTGTCTCAGACTGTGCCAAGAGATTGTTTCAGTTCTTTTCTTTTTACCGTCTTCACTCAAATCCTCTCGATTTTCTACCATAAAGTATTTTCTGTTATAGCTCATCCAATTCTGCAACGAGCGTTTTTCCCGTTGAACGCCGCCCTTTTCACTGCCTGAGATTAAATAATCTCTCGGGTATCGACCTGAACACCTGGCATAGTTCAAATTATCGGTAATAATACTTCGTTGCTTTGCGCTTAAATCGATAGCCCTTGTCTGACCACCTTTGCCTTTTATGACGAGCTGACCTGTTTTTAATGCAGACATAAGGTATTCAACTCTTAGCGTGCAAATCTCTTCAAGCCGCAAACCAAATTTACTGGCAAAGTCTATTGCAATTACCGCATCCTGCCGACCTTTTTCGATAGCCCACTGTCGAATATTGACAAGCTCTTTATCTAATAGCGAATGGTCTTTTACACCTGTCGCTCGTTTGGGCAGATTTAACTTGCTATTAGGGGATAGCCTGTTTTTACTACCGGATTTTCTATGGAAATACCGTATGCCCGACAGATCGGATTGAATAGTTGCGGCAGAGTTGTTTTCTTTTAGATGCTCAACATAGGCTTTGAAGTGCCGATCTTCCACGTTCTTAAAGTTTTGCAGACGAAAATTATCGGCTAAGAACTTACAGAACCTTTTTGTCGCTTCGTAATACCGAGCTCTTGTTTTAAAACTTAGCTCGTTGCTGTGCCTATAGATAGACTCAACTTGAGCAAGTAAGTTCTTATACAAGCCCGGATTTAGCACTGTAATATTATTAGAATCTGACATAGCAAACCGTCTCCTTTCTC
>JBGUUB010000011.1:0-3097 GCA_045133355.1 Acutalibacteraceae bacterium
TCCCGAAGATTACACCGTCAATGTGCAGGCACTTGAAAAGGTGCAGCCAAAGGATTTGACGGCAAGCGAGATTTCCGTAAGGCTCGGTGCGACTTGGATACCGCCCGAAATATTCCAACAGTTTATGTTTGAGTTTCTCGATACCCCACGCTATGCACAGTGGAATATCAAGGTTCACTACTCTCAGTTTACCGGAGAATGGAACATTGAGGGAAAGAGCTATGACCGTTCCAATGTTAAAGCGTACAGCACATACGGCACTTCCCGTATCAACGCATATAAGATAATCGAGGAAACGCTGAACCTGAAAGATGTCCGTATCTTTGACTATATCGAAGATGAAGAAGGCAAGAAAAAAGCCGTTCTCAATAAAAAAGAGACGGCAATCGCACAGGCAAAGCAGGAACTCATAAAGCAGGGCTTTCAGGACTGGATATGGGATGACCCTACCCGCCGAGAAAAACTCACGAAGATGTATAACGAAAAATTCAACAGCATAAGACCCCGTGAGTACGACGGAAGCCACATTGTTTTTAACGGTATGAACCCGGAAATCGAACTCCGTGAACATCAGAAAAATGCGGTTGCACACATTCTGTACGGCGGCAATACGCTGTTGGCACACGCAGTCGGTGCGGGCAAGACCTTTGAAATGGTGGCGGCTGCTATGGAGTCCAAACGACTGGGACTTTGCAATAAGTCACTGTTCGTAGTGCCAAATCACTTAACCGAGCAATGGGCGGCAGAGTTCTTACAACTCTATCCGGCGGCGAATATTCTTGTGGCGACAAAGCGAGATTTTGAGACGAAGAACCGCAAAAAGTTCTGCGGTCGAATTGCTACGGGAGATTATGACGCCGTAATCATCGGTCATTCTCAGTTTGAAAAAATACCGATGTCCATAGAAAGACAGAGGGCAATTCTTGAGCAACAGCTTGAAGAACTGACAGACGGTATTATGGATTTGAAGCGAAATCGTGGAGAAAACTTCTCCATTAAACAGCTTGAAAAGTCTAAAAAGTCCGTGAAGCAAAAGCTGGAAAAGCTCAACGACCAAAGCCGAAAGGACGATGTTGTTACCTTTGAAGAACTCGGTGTTGACAGGCTCTTTATTGACGAGAGTCATTATTACAAGAACCTCTACCTTTACACCAAAATGCGTAATGTGGGCGGTATCGCTCAAACGGAAGCACAGAAATCCTCCGACCTGTTTATGAAGTGCCGATACCTTGACGAGCTTACAGGCGGTCGAGGAACGGTATTTGCAACCGGTACTCCTATCTCAAACAGTATGGTGGAGCTATATACCATTCAGCGATACTTGCAGTACAACACGCTTGTAAAAAACAACTTGCAGCACTTCGACTCGTGGGCAAGTACCTTCGGAGAGACAGTAACTGCGGTTGAGCTTACCCCGGAGGGAACGGGTTACAGAGCGAAAACCCGCTTTGCAAAATTCTATAACCTTCCGGAGCTTATGGCGATGTTTAAGGAGGTCGCCGACATTAAGACGGCGGATATGTTGGAATTGCCTGTGCCGGATGCACACTTCCACAATGTAGCGGTCAAGCCGTCGGAAATGCAGAAAGAAATGGTTGCTTCTCTTGCGGAACGAGCTGAGAAAGTCCGTGGCGGCGGTGTGGATTCGAGTGTAGATAATATGCTCAAAATCACAAACGACGGCAGAAAGTTAGCACTTGACCAGCGTATGCTCAACGATATGCTGCCTGATTTTGAGGGCAGTAAAATCAACGCCTGCGTCGATAACATCTACCGTATTTGGGAGGAAACAGCCGATAAAAAATCGGCACAGCTTGTGTTCTGCGACCTCTCAACTCCAAAGAATGACGGAACATTCTCGGTATATAACGACATCAGAAAGAAGCTCATAGAGCGTGGTGTCCCCGAAAGCGAAGTCCGCTTTATCCACGAAGCAGATACCGATGTGAAGAAAAAAGAACTGTTCCAAAAGACCCGTAAAGGCGAGGTCAGAGTGCTTCTCGGTTCTACGCAAAAGATGGGAGCCGGCACGAATGTTCAGGACAGACTTATCGCACTTCACGATGTGGATTGCCCGTGGAGACCGTCAGACTTGGAGCAGCGTTCCGGTCGAATTATCCGTCAGGGCAACTCAAACCCTGATGTAGATATTTACCGCTATGTAACGGAGCAGACCTTTGACGCATATCTCTATCAGCTTGTAGAGGGAAAGCAAAAGTTCGCCAGTCAGATTATGACGAGCAAATCCCCGGTGCGTTCTGCCGAGGATATTGATGAAACCGCCCTGTCCTATGCAGAGATTAAAATGCTTGCCACCGGCAATCCGTATATTAAGGAGAAGATGGATTTGGATATTCAAGTCCAAAAGCTGAAGCTCTTAAAATCTAACTTTCTCTCTGAAAAATACGCTTTGGAAGATAAGATAATCAAATATTATCCGCAGCGAATTACATCTTTGGAAAACCGCATTGAAGGCTTGAAGCAAGATGTAGATACTGCGAAACAGCACCCGAAACCAACGGACGACCGATTTGTCGGTATGGAGGTTAAGGGTGTTTTTTATTCCGAAAAAGCCGACGCCGGTAAAGCAATCATTGAAGCCTGCAAGCAGATGAACAGCCCCGACCCTATTCCTCTCGGCAAGTACCGAGGGTTTGAAACGGAGCTGCTTTTTAATACCGCAGAGCGAAATTATGAGGTTCGACTGAAAGGTGCGACAAGCAGAAATGTTCCTCTCGGCGATGACGCACACGGCAATGTTATCCGTCTTGATAACGGTATTGAGAGATTTGCCGAGAGCTTGTCGCTTGCGGAAAACGACCTTGAAAACACCAAAAATCAGTTGGAAACCGCAAAGAAAGAAGTCCAAAAACCGTTTATCCAAGAGGAAGAACTCAAGACAAAGCTTGCCCGACTGGACGAGCTGAATATTCTGCTCAATATGGATAAGCGAGAAAACGAAATTGTCGGCGGCGAACCCGATGAGGGCGAAGTGCCGAACACACGAAAGGAGAAAACCTATGAACGATAAAATGACACCCGATAAGGAAAGAGAAAACTGCCCTTGCAGAAAAGCAATCATTAACCCTTTTGACGC
>JBGUUB010000012.1:0-2163 GCA_045133355.1 Acutalibacteraceae bacterium
GTCGAGGGTCTAACTGAATTGGAAGCCTATCTCACTCAATATGAGAAAGCTATTCAAACGACGCGGAAAAAAATAGTAGAGGACTTATGCGAAACGGGGGAAGCCTTGTTGGCAGAATATAGTCCGATTGAAGATCATGAGTTAAAATCATCCACGACGCATCGTGTTTCCCATCAAGGGCGCGTGAGTCGTGGGGAGATTTATCAAACCGCCCCACACGCACCGTTTGTTGAGTTTGGGACGGGGGTTGTGGGAAAATCAAACCCACACAAAGAGTATCAATCTTACGATTGGACCTATGATACCAACTCACACGGGGATGACGGTTGGTATTATTATGACACCGATCGAGGAACCGTCCGATGGACGAAAGGGCAAGTCGCGACTGCCCAGCATTTAAAAACGGCGGTGGATTTAAGACGTGTCGTTAAAAAAGTGGCGAAAGAGCGACTACAAAAGGAGGTTAAATCATGAAAAGTCTTTATGAGGACCTTATCAGCGAATTATCCGCTTGTGAGTTTAGTTACCCGCTTCATGTTTACGGCGCCTATACGGTTGAAAAACCCACTTATCCAGCGTTAATGATAGATGAAACGATCAATCGTGAACATGTGACCGTGGGGGGAAAAGAACGCGTGACGCTGCTTGCGTATCGGTTTGATCTCTTATGTGGTGACGAGTGGGACGAGCAACGTCAACAAGCGGTGTCGCGTCGCCAAGTCGCCCACTATTTAGCAGCGGAACTAGATGCCGTCATTCGTGAACGCTGGGGATTCACGCGCACGGGCGACCCGGTGTATATGGTATCGGGGGAACCAGCCATCGGGCGCTATATTTTAACGTATCAAGGGTACGTGTCAGAGGATAATTACATTTATCGACAGGGGGTATAAGCATGGCTCAAATTTCTAAAGGGGTTCAAGTAAAATATACAATCGGATCGGGGTCAGCGAAAGTGATTCCGGACTTAACATCTATTCCTGGATTAGGGGCGGCGCCATCGACACAAGATGCGACGACGTTATCAGACGGAATGAAAGTGTACGTTGAGGGGTTAATGGACTTAGGCGGAGCCTTATCATTTGGGGCTTTATTCACGCCGGAATTATTCGATGCGGTTCAAGAAATGAATCAAGCCAAAGACCCAATTAATTACTCAATCGAGTTCCCAGCACCATTAGGTAAAAAGGTGTCATTCAAAGGAACATGCGCGCCGATTGCGCCAAACGAAGTGTCAGTGGACGGGGTTTTAACGGCTTCTGTGAATATCACACCAACATCGGTCTTTACGTGGTCTGATGTAGCCTAAAATCAAAAAAAAGGGACGTGACAGAAGATGAAACTGAAAATGGAAATTGCTGAAAAAGAATACACACTATACTTTACGCGTGATGCGATCGTGCGTATGGAAAAAGAGGGATTAGACGCGACAAAAATGGACACTCAAATCGTGACGACGATGCGTTTATTATTTTGGGGCGCGATGTTACCCTTAAACCCACGTTTAACGTTAGATCGTGCGGATCAATTATTAGACGAAGCATTAAAGGATTATGATTTAGGGGATTTATTTGAAGCGTTAATCGAGTTGTTTAACGATGCTTTTCCGAAAAGCGGTGGGAAAGCGAAGAAAAAATTAGTCCGAGTGAAATAGAGGACCCCGCTTCACATGAAGCGGGACCGCCTATGTCATTGGAACAACGGTTTGTCACCGTCGAATTTCCTATCGCGTTAAAAATGGGTTTAACCTATCATCAATTTTGGCATGAAGAAGCTGAAATTTTTCAACGAACCTTAGCGGCCTATCGGATTAACCTAGAAGAAGAAAGAGAAGTAGAGCGTCAAACGCTAGACTTGTCTTGCTGGTTGACGGGGTATTACGTCCGTGAAGCGATCGTATCAACGGTAGGTAACATGTTTAAAAAAGGCGGAAAAGGTCATGACTACCCAAGTCAGCCGCATTTGTTGAAACCAAGCGAGTCCCAGGTGGACCATTCCTCACCGGCGGACGAAGATAAGTTAATGATGCAAAATTACGCGGATATGCTGGCGTGGAGTCAAGCCTTTAACCGCCAACTAGGTCGTCAAGGTGATTAGCGCCTTGACGATTTTTTATTTGAACTAAAGGGGGGAGAGCATGTCACAAAGTATCGATCAGTTAAA
>JBGUUB010000013.1:0-5148 GCA_045133355.1 Acutalibacteraceae bacterium
CAGCTAAGAAGAAATTTGAGTGACGATGAGCTATCAAATGTCAAGGAGCAGATTACGGCAATCACGAGCAAGCTGTGGACTCTCCGCAAAGAGGTCGGTCTTTGTGATGACATAGCCGAAAGGTCAAAGGTCATTGAAGCCAACCTTGAAGCGGTAAGAGTTTACGAAGAAAAACAAGAACGAAAGGAGCAGAACCGTAATGACAAACGGAGGTGATGCGGCAGAACAGGTCGTCAGGCTATCGCTTGAGGGCTTTGAAGTAGCCGCAAAATTGAGCGGAGCGGCAGCAAAGAATATTGCCGTTCTTTTAGTCTCTGTTCTCAAACAGGAACAGAAAACAAAAGGCAAGGCTCGACTTACCAATATGATTAAGTCGGGCAAGGAGCTTAAGGTGTTTTCTATCCCCAACAAAGACTTGAAGAAGTTTACCGAGCAGGCAAAACGCTACGGTGTTCTCTACTGCGTACTCAGGGATAAAAACACGAAGGGCGATAATGTACCGATTGATATTATTGCCCGTGCAGAGGACGCTTCCAAAATTCAGAGAATCGTTGAGAGATTTGAACTCGGCAAGGTTGATAAGGCTGCGATTGTTACCGAGTCTCAGAAGGCTGTCGAAAAGCGTGAAGCTTTGGAAAAAGACAAGCCGACAAAATCCAAGAACGAAATCATCACAGAGGAAGCAGTCAGAAAGCCTATTCAGAAAGAAGGGTACTCCCAGTCAAACCCCACAGTCGCCAAAACGGACAAAAACCCTCCGTCAAGGCAAAACTCAGAGCCGGTAGATATGCAAACTGATAAGGGTACTGTCAGCGACAGACAGAGAAAGCCGTCGGTGAAAGCAAAGCTCGACCGATACAAGGCACAGTCCAAGCAGCAGAAAGAAGCAGAACGCAAAGAGCCGGAGGTATCAAAGCCGGAGGTCAAGAACATCCCGGCACAGACCGTACACCAGCAGCCGAAACCCAAAAGCAAAAATGTGAAAGAGAGGTAATCATAATGACAAACAATTTTACCCCTGCTAAGGCAGGACAGCAGAGAAACAGACTTTCCAAAGAGGAATATGCCGAAAAAATGAAGGCTGAAAAAGAAGCCGTATATCAGATGGCGGACGACACCGCAAAGGCTATCGTTTCCGACCCGGAAAAGTTCAAAGCCTTCCTTGATACGCAGAGCCGTCTTGACCGATACTCTGCGGTCAACGCACTTCTGATTTTCAAGCAGCTTCCCGAAGCAAGCCAGCTTAAAAACTTTGACGACTGGAGCAAGGACAATGTGAAAATTCAGAAAGGTGCAAAAAGCATTTCCATTCTTGAACCTGTCGAGTATGCCAAGAGAGACGGTACGACCGGCATTTCCTACAATGTGAAAAAGGTCTTTGATGTTTCTCAGACCAACGGCAAGAGACCGCCTGCACCGACTGTCAACCGAGACCCGAAAGCACTCATTACCGTTATGCTGGATTCTTCCCCGGTTGAAGTGGAAGCAACAAATGAGCTTCCGTATCCCAATATGGCGGCGTTTTATAACAACGAGGAACAGACCTTGTATGTAAAGCGTGATGTGGGAGACAGCGTAGCGGTCGCTCAGTGCGTAGCACAGGAGCTTGGCCACGCACAGCTCTCTATTAACAGCGACAGTTACAGCAGAGCGGATATGGGCTTTCAGGCAGTATGTATCGGCTATATGCTTTGCAAAAAGTACGGCGTCGATACACAGAATTTTGCAATCAACCGTATCCCTGAAAAGCTCGCCGGCAAAGAGCCGAAGGACATTCGCTATGAGCTTTCCAAAACGAGAAACGCAATGGCGGATATTCACTCCCGTGTTTCCGATGAGCTTTACAAGAAAAAGCAGGAACGAAGCAAAGATTACGAAAGATAAGGTGAGACTATGGCGAAGGAAGAAATGTATCATATCGCATTGGACGATTATGAACACGGCATTATTATCCGTTCTCTCAACGACGAGAAAACAGATTTGATGAACGAGGGTAAATCTACCGATGCGGTGGACGACCTTATCATCAAGGTCGGAACTGCCCCAAAGAAAAAGTTCAGAGTTATCGAAAAGGAACGCTCCTGTGAATCGAGATAACGAGAGGCGGTCTGCGATTATTCTTTCCGTCATCGGTATTATCCCGGTCGTATGGCTGGCACTTCTGATTGCACCTTCTGTAAAAGGAGGATTGCCGGAAATACTGCCGAGCCTATTAACAGCGTTCAACAACCCATTCCATATTGAGCTATGCGAGGACAGCCTAAAAACTGTCCTCGTTTTGCTTCTCTGCTATGCAATGGGTATCGGGATTTACTTCTCAACACAGAAGAATTACCGAAGGCGTGAAGAACACGGTTCTGCGAAATGGGGCAACGCAAGAGCCGTAAACAAAAAATACAGACAGTCTCCGGCTTCTGCAAATAAGCTGATGACACAAAATGTCTGTATCGGACTCAATGCGAAGAAGCACCGAAGAAACTTAAACACACTTGTGTGCGGCGGTTCGGGAGCCGGTAAGACAAGGTTTTACTGCAAGCCGAATCTTATGCAGTGCAACACATCATTTGTCATTCTTGACCCAAAGGGCGAAATTCTCCGAGATACCGGAAAGCTACTTGAAAGCAAAGGCTATGAAGTCCGTGTTCTCGATTTGATTTCAATGGAGAAAAGCCATTGCTATAACCCTTTTGTCTATTTGCAGAACGACAACGATGTGCAAAAGCTCGTGACGAACCTTTTTAAGAGTACCACTCCGAAAGGAAGTCAATCACAAGACCCCTTTTGGGATACCTCGGCTTCAATGCTTCTGCTTGCACTTGTGTTTTATCTTCATTATGAAGCACCCGAAGATGAACAGAACTTTGCAATGATAATGGAAATGCTCAGAGCCGGTGCGATTGAGGACGAGGAGGACACTAGACCTTCTCCCCTTGATGAACTGTTTGCGGAATTGGAGATGTCAAATCCCGACCACATTGCTTTGAAGTATTACCGTTCCTATCATTCAGGTGCGGCGAAAACCTTGAAGTCCATACAGATAACCCTTGCAGCAAGACTGGAAAAGTTTAACCTTGAAAGTCTCGCTTCTTTAACCACCACAGACGAGCTTGACCTTCCGTCACTCGGAGAGAAAAAGGTCGCTCTGTTTGCTTTGATACCGGACAACGATTCCAGCTTTAACTTCTTGGTATCTATCCTTTACACACAGCTTTTTCAGCAGTTGTTCTATGCTGCCGACCATATTCACGGCGGCTCGCTTCCCGTTCCCGTTCATTTCCTGATGGACGAATTTGCGAATGTGAGCCTGCCCGATGACTTTGACAAAATACTGTCGGTTATGCGTTCCCGTGGAGTATCGGTAAGTATCATCTTGCAGAACTTGGCTCAGTTAAAAGCCTTGTTTGAAAAGCAATGGGAAAGTATTGTCGGCAACTGCGACGAGTTTCTGTATCTCGGCGGCAACGAGCAAAGCACCCACAAATATGTGTCCGAGCTTCTCGGTAAGGAAACCATTGATACCAACACTTTCGGAAAGAGTACCGGTCGAAGTGGCAACTACTCCACAAATTATCAGATTAGCGGTCGAGAGCTTCTTACTCCTGATGAGGTTCGTATGCTTGATAACCAATATGCAATTCTGTTTATTCGTGGAGAACGCCCCGTTATGGACTTCAAGTATGACATCTTGAAGCACCCGAATGTGGCACTTACAACCGATGGAAAGGCTTCTGCATATAAACACGGCGAAGTGACCATCAAGCACTCATCAATTTCCGTTCTTTCTATTAACCCGGAAGAACTTCCGGAGGAAAGCTACGGAGAAACCAATTACGAGCTTCTGTCCGATGAGGATTTTGAAGTGAATAAAAACTTATTTTAACGGAGGAAAACACAATGAACATTTTTAAGAAGAACAACGAAAAGAAAACTACTCAGAAGCTGCCTATGACCGGAAAGGTTCAGAAAGGCTTCCGTGCTTACTGCGCCGTAATCGCAGCAGCAACTCTTGTTTGCGGCATGAGCGTTACCGCTTTTGCCGCCAGCGACCCAATTACCGTAGTCAACAATTTGTCCGATTTTATCTTCGGACTCATCCGTGCCATCGGTCTTATCCTGCTTGGCTTTGGTATCGTACAGGTTGGTCTTTCTTTGAAATCTCACGACCCGTCTCAGCGTGCCAACGGCTTCCTGACCCTTGCGGGAGGTATCATCATCACCTTTGCCAAGGAAATCCTGACCCTTATTACCGGCTAAAAGAACACAGTTATCAAACGGGGCATACCTGGCGTTTCAGGTATGCCCCTAATCTTAAAGGAGGTGCAAACAGATGAGTGATAACTGGGTGGTTCAGAACCTCGAAAATGCCCTTGAAACTTGGAACAGCAAGCTATCGGAAATATGGCAGTTACTAACCACTTCACCGCAGCAGTTCAAAGGCGGCAGTATTTGGTCGGTAATGGTGAATATCAACGGAGCGGTTCAGGCTATCGGTCTTGCCCTGCTTGTTCTGTTTTTTGTTGTTGGTGTGGTTCGCACCTGCGGAAGTTTTACCGATGTAAAGAAACCGGAACACGCATTAAAGCTGTTTATCCGCTTTGCTATTGCCAAAGGTGTGATTACCTACGGGCTGGAGCTTATGCTTGCCCTGTTCGACATCGTACAAGGTACGATTTCAACCATTATGACATCTGCGGGATTCGGTACGCCCAATCAAACAACTTTACCTGCTGAAATGGTAACAACCATTGAAAGCTGCGGATTTTTTGAAAGTATCCCATTGTGGGCGGTTACTCTTATCGGCGGACTGTTTATCACGGTCTTGTCGTTCATTATGATAATGACGGTGTATGGACGATTTTTCAAGTTGTATATGTACACGGCTCTCGCTCCGATACCGCTTTCCACTTTTGCCGGAGAACCGTCGCAGAATGTGGGTAAGAGCTTTATAAAGAGCTACTGTGCCGTTTTGCTTGAGGGAGCAGTAATTGTACTTGCTTGTATTATCTTCTCCCTATTTGCTTCTACGCCGCCGGTAGTGAACCCTGACGCAGCAGCCGTTACTCAGGTATGGGCATATATCGGCGAACTGGTATTCAATATGCTTGTGCTTGTCGGTGCGGTTAAGATGAGCGACCGAATTATCCGTGA
>JBGUUB010000014.1:0-2103 GCA_045133355.1 Acutalibacteraceae bacterium
ATATGAAATGGCAGTAAGTAAATTGTGGTCTGTCACATCAAGGCTCGGTCAGGTAATCGACTATGCCGCCAATCCCGAAAAGACGGCGGCAGATATTTACACCGAGGAACAGTATCAGGCTCTCCGTGATGTTCTCAGCTATGCAAAGGACGAAGAAAAAACCGAGTGTGAATTTTTCGTTGAGGGTATCAACTGCAACCCTGCGACCGCAAGAGACCAGTTTGTATCTGTGAAAAAAGCATACGGCAAAGACGACGGCATACAAGCCTATCACGGATACCTGAGCTTTAAGGAACAGGACATATCCCCGGAGCTTGCACAGAAAATCGGAATGGAATTTGCAAATGAAGTGTGGGGAAAAAGATTTCAGGTGGTGGTTACTACTCATCTGAATACGAAGCACCTGCACTGTCATTATGTAATCAACTCCGTTTCCTTTGTAGACGGCAAGCGGTTATGGGGAGATGAAAAAGCGTGGTTCAAGTTCCGTTTGGTTGCCGACCGTCTCTGTGAAAAGTACGGACTGTATTATAATCCGAACCCGAACCGCAGTAAGCAATCCTCTTATTACTATAAGCAGGAGCAAGCAGGTATGCCGAGCCGATATTCAATGACCCGTAACGCCATTGATGAAGCGATTGCACACAGCACCAACCTAAAGACCTTTGATTATATCCTCACGCAGATGGGCTATGAGCATTGTCTCAGCGATAGCCGAAAGTATTGGACGATTGTTCCGAAAGGATATAAGAAGCCGATACGACTGAAATCACTCGGAGAAAATTATACCGAGGACGCAATCAAGCGTAGGCTTATGGAAAATCAAAAGGTTCTCATCGTTCCTTTTGCAAAGGCAACGGTAAAAGTCACACAGTACCGACTGCCCACAAGAGAACACAAAATCAAAAAGGTCGGAGGACTGTATGGGCTGTATCTGCATTACTGCTATAAGCTGGGTTATCTGCCGAAGTACAAAAAACAGAATACCGCAAGGCTTCACTATCTTTTGAAAGAAGATTTGCTGAAGCTCGACAAAATCACTCAGGAGACAAGGCTGCTTGGACGGGAGAACATTTCTACCGACGAGCAGCTATTCTCATATAAAGAGTCCGTGTTATTGCAAATCAAATCCTTGACTGACGATAGAACGCACCTGCGAAAACAGCTAAGAAGAAATTTGAGTGACGATGAGCTATCAAATGTCAAGGAGCAGATTACGGCAATCACGAGCAAGCTGTGGACTCTCCGCAAAGAGGTCGGTCTTTGTGATGACATAGCCGAAAGGTCAAAGGTCATTGAAGCTAACCTTGAGACGGTAAGAGTTTACGAAGAAAAACAAGAAAGAAAGGAGCAGAACCGTAATGACAAACGGAGGTGATGCGGCAGAACAGGTCGTCAGGCTATCGCTTGAGGGCTTTGAAGTAGCCGCAAAATTGAGCGGAGCGGCAGCTAAAAATATTGCCGTTCTATTAGTCTCTGTTCTCAAACAGGAACAGAAAACAAAAGGCAAGGCTCGACTTACCAATATGATTAAGTCGGGCAAGGAGCTGAAGGTGTTTTCTATCCCCAACAAGGACTTGAAAAAGTTTACCGAGCAGGCAAAACGCTACGGCGTTCTCTACTGCGTACTCAGGGATAAAAACACAAAGGGCGATAATGTACCGATTGATATTATTGCCCGTGCAGAGGACGCTTCCAAAATTCAGAGAATCGTTGAGAGATTTGAACTCGGCAAGGTTGATAAGGCTGCTATTGTTACCGAGTCTCAGAAGGCTGTCGAAAAGCGTGAAGCTTTGGAGAAAGACAAGCCGACGAAAACCAAAAACGAAATCATCACTGAGGAAGCCGTCAGAAAACCTATTCAGAAAGAGGGGTATTCCCAGTCAAACCCCACAGTCGCCAAAACGGACAAAAACCCTCCGTCAAGGCACGACTCCGAGCCGGTAGATATGCAAACTGATAAGGGTACTGTAAGCGACAGACAGAGAAAGCCGTCGGTAAAAGCAAAGCTCGACCGATACAAGGCACAGTCCAAGCAGCAGAAAGAAGCAGAACGCAAAGAGCCGGAGGTATCCAAGCCGGAGGTCAAGAACGCCCCGGCAC
>JBGUUB010000015.1:0-66842 GCA_045133355.1 Acutalibacteraceae bacterium
GACGAGCGGGAGATTACTTCCGCTCGTCTTCATTTAGTAGCGCAAAATTTGAGGACTCTTTATTTCCTTATTCGGTATAGCGGAGGCGGCTGTCAATTCGACATAATTTTCTTGTGATACTTTACCGTACATGAGCATTAGGAATAGGAATGTATCTTTGTGTGGTAGTTGTTACTTGCACAGGTATTATTGTTTCAAAAATCAGTTCCAAGCCAAATGAAGATACTCCTGAAGAAAAAGAAGAATGACCAATTCCAATTTATCGAACTGAAAATATTTTCGAAAAATAATATAAAATCGCTATTTTTAACTCTTTTTTTCTAAAAACAAAGTGGCATCTAAATGGTTCGGAACAGCCAAACAAATAAGGACTTGCTTAAAGCAAGTCCTTATTTGTTTGTGTTTGTGTCCGTAGTTGGCGGAACTCAACTAAACTTTACATCAAAATAAATTTAAACTAAATTGTTTGTATTGATTGCTTTTTAAGAAGCATTGTGCTAAAATTATTATACTATAATATATAATTGGGGAGTGGTTATCTTATGAAAACCAATGTTATAAGTTTTAATATTAGAAACTGTGATGATATGAATGGAAATTCTATTGCCGAACGTGCGCCAAGGCTTTCGGCTATTACCTCACGTTATAATTCCGATATAATTTGCTTTCAAGAATATAGACCCGCTTGGGAAGCTTTTATAGCGGAGTTTTACGATAGCGAGTATGATATATTTTATAAATACCGCAATGAAACAGTGGATATCGAGGCTTCACCTATATTATGGCGCAGAGATAAATTTGACTGTATTAAAACGGGATATTTTTGGCTTTCAGATACACCGGAGATTGAGTCTCGCGGTTGGGATGAAGTATATAATTGCTACCGTATGTGCGTTTATGTAATTTTAAAGCATAAGTTAAGCGGAAAAACCTTTACTGTTATGAATACTCATTTTGGTTTTGGAAACAAGGGACAGGTTGACAGCGCAAATCTAATATATAATTACAGCAAAATGATATCTGAAAATCCAACCTTTGTTGTGGGTGATTTTAATATGACTCCCGATAGTGTCGGCTATGCGGCGATGATTAAAAATTTCAGAGATGTTAATACCTGCACCGCAAATGATTTAAGCACAACATATCACGATTATCAACCCGAAGTAATAAATAACGAGCACATAGATTATTGCTTTATTGATAACAGCATAATTCCTCTCAATCAAACAATTATTACCGACACTGTAGAAGGGAAGTATCCCTCTGACCATTTTGGACTCTATATTGAATTAGACATTTAAACCTGATTCCAATTTATACGAATTAAAAAATGGCATCTAAATGGTTCGGAACAGCCAACCGAGTGCCTCGGTACGCAAACGCGTATCGGGGCTTCATCTTTTATAAGGCTCTATTTCTCGCGTTCAAGCGGTATCTAATTTGCACCCACAAGTCAAACGAAAAAGTCGTCTAAAGTTATTTTAGGCGGCTTTTTCGTTTGTATTATTCATTCTTAATTATTCATTCCTTCAATATTCATTAAAGCGACTTTTTAAAATAGGTTCTTTTGCAAAAGTTGGGGTCTCATTTGGCTCCCTCTGACGAGGGTGACTCCCCACAGTGTGGGGAGATGTCACGAAGTGACAGAGGGGACCGCCGCCGTCAGCGGCTGGCGAGCGTAGCGAGACTGAGGGAGAGAAAAAGTTGCATTTTCTTGTAGCTTTGCACCTTCTCTCCCTCCGTCACGGCAAAGCCGTGCCACCTCCCTCGTCAGAGGGAGGCGAGAATTGTTGAAACCCCAACATTAGGAATAGAACCTTTTTTTATTCAATTATAAGCCCGAAGGGAAAAACTGCAATTTTGTTTATTTAAACAAAAAAATTCATATTTTTTTTACTAATTTTGCAGTAGAATTTGTTAATAATCTACTTGCAAAATTGTAAAATTAGTGTTATACTTAATATAAGTCTTGAAGGCGGTATTGTCTTCTTTTGGTCTTTTCGCCTCACGGGAGGCAATTCTTGATTAAATTGTAATTTATATTCAGGAGGATTGGTTATGAAAATAAGAACAAAATTTTTAGCAGCCGCCTTAGCTGCTACCATGACGCTTGGCTGCGCGTTAACTGCGTCGGCATTTACAACGGAACCCAAACTTTCATTGCAGGGCAATGAATCTTCACCGCTTACATTAAAAAATCAGGCCGCATCCGCAACCCTTACATTAAAGGCGTCTGATTTTAAAGAGGTTAAAGGCGCGAAGATCACAGTTGAGCTTCCCGACAGCAAAAAAATGGAGCTTACTGGGATAACTGTTTCGGATGTTGATAGTGAAAATGTATGGAAGCTTGATAAAGATGTTAATTATAAAGTTTCCGGCAATAAAATCACTATGGTTGATGTTTTCAATATGGGCACAGGCACAACCTCAAAGGATGAGCTCAAGCTCGATTTAAATTTTACAGTCAGCGGAACAGATATCATCGGCAAATACAAGATTAAAGTATCCGGCGATTTTGCAGATGATGAAATCAAAACAGCCTACACAACTACAGTAGAGGCTGATGCTCTCGTAATCGGCAGAGAGAAAACCACAGTAGCTTCTGATGCTATTCCTGCAGATAATAAAACTTTCTTCATTCCTTACGGCGGAGTATCAGACCAAGAAAAAAATAGCCTTGATAAAGATAAAAGCGGTAAATTCGATACTACAAAAGTAAGTGGCGATGTTAACATTCTCAAATGTTTGACACCTGCTGCCGGTGAAGTAACAACTTTCGGCGCAAGCAGAAGTACAAGTGACACTACTATTCAGTTTGGCTCCTATATTGATGATACAACATTAGTTAATAATCCCGGAACTATTGTAATAGCTTCTTATGACCTTTCTGAAGCACTTACAAATGCTAATTACACCAAAGCAACCTATGCTGACGCGGTAGCAGCTTTTGACGGCGATGCTAATAAATTGTTCGCAGATATTACCGAAAAGTTTTTCACTGCCGAGAAAGCTGACGGAAAATTACATCCGTATACATACAAAGGCACTAATCAAGTTGTTTATGTTGCTGTTGTTCCGCAAACTAAGGTTATGTGGAAAAACACTGATGGAACAAAGCTTCAGTATGCTGTTCGTTGCACAGGCATTAAGGATGCTCGTGAGGATAAGGAGTTTACTGCTGTTGGTTATGTTTCATCCGATTCAGGATATAAATTCTCTGAGGCAATCAAGACCGGTTCTTATCAATCGCTTGGCGAATAAAGCAAATTAGGAGGAATTTTTGAAATGAAATCATTTAAAAAACCTTGGCTAGAAGTAGTTGAGCTGGATATTGTGGATGTTATAACCGCTTCGGAAAACACCTTGAATACTGGCGAATTCGACGATAATATTGAAGATATTATTGGTGCGTAATAACTCAAAAGATAAATGAAAAAAATATTCTCTTTTATTCCGATTCTTTGCCTGATTGCTGTATTATTTTGTGCTTGCGGTAAAAAGACCGATAAGGAAAATACAGAGACCGCAAGTGATAATAGCGCAAGCTCGCAGATAAGCGAAACGGCGTCGCAGATTAGTATGACCCAAGGTGTTGATGAGGTCGTATTTGACGATATTGATGAAGACGAATTACCTGTCGGCGGTGACGCTGAAGATAATAAGAATGCTTCTTCTTCAAGCAAGACGAGTACTTCTAACAGTTCTTCTTCCTCGTCCTCGGGTGCGTCAAGCACAGGTTCTTCTTCCTCTTCGTCGGGTGCGTCAAACTCAAGCTCGGGTTCTGCTTCAAGCTCATCTTCCGATTCGTCGAGCGGTGCGTCTGACCCGTCAGGCAGTGATGAAAGCCGCGATACAATGTCAGGATTTGAACCGTGGCAATAATATCATTTTGATTAGTTCAAAACAGAACAGCCGCTTTTTTAGGCGGCTGTTTTTGGCGTTTTCTGTTGTGGTTAATTTGATATTCGTAAGGGCGGGCATCCCTGACCGCCCGCATATAACATATAAACGGAGGATATTGCCGTATCTTTACGGGACGATGTGGGCATCGTCCCCTACATATGCTAATTGGGTATGAGTAGGGGATGATGCCCACATCATCCCGTTTGCAAGGTAGCAAAAATCTTCTGCCGCCCGCGTATAACACCTAAAATCTAATTATCAGCAATAGAACATAATATTACGCCTGCAGAAATTTAAAACGGACGACCGATGGTCGCCCCTACGAATTTAGATGTTAGACATTAGATGTTAGATATTAGAGACGGTAGTGAATGACAGTCCGGTGGACTGTCTAAGCCGTCGAGGGACCGAACACCGCAGTGTGAGACCTGTCCCTACAAAGGCAAATTTAATATTCGTAGGGGCGGGCATCCTTGACCGCCCGTTTAATATGAGAATCCGCCGCATTCCAATATTATTTAATATTTTTATAAACTTTCGCCTGCCCGGGCTCGTTTACAGCGTACTCAAGATAATTTATCAGCTTATCCGCATTGTCGGCAAACAAGCAAAGCTCAAAGGACTCAGGGCTCATAAACTGTTCGTGTACGGCTTGTTTAAGCTGTTGAATAAGATTGTCGAAATAGCCGTTTATGTTAAAAACAGCGATGGGCTTTGAGTGTCTGCCAAGCTGTTTAAGGGTCATTATCTCGAAAAATTCGTCAAAAGTGCCGAGTCCTCCCGGGGTCATAATGAAGGCGTCGGACTTTTGTTCCATCAACTGCTTGCGCTCACGCATAGTTTCGGTAAAAATCATTTCGTCACAATTATCAAAGAGAATACCGTCCACATTGAGAAATGACGGCACGATTCCGATTATTTTACCGCCGCGTGAGTAGACACCCCTTGCCGCAGCACCCATAAGACCCGCCGCACCGCCGCCATATATAAGGGTGTGACCTCTATCAGCAAGCGCAGCACCCAATTTTTCGGTCGGGTTGATGTATGATTTTGCTATAGTGTTGCTCGACGCGCCGTAAAGACAGATATTCATAATCCACCATCCTGTAATATGTTAATTTGTGTTTCGTCCAGAACCGTTATTCCGCTTGCTTTAAGCAGCTTGGCGCAAACACCGTCACCTTGCACGGTCTTGCCGGTGAAGCTGCCGTCATATATCTCTCCGCTTCCGCAGGAGGGACTTTTTTTCTTTAAAACCGCTATATCACATTCTAAAAGCCGAGCAAGCCTCAATACTTCCTCGGCTCCCTTTGTGTATTCCGAAGTTTTATCCTCTCCCTCGCGGTTTAAAGCCCTGCCTTCCTTGATTTCACAGGGTATTCGAGGAGTCGGCAAACCGCCCAAGATTTCGGGACAGACAGGAATCAAGCTGTATTTTTCCTTTAGTGCGATTACTTCATCCACAGGTTTCGACTTCCCGTCATATCGGCAGGACAGACCTAAAAGACAGGCACTGACTAATATTTTTTTCATATCTTTTCACCGTTTAAAACAGCGTTTACAAGTATATCACCGATGTATTCAAGCTTAAGGGAAAAGAAAGGCGCTTGTTCCTCAATAAGGCGGAGAAAAATCTTATCGCCCTCCCATATAGGAAGGGAATAAAGCTTTTGCTTATCAACCCATTCAAGCGTTCCTTCGTCACATTCGCAAAGTGTACCCGAAAAATCCTCCGAATGGAAAATGTGCATATACTCGGTTTCCCATTTGTCCGAAACAAAGGTAACTATACCGCAATATCTGTAAGAATTAAGGGTGAGTCCCGTTTCCTCCTTAACCTCGCGGAGATTGCAGTCTTCAGGGCTTTCCTTATCCTCAAACTTTCCGCCTATGCCTACCCATTTATCATGATTAAGGTCATTTTCCTTTTTAACGCGGTGAAGCATAAGGTATTTTCCGTCTCTCTCAATGTGGCAAAGCGTTGTGTTTCGCATCAGGCACCTTCCTCTGTAGCGGAGTTGTCCTCGGCGGTGACTTCTTCGGGAACATATCCGTCTATATAGAATATATCCGAATCAATGTTCTTTTGGTCAAATATATTATTGTATTGGATTTTTTCGTACTCATCGAGCAATGCGCTGTAGGGCGAGACATCACTCCACTTATAGTAGTTATCTTCGTTATCAATATATCCTACCGTATCGATTACAGGCAGAGTTTCCGAAAGCTTTAAGAGATACTTATTATATTCGGTCAGCTTTACACCTGCAGTCTCTAACATCAGTGAGGAAAGATAGTTTGAGCTCAGCTTGTCAATCTGCCGTTCCTCAATGTCGTAGTTTGCCCAAATAATAAAGGGCGTAATATGCCGTGCCTGCTCTTGCTCGAGGGAGAGTCCCGAAAGACTGTCAACCCCCATAACCTCGGCTATAAAGCTTGTTTCAACAGAGGGTTGGTGATCGCCGAACATACAAATAATGGTAGGCTCGTCAACCTGTTCAAAGTACTCTACAAGCTCCTTAAAGGCATTGTCGCTCGCCTTTACAAGCGAAAGGTACTTATTGGCTTTATTGTAATTTTTGGAAACCGAGGTGGCATAAATCGACTCTTCAAAATTAACACAGCTTGTAGTGTAACCGCCGTGGTTTTGCATTGTAACATTAAATGCGAAATACGGCCGTGATTTATCGCGGTTTTCATAATCCTTGATAATCAGCTTATAATTGTAGGAATCGCTTATATACTGGCGCAAAAGCATATTTTGCCCCGGATAATACTGCTCAACCAAAGCTTGCAGGAAATTCGGGTCGCTGCCGTTTTCCTGATACTCGCGCATAAGTGATATATCCATAATATTTTCAAGGCTTGTAAACTTGTTGAAGCCTAAATAGTTATAAACCGAGGTGCGGTTCCAGCCCGCCGCATAATAGGGGTGCAGGGCATAGGAGGAATACTTCTGTGCTTCAAGGGTGGAAACAAGAGAAGCAAGCGGATTTTTAATATAAAGCATATAAGCGTTACTGCCGGAGGGCAAAAAGGCGGTGGTATGCCCTGTTAAAAACTCAAATTCGGTATTAGAAGTACCTGCTCCGATTACGGGCACATAAAGATTGCCTTTTACGGTGTTTTCGGTAAGACTGCGCATAAACGGCATATAATCCTCATTTGCGGTAAGATTGCCGAGTACGCTGAGGTCGGCAAGCGACTCATTCATTATGCAGATAATGTTCGGTTTATCGTAATCGTCCTCATCGGGGTCTGTATTATCGGACGAGGTATCAACAACGCTGCTTACATATTCCTTTAGAGCGTCGGGGTTGTAGTTATTGGGCTCGGACATATACAGATATTTCGTGTTAGCGAAAAAGTTGAAGGCAAAGCCGTAGTTGTGGTAGCCCCTTGTTTGATTCCAGAAATCGGGCTTTACACCCATATCCGCAAAGACGCTTGTGAAATAAAACAGTATCAAAAGCACCAAAGAAAATGTTCCCGTAAAGGCGCGGGAAATTATTTTTGTAGGCAGATTATATTCAGGAGTCTTAGTCTTAATGCCTATTATTATTATGAAAATAAAGATAAGCGCCGCAGTCATCACCTTGTAGGTAGGGGTATAGTTATAGGTGTTAGCAACCCCTGCCGCCGTTTTAATGCTTAAAAAGTCCATTGGTAAAAACGGCGTGCCGCGGAAGTCCATAATATAGCTGTGAGCGACCGCAAAACCGAACAAAACAGGGTTTACGGTAAGATACGCCACCCTGAAGCTTCCCGTGAGCGCAAAAAAGACAAAATACATAATCACAACAAGCAGATAGTTGCCCAAAAAGCCCAAGTAGGTCATATCGTATATAAAGACATTATTAAGACACTCGGTCATAGTTATGGTCACAAAGGGCATAAGCAGCATAAAAATCATATGCCATATTTTATTAAAAAGGTCGTTCTTTATGTGAACGGTATATGCAGCGGTCAGTCCTAAAATAAAGGGACAAAGCAACGCAAAAGCAAGAAGAAGCCATTTTGCGGCAAAATCCTGCGATGTGTATGCCCCCACATCAAGTATGACGGCGATAAGTGTGACAAAACAAATTGCCGAGCCTACGATTTTTGAACGCTTGGTCGATGTCACTTCGAAATTATTCTTTAAAAATTCAGGTAGTTTTGTTCTGAAAAAGTCAAGAACACTATTTAATACTTTTTTAAAAAACATATATCAGCATTCCTTTCAGCGCACCACTAATTATACCACAAATTTTAAAAAAAACAACTTAAATTTTGTCGCAGGGTTTTTATGTAAAAAACGGCGGTAAAGCCCATAGCCTTACCGCCGCAAATACAGCGAATATTTTATTTTGTCATAAGCTCGCATACAAGCGCGCTGTGCTCTGCGGGGTCGGGAACGCTCTTGCCGCCAATTAAGCAGGCCTCGCCGTAGAGAAGCTTAGCATATTTGCCGAGCAGGTCTTTATCCTCATTATAAAGCGTTTTAAGCTTTTCGGCGATTGGGTGTTCTGCGTTAATCTCAAGCACTAACTTCGCCTGCACCTTATTCTGTTCGGCGTTGGGCATTGAATTCAATACCTTTTCCATTTCAAGTGAAATGCCGCCCTCGCTGGTAAGGCATACGGGATGCTTTTTAAGCTTGTTGGTAAACCTTACGGCGTTTATGCTGTCGCCGATGCTCTCTTTCATTATGTCAAACATATCCTTGGCGGCGGCGTTTTCCTCTTCGAGAGCTTTTTTCTCTTCCTCGCTGTCGAGGTTCAGGTTATCGTCGCAGATGTTCATAAACTTCTTGCCGTCATATTCGCCTAACATCTTAAGGGCAAATTCATCTACATTTTCGGTTAGGTAGAGAATTTCGTAGCCCTTATCCTTTACCGCGTCGGTCTGGGGGAGCATTTCAATCTTTTCGTCGGTCTCGCCGCAGGCGTAGTAAATTGTGTCCTGCCCCTCCTTCATTCGCCCGACATACTCCTTAAGGGTGACATACTTCTTTTCGTCCGATGAGCGGAACAAAAGCAGGTCCTTAAGGGTGTCCTTGTGCATACCGTAATCGTTGTAAACGCCGAATTTAAGCTGTATTCCGAAGGATTTGAAGAACTCCTCGTAGACCTCGCGCTCGTCTTTAAGCATTTTTTCGAGCTCGGATTTGATTTTCTTTTCAATGGTCCTTGCTATAAGCTTTAGCTGACCATCGTGCTGCAGGGTCTCACGGGAGATGTTAAGAGATAAATCCTCGCTGTCTACAAGACCCTTTACAAAGCTGAAGTAATCGGGAAGCAGGTCGGCGCACTTATCCATAATAAGCACGCCTTTAGAGTAGAGCTGAAGTCCCTTTTCGAACTCTTTGGTGTAGTAATCGAAGGGCGGATGCTTCGGGATAAACATAAGGGCAGAATAGGTCGCCTGACCCTCAGTTTTTGTGTGTATAACCCTGACAGGGTCTTCGTAATCGTAAAATTTATCCTTATAAAAGCTGTTGTAATCCTCGGGCTTTATCTCGTTCTTAGCCTTTTTCCAGAGCGGAATCATACTGTTAAGGGTGCGAAGCTCGGTTACATCTCTGTACTCGGGCTCTTTGTCCTTATCATCGGTTTCGACAGGCTCCTTCGTGGTAAATTCCATTCTTATCGGGTGGCGGATATAGTCGGAATACTTCTTTATAAGGGCGCTTATTCTGTATTGGTCGAGATACTCGTCGTAATTTTCGTCCTCGGTATTTTCCTTGATGTGCAGCGTGATTGCTGTGCCCACGGTTTCCTTTTCACAGGGCTCTACTGTGTACCCCTCGGTACCCTTTGAGCTCCAACGGAAGGCCTCATCCGAGCCGAAAGCCTTGCTTTCAACCGTCACCTTATCGCTTACCATAAAGGCGGAATAAAAGCCCACGCCGAACTGACCTATAATATCAACATTATCCTTTTTTCCGTTTTCCTGCTTGAAATCAAAAGAACCCGACTTTGCAATCGTTCCGAGGTTTTTGTCAAGCTCGTCCTCGGTCATACCGCAGCCGTTATCGATAACCTTTAATGTCCTTGCGTCCTTGTCTATTTCAAGGCGAATCTCGAAATCGTCGGGCGCTATACCTACCGAATTATCGGTAAGGGAGCGGAAATAGAGCTTATCCAGCGCGTCGCTCGCGTTGGAAATAAGCTCACGCAGGAAAATTTCCTTATGGGTATAGATGGAGTTAATCATCATATCCATAAGCTTTTTTGATTCTGATTTAAACTGTTTTGTACGCATTTTATCACCTTGTTTTGAAAGTTTGACTTTAACTGACATATAGTATATAGCCTTTATTAGCCTATTGTGTTAATAAACTATGAACAAAGCATTAATTTTAGCACTCAACAAAAAAGAGTGCTAAAATTAATGCCGTTTTATATGAAAATTTAATTGTCAATCGTAGGGACGGGCATTCCCGACCGTCCGTTGCCGTCATTATATATGTATTTTCGCAAGCAGCTTTCTTACATATAAGGAAAGGAAAAACGCCGCGGCGACCGAAATTATATCCTTTATAAGGTATGGCGCGGAGACCATAAGGAAGGAGGAGATCAAATCGGTTTTATAAACGACTGCAAATTGAATAACCCCTAAAATATGGCATATCACAAGACCGCCTAAGCCGCAAAGAAGCTTTAAGCCCTTATTTTTAACAAGGAGCGAAACGCCGCAGAGCAATACAAAAAATATAAACCCGAAAATAAAGCCGCCGCTTGCTCCGAAGAGTACCTGCACTCCGCCCTTAAATCCGGAAAAGACGGGAACTCCGACCGTGCCTAACAGCACATATGTAATTATCGAGGCAAGACCCCATTTAATCCCTAAAACATATCCGCAAAGCGCCACTGCAAAGGTTTGCAGGGTAAGCGAGACCTGCGTGGGCATAGGTATCGCTATTTGCGAGCATACGACCGTAAGGGCGGTAAATAACGCCGCAGTTACAAGGCTTAAAGTATTCTTTTTTGCTGATTCTTTCATTTTCTTGTCCCCTTAAGAATATTTTGGTACATTATACACCCTTAAAAAGGAATTGTCAACCTAAACTTATTTATAGGTTGACAATTAGGTTAAATAGCCTCCCTTGTGCAAAGGGAGGTGTCAACCGTCAGGTTGACGGAGGGATTGTAATTAAAGCTGATATTTGTAGCGATAGCTTTTCTCTTTTTCCAGATAGTCAAGCTCTATACCGAACACCTCACGCATTACGGGGTTACTGTATAACTCTTCGGGTGTGTCTAAAGCGATTATCTTGCCGTCTTTCATAACGGCTATTTTATCCGAAAAAGCAAAAGCCAGCGGTAAATCGTGGAGTACCGCCGCAATCCCCTTGCCGCGATTTTTCAGTTTTTTAACCGTTTTCATAAGCTCAAGCTGATGAGAAATATCAAGGTAAGAGGTCGGCTCGTCAAGCAAAATATAGTCGGCATCCTGGGCTAAAGCCATAGCGATATAAGCGGTTTGCCGCATACCTCCCGAAAGGGAGGAGAGGGGTCTGTCGGCAAGCGTGGAAATGCCAAGCTGTTCAAGTGCCGCGGCAACAATGGTTTTATCCTTTTCGGTATAACGGCGGGGATAGTTTAAATGCGGAAATCTGCCGTGTAAGCACAGCTGACCGACCGTCATATCAGGAACATTTTTACCCTGTGAGAGATAGGCGGTTTTTTGGGCAAGCTGACGGCGGGAAAGACCGTTTGTGTTCTCGCCGTCAATATTGACTTCCCCCGAAGTTATAGGAATAATGCCCATCGCAGCTTTAAGCATAGTGCTTTTGCCCGAGCCGTTAGGACCTATAACCGTGAGCAATTCTGATTTATTAAAGGAAATCGAAACATCCTTTAAAATCTGCTTTTTTCCATAACCGGCGCATATATTTTTAAGCTCAAGCAAGGGTGTGACCCCCTTTGCCCTTTATTAGAATAAACACAAAGAAGGGAGCACCGAGGAACGCCATAATAATACCTACCGGTATTTCGTATGGCGAAAAGAGGGTTCGTGCCGTAGTGTCACATAGGCAGACGAATGCCGCGCCGAATATTGCGGAAAGGGGCAAGAGGCGCGATGCCTTGCTCCCCGAAAGCCGTCTTACCGCGTGGGGGACAATAAGTCCCACAAAGGAAAGCAGTCCCGCAAGGCTTACCGCACAGCCCGCCAAAACAGCGGCAAGCATTAAAAAGATGGTTCGCATAAGCGAAGTATTCATACCAAGCGACCTTGCGTTATCTTCCCCCAGCGTTAAAACATCAAGCTCGTTTGTAAGGGAGAACAGAATTAAAAGCGAAAGGAAAATAAATACTGTAGCGGGCAGAAGCCTTGTGTAGGTTACAGAGGAAAACTCGCCGACCTTAAAATCATTGCTCATTACGCCTACCTCGGGTATAAATGTCACAACCGTGTCCGAAACAGCGTTTAAAAAGCTGTTTATTGCAACCCCCAAAAGTATCAGTGTGCCGCGCGACGCGCCGATTCTTCGCGCAAGCAGGCTTACCGCCATAACCGCGGCGAAGGCTCCCAAAAATGCAAAAAAAGAAAGCCGCAAGCCGCCGTAAATTCCAAGAGCAGAGCAAAGTGTAACCGCAAGCCCCGCGCCTGAGTTTACACCTATTATGCTCGGTGAAGCAAGGCGGTTCGCAAGGACGCACTGTATAACGGCTCCCGATACTGCAAGCGCCGCCCCGCATATAAGCGAGGCGGCGGTTCTCGGAAGTCTTACATACAGAAAAATTTTACCGCCCGCCGAGGAAAAGCCGTTCTTAAACCCCGAAACAATTTCGTAAATATGAAGCGGCGTACTGCCGAGGGTTATGCCTGCAAGCGCCGCAATCAGCAAAAGCAGAAAACTCGCGGCGTAAAGTATTTTAATTCTTTTATTGTCAAGAGAGCAGAATTTCGGTGAGCTGTTCATAAGCCTTTGCCCAGTCAGCGTTGGGCTTTAAGTTGAAAAGCCTTTTATCCATAATGTGCAGACGGTTTTGCGCCACTGCTTCAAGCTTGCCCCACGCAGGGTTTTCCTCCATAGTTTTTGATAAATTCTTTTGAGCGGCGGTTTCGTCACCCATAGATACGGCAAAAATTCGGTACGGCTCAAGCCTTATAATATTTTCAACGCTTAAATTTTCAAGCATGGTTTCGTCGCTGTCCGCAATATTAATACAACCTAAGTCGTTAAGCATCTCGCCGAGTATCGTTCCCTCACTGCCCTTTGCCTTAAGCGAGCTTGAGGAGGTTCTCAGCAACAGCACGGTGCGCTTTTCTTCATTTAGCTTCTCCGCATTGAATTCGTCCTTGATTTTTTCAATCCGCTCTTTTACATTTTCGCCGTTCTTTTCGTATAAATCCTTTCTGCCTGTTATGTCGGTGCAGATACTGAGCATAGAGAGGTAATCGTAAAAATTATCAACATCAAAGTATGCTACCGTAATTCCTGCGCTTTCGAGGGCGTCCTTCATTTCGACATCCGCAGAGGTAGATGCGCTGGCAATTACAAAGTCCGGGTCGGCTGAAATCAGAGACTCAAGGCTCGGAGAATGTGCGCCGCCCAAATCAACAGCGCTTTCAAGTGTAAGACCGTAATCGTCCCACGCGTCCTCCGGCGCGGCGCAAAGCGTACCGCCTGCCGACAGCCAGATGTCTGCAAATGCGCCGAGCAAAGCGGCTGCCCGTTCGGGATTTTTCTTTACGGTAACCTCTCTGTCCAATGCGTCCGTAAAGATAACGGTATCATTAATATCGGAGCTTTTGTTCTTCTGTGAACATCCGCCGAGCACTGCAACTAAAAGTGTCACTGCTGTAAAAAGGCAGAGTATTTTATTCGCCGATAAGCTTTTTTTCAACATAATCAAATCCTAATCTGTTAACTGTATCCGCAAAGCGCTCGCCCTTTATTCCTTCGTCACGGAAAAGGATAATTGTCTTTTCAAGGATATCCATTACTTCTTCCTCGGAGGTAAATATTTTCGAGAGCGGCTTGCCCATAGCGGTTTTCTTACCCCAGCGGCCGCCTATACATACCTTGTAGCCCGAGGCTGCCTCTTCAAAAGCGCCGAAGGGGCATTTTTTATGACAGCGTCCGCAATGGTTGCAGATTTCGGGATCAATGTGTATTTTGCCGTCCACAAGCGAGGGGGCTTTCATCGGGCAGTTAGCTGCAATAACGCATTTTTTACAGCCGCGGCACTTTTCCTTATCGGGCGTAAAAATACGCTGACCTATTACCCCGAAGTCGTTAAGGTCGGGCTTTACGCAGTTGTTAGGACAGCCGCCGACCGCTATTTTAAACTTGTGGGGCAGGGCTACATCGCCGTAGCCCACAAAAAATCTTTCGTGAATTTTTTGGCTTAAGGAAAAAGTGTCAATAAGTCCGAATTGGCAGGTCGTACCCTTGCAGGAAACAACGGGGCGTACCTTTGCGCCCGTTCCGCCTGTCTTAAGCCCTCTATCCTTTAAATACATAATAAGGGAGGGGATTTTATCGTAAGGAACACCCTGAATTTCGAGGGTCATTCTCCCCGTAAGCGTGATTTCTGACGAGCCGAAGATTTCGGCGGCTTCTGCCACGGTTTTATGCTCCGCCGAGGTGATTTTGCCGTTTCCGGTGATTACGCGGACATTGAAAATATCTTCGAAACGCTTGTCCCTAAGACAGCCGAGGCTTTTGACCTTTTTAATCTGCTCAGGCGTGAGCTTTCCGTCTTTAGGTGTCATTCCGAGGGTCTCAAACTCCTTAATATTATCCATATTTGCTGTCTCCAATCGCGTAAATTTAAGCGTCAATTAACCTATTTCATGATATCATAATTATTGTTGGGTGTCAACCGAGGATTAATACTTGCAAAAAGTAAAAAATATGGTATAATAAAATAAACGCGGATATAGTTTATCGGTAGAACATTAGCTTCCCAAGCTGAATAGGTGGGTTCGACTCCCATTATCCGCTCCAAAAATCCCGAATGCGTAAGCAGTCGGGATTTTTACTTCTTCACTCTTCACTTGTCAGATAATGAATAATTTGCTTTATCCCTACCCTTATGCTATGCTTGTGCTACAATAGGGACAAAATGAAAGCAGGGATTAGTTCCCTGCTTATTTATATCTTTTCATTATCTATATATTGCATAATATCTTCAACATTACATTTTAAAATTTTACAAAACATTTCTATAGTATGTGTGCTTACGCTCTCGTTTCTCTTTAATCGTGTGATTTGTGCAGGGCTGACATTGTATTTTTTTATAAGTGTATATTGAGTAACGCCTTTTTCTTTCATAGTTTGCCATAATCTATCATAGGAAATCATAATTTTTTCAATCCTCCCTATTGACATATTAACCGAATATGATATATAATAATATTAACCAATATCAGTTAATATTATTTAAGACAAGGGGTACTTTAAAATGCCAAAGAAACTAATTTCACTATTGCTTGCTGTTTGCATGCTTTTCTGCTTATCTGCGTGTGGGGCAACAGAAACAAGCGGCAATGTAAACAACACACCGTCCGAATTTCAAACGGACACCACGCAAGATACTGATGAAAACATTTTAGTTGAAGAAAATAGTCAAGTATCATCTAATACCGAAGAAACAAATGAAAATGATACTCAAACACAAACTACTGTAAGTCAATCAAAGCCTACAAGCAACCCAAATCAGTCAATACATACGCACAGCTATTCAAATGCCACTTGCACTTCACCGAAAAAGTGCTCTTGCGGTGTAACTGCCGTAACTGCTTTAGGTCATCAATTCTCATCCGCAACCTGTACAAGCCCGAAAATTTGTAGTCGTTGCGGAACTACAAGCGGAAACGCACTTGGTCATAACTATTCTGCCGCAAATTGCAATGCACCGAAAACTTGCACACGCTGTGGACAAACATCGGGTAGTGCGTTAGGACACAATTATGTAAATAATAAATGTTCTCGTTGCGGAAAAGTTGATCCCGACTCGTTGCCAGTTGGGCTTGATAAATTAGTTGTTATTGATTCGTCGAGAAATTATAAATATGATAGTAGCTCTTTTCAAGATACATACGGAAATACGTATAATGGAGCATACTTGTTTGGATACAATTACAGTGGTGACTCATATGCAATTTACAATTTAAATGGAAAATTTATAACTTTTACAGGAACAATCGTTGCTTCAAAAAAGCTTGAAGAATGTGCATATGTAGATTATCAAATTTATGTTGATGATATACTTGTTTATTCTCAAAGTCAGCTTGAAAGAACAACAAATAAAATAAATTTTAATATTAATGTAACAGGGGCTACGAAACTAACAATCAAAGTGAAAACTTATTTCAAACCTGATATAGTAGGAAGTGGGTATTTAGGGCAAGGTAGTATAGTTAATGCACAATTATCAAAATAAATCAATCATACATTGGGTAAGGCAGGAATAGCCGTCATTCTTTCGGCGGATTTACTGCTTAAAAACAACGTTTTTAACTACATTTTCTTTGGTATGATTTTCAATGTGTCAGTATGATTTTTGTCATACTATAAAAAATAGAGTTATCTCGTATTTTCGGGATAACTCTATTTGCATATATATCTTGAAAAATATGATGGAAAATGTTATATTAAATTAAAGAAAGTGCTTGTTGTTATGCGGAATTTTCAACTTGTGGAAATGACTTCCACAAGTTACAATGTTTGCTGATAAACAAGCCTCCCTCTGACGAGGGAGGTGGCAAAACGAAGTTTTGACGGAGGGAGAGAATATGAAAGAATATAATAAAGCCGATATCCCTTTTGCAAAAACTTTAAGAAAAAATATGACACCTTGGGAACGAAAACTATGGTATGAATTTCTACGATATTATCCGATAAGATTTCAAAGGCAAAAAGCTATTGGAAATTATATAGTAGATTTCTATTGTGCAAAAGCAAGACTTGTTATTGAACTTGACGGCGGCGGACATTATGCCGATGAGCAAAAGGAAAAAGACCGAGTTCGTACAAAAGAGTTAGAGAGTATGAATTTAACGGTTTTGAGAATTTGTAATTTAGATATTGACCGTAATTTTAGCGGTGTATGCAAATATATAGATTTATCTGTTAAAAATTCTCTCCCTCAGTCAGCTTCGCTGACAGCTCCCTCGTCAGAGGGAGCCAAGGGTTGATTTGTTCCCAATTTATCACAAGCATATAATATTCTAAAAACGGTGAATAATATATATTGATGTTCGGGAGGTAATTATATGTGCACAGCCGCAACCTATAAAACAAAGGATTTTTATTTCGGAAGAACCCTTGATTACGAGTTTTCCTACGGAGACGAGGTCGCCGTTATGCCGCGCAACTATCCGCTTAATTTCAGATTTGCGGGCAACTCTTTAAAGCATTACGCGATAATCGGTATGGCGCACATTGTCGGCGATTTTCCGCTTTTTTACGACGCGGTTAACGAAAAGGGACTCTGTATGGCGGGGCTTAATTTTGTCGGCAATGCTTATTACCGTGATGAAACAGCAGGGAAGGACAATGTGGCGCAGTTTGAATTTATCCCTTGGATTTTAAGCCAAAGTGCTACGGTTAGCGAGGCTAAAGAACTACTTAAAAACATAAATATCACTAACACTCCGTTTAGTGATAAATTACCTGTTGCTCAGCTCCATTGGATTATTGCCGACAAAAACACTGCTATAACCGTGGAATCGGTAAAAGAGGGGCTTAAAATCTATGATAATCCCGTAGGTGTGCTTACCAACAATCCGCCATTTTCCGAGCAGATATCAAGGCTTAACGATTATATGCACCTGTCGCCTAAACAGCCCGAAAACACATTTTCGGATAAGCTTTCCCTTAAAACCTATAGCCGGGGAATGGGAGCTTTGGGACTTCCGGGCGACCTTTCCTCACAGTCCCGCTTTGTAAGGGTTGCCTTTACCAAAATGAACTCGGTTTCGGGGGACACCGAAAGCGAAAGTGTAAGCCAGTTTTTCCATATTTTAGGCTCTGTCGACCAGCAGAGGGGCTGTTGCGAGGTGGATGACGGAAAATACGAAATAACCCTTTACACTTCCTGTTGTAATGCGGATAAGGGCATATATTACTACACTACCTATGAAAATCATCAAATTACGGCGGTGGATATGCACAGGGAAAACCTTGACGGCGCATGCCTTGCACGCTACCCCCTTATTACAGGTCAGCAGATAAAAATGCAGAATTGAATATAAAACCCGCCTTTTTCGATTAAATACCGAAACAGGCGGGTTAATTTTATCTGTCGCCGATTTTAATATACTCACGCCGCGGATGTACATTCATATATGCAGGACGGATTATCTTGCCCGCGTTTAAAAGTTCCTCAATGCGGTGCGCACTCCAGCCCGCTATACGCGCGATTGCGAAAAGCGGGGTATACAGCTCGTGCGGAAGTCCCAGCATATCGTAAACGAAGCCGCTGTAAAAATCAACATTTATGCTGACGCCCTTATACATCTTGCGCTCGTTCGCAATAATTTGCGGAGCGAGGGTTTCAACCAGGCTGTAAAGCCCGTATTCTTTTTCAAGGCCTTTTTCTTCCGAAAGACTTTTAACAAAGCTTTTAAGCACAGTAGCTCTTGGGTCGGAAACAGAATATACTGCATGTCCCACACCGTAGATAAGTCCAGCCTTATCGAAGGTCTCCTTATGGAGAATCTTTTTAAGATAAGCTGCGACCTCTTCCTCGTCCGACCAATCCTTGACATTTTCTTTAATATTGTTAAACATAGCGCATACTTTTATATTTGCGCCGCCGTGCTTAGGCCCTTTAAGCGAGCCTAATGCCGCCGCAATAGCCGAGTAGGTATCCGTTCCCGAGGAGGAAACAACATGGGTGGTAAAGGTGGAGTTGTTGCCGCCGCCGTGCTCTGCGTGAAGTACAAGCGCGGTATCAAGCACCCTTGCTTCAAGCGGGGTGTACTTGCCGTCGAGCCTCAGCATATAAAGGATATTTTCCGCTGTGGAAAGCTCGGGGCGCGGTTCATGGATAAAGAAGCTGTCGCTTCCTTTGATATAATAATTATACGAGTGATAGCCGTAAACCGAAAGCAACGGAAAGCGCGCTATCAGCTGTAAGCACTGGCGAAGCACATTTGGAATATCTGTGCAGTCCGCTTTGTCGTCATAGGAATAAAGGGTTAAAACACTTCTGGCTAAAGAGTTCATCATATCCGAGGAGGGGGCTTTCATAATAATATCCCGCACAAAGGTGCCCGGAAGCGTTCTATAGGACGAAAGCACTCCGTTAAACTCCGCAAGCTGTCGGGAATTAGGGAGCTCGCCGAACAGCAGAAGATATACTATTTCCTCAAAGCCGAAGCGGTTATCGCGTATAAAGCCGTCTACCAGCTTTTCTACATCATAACCCCTGTAATATAGCTTACCCGGACAAGGCACTTCGTCACCGTTAATTTCCTTTTTTGAGACAATCTCCGATATTTCTGTAAGACCTGTAAGCACTCCCTTGCCATTCAGGTCGCGAAGACCCCTGTTTACCTTGTGCTCAATGTAAAGCTGCGGCTCAATTCGGCAGTTGCCCGTGCAGTAATCGGCATATTTTAAAATTTCAGGCGTAATGGCATTATAATCGTTGGCAGACTTTCCGCTCACTTAATCCCTCTTTTCTTTTGCTTGTTATTTTTGTATTCTATCATAAAAAGGTGCGCGTTTTTTTAACAGGCTGTTAATTTTTTGACAGGGGGGGTAACAGGGCAATTCCTGATAAAAAGGTTTATGTTAAAAAAATTCAATTACGCATTACGAATTAATCAGATTTTCTCTAACATTCGGTCGATAGACGCATCATTCCTAAAGTCAACCTCGCAGGGTTTCTTGTAGAGTGACCAGCTTTCGGTAAAAGACGAAATCTCGCCCGATTTTACCGTTTTAAGCTCGCTTAAGGACTCAACCTCAATCATATTTTCGTTTGTGTAGGTCTCAAAGGAACAACCGCCGTCGGGATATGTACCGTTGGGGTGATTTGTGTCAAAGCTCTTGCGGAAAATATCGTCGTTCAAGCAATAATAAACCGTTCCGCAGTTGAGGTCGAAGCCGAGCTTTATCGGTTTTCCGTATTTTTCGTCCTGACGGAGGGTTACATATCGGTTGCCCCAGTAAATGCGGTCGTTGCTCATATCGGTGTAAGGCCAAACCGAGATAATGCGGTTGGAAAGCAGTCCCGTATCGTTGGTATTCATGGGAATAACAAGCGTACCGTTCTTTTCGGAAACCGAAAGTCCCCAGACAGAGAAGGTCTTATCATCGGCAGAAATATTCTTAACCTGCATTGTAACCTGCATATTAGCGTCATCGGGGTCCATTTTGATTTCAAGGGTTTTAGCTACGCCGTTTTCCTTTTCGGGCGCGGGGGTGAATACCGCGCCGTATTCGGTCAGCTCGTAATTTACGGGGTCAAGGTCGGGAGCATATGTTTCGGGGTAGGACTCGGGAGATACCCAAATTCTGTGACCGCCGAGGTTTTCCCAACCCTTGCCCTCTCCGTAATAATCGGTAAAGGTCTCGTCGCTCTTAGGCGGAAAAGCCTTTCTGTTACTGCACATAATATTTTGTCCGTCGACAAAGCCGAAGCGGATTATTCTCGGTCCTATATCTATAGTGACATAAGCCTCAATTACACCGTTTGTAATGCAAAGGCATTTTCCGTAATCCTTAAAAGAATCGATTGTATTTGCAGTTACCATCTGTCAACACTCCGTTTTAATGATTTTTGCTGTGTATTCAAGACCGCAGGGAGCGGGCTTCGGCAAAGCAAGTGAGAATAAATCCGTAGCTCTGCATTCGGTTTCAAAAAGCTTTCCGGCAGGCTCGGGCAGATTTTTTATTTCCGAAACCCGTGTTACAACGGGAATTTCCGAATTGCCTGCAGTTTCTTTAAGCAATTTCATTCCGTTCTCATTAAAGCCTAAAACCCTTATATACGGCGGCGGTTTCATAAAAAATGTACTGTCAAGCCCGATAAAGGCAGAAAGCACAAGCCGCCTTATTCTTGCCAGCGTGTAACGCTTGACCTTAATTCTATTATACAGGTCATTAAGGCTGCTTGCAACCCTTATTGCAGAAAAAAGCTTGTTTTCCAGTCCTTCGCTTATATCGGGAAGAGCTTTAAGCTCGCCGAGCGTTCGTGTTCTTAGAACAGCTAAGACCGCATTTTCAATACGCCTTATATCCGCAATATTCTGCGGTGTAAAAAGCGGAAAAACATTTTCGGGAATATAATCTTTGCAAATTTCCCGGTTACCCGACAAAAGGCGCTCCCGTAAGAGCGAGGCGGAGGCATATCCGCCTGACGCTTCGGGCGAATCGTGACCTGCGCCCCGTCTCCTTATTGTTTCAAATCTGAAATTAGCACCGATATTTTTCGCCGCCGTCATATACTCTACCGCGAGATTGTTGTTGGCGCCTGAAAGTATACCGCTTTTGAGCCCTAAGTCATTAGCCGCTTTTTCGCGGGCTACGGCAAAGGTTATTCCCGTAGAAAGATAGGCGTTAAGCTTTTGCGAATATTCTCGGGTTCTGAGAATATTACAGGCGGCGGTAAGGTCGGCAGTATCACCGCTCTCACTTCCGAAAAGCAGGGTGTCACAGCCGACGGACTTAAGAGCCACGACCCCGCCAAGCGCAAAATTTTGCGCTGTAGACATAGAATATGCGACGGGCAGCTCCAGCACCAAATCGGCACCGTTTAATAGTGCCGCCTTTGCCCTTATGCGCTTTTCGGATATCGCAAGGTCGCCGCGCTGAACAAAGTTTCCGCTTATAACCGCAACTACCGTTCCGCTCTCTTTTGCTTTTTTCAGCAGCAGTCCGTGCCCTGTGTGCAGGGGGTTAAACTCCGCTATAATACCGGTTACAGACAAAATCTCACTTCTTTTCAAAAAAAACTTGAAAAACCGCTTCATATAAAGTATTATATATTAGTTAAGGAATACTTTTCAAGGAATAATTTACTTTTTCTAAATTTTTTTGTCGGAGGAAGTCAAAATGAAGATTTTTGTTGTAAACGCAGGCAGCTCGTCACTTAAATATCAGCTTATTGATATGGAAAACGAGCAGGTATTGGCAAAGGGACTTTGCGAGCGCATAGGTGTCAGCGGTGCAATCTCCCACAAGGCGGCGGATGGCCGCACATATTCGGCGGACACAGCTATGCCCACCCACAGCGAGGCTTTTGAGGCGGTAGTTTATGCCCTTACAAAGAGCGAAGCGAAGGTTATCGACTCCTTTGATGAGATTTCGGCAATCGGTCACCGTATAGTTCAGGGCGGTAGCATTTTCCCGAAATCCTGCCTTATTACTCCCGATGTGCTCCAAAAAATAGAGGAGCTTGGTGCTTTAGCTCCCCTTCACAATCCCGCTCATGTGCTTGCAATCCGCGCATGCATTAAGACCTTTGGTGAGGAAATTCCTCAGGTCGCCGTTTTTGATACCTCTTTCCATCAGACAATGCCCGCAAAGGCGTATATGTACCCGATTCCGTATGAGTATTACGAGAAATACGGTGTCAGAAGATACGGCGCTCACGGCACTTCACACCGCTTTGTAAGCGACCGCGTAGCCGCTCTTGAGGGTAAGGACAAAAGCCAAGTTAAAATTATTACCTGCCACTTAGGTAACGGTTGCTCGATTACCGCTATTAAAGACGGTGTATGCGTAGATACTTCAATGGGCTTTACCCCGCTTGACGGCTTTATGATGGGCACACGCTCGGGAACTGTAGACCCCTCCGCCCTTACATATATTGCAGAAAAAGAGAATCTTTCTCCCGCTGATGTAAACCGTATCTGCAATAAGGAATCGGGAATGCTTGGAATTTCTGGCGTATCTAACGACAACCGCGATATTGCCGCCGCCGCCGAAGCGGGTAACAAGCGTGCACAGCTTGCGGTTGATATGCAGAGATATGAAATACTTAAGTTTGTCGGCTCTTACATTGCCGCTATGAACGGTGTAGATGCCATAGCCTTTACCGGCGGTATCGGCGAGAATGACCCCGGTCTTCGCAGGTCGGTATGTGAGAATTTGGAATTTGTCGGTGTCAAACTCGACGATGAGAAAAATCAGCTTCGCGGTAAAGAAGTTAAGATTTCTACAGACGACAGCCGAGTAAATGTATATGTAATCCCGACTAACGAAGAGCTTGCTATAGCAAGAGACACCTTGGCAATAATTTCAAAATAATTTACGGAGGATTAGCTATGACACTAACCGAAATTATTAATAAAATACAAAACGGCAGCTTTGACAATGACTTCAATATGCTTTACGGTAATGCCGAACAGGCTAAAAACCGCTATTTAAAGGCTTGCGACAGCTTTAAGGAGCTTTACAAGGAAGAGGACGGTATTCGTCTTTTCTCAGCTCCCGGAAGAACCGAAATAGGCGGCAATCACACCGACCATCAGCACGGCTGTGTTTTGGCAGGCGGTGTAAACCTTGATGTTATAGCCGTTGTCGCTCCTAATAATGACGGTAAAATCCGTATTAAATCCGAGGGATATGATGAGGATGTTATCGACATTGAAGATACCGATATTAACCCTGCTGAAAACGGCAGAGCATCGGCTCTTATCCGCGGTGTATGTGCCCGTTTTAAGGCTTTGGGCGCTCCTGTTTCCGGTTTTAACGCTTACACCACCTCAAATGTATTAAAGGGCTCGGGACTTTCTTCCTCTGCGGCGTTTGAAGTACTTGTAGGTACAATTATTAACGGTATGTTCTTCGATAATAAGGCAGACGAAATCACGGTTGCTAAAATCGGTCAGTATGCCGAGCGTGAATATTTCGGTAAGCCCTGCGGTCTGCTTGACCAGATGGCAAGCTCATTAGGCGGCTTTACCTATGCCGATTTCAATAATCCCGAAAATCCGATTACCGAAAAGATTAATCTTGATATTCATTCTTTCGGTTATACCCTTTGCGTTGTAGATACAGGCGGAAACCACGCCGATTTAACTCAGGATTATGCGGATATCACCGTTGAGTGCAAAAAGCTGAGCAACGCGCTTGGAGTAGATTTCCTGCGCGATGCGGATGAGGATAAGTTTTATTCCTCTCTCGCCTCGCTTCGTAAGGAGTGCGGCGATCGCGCAATTCTTCGTGCATTCCACTTTTTTAATGAGCAGAAGAGGGTAGAGGGACAGAAAGCTGCCCTTAAAGCAGGGGACTTTGATGCCTTCTTAAGGCTTGTAAATGAGTCGGGAGAGTCCTCCTACGATTATCTGCAAAATCTCTATTCAAATTCCAATGTTTCCGAACAGGGTCTGCCCTTAGCAGTGGCGCTTACAAAGCAGTTCTTAAACGGCAAGGGCGCTTGCCGTGTTCACGGCGGCGGTTTTGCGGGAACAATTCAGTGCTACATACCCACAGAACAGCTTGACAGCTATAAGCAAATGATTGAAAAGGTATTTGGCGTTGGTTCTTGCTGTGTACTTAACATCCGTCCTGTAGGCGGTTATGAAATTAAATAGTTATTAAAAATGATAACGGACGGTCGAGGACGCCCGTCCCTACGAGTCTTAATTGACCTTTGTAGGGACAGGCATCCCTGACTGTCCGTTTTTTCATTTGTGCAGTACGGTTTGACTAATCTAATTTTTCAAGCTCTTTAAGCCAAACCTCGGCGGACGCATCGGAGGGCATACGCCAGTCGCCTCTGGGTGAGAGGGTGACAGAGCCGACTTTAGGCCCATCGGGCAGGCAGGAGCGCTTGAACTGCTGTGAAAAGAAACGCCTTATGAAGACGGTAAGCCAATGCTTAATAGTTTCCTTATCATAGTCGCCGCAAAAAGCGATGAGCGCCAAACGGTAGATTTTTTTAGGGGACTCGCCGTTACGCAGTATGTGATAAAGGAAGAAGTCGTGCAGCTCGTAAGGACCTACCAGATCCTCGGTTTTTTGGGCGATTTCACCCTTTTCATCGGCAGGGAGAAGCTCGGGCGAAACAGGTGTATCAAGTATATCAAGGAGCACCTCTTTAAGCTCAGGCTTTGCGTTTTCTGCCTCATGGCGGATAATGTAGCGAACGAGAGTCTTTGGAACAGAGGAATTGACCGCGTACATCGACATATGGTCGCCGTTGTAGGTTGCCCAACCGAGCGCTAATTCGGACAAATCCCCCGTGCCTATAACCATACCGCCTGATTTGTTTGCAATATCCATAAGCACCTGTGTGCGCTCTCTGGCCTGCGAATTTTCATAGGTCACATCAAGGCAGTCGGGATCTTGTCCTATATCCGAAAAATGCTGATTTACGGCTTTGGTGATGTTTACTTCCTTAAAGCTAACACCCAAAAGGTTACACAGCTTTTCGGAATTGGAACGGGTGCGGTTTGTAGTACCAAAGCAGGGCATCGTTACCGCAACAATATCGCTTAACGGTCTGTTCAACAGCTTCATCGCACGCACGGCGACGAGCAGAGCTAAGGTACTGTCAAGTCCGCCGGAAATGCCGATGACCGCAGTTTTTGAGCGGGTGTGTTCAAGGCGCTTTTTAAGTCCGTAGGATTGAATTCTGAGAATCGCCTCAGCACGGCTGTTAATGTCGCTACTGTCGGTTGGGACAAATGGATTTTTAGCTATATTTCTTGTGATTTCGGTTGTGATTTGCTTCTGTTCAAATGTAACGGTTTTAAGACCTGTCAAGGGCTCAAAGCTTGTGTTTTTGTGCCGTTCGCCCGCAAGCTTTTTAAGGTCGATTTCGGTGACGGTAAGCTCCTTTTCTTCAAAGGGAGCGCTTTCGGCAAGTGCAGTGCCGTTTTCGCAGATAAGGCAATGTCCCGAATAAACCAAGTCCTGTGTTGATTCGCCGCTTCCCGAAGAAGAGTAAATATATCCACACAAAAGTCTTGCGGAGGTTAAGGAAACAAGGGAGGCTCTGTACTCTGCTTTACCTATAACCTCGTTTGAGGCGGATGGGTTTACAATAATGTGTGCACCGCCGCGGCAGAGCTTTTCAGAGGGTGACGCCGCCGCCCACAAATCCTCGCATATTTCGGCACTGAAGGTATATTCCGGCATTTCGTTATGTGCGAATATAAGCTCCGTTCCAAAGGGAGCTGTCATACCGCATATGTCGAGAGTTGCATCTTTACCGACAAATATTCCGGAGGAAAACTGTCTTTGCTCATAAAACTCGGAGTAATTGGGCATATAGGTTTTAGGAACGATACCTAAGATTTTTCCGTTCGACAGCACCGCCGCACAGTTAAAAAGCTTTGAAGAATATATGAGCGGCGCACCGACAATTATAACAGGAAATTTGTTTACGGTGTATTCGGCGATTTCCTTAAGGGCGTTTTTCGCCGCGGTAAGCAGGGCTTCGGAGAAAAATAAATCCCCGCAGGTGTAGCCCGTAATGCAAAGCTCGGGAAGGCACAAAAGATTGATTTTTTGTTTATCCGCTTTACTTATAAGATTTTTAATTTCCTTTGTGTTTGCCGTAACATCAGCCACGGTGCATTTCGGTATACCTGCGGCAACCTTTATAAAACCGTCTTTCATATAATCAATCCTTATTATTTGTTATTTACAGTTTAAAACTTTTTTGTCTTTATGTCAATATTATTATAAACTTGAAACATCTGTTAATACTTAATTTTATAAGGCAAATTACGAAAAGTTTAAGATATTGTTAATTTTTTTACAATCTTCTTGCATTTCTTTTTTAAATGAGTTATACTGTATAAGGCAAAAATTTGAACTTTCGAAAAGGGGATACTAAAATGACCAACAATAAAACGGTTTTAAAGTGGCTTGACGAAGTCAAGGAGCTTGTAAATCCTGATAAAGTTGTCTGGATTGACGGCAGCGAAGAACAGCTTGAAGCTCTCCGCAAGGAAGCTGTAGAATCCGGCGAAATGATTAAGCTCAACGAAGAAAAGCTTCCGGGTTGCTATCTGCACAGAACCCTTCCCAACGATGTAGCACGCGTTGAGGACAGAACCTTCATCTGCACAGATACAAAGGAAGAAGCAGGACCTACCAACAACTGGTGTGATCCGAAGGAAATGTATGAAAAGCTTTACAACATTGCTCGCGGAACTTATAAGGGCCGCACAATGTATGTAATTCCTTACTCCATGGGACCTATCGGCTCTCCGATTGCTAAAATCGGTATTGAGGTAACCGATTCTATCTATGTTGTTCTCAATATGGCTATTATGACCCGTATCGGCGCTAAGGTACTTGAAGTACTCGGCGACAGCAACGACTGGGTTCGCGGTCTCCACGCTAAGTGCAATGTTGACCCTGAGAACAGATACATCTGCCACTTCCCGCAGGACAACACCATTATTTCCGTTAACTCCGCTTACGGCGGCAATGTACTTTTAGGTAAAAAGTGCTTCGCACTCCGTATAGCTTCTTACCAAGGCTGGAAAGAGGGCTGGATGGCTGAGCATATGCTCATCTTAGGTCTCGAAAATCCGCAGGGTGAGGTTAAGTATGTTGCGGCGGCTTTCCCGTCTGCTTGCGGCAAGACTAACCTTGCAATGCTTATTCCGCCTGAGTACCTCCGCAAGAAGGGCTACAAGATTTGGACTGTCGGCGATGATATCTCCTGGATGAAGATAGGACCCGACGGCCGTCTCTACGCTATCAATCCTGAGAACGGTTTCTTCGGAGTAGCTCCCGGAACCAACGCTCACTCCAACTTCAACGCTCTTGAGAGCACCAAGAAGAACACAATCTTCACCAATGTTGCATTAAATCTTGACGATAACACAGTTTGGTGGGAGGGTCTTAATAAGGATCTTCCGCAGAACGCACTTGATTGGAAGGGCAACAAGTGGGATGCTTCCAAGTTCGACAAGGCGGACAAGTCAACCTATGCCGCTCATCCGAACTCCAGATTTACTGCTCCCGCTAAGAACTGCCCCTGCATTTCCGAGGAGTTCGACAAGGGCGAGGGTGTGCCGATTTCCGCTATTATCTTCGGCGGCCGCCGTGCTAAGTGCGCACCGCTTGTATATCAATCAAAGGATTGGGTTAACGGCGTGTTCGTAGGTTCTGCTATGGCTTCTGAGACAACAGCAGCTGCTGCAGGTGCAGTAGGCGTTGTTCGCCGTGACCCGATGGCTATGCTTCCCTTCTGCGGCTACAATATGGGAGAATACTTCCAGCATTGGCTCGATATGGGCGTAAAGCTTGGCGACAAGGCTCCTAAGATTTTCAATGTTAACTGGTTCCGTACCGATGATGAAGGCAACTTTATTTGGCCGGGATTCGGAGACAATATGCGTGTTCTCAACTGGATAGTTGACCGTTGCGAGGGCAAGGCTGACGCAGAAGAGACCGCTATCGGCTATGTTCCGAAGCCTGAAGATATCGACCTTACCGACCTTGATATGGACATCGATACCTTAAAGGGTATCCTTACTGTTGACAAGGATGTATGGACTAAGGAAGCTGAGGAAATTGAAGAGCATTACAAGAAGTTTGGCGACAAGCTCCCGAATGAACTTCGTGAACAGTTAAATAACCTTAAGGCAAATCTTGCTGAAATGTAATATTAAAAAAATTACACATCAAATACTCATACAATGCAAAAAAAGCGCTCCGCGGAGATTTCGCGGAGCGCTTCATTTTGCTTTGCTTTATTCTGCGGGAGAGAACATATCCTTGCCTACTCCGCAAAGCGGGCATTCAAAATCATCCGGCAAATCCTCGAATTTTGTACCGGGCTCAATACCCTTTTCAGGGCAACCGACGGTTTCGTCATATTCCCATCCGCAAGCATCGCATACATACTTCATAATGAAAAACTCCTTTTATGTTATTTATATTATGTGAAAAACAAATTATTTGATAGGTTCAAAATCTGCCGCACCGTGCTTGCAAAGAGGGCATATGAAATCTTCGGGCAGTTCCTCGCCCTCGTAAACATATCCGCATATCTTGCATACCCAGCCTTTTTTGCCCTCGGTGTTCGGCTTAGGCTTAACATTGCTGTGATAATAGGCGTAGGTCATGGTTTCTCTGTCGCTCATTACGCGCGCCTCAGTTACAGAACAGATGAACATTCCGTGACTGCCGAGGTCAACATACTCCTCTACCTTTAGAGACATAAACGAATTTATATAGCGCGGTAAAAATACCAGTCCGTTATCGGAGCGCTTGACTTCGCAGCCGGCAAATTTGTCTGCGTTTCGTCCGCTTTGAAATCCGAAATTTTCAAAAACCGAGAAGGGCGCGTCAACCGACAGACAGTTTACATTCATTTTTCCGGTCTGTTTGATGATATGGTGAGAATAGTTGGCCTTATTAATATTTACCGCAATGCGGTTGGGCGAATCGCTTACCTGTGTGACAGTGTTGACAATAAGCCCGTTGTCGCGTTTGGCGTCATTGGAAGTAACAACATAAAGGCCGTAGCCTATCTTGTAAAGCGCAGTCAAATCGTTCTTGTTTGCCTTATCTCCCGCCTGGGCGATATAATCTCTGCAAAGCTCTGACGCCATATCGTTTATCTGAGCCTTATTATCCTCATTAACGGCAGATTTTATGCGCACATTCGTGGAAAGATAGGTCAGATTTTTACATTTTTCAAGCATCTCTTTCATAACCTTTGCGGCAAGGGGTGACCAAGAGCCGTTTTCAATAAATCCGACAGTTTTGCCCTGGAAATTGCGCTCGGTCAGGTGCTGTATAAATTCGCGCATGAACGGGAAAATGTCCGCGTTGTAGGTGGTTGTGGCAAGCACAAGCTTGCCGTAGCGGAATGCGTCCTCAACAGCCTCAGCCATGTCACAGCGGGCAAGGTCGTTGACAACTACCTTCGGGCATCCGTTTGCACGCAGCTTGTCTGCCAGCATTTCAACGGCTTTCTTTGTGTTGCCGTAAACGGAGGTGTAGGCTATAACTACACCGTCGCTTTCAACACCGTAGGAGGACCATGTGTTGTAAAGTCCGAGGTAATAACCGAGATTTTCGGTCAGCACGGGTCCGTGAAGCGGGCAGATTGTCTGAATATCAAGTGCTTCGGCTTTTTTGAGAAGCGCCTGCACCTGAGCGCCGTATTTGCCCACAATGCCGAAATAGTAACGGCGTGCCTCGCATGCCCAATCCTCATCAACATCAAGCGCACCGAATTTTCCGAATCCATCGGCGGAAAACAGCACTTTATCAAAGGCATCATAGGTTACCATAACTTCAGGCCAATGCACCATCGGAGCAAACACAAATGTAAGCTCATGCTTACCGAGAGAGAGGGTATCCCCGTCGGCAACAACCACGCGTCTGTCCTCAAACTCTGTGCCGAAGAACTGATTGATCATTGCAAAGGTCTTTTGATTTCCGACGATTTTTGCACCTATGTAAAGGTCTGCAAACGCTTTAACATTAGCTGAATGGTCAGGCTCCATATGCTGAACTATCAGATAATCGGGCTGTCTGCCGCCGAGAGCATCGCTCAGGTTGTCCAGCCACTCATGCGTAAATCCGGCGTCTACCGTATCGAAAACGGCAATTTTTTCATCAATAATAACATATGAATTGTACGCCATGCCGTTCGGCACCTTATACTGACCTTCAAACAGGTCAACCTTGTGGTCGTTTACGCCGACATATACTATGCTGTCGGTAATTTTTTTAATACTGCTCATGTGTTGCCTCCGATAAATAATATTTTTATTCTGCCGTGAATAATGGATCAAAGCAATGTGCTGTCGGCAAGCTTTTTTGCACAGTCACGTTCGCACTCGCCGCACAAAGCAAGCCCGCATTTGCCGCAGCAATTATCGTTCGCAAGCGGACAAATCTCTACCGCTCCACCGCTGATTTTCAGCGTTTTTCCGAGCACGGCGGACTGCGCGAGCTTGTGCCGTGCATTTGCATATATAGCCGCGATGGTAGGACGGGCGACATTCATCTGTATAGCACACTGTGATTGATCGAGTCCTTCGAGGTCAATGAGGCGTATCACCTCAAATTCATCCATGCCGATAGTAACAGTACCGTTACTGCTGTTTTGCACATACTTCTCCGGCAAAGAGCATATTCTTCGCAGCTTTTGCGGCCTTGGCATGGCTTTCCCTCGTTTCTGACATATTCTGTTTTAATTATACACACGCGCGTCTGCTTGTCAATATATTTTGGAGAATTAGGGCAAAAATCCAATGTACGGCGCAGCCTGAACTGCATCGGTAGGTTTTGCGTTGCAATCAAACGCAGGAGTAAGGAATCGGAGCTATCATTCGTGTCATTAATTTCAAATGCTTCGCAAAGTGATTATAAAATATTCTTGTAGGTTAGAGTCCACATTAAAATTTTGTGATGGCATCTTTTTGCTTTTAAATTATTTACTTTTTTGAACCAACTCGGAATCGGCACCGATAAGTCTGTAATGTACAGGCAGACCGTTTTGCATTTTAATAATTTGCTCGCCCTGCATAAGCGGCTGGAAATAGGGAATTGCCTCATCAAGCACATTGTTTTGCCTGTCATTTATCCATTTGCTCGGGAAGAAGCGCTCGTTATTTGCAACAAGATGTGCATCGACAGTTTCGATGGCTACGGTGTACGGCATATCGAGAATTCTTCGGAAACGCATCATTTTTCCGCTTTCGCCCTTAAGCATAGCTTGTACTGCGGCGGCACCGATTTGCTCGGCCTCGTCAATATCGGTACGGGAACTTATGTGCGAGGAACAGCGTTGCATTACATTAAGCTCAATCGAGCGCACTTTGCAGCCGAAGCGGTTGCCGACAAGGTTTTCCAACTGCTTGCCGACGCCTGAAAGATAAGCGTGACCGAAGCTGTCGATTTTTCCCGAACGGCAGCTGTCATCATCAAGCTGAATACCTTCCGATACCACCACAATAACGGCCTTGTGCAGCTTCATTTGCTCCTCTACATCGGACAAAAACTGTTCGTTATCGAATTTACATTCGGGCAGATAGATAAGATGTGGTGCGGTTTCGCCGTTTGCGTGAAGAGTACAGGAGGATGCCGCGAGCCAGCCTGCGTGACGCCCCATTATTTCAATAATTGTGACCGATTGAATACTGTAAACCGAGCTGTCACGCGTAATTTCCTGAATAGAGGTTGCGGCATATTTTGCGGCAGAGCCGAAGCCCGGAGTGTGGTCGGTTTCGCACAAATCGTTATCAATGGTTTTTGGGATGCCTATTACCTGTATGTTATCGCCTGTTTTTGCAAAATAATCCGATAGCTTTGCAACCGTATCCATAGAGTCGTTTCCGCCTATGTAGAAAAACGCGCGGATATCGTGCCTTTTAAAACAGTCGGTGATTGTCTTGTAAATTTTGGAATTTTCCGACAGGCTCGGAAGCTTATAACGGCAGGAACCCAGTACGGTCGAGGGAGTCTGGCGCAAAAGCTCCATATCCTCATTAGTGTGAATGGCGGCTTTAAGGTCGATCATTCGGTCATTAATAATACCCTCAATTCCGTTTACCGAGCCGTAGATAACACCGATTTCGGGATTTTTAAGCGCTTCTTTAATTACACCGAGCAAGGAAGCGTTAATGGCACAGGTAGGACCGCCGGATTGTGCAATTGCGATATTCATTAGCTGTTCTCCTTATATGTTTTTAACATCATTGAGTTTTATCCATCGTTATTATAACATAGTATAAGCAAGATTTCCATTCTTTTAAAAAATTAATTGTTTTTAATTGTTTTTGCCTCGTGATATCCCCGTTTTACGGGCAAGAGCGGTTGACAAAATAGCCATTGTATATTATAATATTTTATTTGGAAGATTAAAAAAGAGGTAATAGCGTGAAAAATCACGCTATAAACAATATAGGGACGGCGTTCCGCTCACCTTTTATTGAATAAAAGGCAATCGCGTAACATGCCGGTTTAATCTCCATTTGCCGCTATTCGGAGATTTCATAACCTATTTTTGCTTGCGCTTTAGCGGCAGAACGGAGATTAATATGGCTAAAATAGAAAATTTAAGAAACATTGCGATTATAGCGCACGTTGACCACGGTAAAACCACCCTCGTTGACCAGCTTTTAAAGCAGAGCGGTACATTCCGTGCGAATGAGACCGTAAATGAGCGTGTAATGGATTCCAACGACCTTGAAAGGGAGCGCGGAATTACCATTCTTTCAAAGAATACAAGCGTAATGTATGACGGCGTAAGAATTAATATTGTAGACACTCCTGGTCACGCCGATTTCGGCGGCGAGGTTGAGCGCATTTTGCAGATGGTAGACGGTGTTCTTCTGCTTGTTGACGCATTCGAGGGCTGTATGCCGCAGACGAGGTTTGTGCTTAAGAAGGCATTGGCTTTAGGCAAGAAAGCGGTTGTTGTAGTAAATAAAATCGACCGTCCCATGGCTCGCCCGCATGAGGTTGTAGACGAGGTGTTAGACCTCTTTATAGAATTAGGTGCAGACGAGGAGCAGATTGAATTCCCCGTTATCTTCGCCTCGGGCAGGGACGGCTATGCTACCTATTCACCCGAAACACCGGGAACGGATATGAAACCCCTCTTTGACGAGATTATAAAGGAGATAGCTCCGCCTGAGGGAGATGTTGACGGCCCTACACAGATTCTTTTCTCGAATATCGAATATGACGATTATTTGGGCAGAATCGGCGTAGGCAGAGTTATACGAGGAACTGTTAAGGTTGGTCAGACTGTTGCGCTCTGTCACAAGGACGGCACAACCTCCAATGTTAAAATTGCAAAGCTCTTTATGTACAGAGGGCTTAAAAGGGTAGAAGAGGAAAGCGCTTCTGTCGGCGATATTATTCAGGTTGCGGGCATTTCGGAGCTTGAGATAGGCGAGACTGCCTGTGCGCCCGACTGTGTTGAGCCCCTCCCCTTTGTAAAGATAGACGAGCCGACCTTGGCTATGAACTTTATGGTAAACAATTCACCCTTTGCGGGTAAGGACGGCAAGTTTGTAACCTCCCGCAATCTTCGCGACCGTCTTTTTAAAGAGGTTATGACCAATGTAAGTCTCAGGGTTGAGGAGACTGATTCCGCCGATACCTTTAAGGTTTCGGGCAGAGGGGAACTGCACCTTTCAATCCTAATTGAGACAATGCGCCGTCAGGGCTATGAGTTCCAGGTATCTCCTCCCGAGGTTATCTACAAGCAGGGGGAGAACGGCGAAAGGTTAGAGCCTATCGAACTTCTTATGATAGAAGTACCCGAGGAATATGTGGGCTCTGTTATGGAGAGACTCGGTACCCGCAAGGCGGAAATTAAGAATATGGGCACCCGCGAGGGCGGAATTTCCCACCTTGAATTTTTAATACCTGCCCGCGGACTTTTGGGCTACCGCTCCCAGTTCCTTACCGATACCAACGGCAACGGCATTATGAACCATGTTTTTGACAGCTATCAGCCCTATAAGGGAGATATTGAGCAGCGTTCTACAGGTTCGATTATCGCACACGAAACGGGCGAGGCTACAGGCTACGGACTCTTTAACACCCAAAGCCGCGGCAAGCTTTTTATAGGTGCGGGTGTACCTGTTTACGAGGGTATGATTGTAGGTGAAAACCCGAAGAACGAGGATATTGTATGCAATGTCTGCAAGAAAAAACAGATGACCAATACCCGTGCATCGGGTTCGGATGACGCACTGCGCCTTGTTCCGCCTACAAGACTTTCTCTTGAACAGTCCCTTGAATTTATAAAGGAGGACGAGCTTGTAGAGGTCACACCTAACAATATAAGACTTCGTAAGCGTATTCTTAACAAGGAAGAGCGTATGAAGGCGGAGTCGAGACGGAAATAATGAACTATATTATTCTCGATTTGGAATGGGATAGCGCTTATTCTACAAAACACAAGAAGTTTATCAATCAGATTTTGCAGATAGGCGCGGTAAAGCTGGACGAATATTTTAATATAACCGACACCTTCGAGGAAACCGTTAAATCGGAAATTTCCAAAAAGGTTACGGGCAGATTTGCGAAGCTTACGGGCATAACCACCCAAATGATGCTTGCGGGAGTTCCCTTTGACACTGCGGTTGACCGCTATAATGCTTGGGTTGGGGAAGATACCGTTACGATGACCTGGAGCGATTCCGACCTTTATTCCATAAAGGAAAACGAGGAATGTCTGCTCGGCGGCAGGAAGTTCAAGATTGAAAAATACCTTGATTTGCAAAAGTTTGTTCAAGGAGAATTGCGGCGCGGCGGCTATGAGGACAAGAATCAGATTTCCTTAGGCTCGGCGGCGGAGCTTTTGGGCGTTAAAACCGACGGCTTAGAGCTTCATACCGCCAAGGACGACAGTCTGCTTTCGGTGGCTTTACTTCAAAAATGTTATAATGAAGAGCGCTTTTCGGCGCTTATACGCGATACCGCCGACCCCGAGTTTTACAAAAGACTGCGATTTAAGCCCTATAATATTTCGGATATAAATGACGAGCGGATTAACAGGAGTGATTTGCGCTTTTGTTGCGATAAATGCGGCGAAAAGGCAAAGCGCATTACCAAATGGCGCTACCGAAACCGTTGGTTTACGGCAAAATTTGAATGTAAAAATTGTGAACGGCGCTTTTGCGGAAGGGTCTCCTTTAAAAAGACCTACGATGATTTGATTGTCCGCAAAAGAATAACCGAATTAAAGCCTAAGACGGAGAAAAGCCAAGATGAAATGCAGTCTGTGCCCGAGACGGTGTAATGCCGAACGCACTAATAATGAAAATTTAAACGGTTTATGCAAAATGCCTTTGTTACCGAAAGTAGCAAGGGCTGCTTTGCATTTTTGGGAAGAGCCGTGCATAAGCGGCAAAAACGGCTCAGGCACGGTTTTTTTCAGCGGGTGCACGCTTGACTGCGCGTTCTGCCAAAACTACGATATATCCCACGGAGGCTTTGGAAAGAGTATAACTTATCAAAGGTTAGCCGATATTTTTAAGGAGTTGGAAGAAAAGGGAGCTCACAATATTAACCTTGTGACCCCGACTCATTATGTTCCCGCCATAATCCGCGCTTTGGATATTTACAAGCCCCGAATACCGATAGTTTATAATTCGGGCGGATACGATACCGCCGAGGAAATACGGTCGCTTAAGGGTTATGCGGATATTTTCCTTATGGACTTAAAATATCTCTCGGGTGACCGCGCTGCTCTTTACTCCGGAGCGCCCGATTATCCCGAATACGCTACGGCGGCGATAAGGGAATGTTATAAGGCACAGCCTGTCTGCGAATTTAAAGACGGGATTATGCAAAAGGGGCTTATTGTAAGGCATCTTTTGCTTCCGCAGGGCACAAAAGAGGCGATACGGGTTTTCGATTGGGTAAGAAATAACACGCCTCACGCCTTTTTCAGTATTATGAGTCAGTATACACCTTGCGGCAGGGCGGAAAATATGCCGGTAATTAACCGCCGTGTGACAAGGCGGGAGTACGAAAAGGTTTTAGATTATATATGTAATTCAAGCTTTGAAAATGTGTATATTCAAGAGCGGGAAAGCTCCGATAAAAAATATATCCCCCCGTTTGATTTGGAGGGAGTGAAGTAAAAAACCTCCCGTAAGGCTGATATGCACCTCCAAAAGTGTCTAACTTTTGGGGTGCATATCACTTCTGGAGGCCTTATTTTACGGGCTTTTCCCGCTTAAGGTAAATTATTCCTAAAAAAAATTAAAAAATAAATTACAAAAAGGGTTGCAAATTTGTAACCTTTTTGTTATAATATCCTTCGAAATAATTACAAAATGTAATTTTTAAGGAGTGACCGTTATCTTTAAGGAATTTTTTAACAAAGAAATCCTGACAGAAAAGCTGTCCTGTTTCAATATATTTAAGCGTATTTTGGAATTCATTAAAAATAACCGCCTGTTTGTAAGGGCAAGCTCGCTTTGCCTTGTCGGTATGCTGGCTGTAGGTGTAAGCGTTGTGGCTGCGGGCATAACCTTAGGCTTTAAAGTCAATTACGCGGGGTCTGATATTGCTACTGTAAGAAACGCAGGCGTATTTGATACTGCTAAAAGCATTGTTCTTGAGCATATGGAGAGCAAAAATGCCGACAGCGCGATAAAAACCCCCGGTTTTAAAATGACCCTTACGGTGTCGGACAGGCTTGACAGCGCAGTAGCCCTTGCCGACGCTATCATAGAAAATACTAATGATATTGTAAAGGCTTCTGCCCTTACCGTAAACGGCGAACGCGTTGCCTGCGGTGAGGAAGCTAAGCTTCGCGAATTTCTTGAGGAGCGCCGCACTCAATTTGAAGTTGATGGAGCGGAAAATAAATCGGAATTTACTGATGAGGTAAGCGTTGAAAATGGATATTACCTTAAGTCGGAAATTTCTGACTCGGAAGAAATTAAAACGGCTGTTCAAAATATCGGAGTTAAGACCGTATCGGTCATTACTACAGATACCGAGATAGCCTTTTCGAAAAAGACGGTTAAGACCGCCAATGAGTATATAGGCTATTCCAAGGTTACTACCAAGGGAGAAAACGGAATTTCCCGCAAAACCGAAAGCGTTGAAAGAGTAAACGGCGAGGAAATTTCCCGTACAGAGCTTTCAAACGAGGTTGTAAAAGAGCCTGTAACCGAGGTTACAACCGTCGGTACGGCAAAAACCAAAGCGAGCACGGCTCAGCGTTCAACCGAAAAAAGCGCAGGTTTTATTTGCCCGCTAAAAAAAGGAAGCTTTACAATAAGCGCCTATTACGGTGACGGCAGAGGACATAAGGGTATGGACCTTGCCGCGAACAAGGGCACACCCATTTATGCTGTGGCAGACGGTAAGGTGACCTTTTCGGGCTATGATAAAAACTACGGCTACAGCGTTGTTATAAGCCATGGGAACGGACTCAGCACAAGGTATGCACACGCAAGTAAGCTTTGTGTAGAAAAGGGTCAGACGGTATCTCAGGGCGATGTCATTGCCAATGTGGGCAGTACAGGTTATTCAACAGGAAACCATCTGCATTTTGAGGTAATGGTAAACGGTACCCGCGTAAACCCGATTTCTTATATCGGTCTTGATTAGTAATTGAAAGTAAATTGAATGCGGGCTGTAAAAAAACAAATTAGCTTCAAAGGCGGATTAATTAAGCGAAAATAAAATAAACAAGCTCGGCAAAAGCACGAAAATTAAGCTTATGCCGAGCTTGTTCGCTTTTTAAGAGATAAATTGGGGTTTGTTTTTTTACAGCCTACTTATTTTTTTATAAAAAACATTAACCGTTTTGTGAGTTATAATCCTCCTCTGATAAAAGATAGCTTGAAACGGCGTAAACCGTTTGACCGTTAAATGTAAGCTTCGCCCAGCCGTTTGTATGCTTGCCTATAAGCTCCGCAAATTCCCCGTTTTTAAGTGTATAAACTATTTCAGAATTTTGGGTGCTTGGTGCTGTGCGGAGATTTGTTTCGGTTTTTGCGGTTACTCTTCCTGATGCAGGGGAGAAGCCGTCCGAAACGGGCTCATTTTGAGATGAAGAGCTGTTAACCTCTGTGGTGAGCAGACTTGTTTTTGCATAGGCTGTCTTGCCGTTATAATTTACCTTTGTCCAGCCTGTGGGACTGACACCGACGCGGGTTACAAATTCGCCGTTCTTAATCGTCGCCACTATTTCGCTGTTTGTGTTGGGCTCGGCACGGAGATTGGTTTCGTCCTTTGCGGTGACTTTGCCGCTTGAAGGCTCAAAGCCGTCCGAAACGGGCTCATTTTGAGATGAAGAGCTGTTAACCTCTGTGGTAAGCAGACTTGTTTTTGCGTAGGCGATTTTTCCGCCCACATTCACCCTCGTCCAGCCGGAGGGGCTTATTCCGACGCGGGTTACAAATTCGCCGTTTTTAATGGTGGCTATTATCGCGCTGTTTGTGTTGGGCTCGGCACGGAGATTGGTTTCATCCTTTGCGGTGACTTTGCCGCTTGAAGGCTCAAAATCGTCCGAAACAGAGACGCTATCCTGCGGCTTGTAGTTCTTATCGGTTGTAAGATAGCTTGTTATCGCATAAACCGTTTTACCGTTGTAAGTGAGCTTTGACCAGCCGTTGCTGCCTGTTGCCGTGCGTTTTAAAAATGTGCCGTTTTTAAGGGTGCCTAAAATATTGCTTTTAGTTGTCGCCGCATCGCGGAGATTGGTTTCTATCTTTGCGGTCACCTCGTCGGAAACGGCGGTGTAAATATTATCGCTCGCGGTGGGAGCTTTAGCGTTTTCGGGCCTTGCGCTCGGGTTTTTAGCCGCAGTTTTCTGTCTTGTAAAATACGAAACCGACAAATCCGCATTACCTGTAATACCGCTTACCGCACCCTTATCGGTATACTGCCACATATCGTATTTTCCGCCGTAATCGGGGCTCACAGTTTGGGGATAAGGATTTGCGGGATAACGCGCCACCCAAACTGAATAGGCGTTTTCAATCCGCGCGGTGTCCCAATAAAGCGAGCCTTCAAGCTCGTTTTTTGCGGAGTACAGCATTCCCTCATATCCGTTTTGCTCAATATGCTTTAAAAAGGCGAGGGCATTGTCTGTCCGCTGAGAATTTGAAAGACCGTACATACGGCTGTCATAATTATTAAATCCTTCACAGTCATAAACAACAGGGTAGGAGATTGGATAACCTTCAATGGCGGAAACCGTCCATTTGGCTTCTTCTACAGCTTCGGCAGTAGTTGTCGCGGTGGAAAAGAAGTATACACCCACAAGCAGTCCTGCCTTATCTGCCTGCTGAATATTATAGTCGGCGCAGTCGTCCTTATATATAATACCGTTTTCACCGCGGAAGCCGATTCTTATAATCGCAAAATCGATACCCGACTTTTTTACCTTTTGCCAGTCGATTTTTCCCTGCCATTTGGAAACATCAACCCCGTTAGCCTTGCCCTCTTTGACCTCTAATTCTTCAGCTTTAACCTCGGCACCCTGCTCGGTGCTTAAATCGTTGTTTTCAGGGTCTAAAATATCGGTTTTTTCGCTGTTTTGCGGGGAAGACGGCAAAGCAGAGGAAGTGCTTTCCGTAGCTTCATCGTTACAGCCTGCCGCCGAAACCGCAAAAACAAAGGCGGCGGCAAGACAAAGCAGTTTTTTAAAAGTATTGTATTTTTTCATAAGCAAACCTCTTTTATTTATCAACCGATTCCGCCCGAGCTTTAAGGTCAAGGGAGTTTATTACATCAACCGTATTCTTAAAGCCCTCTTCGGCATAAAAGGATTCCCTTAAATATTCATAATCTTTATCAAAGCCCGAGATTTCTATAGTGTAGTAAACATCGTCTGTGATGCTGTCCGCCGTCGCGCTCGGAATATCGTTGAGATATGCCTCTTTAAGCCGTGTAAGCTCTGCGGGAGTAAGGTACAGCCCCTCCACCGAGCCATCATCGGAATAAACCGAAATCGCAAGATTGTTTTCGGTAAAGCTTTCAAAACGCTTTTTTATGCTTGCCTTGTTTTCATCGCTCTTGTAAATTTCAAGCAGGGTATCCAAATAATCGCCCAAATCCACATAAAAGGCCCGCTCAAAGCTGTCGCCGTTTTTGAGGCTGTAGCTTATCGAGATATACTGGTATTCGTCCGTTTCCGCTCCGTTTTCGGCTATTGCGCCGTGAAGCTTGAAAACAAGGTCGGGGTCGGCAAACTCGACATAGTTCACGCCGAAGGAAACCGCCGCCGATTTTACCTTGTCCGCACTCGGTATGCGGGTGGAATAGCCGAAAAAGCCGCTCCAAAGGGTAAGGGCGGTCACCGCCATACAAACCACCGAAGCCCCGCCTGTTATAAGGGATTTTTTTACCGTTTTAAAGCCGCGGTCGTTAATCGCGCCGAAGGTGACCGCCGTAAGCAGTCCGCCTACAGCCGCGAAAATCCAGAATATAAGGTTGATTTCTCCTTCGGAAAAAAGCACACCTATAAGATACGCTCCGACAATGCCGATAATAAGCGCGCAGACAATGTAAATAAATTTGTAGGCGTAAGAAACCCCGCTTTTTTCGCTCTTGCGGCGCTTGTAAAGCAGAAAGGCGGCAATAAGCGACAAAAGGGTAATAAGGATAAGCTTTAGAGCGAAAACCGCGTGATTATCGACATATGCCGTCTCACCGTTCAGCAACCCGAAAAGACCCACAAAGGCATAATAGAAGGGGCTTGAATACATAAGCAGCTTATACTCCGTCTGCCATGTATAACCCCATAAATATTCATTACACAGGGAGGAAGTAATAAACTGAATTATAATAATACCTATGTTAAAGGTAACAAAGGATATTATCAAATCAAAAATACTGCCCGCGCAGACAATAAATATCATCGTAAACGCCGCGCACATAAAAAGGATTAAAATATTGTAGGCAAAGCCTGTTAAAATAGGTCTTATACTGCCCTCAACATAGTCAAGCGCCAATATTCCGCACATAGCGGCGTAGGTAAGCACCGTAGGAAGCAGTATCGGAACTATGCTCGCAAAAAAGCGGGAGGCTAAAAGCTTTGTCCTTTTAAGGGGAAGAGAATGGAAAAAGTCGCTGGAGCTGCGGCTGTAAAGAAAGGCAAAATTGATAAAAAGATAAAGCACCGCCGCACCGCAGGTAATAACCGTAACCGCTAAAATCACAGTCGGCGCTATATTATCAAAATTAAAAATTGTAGAACTTTGCAGCTCTAAACGGTTGTTAATGTGCATCAGCACATACCCGGGGCAGAAAAGCAGCATAAAAACGGTCATTAAGACGGTAAGCCCCGCCGTGCGCTTTACCGAATACCTGTAAAGCTTTAATGACGGATGGAACTTAACTGATGATACTTTTGCTGTCATACCCGGTCACCCCCAATTCATAAACAAACATTTCTTCAAGAGTAGGTTCTATACATTCCGAAAAAATCGGTGAAAGGCGGTTTATATATGCCATAATTTCGTCCTCTTCGCCGCGCACAATCATACTTATAAGAGAGCCGCTCCGCTCAATTTTAAGTACATCAAGCCCCGAAAATGCCGAGACCTCGGGAAGTCTTGAAAAGGCCGTCTGCACCTTGTGAAGCTTGCCCTTAAGCGTTTCGATAGGATCGCTGAAAATGATATTGCCGTCGTGGATAAGTCCCACGCTGTCGCAAAGGTCCTCAAGCTCCCTTAGATTGTGGGAGGCGATAACCGTGGTCATAGAGCGGTTTTCCGCCCCTTCTATGAGTATACTTTTCAGTACCTTTCTTATAACGGGGTCAAGCCCGTCGAACGCCTCGTCCAAAAGCAGGTACTTAGGCGATGAGGCGATAGCCATAATAAGCGCCGCCTGCCTTTGCATACCCTTTGACATTGTGGCGATTTTCGCCTTGTAATCAAGGGGGAAAATTTCAAGAAGTCTGTTATAAAGCGTATTGTCAAAATTGGGATAGACCGTGCGGTAAAATTTCGCCGTTTCCTTGATAGTCGCGTGGGGCATAAAATAGGGAGTATCGCCCAAATATGCAATTTCGGTCTTTTTTCGGAAATTGTCGAAAATCTTTTCCCCGTCCGCGGTAATCTCGCCCGAGTCGGGCATATATATACCCGCCGCAAGCCGCAGAAAGGTTGATTTGCCTGAGCCGTTTGAGCCGACAAGCCCGTAAATAGAGCCGTCGTTAATACTTAAATCAATCCCGTCAAGCGCCTTTTTACCGTCAAATATTTTAGTAAGCTCTGTCGCTGTAATCATTTTTTCGCCTCCCCGTCTCTTAATACTTCCGCCACTATTTCCTGAAGCTCGGCTTTGGTCATACCAAGCTCGACCGCAGATTGAACTGCCGCCCGAAAATCCTTTTTTGCCGCCTTTATAACCGCCATATCTGCCGCGGCGTCGTCCGAAAAGAAGGAGCCCTTGCCCTTTACAGAGTAAATAACCCCCGCGCTTTCAAGCATTTGATAAGCCTTTTGTATGGTGTTCGGATTAACGCAAAGCTCTAAGGCTAACTGCCGTACGCTCGGAAGCTGGTCTCCATCCTTTGAAAGCCCTAACGCCTTCATACGGATAAAGCCGTTTACTATCTGGTCGCAGATAGGAACGCCGCTTTTATAATTTAGCTGAAGCAAGGTGCACCTCCGAAAAAGTATTTCAACTGTACTAACATTAATAGTACAGATAAATGATACACAATATTTGTCTGTTTGTCAACATTATTTTCATCGATTTTCTCTCTTGAAAAAGAGTTTTTATGCTGTATAATATAAATTTGGAAATTATTATGTATTAAGGGGTTTTATTGTGGACTCATACAGCTTTTTATTATCATTAGCCTTAATTCTGCTGTTCACCAAAATTTTCGGCATAGCGACGGCTCATGTACACCTGCCGCAGGTGGTTGGCGCGCTTTTGGCGGGTATTATTTTGGGACCCAGCGGCATAGGACTGCTTCAACAGTCGGACTTTCTTGTAAAAACCGCCGAAATAGGCGTTATTATGCTTATGTTTATAGCGGGTATCGACACCGATATTAACGAGCTTAAACGCACGGGTCCCGCCGCCTGCCTTATCGCGGTGATGGGTGTGTTTGTGCCGATTATCGGGTGCGGCGGCGTGTATTACCTCTTCTTCGGGAACGGATTTAACAGTATAGGTATGTTAAAGGCGGCGTTTGTAGGGATTGTCTTCGCGGCGACCTCGGTAAGCATTACGGTTGAAACTCTGAATGAGATGGGCAAGCTTAAAACCCGCGTGGGTACAACCCTTCTTTCTGCCGCCATAATTGACGATATTATAGGTATCATAGTATTAAGCGTGCTTTCTGCTATGGGGGACAGCACCGTAAACCCCGGCGTTACGGTACTTAAAATTTTCGGATTTTTCGTATTCACCCTTTTTGTGGGCTTTGTTGTATACAAGGTCTTTAAAAAGATTTCGGTACACCACGAAACAAGCCGCCGTGTTGCGGTGTGGGCGTTAGCGTTCTGTTTTCTTATGTCCTACTGCGCGGAAAAGCTGTTCGGCGTTGCCGATATAACGGGAGCTTATTTTGCGGGAGTAATTCTTTGTAACCTTACTAAATCAAGGCAGTATGTTGCAAAGAAAATCACCGCCGCTTCTTATCTTGTGTTTTCTCCTGTTTTCTTTGCCAATATCGGCCTTAAAACCGACCTTTCGGGAATCAACACACAAATTTTGCTTTTCGCGTTGGTGTTAGCTGTTATGGCGGTTCTGACTAAGATTGTCGGTTGCGGGTTTGCGGCAAGAATCACAAAAATGAGCAACCGAGAATCGCTTACGGTAGGTATAGGAATGGTTGCCCGCGGCGAGGTTGCTTTAATGGTCGCACAAAAGGGAATAGACAGCGGTTACATAGATTCATCTGTATTCCCTGCGATAGTGCTTTGCGTTGTTATAGCCGCGCTTGTAACCCCCGTGCTTTTAAAGCTTTCGCTCTCTCACGGCATATCGGGCGGTTCGGGCGAGTCACAAAGTCTTACCGAAACATCAACTACAAATACTTAAAATTTAAACAAAAAAATACTTGACAAATTAATGCTGTAGTATTATAATTCTTTTGTTGCAATCCAAAGACAGCAGGTGACCGTTTCGGTCGTAAGTTATTCGCCTGCCGAGGTGTGCGCTTAAATAATTTGTTTATTTACGCCCGTCCTTTGTCTTTGGACGGGCTAAGTTTTTTTCGGAGGTGAAATTTAATGCCTAACGCTTCTGTTTTAGAGAAAAAGCAACAGCAGGTTGCCGCTCTTGCGGAAAAGATTGCGGGTGCTGTTACAGGCGTAGTTGTTGACTATAAGGGTATCAATGTTGCCGACGATACTGCGCTTCGTAAAGAGCTTCGCGAAAACGGCGTGGAATACTTCGTTGTTAAGAATACGATTTTAGGCCGCGCTATCGAGGGTACCTCTGTTGAGGGAATGAAATCTGTTTTAGAGGGTACTACCGCTATCGCTCTGTCCAAGGAGGACTACACCGCGGCGGCGAGAATACTCTGTAAATTTGCTGAGGGTCACGATAACTTTAAGGTTAAATCGGGATTCCTTGACGGCGAAGTAGCTGATGTAGCTACAATCGAGTCTCTTGCAAAGCTCCCGAGCAAGGAAGTTCTTCTTGCAACGGTTTGCAGTGCATTCCAGGCTCCTATCGCGGCATTTGCCCGCGCTGTACAGGCAATCGTTGATAAAGACGGTTCCGCTGATGCAGAATAATTATTAACTTAAAAAAATATTAATGGAGGAATTTAAAATGGCATCTGAGAAAATCACAGCTATGATTGAAGAGTTAAAGACTCTTACAGTTCTTGAGCTTTCTGAGCTCGTTAAAGCAGTAGAAGAGGAGTTCGGCGTATCCGCTGCGGCAGCAGTTGCAGTAGCAGCTCCGGCAGCAGGCGGCGCAGCAGCAGCTGAGGAGAAGACCGAGTTTGACGTTGTTCTTAAGGAAGCAGGCGCTGAGAAGATTAAGGTTATCAAGGCTGTTCGTGAGATCACCGGTCTTGGACTTGCTGAGGCTAAGGCTATCGTTGACGGCGCTCCGAAGACCCTCAAAGAGGCTGTAGCTAAGGAAGAGGCTGAAGCTATGAAGGCTAAGCTTACTGAGGTTGGCGCTACTGTTGAGCTTGCTTAATTTAGCGGTTTAATAGAAAAACATTAGGGCTTTCGCGTAACGCGAAAGCCCGTTTTTTATACAATTTTATTTTGCGGTTTACCGGCTAAAAATGCCTTTATGTTATCCTCGACTATGCCTAAAAGCCGTTTTCTTGTGGCTAAGGGTGCCCAGGCTGTGTGGGGCGTTATTATTATGTTAGGTGCTTTTTCGAGCTGACTTTTTTCGGTCTGCGGCTCACTCCTTAAGACATCTACCGCCGCACCTGACAGCTTTCCTGTATAAAGTGCATCAAAAAGTGCGTCTTCGTCCACCGTTCCGCCTCGGGAGGTATTGATGAAAAATGCGCCGTCTTTGCATTTGTTAAAGGCTTCTTTATTCATCATATCCGCGCTTTGCTCATTTAACGGACAATGCAGCGAGATAATATCGCTTTGGCTTAGCAGGGTATCAAAATCGACAAATTTTGTTTCACCGTTCTCACGAATGGTTCTGGTATATACCAAAACATTGATGCCAAGGCCCTTTGCCGCCCTTTCAACCGCTTTGCCGATACTACCGTAGCCCACAACACCCAGGGTTTTGCCGAAAACCTCCTCGGTGGAAAAGACAAGGGGAGAGAAGACCTCTGATTTTTTCCAACCGCCGGACTTTACAAAGGCGTCGTACTTCGGTATTTTGGTGTAGTGCATTAAAATATAGCCCATAACCTGTTGGGCGACCGCATTTGTAGAGTATCCGCCCGCGTTGCAGACCGTAATGCCTTTTTTTGCGGCGTATTGGGTATCTATATTGTTATATCCCGTGGCAAAAAGTCCGATATATTTGAGCTTCGGCGCGGAGTCGAAAACCTCTTTGTCGATAATCGTCTTATTACATAATATAATGTCGGTATCCGCCGTTTCCTTTAAAAGCTCGGCACGGGTAATGTTTTCGTACTCGACAACTTCGCCGAACTGTTTAAAGGTATCAAGCGAAAGGTCGCCGTTTGCTTTAAGGGTTGCGCAATCAGTTAAGAGGAGTTTCATTTTTTCGCCCGACCTTTCTTTTCGTGCCGTCAGGCTCTAAAATATATGTGTTTTCAAGCTGGGCAATAAGGCTCTGCTTATAAGCGTCGATATACTCACGGCGGAGCTTAAATTGTTCTGCCTTTTCTTCCTCGGTAAGCCCCTCTGCCTTCTGCTTGCGCGCAAGCTCGTTTATGCGTTTAATCTTTTCTTCGGTCATATTTCTTCCTCAAATTTCGTTTCTGCCCTCTAAGGCGCGGGCTAAAGTGAATTCGTCGGCATATTCAAGGTCGCCGCCTACGGGTATACCGTATGCAAGGCGGGTAACCTTAATCCCCATAGGCTTTACAAGGCGGGAAATATAGCTTGCCGTGGCTTCGCCCTCAACTGTGGGGTTTGTCGCCATAATAATTTCGTTTACCTCACCTGAACCCAAACGCGCCATTAATTCCTTGATTCTTAGCTGGTCGGGACCTATGCCGTCAAGTGGAGAAATAACCCCGTGCAGAACATGGTAAATACCGGTGTATTCACGCGTGCGCTCAAATGCCATAACATCCTTAGGCTCTGCAACCACGCATATAACCGAGCGGTCGCGGCGGCTGTCATCGCAGATATCGCACACCTCTTTATCTGTAAGCCCCTGACAGACCTTGCAGAAATGGATTTTTCTCCTCGCGTTCACAAGGGCTTCGGCGAATTTTTCTGCACGCTCGGGCGGTTGCTCTAAAATGTTGTAAGCAAGCCGCTGTGCGGTCTTTCTGCCGATACCGGGAAGCCGTTCAAACTGGGCTATAAGCTCGGTAAGGGGTACTATATTATTTGCCATTTTTAAAACATTCCGGGCAGATTAAGTCCGCCTGTAACAGCGCCCATTTCGGCTTCGGAATCCTGAATTGCTTTTTCGATAGCCTCGTTTACCGCTACGGTAATTAAATCTTCAAGCATCTCTGCATCATCGGGGTCAACTGCCTCGGGCTTAATTTTTATCGCCTTGACAAGGTGCTTACCGTTAACCGTGACCTCGACCATACCGCCGCCTGATACTGCGGTGTATTCGCGTTGCTCCAAATCTGCCTGAAGCGCCGCCATATCTTCCTGCATCTTCTGCGCCTGCTTTAGCATCTGGTTCATATTGCCGGGTCCGCCTGAGTTTGGTATTCTTACTTTCATATATATTCTCCTTAATTAATTTCAAAATTCTTAAGTTTATCCGCAAGTGCTGCGAGAGGGTCTTCCTCAGCGCTTACCTTTGCCGCGGTATAGGGCCCTAATTTATAGGTTGCGCCCAGTACTCTCTGTGCGGCTTTTCTTATACTGTCCTTATACATACCGTTCGAGCTGTTTATAAGGGAACGGAACTGGGTATTCGGAGCGTCAATTAAAAGGTACTGCCCCTTAATATAAGCGTTAGAGCCTTTAAGCACCCCTGCGATAAGCGGAGCCGAGGTTTTTAAAATACTTAAAACCTCGCCCCAATTTTGTACGGGTGTTATTTCGCCGCCTTGCGCGGGCTTCGGAGCTTCTGCAGCCGATTCCTCAGGCGGCTCGGGAAGGGGAATTTCCTCTTCTTCGTTGTCCGTCTTTTCGGTAACAGGCTTCTGTATTTCCTTTACGGGCGCAACCACTCTTACTGCGCCGTTTTCAAGCGCGCTGATTCTCCGCTCAAGCGAAGAAATATCAGCTGAAAGGTCGGGGTTACATAGCCTTATTACAGTCATTTCCATTTCACAGCGGCGGTTGCCGTTCTGCATACCGGCATTTGCCGACTGAAGCAAGGAAAGAGTATACATTATATCCTTTATATCATAATCCGCCGCCTGATTTTCAAGGGCTTTAAGCCTTGATTCAGAGCAGATGATGGGCTTGTTTTTGCCTTTCACGGTCTTTATTATCATCAAATCGCGGTAATGCGAGGTGAGCTCGGACAAAAGACGCAACATATCCACCGAATTGCCGTAAAGCTTATCTATAAGCATTAAAGCACCTTCGGTATTGCTTGCCTTGATATAATCGGCAAGGGCTATAAGGTAGTCTCCGCCTGCCATTCCGCATACACTTTCGACCGTTTCTTCATCAATGTTCTTGCCTGCAGACGCGCACAGGTCTAAAATAGATAGGGCGTCCCTCATTCCGCCGTCCGCCGCCGCTGCGATAAGCGATGCCGCTCCGTGTGAGACTGTCAGCCCCTCTTTATCGGCAATATACTGTATACGCTCGCATATCCTGTCGGCTTCAATTCTTCTGAAATCAAACCGCTGACAGCGGGAAAGAATAGTTGCGGGGAGCTTATGCACCTCGGTTGTGGCGAGTATAAATATAACATGAGCCGGCGGCTCCTCAAGGGTTTTTAAAAGCGCGTTAAAGGCGCTGGTAGACAGCATATGCACCTCGTCAATAATATAAACGCGGTACTTAGAGGAGGCGGGGGCAAAGGAAACCTGGTCTCTAAGCTCTCTTATACTGTCAACGCTGTTGTTAGAAGCGGCGTCAATCTCAACAATATCGGTGTTCTCGCCGTTTGCGACCGAAAGACAGCTTTCGCAGGTAAGGCAGGGGTCGCCGTCTGCGGGGCTTAAGCAGTTTACCGCCTTTGCCAATATTTTAGCACAGCTGGTTTTGCCCGTTCCTCTTGTTCCGGTGAAAAGGTAGGCATGAACGGTTTTACCTAAGGCAAGCTCGTTTTTCAGCGTTTCGGTTATATGCTCCTGTCCTACAACCTCCGAAAAGGTTTGGGGACGGTATTTGCGGTAAAGCGCCTGATATGCCATATTTACACCTTCCTTTTTGCGGCTTAGGCTGACGAGAATCGAAACCGTAACGGGTTCGACTCTGCCGGCCTTAGAAAAATTGCGTATTTAAGTGTACGAATGAGCCGATTTACTGCGGCGCACGGGAATACCGCTTAATGCTGCTCGGTTCCCCGCCTGACATGGTTCACAGCGCCCCGTCGCACAGGACCCGCCCATTCGCACACTTAAACACGCAAATATCCTGACAGGTGCTATTTTAACACAAAAATAATATTTTTACAATACCAAACATAGAAAATGTTGAAAAAAATTCATATTCTTGATATAATTGAATTGTATAGTAAGAATGAAAGGTGTGTCTTGTTTGGAAGGTATTACCGTAAAGGAGCTTTACAGCGAAAATAACAGCTTAGGCTACGGGCTTTTAAAAACCGTAAAATATCCGTTTGAAGCTTTAAGCCTTATAAGCGATTATATTAAAACAATAGGTCCGACTCTTGACCCTGATATTTACGAGCAAAAGGGTGAGAATATTTGGATAGCAAAGTCTGCCAAGGTTGCTCCAAGTGCGAGTATAACAGGTCCATGCATTATAGGCGAGCGTACAGAGGTGCGGCACTGTGCCTTTATACGGGGAAGCGCGCTTGTAGGCAATGACTGCGTTGTGGGCAATTCTACCGAGCTTAAAAATGTAATTTTAATCGACACCGTGCAGGTTCCCCACTATAATTATGTGGGCGATTCCGTATTAGGCTCGCACTCCCATATGGGCGCGGGGTCTATTACCTCTAATGTCAAGTCGGATAAAACCCTTGTTGTTATAAAATCAGGGGACGAACGCTACGAAACAGGGCTTAAGAAAATGGGAGCGGTTTTAGGCGATTATGTGGAAGTCGGTTGCGGCTCGGTTTTAAATCCGGGTACTGTAATCGGGAAAAACACTAATGTTTATCCGCTTTCCTCGGTACGCGGGGTTATACCGGCAAACAGTATTTACAAAAAATCGGGCGAGGTTGCATTAAAACGGTATGAGTATTGAGATATGGGACGTGCTTGACGAGAACGGAGCTCTGACGGGAAAAACCGCTCTGCGGGGCAAAGGTGTTTTAAAGTCGGGGGAATACCATCTTGTTGTGCATATATGGATTATGTCAAGCACGGGACAGTTTTTGATTCAGCGCCGTGCGGACGATAAAAAGCTTATGCCGGGCGAATGGGCGGCAACAGGCGGAGCGGCAATTTCAGGCGAGGATTCCTTCGCCGCCGCGAAAAGAGAGCTTTTTGAGGAATTGGGTATAAAATCCGACGAGCAAAGCCTTAAAAAGCTTGAAAGAATTAAAAGACGTAATTCCCTGCTTGATGTTTGGGCAATAGTATGCGATGTTCACGAAAACGAGCTTGTGCTTCAACCCTCTGAGGTGGCTGAGGCTAAGTGGGTCACCAAGGAACAGCTCTGTCAAATGATAGAGGACGGAAATTTTCACAACTACGGCAAGGAATATTTCGACAGCGTTTTTGAAAAAATTAAAGACATAAGAGGTACGGTCTATGAGTCTTAAAACAGATGGCGCTACATGTGTAAGATGTCACGCTTATCTTTTCGATGACGATGATGTTGTTTACTGCCCTGTTTGCGGCGCACCGCATCACAGGGACTGCTATAATGAGCTTGGTCACTGTGCACTTGAGGCGCTCCACGGCACCGATAAGCAATACGATAAATTAAAAGCTACTGAGAAAACCGTTCATACGAGGGAAGCGGAAAATGGGCATACAGGTGAAAGTGCCTATGGCAAAGTCAACTGTCAAATGTGTCACGAAAGCTACGATTTTTCACTTAATGCTTGCCCAAAGTGCGGCGCACCGAATATTTTGAAGGCGGGCGGCTTTGTTAATTTCGATTTTTTAGGCGGTGTTCCTGCCGACTGTGATATCGGAGAGGGTGTGACAGCAGAGGAAGCCAAGCGTCTTGTTGCGGCAAATACACCGCGCTATATTCCAAAATTTGCAGTGCTTAATAAAAATAACCGTACCTCATGGAATTGGATGGCATTTTTCTTCCCCAGCGCGTGGATGCTGTCCCGCAAGATGTATAAGTACGGGGTTATAACAGGGCTTTTGACCGTAATTGCATCTCTTTTATATCTGCCGCTGAGTAATGCGATTTATAATTTAGGATTTGTCGGGAACGAAACCTATACCGAGCTTATGGGTAATGTTTTAGCCCATATTTCGGATATAGGAGCGGCGGTTATGATTTTTGCCGGGCTTGGGTTTCTCCTTAATCTTGCGATACGCTTTGTCTCGTCAATCTTCGGTGATTATCTTTACAAATGTTATACAATATCAACCGTCAAAAAAATCCGTGCCGAGAGTGCGGATGCAGATTATGACTACCGCAAGAAAGGCGGAGTAAGCATATTCCTGTTTTTTATCGGAGCTATGGCGGTGCAGTATCTGCCTGCTGTTATATATATGTTTATTTAAAATTCGGAGGGTGAAAGTATGGATAAAAAAATCTGTGCAGAATGCGGAACAGAAAACGAAAGTGATTATATTTACTGTAAAAACTGCGGCGCTCCGCTTACAAAGACCGAAGCCGAGCCTGAGTTTATAGGAAACAACCCGCAGACCGAAGCTGCATCGCAGGGCGGTTTTGAAAGAGGTGCAGGCACAGGCGGCTATACTCCGCCATACGGCGCGCAGGGTTACGGCGGGGCGCAGTATTCGCCCTATAACACCTATGCCTCTTACGCAATAGACGGCATACCTGCCGATGATGTCGCATTCTTTGTGGGCAAAAAGTCGGCGGAGATAATGCCTAAGTTTATGAAGATGGAAATTACCCATTCTAAAATATCGTGGTGCTGGCCTGCTGCAATTTTGGGCTTTATTTTCGGTCCGTTAGGTGCGGCACTCTGGTTCTTTTACCGCAAAATGTATAAAATCGCTTTAATACTCCTTGCGGCGGGAACTGTAATCACGTTTACAACAACTGCGCTCACCTATGATACAAACTCCCGGAGCATAAGCGGTATTTTTGAGTCGATAACCGAGGGTGACAAGGATGCCTTGCTTGATGCTTTCGAAAATATAGGGAGCAGTGAAACCGCACTCGACCTTGTGGCTACGGGAGTTGAAGACCTTGCAAGTCTTGCAACCTGTATACTTTGCGGTTTGTTCGGTTTTTATGCTTATAAGAATAATTGCGTTAAATCTATAAAAGGCTTTATGCAAAACGGTATCGACCAAAGATATTACCGAATGGGTCTTGCTTCCTTAGGCGGAGTCTCGGGCGGAATGTTGGCGGTAGGAATTATTTCAATGATAGTTATTCAAAACATTGCTTCTACGGTTACGGTTATACTTTCTGCGATATAAAAACAGGAAAGAGGAGATATTATGAAAATTAAAAAAGCGATTATCCCTGCGGCGGGACTCGGCACACGAGTACTTCCGGCATCAAAGGCAATGCCTAAAGAAATGCTCCCGATCGTTGATAAACCGGCGATACAGTATATCGTTGAAGAGGCGGTAAAAGCGGGAATAAACGATATTCTTATAATTACAAATCGCGGTAAGGAAATTATTGAAGATCATTTCGACCATTCGATAGAGCTTGAAAAAATGCTTGAAAAGCGTGGCAACACAGAGATGCTTGAAACACTTAATAATGTTGCAAACCTTGCGAATATATATTTTATTCGCCAAAAGGAAACAAGAGGTCTTGGTGATGCGGTGCTTCGTGCCAAAGAGTTTGTGGGCGACGAGCCGTTTGCCGTACTTTACGGCGATGATGTTATAATAGGTGACATTCCTGCTATAGGCGAGCTTTGCGAGGCATACGAAAAATACGGTAAAAGCGTTGTCGGCATAAAGGAAGTGCCCGATGAGCTTGTTGTTAAGTACTGCTCCTTAAAGGTTGAAGAGCTTGGCGGTAAAAATTTTGCGGTAAGCGATATGATTGAAAAGCCGAGCCTTGACAAGAAATTTTCGAATTATTCCATTCTCGGCCGCTGTGTGCTTGACAGCGAGATTTTCAGCATTTTGGAGCGCACACCCTTGGGTGTAGGCGGCGAGCTTCAGCTTACCGACGCTATGCGCGAGCTTGCGGTAAAATACGGTATGATAGGCGTTGATTTTGACGGTATTCGCTATGATATGGGTAATAAGTTCGGTATGTTAAAGGCGAATATAGAGGTAGGGCTTAATCACCCCGAAATTAAGCAAGAGCTAAGGAATTATATAAAGGAGCTTGCAAAAACGCTGTGAAAAGCTATACATCCCTTTTTCTTGACCTTGACGATACCCTGCTTGATTTTAAGGCGGCGGAGGCTCAGGCTATACGAAGGGTGCTTAAAAACAACTCTATGCCTTTTGATGATGAGGCAGTACTGACCTATTCGAGGATAAACAAGAGCTTTTGGGAAAGCTTTGAACGGGGAGAAATAGAAAAAAGCGATATCTTTGTCGGGCGGTTTAAAAAGCTTTTAGAGGTTTTCGGCTGCAAAGGAGACCCTGCCGCACTCTCCGCGAAGTACGGCAGGGGGCTTTCCGAGGGGTATTATACTGTTGACGGGGCGTTCGACATTCTTGATTACCTGCGTGATAAGGGCTATAAGCTATACGCCACCACAAACGGACTTTCCGCCACCCAGTACCGCCGTATAGAGGGCTCGGGCTTAGCGCCTTATTTTGACAGGGTTTTTGTTTCGGAGGATTCCGGCTTTCAAAAACCCGAAAAAGAGTATTTTGACTATATTATTTCGCAGATTACAGAAAAGGACAGGCGAAAAATCCTTATTATAGGGGATAGCCAAAGCTCGGATATTTTAGGCGGAAAAAACGCGGGAATTGATACCTGCTGGTACAACCCCGCGCGTCTTTCGGCGAAATATTTTTCAAAATATGAAATTTCGTCCCTTGAAGAGTTAAAAGAAATACTTTAGCTTCTTGTAAAACCGATTAATTTAAGCCATTTTTCAAGGCTTTCAAGCCACGCGCCTGCGTGGGCGAGTCCTTTATCAACCGTGTCGAGGGTCTGCGCGTCACAGGTTGATGAGCCGTGGGCGCCGAAGGGATAAATATGAAGCTCAAAGGGCACCTTATGCGCGCTCAGCGCCCCTGCATACATAAGACTGTTCATAACGGGTACGCAGGTATCCTCCGCGGTATGCCATATAAAGGCGGGGGGAGTGGTATCCTTAACATTCTTTTCGCAGGAGAAATATTCTGTTTCTTCGGGGAAAATATCGGTTTTTCCAACCAGATTGTGGAAACTTCCCATATGTGCGTGGGCGGGATCGGCTGTGATTACAGGGTAGCAAAGCACCGAGGCGTTTACCGACTTACTTTCGGGGAAAACCTCTCTTACTTCCTTGCAGTCGAACATTGTGGAATAATGGGCGGCAAGGTGACCGCCTGCCGAGAAACCGATAATTGCAATTTTTTCGGTGTCGCAGTTCCACTCGTCTGCGTTCTTATATATAAGCTCCATTAAAGCCGCAACCTCGCAAAGCTGGGTTGGGAAACGGTGGGGAGCAACCGAATATGTAATTGTAAATACATTGTAGCCCTGCGGCAAAAATTGCAGTGCTATGGGTTCAGACTCGCGCTGGGAACACATACCGTATCCACCGCCGGGGCAGACTATCATACAGGGTCTTTTGTCGTTTTCACGGTGCATCTCGGTCATATTGTAGGGAAGATAAACCTCAACCGTCGGGTCGCAGTTATCTTCACCCAAAAACGGGTAGTAGTCTTTTAAATGTAAAACTTCGTGCTTCATAAGGGTTCCCCTTTACTTTTTTTCTCATAATAGCACATAGAAATTGCAATGTCAATTCAGATTTATTATTTTAAATATATAATATAAATGAAAAAGGAGCGAGATATATGTATCCGTTATTATTGAAACCTGCTGTCAAAGACTATCTTTGGGGCGGAACAAGACTTAAAACCGAATATAAATATGAGACCGATAAGGATATAGCCGCCGAGGCATGGGTGCTCTCCTGCCATAAGGACGGAGCGGACAGGGTGGAAAACGGCTCTCTTGCGGGCAAAACTCTTTCTGAGGTAATAGAGCTTTGGGGGGATAAGGCTATAGGTGAAAAGGCGGTGAAATTTCCGTATTTTCCGCTTTTGATAAAGCTTATTGACGCTAAGGACCGACTTTCGGTTCAGGTTCATCCGGATGATGAGTATGCCCTAAAAAACGAGGGCGAGTTTGGCAAGACCGAGATGTGGTATGTTGTTGACTGTGATGAGGGCGCTCAGCTTATTTACGGCTTTAACCGTGAGGTTTCAAAAGAGGAATTTGAGCGTAGAATTAAGGATAACACCCTTCCTGAGATATGTAATTATGTTCCTGTTCATAAGGGCGATGTTTTCTTTATTTCGGCAGGCACGCTTCACGCGATAGGTGCGGGAATATTAATTGCCGAGGTTCAGCAGAATTCCAATACTACCTACCGTGTTTCAGACTACGGAAGACTCGGTGCCGACGGTAAGCCCCGTCCGTTACATATAGAAAAAGCACTTGAGGTTACAAATCGTATGCCGCCCGTTGTGCCGTACGGTAATGTCGGTGAGATTAAGCAAGGGCAGTTCGGAAGTGTAAGGAAGCTTGCTTCCTGCGATTTATTTACCGCCGAGCTTTTGTCGCTTGACGGCGAAACCGAGCTTTCCTTGAGTGACAGCTTTATTTCGTTATTGGTGCTTGACGGGGAACTTGATCTTGAGTGGGACGGGGGAGTCCTTTCCGCAAAAAAAGGCGGAAGTATCTTTATTCCCGCCGATTTCACGGTTAAAATATCGGGAAAAGCCGAAATTTTATACAGCAGGGTTTAAAATTTTGAGAGTGCCGATAAACTGTATTTTGCCTCCCTCTGACGAGGGAGGTGGCACGGTTTTGCCGTGACGGAGGGAGAGAAAATGCTTTAATAAAGCCTTTCTTGACTACCCCTCAGTCACCTGTGGTGACAGCTCCCCTGACAAGGGGAGCCGAAAACAGGCTTTCTCGACAGAATGTAAAATTTTCGTAAATTTGCTCATTTAAAAATATTTTTGTTGACATACACATAGAATTTGGGTTATAATTTAAAATCGATAGGTTATGACTTAAATTTTCTCGGGACTTCATATTAGTCCAAATAACCGTAATGTGTTTAATAAGGAGGGTTCGTAAATGAAAAGGACATATCAGCCTAAAAAGCTCCACAGAAAAAAGGAGCATGGCTTTTTAAAGAGAATGGCAACCTCTAACGGCCGTAAGGTGCTCGCGCGTCGCAGAGCAAAGGGCAGAAAGCAGTTGACATACTAAAGCCACTTCAATGTGGCTTTTCCTTTTTTAAGCCTATGAATAGTATAATATGAACAGTATAATTAAACTCAAAGAAAATTACAGCTTCCGCCGCGCTTATAAAAAGGGAAAATCCTATGTTTCTCCGTATTTTGTTATTTATGCGGTAAAGAGAAGCAGGGGTATTAGACTCGGTATAACTGCGGGAAAGAAGCTCGGCTGTGCGGTACGGCGCAATCGCGCAAAGCGGGTTATCACCGCTGCGTTTAGAGAATGTTTGCCTAACATTCCGTCAGGGTATGATTTTGTAATCGTGGCAAGAACGCGGATACTCGGTATTAAAAGCACCGCTGCCGCGGCTTCTATGAGGGAGCTTTTAAGGTCGGCGGGCATATGGAGCGAAATTAGGAAAAATGAGCAGGCTACTGATAAGCTTGATTAAATTTTATCAAAAAAACATATCGCCGCGTAAAATTTCCTGTTGCCGGTTTACCCCTACCTGCTCCGCCTATGCGATTGAGGCGATACAAAAAAGAGGGGTAATAGTCGGAACAGCGCTGAGCTTTTGGAGAATTTTAAGGTGCAATCCGCTCTGCAAGGGCGGTTATGACCCCGTTCCCGAAAAGACAAAGCGGCGCTGAAACATCAATTTAAAAAATAACCGTTGCCGTATAACACGGCGCGAATGGACGGTGTATAAATGCAAACAATATTTAATATCATCAATATACCTCTCGGCTGGGTGCTTGAATTTTTAGCCGGACTTTTGGGCGGTAATTTTGCCGCATCTGTTTTTGTGTTTACGCTTTTGGCAAATCTGGCGTTTATACCTCTTACTATAAAAAGCCAGAAATCCTCTGTTCAGCAGACGAGGATTAAGCCTAAGCTTGACGAGCTTAAAAAGCGTTACGGTGACGATAAGCAAAAGTACAGTGAGGCTATGCAGCAGCTTTACCAAGAGGAAAATGTTTCTATGTCGGGCGGCTGTCTGCCTATGATTGTGCGCCTTGTAATTATGATGAGTATTTACTGGCTAATTATGTCTCCGCTTACCTATCTTCTTCATATTGATAAGTCGGTGATTAACGACGCGGCGGCACAGCTTAATCTTGCCGCGAATGCCCGTCCGGAGCTTTCTGTTATCGAGGCTATAAACAGCGGAAAGCTTAATGTTCCCGAAATTGCAGATAAGCTCAGTGCTTTAAACTTCAATTTCTTCGGAATTGACCTTACCCAGACCCCGAAATTCTCTTTTGACATTTTCAATGACGCACAGCTTATATGGGTAATGCCTATCATAGCTTTTTTAGCCCAGATGCTCACAAGCGTGCTTTCCGCTTTGATGCAAAAGAAGATTAATCCCGACGCGCCCAATATGATGGGTATGATGCTTAGTATGCCCTTAATATCGCTGTTTATCGGATTTTCATTGCCCGGCGGCGTTACCTTCTACTGGGCATGCTCCTCGCTCATAGGCGGCTTTATTCAGCTTGCCGTTCAGCAGTTCTACGGACCGCACAAAATGCTCTCCCGCGAAAGACTTAAGGAATTAAACAAAGAATGTGATTTTGAGGAGACTCAAATGAAAAAAATCAGTCAGGCAAAGCTTAACGGTGAAAATGCCGAATAAGCAGAAAACAAGGAGGTTATCTCTTGATTAAAGAAGCAAGAGGCTTCGGCAATACAATAGACGAGGCAAAGGAAAAGGCAATCGCAGAGCTTAACGCTTCAGAGGAAGCGGATATACAGTTTGAGGTTATCTCAACCCCCAAAAAGAAGACCTTGGGTCTTTTCGGAGGTCGTCAGGCGGAGGTAAGAGTATTTATCGAGCTTCCCGACGAAAAGCCGAAGGCTCAGAAAAAAGCCGCACCTAAGGCACAAAGGAAAGAAAATAAACCCGCGGCACAGAAGACCGAGGCCGCGAAGCCGAAAAACAAGGCAGAGGAAGCCCCCGTACAGACGAAAAAGTACGATATTCACGACGGCTACGGAGAGGCTAAGGACGCATCGGAGATTGCTGCAGATTCTAAGGCGGGCAGGGCGGTCAAATATCTTAACACAATACTCGAAGGACTTGGCTGTACCGAAATTAAAATGAAGGTGGCAGAAAAGGAAAATTCCGCACTTATCGAGCTTGACGGCGAAGGCCTCGGCACGGTTATAGGTCATAGGGGCGAAACCCTTGATTCCATACAGTACCTTACAGGTCTTGCCGCAAACAACGGCGGCGGCTATTATAAGGTTGCAATTAATATCGGCAATTATCGCGAAAAGCGTGAAGAGACACTTAAGAGTCTTGCTAAGCGTGTATCGGCGCAGGTGCTTAAAACGGGTAAAAGCCGCAGTCTGGAGCCTATGAATCCATATGAACGCAGAATCATTCATACTGCTGTTCAGGGGATTGACGGGGTTGTTTCAAACTCCTTTGGAGAAGGCGCTTCAAGGCGTGTGGTAATCGCTGTTGAGGGTGGGGATATCCGCCCGCCGAGACGAGATAACGGTAAGCGTGACGGTTATTCTCGCAGACGCGCTCCGCAAAAGCCCGAACAGGATGCTCCTGCAAGAGAACCCAAGCGCGACAGTGATATGCCGCTTTACGGAAAAATCAACTAATCTACGGCGAACACGAAAAACGGTTTTTCGTGTTCGTTATTTTGTGAAAAAATTTTTTTCTTAAAAACCTCGCAACTGTGCTTGTTTGCGGGAATTTTCGCTTTGTATGAGCCGAGTATTCTTTAAATACAAATTGACAAAGCGACAAAATACATTTATAATGGTTGTAGTATGTGGTTAAAATAATAACAACAGTTATTTGTTTTGCGTATAATAATTATTTTTGACGGGGAGTGCCTTATTTGGAGAAATTCGTAATAAACGGCGGCAAGCCTCTTAAGGGAGAGGTACGCATAAGCGGTGCCAAAAATGCCGCTGTGGCTATTCTTCCGGCTGTTTTGCTGTCCGACGAGCCCTGCATAATCGAAAATCTTCCTAATATATCGGATGTTGCGACAATACTTAAGGCAATGCAGGTATTGGGCGCGCAGGTTAAGCTTATAAATAAATCCACGGTGGAAATTGACCCGCGCCATGTAAATTCCTTTGTTGTTTCAAAGAAAATGGCGGAGGGAATGCGCGCTTCAAGTTATTTTTTGGGTGCACTGCTCGGGAGAATGAACAAGGCAAGGGTGGCGCCTCCGGGCGGCTGTAATTTCGGTGTCCGTCCTATCGACCAGCATATTAAAGGCTTTGAGGCCTTAGGCGCTAAAATGACCATTGAAAACGGCATGGTGGATGCTAAGGCTAAAAATCTTACGGGATGTTCTATTTACCTTGATGTTGTGTCGGTGGGAGCTACGATTAATATTATGCTTGCCGCGGCTAAGGCTACAGGCCTTACCGTAATAGAAAATGCCGCGAGAGAGCCGCATATCGTTGATCTTGCTAACTTTCTTAACTCTATGGGCGCTAATATTATGGGCGCAGGTACGGGTGTTATTAAAATTCACGGGGTAAAGCATCTTTCCGGCACTTCTTACAGCATAATTCCGGATCAGATAGAGGCGGGAACCTATATGGCGGCGGCGGTCGCCGCAAAGGGCGATATTTTAGTCACCAATGTAACCCCTAAGCATCTTGAATCGATTATCGCAAAGCTTGTTGAAGCAGGTGCAAAAATTACCGAGTACGACGAATCGGTGCGTGTTCAGATGACGGGCAGACCCCATAAATGCAATGTTAAGACTATGCCGCATCCCGGATTTCCTACCGATATGCAACCTCAAATAGCAACCGTTTTAAGCATTGCCGACGGTACAAGCATTGTGACCGAGGGCGTTTGGGACAGCCGTTTCAGATATGTTGACCAGTTAACCCTTATGGGAGCGGACATTCAGGTGGACGGCAAAATGGCGGTTATAACGGGTGTCAAGGCGCTTAATGCCGCCCCCGTGCGTGCGGTAGACTTAAGAGCAGGCGCGGCTATGATAATAGCCGGACTTGCCGCTGAGGGCACTACCGAGATTGAGGAGATAGACCACATTGACCGCGGCTATGAGGATGTTGTCGAGAAATTTTCGGCGCTCGGGGCTGATATAAAAAGAGTTCCGATTTTTGAAAATACAGTCGCGCTTAAACAGGCGTGAAGCTATTGAATTTTACGGGTCGGTCTTTGCCGATCCGTTTTTGTTGGGGAGAAGTGCAGATGTCAAGAATATGTCCGCTTTTCAGCGGCTCCACAGGCAACAGTACATATATTGCGGGAGCTAACGGTTCCTTTTTGGTTGATGCGGGTGCATCCTTGCGTTCGCTTACCGCGGCGGTGACAAGGGCGGGGGGAGATCTAACGGAGATTTCCGCAATATTCATCACCCATGAACATTTTGACCATATTAAAGGCTTAAAGCCCCTGCTTAATAAAACAGGGCTTACGGTTATTGCTTCGGAAAAAACTCTTGAAGCGTTGATTACTGCTGACAAACTCCCCGCAGGCACAAAGACAGAGGTCATAAACAGTGAGACACCGCTTGAATATGAAGGAACGCTGATTTCCAGATTTGAAACCAGCCACGATTGCGAAGGCTCGAGCGGATACACCTTTTTGATGCCCGACGGCAAGAAAATTTCTGTTTGTACCGATTTAGGCGTCGTGACCGATAAGGTAAGGAATGCTTTAAACGGAAGTGACGCGATTTTGCTTGAGTCAAATCACGATGTCGATATGCTGAATAAAGGTCCTTATCCGCCGGAGCTTAAAATGCGTATAATGTCCGAAAAGGGGCATATTTCAAACAATGCCTGTGCTTCGGAGCTGGTCCGTCTTTTAAATACAGGCACTAAACGCTTTATTTTAGGCCATTTAAGCCAAAAAAATAATACGCCCCTTTTAGCTCTTTCCGCATCCGAAGCGGCACTTGCCGACATAGGTGCTAAAAACGGCAGGGACTGTCTTTTAAGTGTTGCGAAGCCTACAGAAAACAGGGTGACTGTAATATGATGAAGATAACCGTTATCGCGCTGGCATCACTCAAGGAAAAGTACTTGAAGGACGCGGCGGCTGAATATATTAAACGGCTAAGAACTTACTGCGACCTTAAGGTCATAGAGCTTGACCCGATAAGACTGCCCGAAAGGGCATCACTTGCCGAAATAAGCTCGGCTCTTGAACGCGAGGCGGAGCTGATAGCAAAAAGAATCCCTGCGGGTGACTTTGTTATTCCGCTTTGCATTGAAGGCAAACAGCTTTCAAGCGAGGAATTTTCAGGAGTCTTAGAGCAGGAAATGAATATCGGGCGGGGAGTAACCTTCATAATAGGAAGCTCCTGCGGGCTTGCCGATAATATAAAGCGTCGTGGCGATTTAAAGCTTTCCTTTTCGAAAATGACCTTTCCGCATCAGCTCTTCCGTGTGATGCTTCTCGAACAGCTGTACCGTGCTTTTAAGATTATATCGGGTGGAGCCTACCATAAATAGAAAAAATCGTAAAAAATGCTTGACCTTAGAGGTGATGTGTGCTATAATACTATCACCTCTGAAAGGTTCTTTTTTTTTTGCACAAGAACCGGTTGAGCGATTAAAGCGCCGTAATGTGCTTTCTGTCTGCGTATCGGCAGGCAGTACGGTGTTTTTATCAGACCGAGGGAGGCGTTTACTTTTACGGCGTCGTTTTTTCGGCGTTGAAGTAAAAGCAAAAAATATTTCCGTAAAGCGGGAGGTGCCGTTATGAGAGTTAAAATCACACTTGCTTGCACAGAATGTAAGCAGCGCAACTACAACACAATGAAAAACAAGAAGAACGATCCTGATAGGCTTGAAATGAACAAGTATTGCAGGTTCTGCAGAAAACACACCCTGCACAAAGAGACTAAGTAAGGGGGCATAAGGATGAAAACTTTAAACAGAATCTGCCAGATTTTGGCGATTGTATTCGGTGTTGCATCCCTTGTACTCTTCTTTACACACTTCGCTACCGTAGTAAGCGGCGGAAACGAGGTAAATCTTGTCGGTGCACAGTTAGGCTTCGGCGGAAAGGTCACCGTAGCGGGAACAGAATATAAGATGGCGAAATCCTCGGATATTCTTTTCTGCTTCATTTTAACAACCCTTTCAGCAGTTTTCGGCATTGTTTCTTTTAAGTCTAAAAAGCTTCGCTATGTAGCACCCTTAGTCGGAATAATAGATGCGGTTTATATGCTTGTCATAGCACTCAGCAGTCCTTGGTCTTTTGTTGATAAGCGACCTCTGCCTGATGTTACGGCTATAAGCTATGCTCCGTTTGTGCTTATCACAGCAATTTTGCTGTTTGCTTTTACTGCGGCAGCTGTTGCTTATCTGCTTGTTGACGATTATCTTGAGGTTAAGGCATCGGGCGGTTCTAAGCTTACCATTCCGAAGCGTATTGTTCGTTTCTTCCGTGACTATAAGAGCGAAATCAAAAAAATCGTATGGCCCGGTTGGAAGGATGTTGTTAAGAACACCGTTATAGTCCTTATTATGTGCCTTATAATCGGTGCTTTGATTTGGCTTATTGACTTCGGCCTCGGTCAGCTGCTTGAGCTTGTTTTAGGCGCTTAAGGGGTTGGAGGTAAATTATGGCTGATACAAAAGAAGCTAAGTGGTATGTAGTCCACACCTACTCGGGATATGAAAACAAGGTGGCAAGCGATCTTGCAACTATGGTTGAAAGCCGCGGTATGCAGGATTTGATTCAGGAGATTAAAATCCCCACAGAAACAGTCACCGAGGTTAAGGAAGATAAAAAGCGCGAGGTTGAGCGCAAAATTTTTCCGGGTTATGTTCTTATTAAAATGATAGTTACCGATGACAGCTGGTATGTTGTAAGAAACATTCGCGGTTGTACAGGCTTTGTGGGACCTGCATCCAAGCCGGTTCCGCTCACTGAGGAAGAGGTTGTCGCATTAGGCGTTGAAAAGCACAGCGTTGAGGTCGGCTACTCTGCGGGCGATAATGTCAAAATTATCAGCGGTCCGCTTGAGGGCTATACAGGCGTGGTTAAAACGGTTGATACCGCCAATAACAGCGTTTGCGTGGCGCTCTCTATGTTCGGAAGAGAAACTCCGGTTGAGTTCGAACTCGACCAAATCTCGCTGGACGATTAATTCATTAATACGCAGAAATGCTTATTAACGCCCCATAAAACGGGCGGTTACCCCGGCACAGGTTAGTGCCACGGTGGGAGGAGCGGAATATGACCGTTCCGCCAGGCGCTCAAAAGGCGCTGTTACCACGAATAATGGAGGTGCAAATAAATGGCTCAGAAAATCACAGGTTACATCAAGCTGCAGATCCCTGCAGGTAAGGCTACACCGGCTCCCCCGGTTGGTCCTGCTCTCGGTCAGCACGGCGTCAACATTATGGCGTTCACAAAGGAGTTTAACGAGAGAACAAAGAATGACGCAGGTCTTATTATTCCGGTAGTAATTACCGTTTACGCAGACCGCTCTTTCAGCTTCATCACAAAGACTCCGCCGGCAGCCGTTCTTATTAAGAAGGCTTGCGGCATTGAGAGTGCTTCCGGCACACCTAACAAAACCAAGGTTGCCAAGATCACCAGAGAGCAAATAAAGAAAATCGCTGAAACCAAGATGCCCGACCTTAATGCGGCAAGCATCGAGACTGCTATGAGTATGATAGCAGGTACTGCTCGCAGTATGGGCGTTGAAGTAGTCGATTGATTCTCTCTTGTGGGAGGAAAATTCCGATTTAACCACTTATTGGGAGGTAAACAATGAAACACGGTAAAAAATATAACGACAGCGCAAAGCTTATTGAAACCGGTAAGCTTTACGATGTAGACGAGGCTGTTGCGGTAGCAGTAAAGACCGGAACCGCCAAATTTGATGAAACGGTTGAAATCCATGTTCGTCTCGGTGTTGACTCACGCCACGCTGACCAGCAGGTTAGAGGCGCGGTTGTTCTTCCGAACGGAACAGGTAAAACCGTAAGAGCCCTTGTTTTCGCAAAGGGTGACAAGGCTGATGCTGCTAAAGAGGCAGGCGCCGACTATGTAGGTGCTGAAGAACTCGTAGCTAAGATTCAGAATGAAAACTGGCTTGATTTTGATGTTGTTATCGCAACACCTGATATGATGGGCGTTGTAGGTCGTCTCGGTAAGGTTTTAGGCCCGCGCGGTCTTATGCCGACTCCGAAGGCAGGTACTGTTACACCTGATGTTGCTAAAGCTGTTACCGAGGCTAAAGCAGGTAAGATTGAATACCGCCTTGACAAGACCAACATCATTCACTGCCCCATCGGCAAGGTTTCTTTCGGTCCTGAGAAGCTTAAAGAAAATCTCGACGCTCTTATGGGAGCTATCGTTAAGGCAAAGCCGGCCGCAACAAAGGGACAGTATATTAAGTCCTGTGTTGTAGCTACAACTATGGGCCCCGGAATTAAGCTCAATGTTGCTAAATTCGGCGCTTAAGTTTTAAAAGCTTTTTATCCGCCGCGAATAAAAGCGGCGGATATTTTTGCCTCCACAAAAAATATCTGTAATTTTTAAAAAAAGGGTTGCATTATTTGGCTTGTTAGTGTATAATAATAATACAGTAAGGAATGTTCAACCAAATATCGCGGAGTGGAGCAGCTGGTAGCTCGTCGGGCTCATAACCCGAAGGTCGTTGGTTCAAGTCCAGCCTCCGCAACCAACATTGCGAACCGAAAAAGATATCGGTTCGGAAAACCCAGAAACCACAACGGTTTCTGGGTTTTTTCGTGTCATATTTTAAGGTGCAATTCGAAAGATATCATTTCCCCAAAACGCCCTTTGGGGAGGACTTGAACTAAATACATGGGCTTTTTGGGGCAGATTTTGCGATTTATTTCGCAGGGTCTGCCCCTTTTTTCGTTTTTCAAATTGTTAAATGTTTATGTCTTGGGAGGTTGCGCATGGTCTTCTTCGTTCAATTGCTGCGATAGCCCCTCTATCACCGTAAGCTCAACACGACAGGAGAATAATCTCATCCGCAGTAGAGAAAACCACTCTGCCGCGTTTTTTAATTGTAACTTTTTTCGGAACAACTCGTACATTTTTCGAAAACCTATTGCAATTTCGTAGTATATGTACTATAATAGTGATGATGATTTTTAGAATAATGAACTTTTGGCGTATATAAGGCGACAGGAGGTAATATAAGCGTGATACGAGTAGATAGAAAAGAACTTACTCGCAGTGAGATCGTTCGGGTTGCGGCTAACTGTTTTTTGAATGACGGTTATACCAAAACGACAGTAAACTCTATGTGCAAGAAATTAAATATGAGTCCCGGTAATATGACTTTTCACTTTCCGACCAAAGAGCATATGTTGGCAGAGCTTGTAGATATGCTTTGCAAGTATCAGTGGAAGATGATGGAGGATGAAGCCAAGGACGGATACAGTTCTATTATGGCGATCTGTCTGGAGCTGCTGACCATTGCTTCTGCTTGTGAACAGGACGAGGTGGCAAAGGATTTCTTCCTTTCCTCCTATCGGAGTGAGATGTGTATGGAGCATATTCGAAAGAACGATACAGACCGTGCCAAAGAGGTGTTTCAGGAATACTGTCCCGACTGGACAGAAGAATATTTCTCAGAAGCGGAAACCTTGGTGTCAGGTATTGAGTATGCCGTGTTTTTCACCACCTCCGACTCTGCACCGTTAGACGTTCGAGTAGCAGGAGCACTCAGAACGATCCTTTCAATCTATAATGTACCCAAGGAAATTCGGGACGAAAAAATCAAGAAAGTGCTTTCGATGAATTATCAAAAGCTGGGTCTTGATACCTTAACGAAGTTCCGAGAGTACGTAGATCAAACAACCGAACAGGCTTTGTTTGACCTGCTGAAACGAAAACAGATTGCACAATAACATAATGATTGAAATATACGGCGAGAGCCGATTCCTATAACCCCTATACGGAGGAAACGATATGAAAACGAAAACACAATTTATGAATCGTATACTTAGCCTTGTGCTCAGTATTATGATGGTAGTATCTATGCTGCCTGCATCGGCTTTGAGTGTATTTGCGGCAGAGGGAGATGTGGCAACCGTCACCGATGGCACGAACACCTACTATGCAGCCGATGCAGCAACGCTGAATCAGGCAGTAACCGCAATTCTGGAAACCGGCAGCAGAACCTTTACGGTGGAGCTCCCTGCCGATGCAGAAGCCGGGATGATCACCGCCATCCGCCGTGCCATCTGCGACACCGAGGGCGTTGCCGACGGCAGCATCCACCTCACCCTCAAGGGTGTGACTTCGATTCCCGGTACTACCAACTGGGACGGTGTTGCTTTTGGCCCCGGCGACATATATGATGAAGCCGGAAAAATTGTAGATCAGGAACTCGTTACCCAATTGGCATCTATCAATCTCCCCGATGTGACAGAAATTGGTGCTC
>JBGUUB010000016.1:0-1811 GCA_045133355.1 Acutalibacteraceae bacterium
TATTACTACTTATGCCAAGTGCTGCTTTATGCGTACTTAGAGGGCATCGAGGACGTCATCTTAACGTGTACGGTGTTAGAACCGGACGACTACAATCACCCGGAACGTTTCAACGTCACGGACGATAACACCACCTTTTGGACATTCAATACCAAAACCACTCAAATTCCATACGACGGCTTCTTATACACGATTGAAGAATTGATGGAGATTGTCAATGAATGGTATGATGCCTATGTGGAAACCGGCGTGTCACCCACGTTTGATGAAGTTAAGGACGCAGAATATTTGGAGATTTTAAGAACCACTCACCCGGAATACGACCACGGCACGGATGAATTGATCCAGGAATTACATCATTTAGAGCACCAAGCGGAAACCATAAAGCAGCAAAGCGGGTTAGCGCAACTTGAAAAGCGCATCGACCACTTAAAAAAAGGGGTTAAAAACCTCTTAATGCACGACATTGACGAGCAGACGACCATCGTGAAATACGGCGGGTATCAGTTGAAGAAAAGCGTCCGCAAAGTCATTGATAGCGACGCACTAAAACACGATCAGTTATACGATCAATACGTGAAAGAAAGTGTGAGTTACACACTAACGAAAGCGAAAAACTAATTTAACGGAAATCGAAAGGATGATCTCATTATGAAAATTCAATTAAGTACATCAAGTTTTAAATTAATCGAAAAAGGATTTAATACGCTTAAAATCGTTGAAGCTAAAGCCGTCCCAAGTGGGAAACCACAAGCCATTGAAATTAAATTCGTCGATCGTAACGGAACACCAATGAGCGCGACATATCGTTTCAATAACGATAAAGCGATGTTTGTGTTATCGTTAATCTTACGCGCATTCTTTGGTGACATTACCGAGTTTGATACGAACATGGTCGGGGACCTAGTCGGTGAGTTCTTAGACGTTGAAATTAAACACATCACCAAAGATTCAACGCAACGTCCAGGTGAAACTGTGATTTTTGCAAACATCGGAAAAGTGATCGGGAAAGGCCAATCATGGGAAGCCGCAGCCGACGACGTGGAGTTTGACGACGTAGACGAAGAAGTTGAAATCAATGACGAAGATTTACCATTCTAAACTCGAGGGAAAATTAAGAGATCAAGTCACGGCGTATCTTAAAACGCGCCGTGACGTTTGGTTTATGAAAGTCGTTGGAAATAGTATTCAAAAAGCGGGAGTGGCGGATTTTTTAATCTGTTATCGCGGGCGCTTTTTAGCCGTGGAGTTAAAACGTCCCGACGGGAAAGGAGAAGCCACCACGCGTCAGTTATTGGAATTGAAAAAGGTTAGAAATGCTGGGGGAATGGGTGTCGTGATCGAATCATTAGATGAATTAGTGAAACTATTGGGGGAAATCGATCATGAACATCAAACAAAATTTAGTCAGTTCAAGTAAATATAGCATTAAATGTCCGCACAAAATGACGGCGGAGTTTGTTGTCGTGCATAACACGGCCAACGATGCCAGCGCCGCGAATGAAATTAAATATATGATTAGTAATGATAATCAAGTCTCATTCCATTTTGCGGTTGACGATCAAGAAGTGATCCAGGGGCTACCATTGGATCGTAACGCCTGGGCGTGCGGTGACGGAGCGAACGGCGCTGGAAATCGTAAAGGTATCCAGGTGGAGATTTGTTATTCTAAATCGGGCGGGGTTCGATTTGAAAACGCGGAAAAACGAGCCGCGAAACTGATTGCGACGTTATTACATGAACGCGGTTGGGGAATTGATCGCGTGAAGAAGCACCAAGATTTTAGCGGAAAAAATTGTCCTCACCGTACC
>JBGUUB010000018.1:0-6910 GCA_045133355.1 Acutalibacteraceae bacterium
ATACCTATAACATCACCTATGATTTGGACGGAGGAACTAACGATCCGAACAACCCCACAAGCTATAATGTTTTATACGGTAAGGATTTATACTCCCCCACAAAATCGGGATATGAGTTCTTGGGTTGGATGCGGGATTATACAAACCCGCAAATCGCCCTTTCTGCATTAAACCATAATTACAATTACTATAATGTTTTAAATAACATTGAACCGGGAACAGAATACGAAATAACAATAGGCAATGCAAAAACCACCGCAGGTTCAGCTTCTCAGTTTTCCTGTGTGATTTACGATTTCACAGACAGCAAGTGCTTTGTTCAAAATAATATTGCCTTTGGAAGTAATCTTTCGTTTTCCGTTACTTGCCCGGCTTCTGCTGATACTACTCACGATATAAGGCTGTTGTTTTATTCGGGTGTTGCAGGAAGTACAAGCGGTATTGCTTCGGTTTATTCCAATGTCAATATTAAGTATTATCTTGACGGTATAAATAAAGGCTGCGGCTCGGCTTTCGGTAGTCCGAACGAATTGTATACAGAGTTGTCTAAGCGAACAACCGGGGACATTAAACTAATTGCCAAGTGGAAATTGTATGCAAAAATCGCTATTGTTCCTATTGAACCTAATGCTCCGTACAGAGAAAAAACAAATGTCATTTCGAGCTTTTGGCTTGTAAACCTTTCGGATGACGATTATATACCGACAACGGGAGCAAAGGTTGTGTTCAGCGTATATAATTCTTCGGGTCAAAGAATTGCGGATGAAACACAAGGTTTTGTTGCGCCTAAAAAGGATAAGAATTTAGCGTATTTCGGTTGGTATGCACCCGACGGGTATGCTTCTTCCGATGTAACGGTTAAAGCATATATTGACGACGGTCCCTATCAGTACAGCCACACCTCGGAGAGCTTTACTATAGCCTCATACGATACCTGCATAGAGCCTGATACAGATTACAATGCTAAAGCTCCCGATGGGTTTACCGTGCCCTCGTCTCCCGCCGACAGCACAACAAGCGGACGGTGGTGGCAATGGGTGTACAGCGGCGGCGCTTATACAAAGAAACAGTTTGCGGTTGCTAATACTGTAAACGACCTTGTTTTAACAGCACCCACAAGTCCATCTGCATATACCGAAAACGGTAAGCTGTATATAAAATCCGGCTACGGCTTTGAATTAAGCTTTAAGGACAGTATGTATACGGTAAGCGGATATACAGACGGTTCGGTTAATGAATGCTTTGCACCGCAATATTATTATGCGCTGTTCCCCGAATATAATTACACCTACGGCAGAGATAAATGCCGAAGCATTGAAACGGTATCGGGTAAAAAGGTATTTGTAAATGCCGCGGATATGGCAAGACAGCATTTCACACCGATATATTATCCGGACGGAGAGTATAAGTTTAAGGCGGTTTTAAGCGACTGTTGGACTCCTGCGGGTATGATTACCACATATAAAACCGTCACTGTTCAGATTAACGGGAATGTTTATGACGATTGGTATATAGGCAGGAATGATTAAAAAAATCAGAAAATAATTTTAGGCGGCATCGGCAACGGTGCCGACTAAAAATTTAGGAGGTGGAAACCTTGTCGAATGAAAAAAGAAAGGTCGGCAATTACGAGGTGATTGCCTGTCAGCGAATCGGCGGCGAGGAAATCATTGTCGGTGAAGATAGGAACGCTGTGCCGTCTGAGCGGTATCTTTGCTGTTATGTGGAAGGCAACGAGCTGATGGAGCTTTACACACACGGCTTGGCAAGCGACGGCTATGCTGAAATTTTTGAAATATACGGTCAGCGTATTACCACAGCGGCAAAGAACGCCATCGAAAAAACCGATGAGGAAAAAGCGATTATCGGCGGCGAGGACAGAGTTATCACCGTAGATAAATGCCGCCGTATCTCCAGTGAAGACAACCTGATAAACAAAGTGGTTGTAATCGACAGCGATGTTTTCAGCCCCGAATATCAGCTTGCCACGCATCAGCTTATGCTTTGCACAGGCGGCTTCGGCTCTTATCCGAACGCCAGAGGCCGAACCTGCTTTTGTACCTCTCTGTATGATGGGCACAAAGCGAATTTTTACAGGCAGGATGTAATCGGCATTATAGATGCAGACTCACTTCCCAAATGGGCAAAGCCGGGTTACGAAAAGGCTTTGCAAGCCGCAAAAAGAGAAGAAAGACTAACTATTAAAAGTCAAGTCTAAAAATCAAAAAATGTTGTGAATTGAATGACGATAAAAAAGGCATAACGAAACAGACGTCAAAGACGCCGAATTTCAAATAATTAGGAAAGTTAGGTTTTGGCTATGTAAGGTTGTCCGGACTTTTGCAAAGCAAAAATAATGCGAACTAATTTCTTGGCAGCGTGTGAGATTGCGACATTGTAATGCTTACCCTCTGCTCGCTTTTTGGCAAGATAATCAGCAAATAAAGGATTCCAATTGCAAACAAACTTGGTGGCGTTGAAAAGAGCATATCTCAAATAACGGGAACCGCGTTTCTCCATATGGGCATAGCAATTATTGAGTTGACCGGATTGGTAGGTAGACGGTGACAGACCTGCAAAAGCTAAAATTTTGTCAGGAGAATCAAAGTTGTTAAAATCGCCAATCTCAGCAATAATCATTGCACCCATACGAAGACTAATGCCCGGAATTGTAGTAATAGGAGAATCAATCTTATCCATTATGGATTGAATAGCCGATTCAATTTCAGAAATCTCGTTATTAAATTCTTTAATGAGTTTAATGGTATGTTTAAGTTCCAAGGCTTTAGCGGGCATATATGTGCCGATGGAATTTCTTGCAGCTTCACGGATTTGCACAGCTTTATCACGGTCGTAACGTCCTTTAGAAGCTGTATAAAGCAAATTTGTAAGGTGAGTGAGGTGAACTTCGGCAATGTGTTTTGCACTTGGCAACTCGCTTAACAATGCATAAGACGAGGCTGTGTGCAAGGTGGGTAACAGTTTTTCTAATTCAGGGAAAAGGATATTAACTAACCTTGTAACCGAAGATTTTAATGCTGCTCGTTCCTTAACCTTGTCAAATCTGTATCTTGTTAGTGACTTTAACTCAGAATTGTGGTATGCTATGTTTGTGTAGGGCTTGAGGCTCACATCAGACATTAGCATAGAAGCAATTGTTCTTGCATCCACACGGTCGGTCTTAGTTTTTCTAAGGGTTTGGCACTTACGGTAAAGGTTGGTATGCAATGGGTTAATGACATAGGTGGGAAGACCGTTGTCAAGAAGAAACCCGAGAATGTTGTAACTGTAATGTCCGGTCGCCTCAAGCCCTACCTTTATTTTTGAGCCGCCAATACCTGTACAGGTATTGATTGTTTGAAGAAGATGTTCAAAACCTTCTTTACTATTTGTGATAGTAAAGACATCGGCAAGAACCTCACCTTCGGAACTTATGATGAAGCAATCGTGCTTGTCCTTTGCAACATCAATTCCAACGAAAATCATTTTTTTACCTCCGATAGATTTATTTTGATGCTGTTATCCACAGGGCACTTTGCTTTGTAACCTCGTTCTAAATAAACCGTCGGGCGGTATCTAACTGATTAACAATACTGCAAAGGTCTGTGGTTGGAGCCTTTCCGTAACCGTCTATCCGGTAGGAATGAAGTACCAATCCACAGCACCATTTACAGTGTAGCATATTGTCCTTGGAGAGGGACACTAAAAACTACTACTTTATTATACGAGGAATGAAAGATAATGAGTTTTGATTTGAAAGTGATGAAAGAACCGGAACAAAAGTATACCTATCGGCAAAGCACACAGATTTCCATGCAGTGCGGACTCGTTGGGTATCTTCGTGCGGATATGGATACAAACGGAAAGGGATTTTTCAGCACTTGGAACGATTACCGCACGGATCTGAAAACGGACGAGTTCAAAGCGGAATTTGACGATATGATTAACAACTACCGCCAAAAAGACAATTTTCTTGCGGACAGAAACACGATGAGTAAGTTCTGTTACAAGGAAGCTTTGCATTACGGCAGTGATGAGCGCTCCTTTGGCGTTCGAGTAGACTCCGATGATTACGCCTATCTTTGCAGGCTCAATCCCCATCAGGGCGAATATAACCTTTACTGCTACTGCTACAAAAAGGAATGGCTTGACGACCATATCCGTAATGCCGAGAAAGGTATCCGTTTCATTACACCGGAATACAAAGAAAAGTTCCGCATTAAGGACGGCGACCGTATTCGCATTACCTACTCTGACGGAAAGACTTGCGACAGGGTGTGCAGATATATAGACGAATACCATGTTGAGGTGGGAGATAATCTCTATCACATTTGCGAATTTGCCGAGCGGATAGAGCAAAACGGTGCAAAGGTCATCCCGCTTCGCTCGGATTTGCCCGAAACTTGTTATGCGAATTTGCCGGGGACTGATGAAGTAATCATCATCAAGCGTGGAGAAAGCGGATATTACACTTGTGAGTATTCGACCGATGATAAAGCATTTAACCGAGCAATGGTTGATGACCGAAATTCAAACCTCGGAGTCAGCAAAGCACAGGTAGAAGCAATGCTTGCAGGCTCTATGTTCGGTTGGGACATTCCTGCCGCTGATCCGAAAAGCTATGACGAAAACGGAAAATTGCTTCATAACCCGAAGGATCGAGGTGACGCACGATGAAATATTCTGTAAAAGTCAAAGAAATCAGCTACGGTGTTGTTGAAGTCGAGGCAGCTTCCGCTGAGGAAGCCGAAGAAAAAGCCGAGTCTGTTTATTACGACGGCAATGTTATATGGGGCAATTCCGAGGTGGATTGCACCGCTGAACCTGTAAAAGAGAGAAAGCGAGGTGACGCACGATGAGCGAAACCTGTGTATGCTGCGGCAGAGAAATCCCGGAGGGCAGACAGGTTTGTCCTATCTGTGAATATGAAGCCGAGCACGGAAAGGAGGATGCGAATGTATCAGGAAGGCACAGACCATCTGATATGGTCGAACTATCATACCGACTTTGAGGACTGGAAAGAATCAACAAGTGAGGATTATGTGGATTATTCGGAAGATAGGCTCTATGAAATCTTTTGTGAAGCGATCTCGGATAACCTTGACGATGAACGCTGCAACTTGAATATACAGCTATCCTCTCCAATTTTGGTTATCGGCGATCTCGGACTTTGGTACGGCAGACGCACCGGATATAAGGTGATCGACAGCGGCAATATCCGTGATTGTCTGTATTCGGATACGGACTATACCACTTGGTATGTAGATAAAGACGGAGAGTTTCGTTGTGATGCTACTCACCACGACGGCACAAATCATTATCGCTACCGTACCTATCGGGACGGTGTGACCGATGAGCAGATTGAGGATTTGAAGGAAAAACTCTATTGCGGTGAAGCAACCGAAAAAGACATTGAAAAGGTCACGCGCAGGCTTGGTGATGAAATCGGTGCGGTGTACGGCTGGGAATTTCCCGGTGAAAAGCCGAAAGTTAAAGTATACGAAAGATAAATCCGTCTGTGGCAGATGAGAAAAAAGAAAGGAGAACACTTATGCAAAAAGACAAAAAAGCGTTATACAGATACCTTAAGAAATATCATACCGGCAGAGATAACGCGATAATTTGCAAACAGTTGAAGATGAGATTTAAGGTAAGCGAAGAAGCCATTCGGTATTATGTATCTTGCCTTAGAAAAGAAGGTATTCCGATTTGCAGTTGTATGGATGGATACTATTACCCCGAAACTCATTCTGAAATTGTAGAGACAGTATCAAGGTTTAACAAATATCTTTTGACCTTGTCTGCCACAAACGCAAATTTATTGAGAGCAAAACTAAAGTAAAGAAGGAGGATGAAAATGCCGAGTAAATTTCAAACTACCGTGGAAATGGTGGCGCATACGGCAAAGGACATTACCTCACATCCGGAAACCTTTATGAGTTTTCTTGAAACGGCGGCGAACAACTACAAATACAGCTTCCGTGACCAAATGCTTATCTTTGCACAAAAGCCGAGTGCTACTGCCTGTGCCGAAATTGAGGTATGGAACAAACTTGGTCGGTATGTAAACAGGGGCACAAAAGGTATCGCCCTTTTGGTGGACCGCAATGTGCCATATAAGTTGCGCCATGTATTCGATATTTCCGATACCAACAGTTATTACGGCAACGAAGTAAGACTTTGGTCAATGAAGCCGGAGTATGAGGAGCTTGTGACCGAAGCCTTGGAGAACAGCTTCGGCGAGGTGGAAAACAAAAGCACCTTTACCGATGTGCTGCTTAAGATTGCCGACCTTGCCGTAACAGATAACCTTACCGATTATTGGGAGCAGTTAGACTCAGTAAGGGACGGCAGTTTTTTGGAGGAAATCGACAGCTTTAATGCCGAAGTGTATTTCAGGGGGCTTCTTAAAAACAGCGTTCAGTATATGCTTCTTACCCGTTGCGGATATAACGCAGAGGATTTTTTAGATGTCGAAGATTTCCGTGATATATGCAATTTCAACACGATAGAAACATTAAATATCCTCGGTTGTGCCGGAAGCGATATATCCGAAATGGTTCTGCAAGAGATTGCCGAAACAGTTAAAGCCGCCGAGCGAGAAAGCAAAAAGAAGAATCGCACATTTGCAAGTCCCGATAAAACTGAGGATAATATAAGCGATAATAAAGCAACCGAAAGGAGTACACAAAATGGAACTGACCTACAGACAGGCGGGAGATTACCTTCTGCCGAACATCCAAGTGCCGGACAGCCCGAAGATCGGGAAATATGGAATGCTGCGCCACACATTTCTAAAGAATCACAGGAAAACGATGTTGTCGGGGCTTCAACTGACGGGCAAGCTGAACGGACATCTGGAACAGATAGACCGTCAAGCGAACGAGATGATGGAGAAGCTGACAACCGA
>JBGUUB010000019.1:0-3715 GCA_045133355.1 Acutalibacteraceae bacterium
TGATACCATTCCGGACCATAATCTAAACCAGCTTGACCGAAAATGTGACCTTTGATTCCAGCTCCCGTGCGTGCTAATTCTTCCCAAAAGAAGTTACCTTTACCTGGTGTTGGTTGCTCAACGATTGCACATACTGATAAGTTTAAGAATAAGATTTCTTCATCAGATACCATGTCATGGATCATTAACCCGATTGTACCGAAATCAGTGACGATTTGATCGATTGATAATCCCCCAACGTTGCGTGAAGCTGGTAAGATGAATCCGTTTGATAAGTTGTAATGTTTCGTGATTTCACGTTTATTTTTAGGCGATACTAACATGATTAATGAGCTAGTGTCCCCACCTTTTTCGCGAACCGCTTGCATAGCGTCGTTGATTAACTCATGGTCGATACCTTTTGATCCCGCTTCAATCACATTTGTTTTAATCGCTTCAACAAATCCGCGTGTTTTGTTTACTTGTGAGTCTGTTGTCGCTTTATTGTGTTTACCGTTTAATAACGTGTACTCTAAATCTGCTCCCATTTCAGCCATTTTAACGCCCACTTGGAAATCTAATTCGTTCATCACGTTAGATTGTTGTCCAGCCACGTTTAATCCACTTAATGTTCCCATGTTTGCCATTTTAGCGTAAGAGATTCCAGTTGCTTTTTGGAAAATTTGAGTCACGTTTGTTTCTTGTTTACGTGTCACCACCGCTGCGTCCGGTGCCGTTAATGATTGCATTTCTGAAATGTTAGGAATCGATGGTGTTCCTTGTGCGTATTCACTTGATACCGTGAACTCCACATGGTTCGTTACTTTACGCCCTAAAGCATTAACTAAAGGTGTACGAACGTTGTTGCGGTTAAATAATAACCCCGAATAGTTTAAAACCCCAAATGATGTAGCAAATACGTCTGACATTGTGTTTCCCCCTTAATGGTTATAAAGTAATGTTGTGTTGTGCGGCTTCACGAATGAGACGGGCCATATATGTCGCGTCTCCGCTTTGTTTCGCTTTTTCATATTCCGCTTTATAATGATCCTCACGACCCACGCTCTCTCCGGTTTGTGGTGTTGGCGTCGCTTTTAACAGTTGTTTTTTCTGCTCGGCTAATTGTTGCTCAAACGTTGAGCGATACGTCGTAAGGAAGTCATTAACGTGATTAAGTGTCGTTTCTTCGTCCTCACTGACTAAGAATTTTGAAAATTTGTCGATTTGTTCCCCGTCAAACCCCGCTTTACTTAATTGAGATTCCACTTGGAATAAGTTACGCTGACGGTTAAATTGGCGTTGTTCTTCTAAAAACAATTCACGTTCTTTCGCCAGTTTTTCTTCCCCGCTTAAACGCGCTTCTTCTTCAATCGCGTGGCGAATGTCGTTAATGAAATTCGCGTCTTTGCGTAACTTCTTTTCTGCGTTAGCGTAGGCCGATTTAGACGCTTTCGTGCGCTCTTGATCGATGTACGCTTGTAGTTCCGGTGTTAATTCCTCAAAATTAATGTTTTCCATTGTTATGTCCCCCTAGTTCAGTCCCTTACCCCTCGGTTGATAATAGAGTTGTATCGGATTGTCCTTTATGTGAATTATTAATAACTACTGATTGTTGGCGTTCAGCTTCGAGTTGCTGACGTTCTTCCTGGTACTTTGCCCCACGCTCAATTAATTCTTGTGGGTTGGTTGAAATATCCATGAGTTCCAATACATCGACCGGATCAAGAATATTCATCCCATGAAGCGTCGCTCCCGATTGAACTTTGGTTTGAATATTATCCGTTTTATTGCGGCTAAACTTAATATCAACGTCCGTTAATTTTAAATCAGTAATGATGTTCGCGTGATTTAAGATCGTTAAAATCAGACGTAAGACACGTTTCTCGGCGCGTTTGAAAAACATTTCACAATTACGGGCCACGATTTCCATGTTCGCCCAGCCGTCACGTAATTTCACGGCATCACCCGTATCACCGCCGCCACCGCCGCGCGTTTTACGATCCGGAATACCCACGATACTGCGATAGGCTTCCTCTAAATATTCACGTAAAACTTGGGTTCCGTTCATATCAAGTTGGGCTGAAATATATTTTAAATCCACTTGCATCCCCGGTTGTGGCGCCACTAACGACACCATTTTGTGCGTTTTAATGGACTCAATCGCTTCCTTATCAAATTCCGCGTTGGTTGCGACTAAAATCGAATTGACAAACTGTTCCACGTCATTCACACTATCTGACCCTAATAAGTTGATCGCGTCTAATAACGATAGCGCCATTTCCCAATGTCCGATACGGAATTGATTCGTCGTGTATTCCACGATCGGGACTTGACCTAAAATATGTGGATAACTTTCCTTTAAATCGCTGCTTGTTAAAACATACACGTCGTTTGGTGATTCAAAGCGATAATACATGTTAGACGTGTAGACCTCATAAACGATGACTACATCATCCCCCACTTGTTTTTTGTAAGAATGGCACCCTAAGACGGGTTCGTGCGCGATTTGAGTTGAATATACAACGAATGTATTAGAAGCGTCAAGCGTGATTAGGCGAAAGCGAACGTCGTCTAAATCGCTATCGTCAATATCCGGGAACACCCCGCGATAACCGACCCCACAAATGCTGCAATATGTCGCTAACTCTTGATCGCTGGTTGCTTTATCTTCTGTTTCCACATAGTCATTCAATAGGCGAATGACTTCGCGCTTTTCGGCTTTACGTTGGGTGTACGTGATCGGTTTCCCAAACGTGTACCCCACAATGTCGCGCGTCGTTTGTTGCGCATAATTAATCACCACCTGGTTATTAATGTCCGGGCGGACTTGTTTTTCGCGTTTTAAAATGGCTTGATCGCCTTTGTAGTAATTCATTAAAAATTCAATGTCCATGCGGTTTTCTCGATGTGTTTTCAGCGCGTGATTCATGACGGAAATAACATTATCGTCGGTAATCACATCATGATTGCTAAAAATCATTTTACGACCTTTTAATAGCATGATTTCTCCCCCTTATAATCCGATGGAATATCGGTCCATTGTTTTAATTTGAACGCGTAACGGGCGGCGAATTTTATTCGCTAATCCAGCTAAACTATCCGGCGCGTCGTCATTTTTATTCATCCCTAGCTGCGTGAATGACGTGACTTCTTTCATAAAGGCGCGATATTCACTAGATTGTTGATCGTGTGCCTTGAAGTAAAACTCACGGATCGCCGGGGCGTGCTGGATAATGCTACCCATTTTACTCTGTTTGGAACTGGCGCGCTCGGCTAAGATATTACACGCGTGCCCCGCGGCTTTCACTTGACTTGAAATGTCGCGCGAATAAAAGTCCCCCCCATTGTTGGCTTCAAACGTCGCGGATTGAACTCCGTGATGTAAGATTTTCCCCACGACATGCGGTTGCGTCACCTCATAGCCACCTTTCATAAACACGACGTCCTCTAAATAGACGTCCTCCCCATACACATAGGCAATCGGAAACGCCAAACTATCGGCGCCACCAAACGCCACGTCGCAAAAGGCCACGATCTGATCGGGTTGGTGATCCGGTAAGCTATGATAGTAATTCAACTCATTCGATGCGAATAGCAACCCATCGCGCTCCACGGGTTCCTGTTGGTATAAACACGCGAATGAGATTTCATCCATTGCGGCACGCGCTTCATGGTAATACTTCGTACTAAACCCGACCCCAAAATCATATTCAAAGTTCGATTCGTCATTTTCATT
>JBGUUB010000020.1:0-48544 GCA_045133355.1 Acutalibacteraceae bacterium
GCTCTCTCTGCAAGCTCTGCCACCATCTGTTTTTGATGCTCAGACGGTTTTACAGAGATATTGTGGAAGATTGCTTTTGGTACGGGAAGGTCGAGCATATCAGCGGTCTTTATATCCGCAACCTCTTTGAACATAGCCATAAGTTCGGGAAGATTATAGAACCTTGCGAACCTTGTCTTTGCTCTGTAACCTGAACCTTCAGGTGTCAGCTCAACTGCCGTAATGGTTTCTCCAAAGGTGGATGCCCAAGCATCGAAGTGTTGCAGATTGTTTTTCACAAGGGTGTTATACTGCAAGTATCTTTGAATGGTATATAGTTCCACCATAGAGTTTGAGATCGGCGTTCCGGTTGCAAACACCGTACCACGACCGCCCGTGATTTCATCAAGATAGCGACACTTCATAAAAAGGTCGCTTGACTTCATCGCTTCGGTCTGTGCGATACCGCCGACATTTCGCATTTTGGTATAGAGGAAAAGGTTTTTATAGTAGTGGCTCTCGTCAATAAAGAGTCTGTCTACACCAAGTTCCTCAAAGGTAACAACATCATCCTTTCGGGTTTGGTCGTTGAGTTTGTCGAGCTTCTGCTTGACAGATTTCTTTGTACGTTCCAACTGCTTGACCGAGAAGTTATCTCCACGATTTCTTTTCAGGTCAGCAATACCGTTTGTGATCTCCGATAACTGTTCCTCAAGGATTGCTCTCTGTCTTTCTATACTCATCGGTATTTTTTCAAACTGAGAGTGTCCGATTATGATAGCATCGTAGTCGCCCGTAGCAATTCGACCGCAAAATCTCTTGCGGTTTTTGGTTTCAAAATCTTTCTTCGTTGCCACCAAAACATTAGCCGAAGGATAAAGCTGCAGGAACTCTGACGCCCATTGTTCGGTCAGGTGGTTCGGCACAACAAACAGAGATTTGTTACACAATCCAAGTCGCTTTGACTCCATCGCTGCCGCCGTCATTTCAAAGGTTTTACCTGCGCCGACTGCGTGTGCAAGGAGCGTATTGCCACCGTAAAGAATGTGAGCCACCGCATTTTTTTGGTGTTCACGGAGTTCAATTTCAGGGTTCATACCATTGAATGTGATATGACTTCCATCGTACTCACGGGGGCGAATACTGTTAAACTTCTCGTTGTAGAGCTTACACAGTCGTTCACGGCGTTCCGGATCTGCCCATATCCAATCCTGAAAACCTTGCTTAATAAGTTCCTGTTTCGACTGAGCGATAGCAGTTTCTTTTTTGTTCAGCACGGCTTTCTTCTTACCGTCAGGTTCTTCAATATAATCGAAGATACGAACATCCTTCAGGTTCAAAGTTTCTTCAATGATCTTATAGGCATTGATACGGCTTGTGCCGTAGGTGTTATATGCTTTGACATTTCCTCTGTCGTAGGACTTGCCCTCAAGATTCCATTCTCCTGTGTACTGAGAGAAGTGGAGCTTGATATTCCATTGTGCATATCTCGGAGTTCCCAAGAACTCAAAGATAAACTGCTCAACGATTTCAGGGAGCAACCAAGTTGCACCAAGACGGACAGAAATTTCGCTTGCGGTCAGGTCTTTCGGTTGCACCTTTTCAAGTGCTTCCACGTGGATTTTGTAATCATCGGGACTGAGTTCTGCGGAGCGTTTCGCCCAAGCAAGTTTCTCACGGACATTACCGGAAAGGTATTCATCCGCCATAAGATACTTTGCTTCGGTACTGTTGCCGTACCCGTACATCGGGTTCAGGAAGATAACGCCCTTTAAGTCTGAATAGATTTCTTCTTCGGTCTTTCCTGAAAGCTGACACATATATTCCATATCTACATACGCTTTTTCGCCCATAGATACGGCAAGTGCTTCGCTCGAAGTATCAACCGAAGTAACGGGAGTGTGTGGCTTAATCGTTCTTTTGAAGAACATATCTGCCTTACGCTCAAGGTTTCCTTCATCGTCCAAGATTTCAAGAGCCGAGAGCAAAGAGTACGAACTATCCTGAGAGAAAGCGGAAGTATTGGCTCTGCTATTGAGCAGTCCATACTTGCTTGTAAAGGTGTCGTAGAGCGTGTTCAGGCGCTCCTGCTCGGCTTTTATCTCGTAGTCAGGGTAATCTTCCGTCTGTAATTCAATCAGCTTTCTGACTGCATCACGAATGGTTATCATACCCTTAATTCTGCTCTCTGCGGTAGCGGAAACATCCACCGGAGCCATTCTTGAGTTTTCACGAAAGTAGATTTTATCATCTACCACCGTATAAGAGAAGTTTCTAACCGTAGGATCTGCGGGAATGGAATTATCTTCTTCGGTCAGTTCATCGTCAACCTCATAGGCGGTAACTTCGCCGTGAATATTAGCGATTGCTTCGTTCAACTGCTCTGCAAGGTCTGCACCTTCATACGGAACGCATGATGGTTCAGGGCCGAACCGTCCTGATACCATCTGCATCTCACCAAGTATCATTTCGGGGTGATCGACAAAGTAACTGTTCATCGGTATGCCGTTCTCGTCTGTGCCAAGATGCACCCAATCAGGCTCAATATCTATCAAACGGTCACGCTTCTGCAAGATAAGAATATCCGAAACAACTTCCGTTCCGGCATTACCCTTAAAGGTGTTGTTAGGCAGACGAATTGCACCGAGCAAGTCAGCTCTCTGTGCAATATACTTACGGACTGCGGGGTTTTCCTTATCCATTGTGCCTTTGCTCGTTATGAGTGCCATAACGCCGCCCGGTCGCAATTTGTCGAGGGACTTTGCAAAGAAGTAGTCGTGGATCAGGAATTTGTGTTTGTCATACCTCTTATCAGGGACTTTGAAATCTCCAAAAGGCACGTTGCCGACAACCGCATCAAAGAAACTGTCAGGGAGATTTGCTTCTTCAAAGCCTTGTGCTGCAATCGAAGTCTTTTGATAAAGTTGCTGTGCGATACCTGCCGATATGGTGTCAAGCTCAACACCGTAGATTTTGCTCTCACTCGTTGAGTCGGGCATCATACCGATAAAATGTCCGATACCGCAAGACGGCTCCAAGATATTACCTTCACGGAATCCCATCTGCTCCATAGCCTTATATACGGCTTTGATAACCGTAGGCGGAGTGTAAAAGGCGGTCAGGGTACTTTCTCTTGCAGACTCATATTCTTCAGGTGTCAGGATGTTTTTTAGCATCGCATACTCAGTATGCCAAGCTCCCGCACGTTCATCAAACGCTTCAGGAATACCGCCCCAACCGACATATCTCGACAAGATTTTCTGCTCATCGGGTGTGGCAAAGCGGTTTTCTTCCTGACATCTTTTCAAGACCGTAATCGCTGCATAGTTGCGGTGGAAACGTTCTTTTTTATTGACTTCTTCAACCTCGTTATTTGCAAGGTCAAAGTTGTGTCGCTCGGACATTGGAATATCAGGGTGTAAGTCGAAGGACTGCACCTTGCTTTTCTTTTGCTTCTCCCAAGTAGGAATTACGGGGGCAGAAGCCTTTTCTACACGCTCAAGTTCTTCTTCGGACAGATAAACAAGGTCATCAAAGGAAAGGTTCTTCAGTCCTCGCTCGGTCATATCTTCAAGACTGTCATACTGCTCGGTGCGGATAACCGTACCGTCAACAAGGGTTTCAATCTTGAAGTCCACAAGGTTGACATTCGCCTGAATTTCGTGCTTGTCATCTTCGGTCGTTGTGTATGCTACATTGACTTCGGAAAGGTTGGTGTAGTCTGCACCTTCGTCACGCTCAAATTCCTCTCGACAATATTCGTCAATAATCTCCTTTGCAATATCAAGAGAAGATTTCAAGAACGGATTGTCGATTACGGAAAAGCCGTTAAGCGGCGGATCACACTCAGCGATATAGTCGTGTGGGATAACCGATCCGTCAGCTTGTCTGTAAAGGACTACACTCATCGGAACGCCATAGTGGTTTTCCTCTTTAATATCCTTTTCCAACTGATACGGACTTGTGTATTCGATGCTCTCACGAACTCGACCGTCTGTGTGCAGATATTCAATTCTACCGATAGGTTTAGACTCCACCGGATCTTCCTTATTCTGAGATACAAGGTTATACACCTTGCGTTCTCCGTTCTCAAGAGCTGAGATAGCAACATCAAAACCTCTGTCGGTAAGCATTGTCATATAGGTTTCCATAGCGTGTTTCGGAATACCGAACATCGGTACTCTCTCATTGTCGCTAATAGGTCGGGAAGTAACCCAAAGGTCAAATATATCTGCGGCTTTCTGTGCATCATCGTTGTAGCACTCAAAGAAGTCGCCAACCTGATAGAAAACAATTCTGTCAGGGTTCTCGGCTTTCACCGCAAGATAACCTCTGTACGGTTCTCTCACTCGGTTGTCCTTAACCGGAACTCCGTTATGCTCGGAAAGTTCCGTAAAGTCCTTTAAGAGTTCATTACGGATACCAAGAACGCTGCCGTCATCTTCAAATACAAAGGCTTCTTCCACAAGGAACTTATAGAACTCCTGACCGTGCCATTCGTTGCCCATACTGTCGGTTGCGATTAGCTCATCACCATCGAAGTCCAATTCCACATCATCAATTTTAAGAGCAGAAAGAACATCGTAGATGATTTCGCTTTCACGGTCATAGACGGGTACTTGCTCAAGCTCGCTTCGTGCTTCGGAAACAAGGGTTTCCATTGTCCCTTCGTCATCGCCAATGCGATCAGCGTGCATTTCGCCGTACTCACGGATAAAAGCATCGTAGTCAAGCGTTCCCAAGTCGATTAACTCTTGGCTTTTTGCCTGATATAAGTTCTCGAAGAACGAGTCAACGCTATCGCTGTTTTCCTTTGCACTTATGACTTCCTCAAGGGAAAGATGCGTAACAACATACTGACCGCCTGAATTGGCATCAGGATTGTAGTAAACCGCATCCCAACGCTTTGAGTCAGGGCGATAGAAGTAGTGTGTGTCACCACTTGCAAAGGGAATATCGGGTGTTTCTGTGCCTTGCTCAACCTCTGTGACCTTTACCTTCAGGTGGTCATTCATCGGGTTTTCTTGAACCTTTTGGTCGAACTCAGCTCTTGTCATTTCCTTGTTGAACAACGGGAACTGCAAGTCATAGAGCATTACACGCTCATCATCAAAGGACTGAATTTCATACTCGTTTGCACCAATATACACGGTACTTCCAAGATGATACTCATATCTTTCGTTGACTGCTTCAGGCTCTTTCTTATCGGCGGGTGCAGCAGAAAGGATTTCTCTCTTTCTGCGTTCCTCTGCAACTTCGGCTCTGCGGATCTCTTGTTGTTCAAGCCATTGCGGATAGAGTTCCTTTTCTTTTTGGTTCAGGTATCTATCCATTTTGATAAGCTCAGAGATACGCTTTTCAACCTGATTCCAATTCAGCAAGAGTTTTACTTCTTCGCCATTGACTTTTTTAGTGAGCTTTATTCCTTTGCCATCGTGCAACTCGTCAATGCCCGTTCCAACGATAATCGGGTACGAGCCGCCCCATCCGTACTCATTTTTCAGGAAGTCTGAATTTTCCTTTTTAGATAAGCTCTTTTGGAACTGCTCATAGATACGGAACTTTCCTTCGCTGACCTGACTGCCGTGACAAAGAATGGCATCAATAATCTCTTGGGAAAAAGAAAAAGCAGAGGGTTTTGTTACCTCTGCTTCATAGTCGAGCATTAAGCTCATTTGCCCATCCATAGAGGGCAAGGGTTTCATTTTGTCCTGAAGTTCTCCGAGAAGTCGCATTGCTTCAAAATGGTCAGCAATAACGCCCCAATCGTAATAGCTCTGTGCAGTACGGCTGAGATAACTACCTTCCCAAAGGTGTAGGACATTTTGATAAGTTTTGTAGCCGACACGCCTATCGTCACTCAAGATCACTTCGGTATAATCGTTGTTGAAAATACCCTTGATATACTCGGTGCGTTTATCGTCATCGGCTACGGTTTCAAAGAACGCTCGTATTTCGTCTTTGGATGCTTTCAGGTGGGGTGTCGTTCCAAGAAGTTCTCTTATGGTATCTTCATCGTGGAAGAACGGTAGGCTTTTGTCCTCGGTGCTTCTGTCGTGATAGTCTAAGCGTAGACTACTTGCTTCAACACCGTTTCCTGAACCCGACTTCTGATGTTGTTCATCTGTCGAACCCAACTCATCATATCGGTCGCTTTCAGTTTCTCCGACACGCCCTCTTTGTCCGCCAACTCCTTCGTCAAGCGTTCCGTCAGCTCGGTCGCCGTCTGTTCCACTTCCGTCAGATGCTCGTTCAGTTTGCAGCTTGTCAGTAGGTTGTAGTACAGAACCTTGCGATTTTCCTTCAGGTACTTCGCTCTCAGTTGAGCGAATCTTCCCATCGGTACTTCCGGCTGCTCCGGTAAGGTCAGATTGGGCAGTCTGTAATCGCCCTGCATCGTGTAGGTCAGTTCGGTCATTTTCAAGACTCCTTTCGGTTTGGTTTTCTTTGACTTTATTGTAGTCAGAATTTTGATTTTCAGCAATTATGCGATTTTGCTTCTCAAGGGACATAACCGTTTTTGCGATTTCTGCAAGTCCCATTTCGGCAATATCACTTGTGGCAAAGCCGAGAGCATTTAGAGTTTCGGGGGTATTGAAATTGACAATATCCTCAAAGTCCTCACGGAAGAAGTGTTCCTCCGTATCAATGCCGAGCCTTTCCATCATCATATATGCCACGCTATTCGTAACGGTTTTTCTGTAAAGCGAAGCAATCATATCCTCGTTCAGATCTTCCAAGAAACTGTTGTCGATTGTATAAAGCAAGTCGCCAACGTAGTCAGGGATATTATCTTCCGTTGCGTTTCGTGCGGCACACATAATCGCTGAAGCAAGAGAACTCTTGTCCTCAATCGCTCCGAAAGTGCTTTCAAGGGTTTCGATGATTTCTTCCTCATACTCAGGCTTCATAGTCCAAATAGGGACAGGTCTTGAGTATCTGCTTTCGTGGGTATCGGAAATATCAAAGTAATGGATAAGTCGCTGTCTGCTTCTGCTCGCATCATCAAAGACTGCAATACCCGTTGCACCCTTGTTTACCCATCGACCAAAAGTGCCGTTCCAACGCTCAATCTCAAGCACAGCAGTAGCATCAGGTCTTTGAGCGAACACCAAAAGCTGCTCATCGAAGCGTAACTTATAGTTTCTGCAAGCAGAACTCAAAAAGGCTTGCCAACTCTGCGGAGAAGATACGACCGTCTTACAAGTCCGGTTGTATAACTCTGAAATCAGGTCATATTTTCGAGCCATTAGGTAACACCTCCTTATCGTTCATATTCTTTGTTTTTCCTTTTTGGCTTTATAGGGTTTCCTTTATCGTCATAGTTCTTTGGATCGGCGGCAGGCGTATCCCATCCGAACATCGAGCCGCAATTCATAGCCTGAGCTTGAGCCTTGCTTATTTTGAGATTTCCATTCATCTTGTCAACCTCTGCTCTTGTTTCGGCGGGTGTATTGCCATAAATGGCGGTAGGTCTGTATCCGCTTTCGCCCTTGAGAACAATGCCGACACAGTTATGGGACTCAACGAACACATACGCCATATTCGGCAAAGAGGAACGAAGCGGAATAGTCTTATATCCGTTCTGCTCCATCAGTTCAGCAAACTGACAGATATGATATAACTGACTACCGACTTCAACATGGTAGTCATCAATATATCTGCAAGTGTAGTCTGCGTACTTGTTATCTTCCATCTGAATACGGATATTGTCGCCGTCAGGAATAACGAACCTTTCGTTGTAGTGCGGATCAATGAAACGGATACCACGCTCGGCATTTTCAAGGTGCTTATCAAGCCACTCTTTCTTATAGCAATGGCAGTAGATATTGTAGTCACCCTGACGAGGGGTAAAGCGAAGCATATAGGCGTAGTTGGTAGTGTCTACACGAACACCGTAATACTCACGGTCGCCGCCCATTTTCCATTCAGGGTGCATAGCACAGAAAGAATTGAGCTTGTCACGGTCGCCAAACATACTGTCCTTATCCCTGAACCCGTTGATAACGAAGTCAAGGTCTGCGGCAAATTCAGGGGTTTTGAGAGTCTTGTTAAATTCGTTCCAAGAGGAAAAGAACTGTTTTCCGTTAGAGCCGAAGTCTGCTCTCATATAGCCGATAAATCCCGTCTGCATACATATCTGCTGACTCTGCCTATATGTGTAGAGTTCTTCAACGGGGTTAAAGGCTCGGAGAACGAAGTTGTCCTCGTTGATTTCATAATCCATACCCTGAAGCACATCATACACAAAGCCGAGTTCGGTTTTACCATCGGAGATCTCGGCGGCAAGTTTGCCGTCAATGAAAATCTCCAAAGTGCTGCCGTTCATATTGGTTGTGATTTGGTCTGCATTTATCATTTTCATTTTGTATCACCTCGCAATCTCTTTTGATTGTTTCTGTCGGGGGATATGAAAGCCATATACTGCGGCAATATCATCACCGAGCCGTCTTGTAATCCTTGTTATATCGGCTCTCGTTGCTTTGCCCTCGTAAATCTTCGCTTTGAGATTTTCAATCTGACTGTCGGTTGCGGTGTCCTTATACACACGATAGAGGTAATAGTTTCTGCCATCGTGATGAACGGCATCGGCACGAAGGTCGCCGTATTTATCGACATACCACTCGCACATATCCATTTCGGTATAAAGACAGTCGCATATCTTACCGGACTTGATTTCAGCATAACCGCTATATCGACCGTCCCAACGACCTATATCCGCAACGACCAATATCGGTTGAGAGAGCTGAACATTCAGGTTCATACGCTCATCACCGAGATAGTCAGCATTGATTTCGTGCATCTTTTGGATAAGCTCATCTTCGGAAAGGTCAGGGTATTGCTCCATCAGGTCATCTTTCCAATCATCAAAGTTTAGGTTTATATCGCCCCAAATAACGTGACGGTCATTCGCTTGGCTGCTCATCGCTACCACCGCCCAAGTAGGAGAACAGTTTATTGGCTTTGATTGCTTTTTGAAGTTCAATGATGACAACCATATCCTGCAAAGAGATATTCGGGATCTTCAAAATGCTTTCCATATCAAGAGCCTGCAACTCCTTTTCTGTTTTGCACTTGGCATCAAAGAGCTTATTCAGGACTTTGACTTTCTGCTGAAGTGTAAAAGATTCTTTCATCGTTCTGCCTCCTTGTTCTTTTTCTTATTGGCTCTCTTTAAGGCTTCAGCCTTTTCCTTTGCCCATTCAGGTATACACTCCGGTTTCACTTCACCCATAACCATATATCGCTCCCAACGGCAATTTTCGCCCGTGTGAAGGTTGGTGCAGAACACCGCACTACCACGAGTGTTTGCAGAAGCACCTGAACCGCCATATACAAGGTATAACTGTCGGTCGGCTCTCTGAAATTCGGGGTTTAAGTGCTTTTTGTCAATGGCAATTACCTTGCTGGTAATGTTGTGGGTGTGGTGGTCAGGAATACAGTCCTCTGCGGAAATAACTGTGATAGGAATACCGAGCTTTTTGACGGACTCCATATACAGTTCGGCTTCGTTTGCAATACGAGCGCCGAAGTGCTTTGCAATCTCTGCATAATCATCAGAGAGCAGACATTCATTGTATCTTTCAAAGAGTTCGTCACGCTCTACAAAGCAGGTCATATACTTTTCGCCGTCCGTGTTCTTCTCGTCCATAGCGAAAACAACTTCTTTTCCGCCTATTCGGAAAGAGGAAACGACTTCATAGGAGTGTATCATTCTTTTTTCTGTGTTCATCGGAAACACCTCACTTTCTCTTGTCAGTAGCATAGGCTTTGTATTTGCCTTGCTGTTTTCTTCTTGCTCTACGCACATCAGGACTGCAACCGAGTTCAGGGGTTGCCGCCTGAATTTTCTGACGGGTGCGGCGAACACTCTCGAAGCAAGGAATATGAAACACCTTGTAGTTGTTCATAACCATCTCGAAAGGCAGTTCGCCAACTCTGACTTCACCGTAGCGATTGCAATAGAGAAGATAAAGGATCATATCATCATCTCGTGCTTCTTGGTGGTTGGAAAGAATAGCACGGACTCTGCTTTCAATCGTTTTTAGGTCTTTCATAACTTGCCTCCGTAAAATAGAAAAGGGGCGGAATATTTCATCCGCCCCATAGGTTTATTTCTTCTTGTTTCTCACCTGAAGGAAGATAATTCCTCCTATGATGAAAGCAATCAGCACGATAGTGATAATTACTTTAGGTTCCATTACTGCTCACCGTCCTTTTTCTTACGTCTGAAGCCAAAGAAAACGGTTGCTCCAATGCCCACAACAGACAGACCAAGTAAGCCGAGCCACAAGCCAATGTTGCTATCATCGCCCGTCTTAGGATTGTCGATGAATACATTGTGCATCTCAACAATGGTCGTGGAGTCTGTCATAACATTAGCCTTTTTATCGGCAGGTCGGGAGTAAGGAGCAGATACATCATCTGCGATTTCCGAAACTGTGTACTCACCAATGCGAAGTCCCTCAAGGAAGATTTCACCGTTCTTATCTGTCTTGAGTGTTACATCAAAACCATTCGGTCCGGTGATACGGAAGGAGAAACCTTCAACCTTTCCATCAGAGGAAGTCTTAACGATTTTGAGAGTACCCGTCATAGCGTTGTTAATGAAACCAACGCCTGCTTCGTTCTCAACAACGTAGGTAGTACCGTCATTTTCAATGAACACGGCATACACACCTTTATCAAGGAAGAAGCCGTCAGGTGCGACAGTTTCTTTGATAAGGTAATGACCGTATCTCATATCCTTCATTTCGTAGATACCCACTTCGCTTTCGGTAAGCGTACCGATAAGAGTATCGCCGTCATCGAGCTTGCCGTCTGCGTTGTTGTCCTTGTAGACCTCAAAGGTCGCTCCGCTGAGCTTGTTGTCAGGGTATTCTTTATCCACCTTAGTCAAGGTAATGTTGCCCTTGATAGGCTTATTGATAAAGCCTACGCCTGCTTCGTTTTCAATGACATATACCTTTTCATCGGTGTCGATGAATACGGCATATACACCGTCATCAAGCGAGAAGCCTTCGGGAGCAGCGGTTTCTTTCACAAGGTAGTGACCGTAGTAAAGGTCGAGCATTTCATACACACCGTCCTTTTCGGTAAGTGTTCCGATAAGCTCATCGCCTTCGTCAATTACTCCGTCTGCATTGTTGTCCTTGTAGACTTCAAAGGTTGCACCGGAGAGCTTGTTGTCAGGGTATTCCTTATCCACCTTAGTCAAGGTGATGTCACCCATTATGAACTCGTTGACGATTTTGATTTTCACGATCTGAGTGTTCTCTTTGATAACAACATCAAAGACTGTTTCATTGAGAACAAAACCGATAGGCTGCTCAATTTCACGAACTACCCACTCACCATAAGGGATATTGGCAAAAGAAAAACTACCATCTTCTGCGGAAGTGGTAGTCATTAAAGCAGTTTCCTTTGTAAAGTTGGTTTCATCTTTCTTGAACAAGCCGATTACTGCACCTGCAAGACTGTCGCCGTGTTCAGTAGTTTTCATACCCTCAACAGAACCATAGATAAGGTCGTTTTCAATAGGCTTGCCGCCGTTTACAGACAAGGTAACGGCAACGATTTCCTGACCTTCATATTCAAAGGCAAACTCATACTTATCAGAGTTCAGAATATAATGCTCATCGGTTGCAATTTCCTTGACATAGTAGCCGCCGAGAGGAAGGTCGGTCTTAACGGTTGCAAGTCCGTTCTCATCAAAGGTAATTACTTCGATAAGTCCGTCAGCAGGAATGGAAGTGCCACTTGTGGAAACGAGTTCTTCTGCGGCATACAAGCCAAATACTACGTTCTTGATTTCGCCGTTATTACCGATTTCAAAGAGGTCATTTGTTTCAAGAACCTTCTGCATAGAAAGAGTTGCTTTCTGTCTTTCGTTATAGAAAGAAGTTGCAGTTTCAGTAACGGATACGTTCTGTCCTGCATAGATCAATTCAACGGAATGAATGTCTTTGCTGATTACATAACCGTAAGGTGCTTTGATTTCCTGAACCTCGTACTTGCCAAGATAGATTTCCTTGCTCTTGGCTAAACCGTCAGCTCCGGTAGTAATGGTGTCTACCACTTCGCCCTTTGCATAACGGAGTGTGCCGTCAGGAGTGTAAATATCTTCTGCGGCTCTGATTTCAAAGACTGCACCCTCAAGGGCAGCATCTTTGTAGATAGGCTGATAGATTACGGTATCTTCATCACCGCTGACATCAACACCAAAAAATACTTCGCCGTTCTTTTCTACGGTAACAGTACCTTTCTGTGCCATATTCGCCTTGTTGACCTTAATCACAGTAATCCCGCTTTCTTCAGTAGAATTATCTTCCGTTACATCAAAATACACGGGAGTTGTGTCAAGCACATAACCGAAAGGAGCTTCCACTTCTACAAGGTAGTAACCCTTGCCGTAAGGGAGCTTTTCAGGTGTAACAAGAGAACCGTTTGCATCTGTGTAGAAGGTGTCAATGGTAGTAGGAGTCGGATAAGTGAAAGTCATCTTTACAAGCTCGCCGTCAGGATTGTAAATCTTGAAGGCCGCACCCGCATAAGGGATAGTCTTTTCAGTTTCCGCATCTACCTTTACCACTCGCACATAGCTCTCAAAGTTGGCGTTATTGATAAGGTAACGGTAGGTTGTTTCGTGCTGAGCAATATACACCTCAAAGTCAGGCATCAACTCACGACCGTCCCAACCGCTGACCTGATGCACAGTATAAACACCGTAAGGAAGCATCTTTGTCTGTCCGAAGCCGTGTTCATCACAGACGATAACATCACGCTCAGTTTCCTTTGCGTTCTTATAACTGCCTGCGGCTTTTAAGAAGATCTCAAACTTTGCACCTTCTTCGGGAGTTTCGATTTTAGTGCTACCGTCATCGGTATGCTTGATAATGGCGATATTGCCTTTAATGATATTCTCATACACATCAGGATACTCGGTGTTGAGTTCTACGGTGTAGTTCTCAGCAGAGCAGTCAATGTGATAGATAGTTGTGTCGAGCAAGTAACCCTCAGACGGAGTGATTTCACGGATGCTCCAATCATCACCGCATACATAGTAGTCGGTGATAAAGTAACCGTTCTCATCGGTTGTGTAAGTGTCTACGAGAGTTTCACCCTTATATACACCGTACACGGCGCCGCCGAGAGTGGCATCGCCCTGAGTCTTGCCGTAAGCTCCGCCCAATTTTTCAATCATTTCATCGGAATCGCCGTCAACCAACTTTACGGGAACACCACTACCGCCATTCTTGTCGGCAAGTTCGGAGTCGAGCTTATATACGTCGGCTCTCCACTTTTTCAAGATGTTCTCAAAAGATTTCTCAGTCACTTTGTTCCACTCAATGACTGCACTCTGACTTTCAGGAATGACATAGCGGATAGGGGTATTTACTTCTTCAATGGTGAAGTTAGAGCCGATAAGAATATTCTTGAAAGTGGCAACACCGTTCTTGTCGGTAGTTGCATACTCATCGACCTTAATTCCGCTGAGAGAAGTTCCGTACAAATGGAACTTGAGTCCTTCAACGAGCTTATCTTCGGCAGTCTTAACCACCTTGAGATCTCCACGCTTCAAAATATTTTCAAAGGACTTGTTTACGACTTTGTTCCATTCGATTTCAACGGTCTGTGCTTTGGGAACGATATACTTTTCTGCGGTGTTTACTTCCTCAAGGGTATAACGAGAACCAATGAGTACATCTTCAAACATCGCAACACCGTTTTTATCGGTAACTGCGTATTCGTCTACCTTATGACCGCTGAGAGAAGTACCGTAGAGGTGGAACTTAATGCCCTCAACCATATTATCTTCGGAAGTCTTTACGACTTTGAGATCGCCACGCTTGAGTTCGTTATAAAAGTCGTTCTCGGTAACTTTTTCCCATTCGATAACTGCAACCTGACTGTCAGGAATGATATATCTTTCTGCGGTTTCGACTTCTTCAAGGGTATAGTTAGTGCCTACAAGCACGTTCTTAAACATTGCCACACCGCTTTTATCGGTAGTAGCATAAAGGTCAACGCTCTGTCCCGAAGTGGACTTGCCGTAAAGGTGGAACTTAACGCCCTCATTCATATTATCTTCGGAAGTCTTAATGACCTTCAAATCGCTTCGCTTGAGAACGTTCTTAAAACTCACAGAAGCCGTCTGTCCACTCACGACCGTTACAGTCTTAGACTGCTGCGGCTCATAATAACCGATAGACTGTTCTGTAACGGTGTAAGTGCCGGGACTAAGGTTATCAATGACAATCTCGCCATTAGAACCCGTCTTAACAGTCTTGTTCACACCGTTTCCGGTAATGGTAAAGGAAATGCCCGAAACATTACCGTCCTCAGAGGTCTTAACGATTTTAGCAGAACCCAAGCTGACCTTGATGTTGAGATAACCCCTTACGGGATCGTTTACTTCTGCGGCAAAGGTAGACAAGTCCTGAATGCCTGAACCGGGTGCGTATTTACCGTCCGACCATACAACGACACCTTTTCGCACAGAGCCATTCTTGGTTGCGGTAATGCTCACTTTACTTGTAGGAGCTTTTGTTGCGGTAATAGTCAACTTGTTTCCGCTTGCAGAAAAACTGATACCCGACTCACTTGCGGTAAAAGAATAATTACCTAACACGTTGTTAGTGTCGGTGAGTGTAGTGGAATAGTTTGTGCCGTTCCACTCAAGTTCAATATCCTGAGCCTTAGAAGTAGACTTAGCAAAGAAGCTCGGTACTTTGGAGTGCTTCTGCACGTTGGATACCATACTGTTGTAGTAGCTGATATACTGACTGTAAAGCGGATGGTTCTTGCTTACACGGTCGTTGATAGCATCATAGCTACCCGTATCAACGTGGTTAAAGTTGGAGTCACGCTCACCGACAACTGTTTCCCAAATAAGAGTCTGTGTTGCCATAATATGAGCCATCTTATCCGCATCTGCGGAGTTCTGAGAACGCCAATCAATATCTACCTTTCCGGTGTAGCCATACTGAAAAATACGACCAATGAACAACTTGATCTCGTCAGCAGAAATGGTCTTGTTGTAGGCTGACGGGTAATTGTCCCAATAGTTTTCATCACGCTTCGTCATAACATCGCCAATGTTAAGTGGCGTACCGGGTTCAATACAGTAACACGCATTGCCCGTCCACGAACCGATGGTATATACTGTGATCTTTTTGGTGGATGCGGCAGACCAACCGTTCATATACTTGAGTTCGCCGTGTCCCCAATCACCGCCGAAGTTACTATCACCTTCACGGGGGAAGGAGAACATTACGACTTCATCGGTGGTGTTTTCTGCGGCAAAGGCGGTTGTCGAACCGATGCCAAGAAAAGTAGAAAGGCACATCACAACGGCAAGCAACGCCGATGCACCCTTCTTGAAAAAACTCTTTTTCATTAGGTTTTTACCTCCTTTTGACATAGAAAAACGCACCGATTTTTCACGGTGCGTTCTTTAGAATATTTTGTTAAGCGTAGCCGATATAAATATCATAACAATCATTGCCGACCGACTCTGCCCAAATCCATACATCGGTTATATCCTCGTCGTTTGCATATCGGTTCAATCGGCTTTGTATATCTCTTTCGAGGTAGATACAATGCGAACCTGCTCGGATAGGATTGTCCCAACAATCAACTGCGGCAGTATCCAAAACAAGACCTTTGCTCTGTGCATAGCTTTTTGCAAAGCCGATCCAATAGTCAATATCAAAGGCTTTAGGTGGCTCTGTCGGTTCAGGTGCTTGTGTTTCCGGTTCGGGTTCAGGCTTAGGATCTTCCGTAGGCTTTATCTGTTCCGTACTCGGTTTGGTAGTTTCAGGCTTGGTTGTTTCAGGTATCTTTTCTTCAGGCTGCTTAACGGGTTGTGTTTCTGTGGGTTTCTTTTCAGGTTCATTCTTTTCAGTCTGCGACTGAGCAGGCTTGGTTTCGCTTGTTTCCGGTGTTTTCTCAGGTTTTTCCGTTGGTTTACTTACCGAAGAAGTAGGTTTTTTATCCTCTTTTTCTTGGCTTTCGGTAGGCTCTGTAACAACTTCATTTTCAGTCGATGAAGCGGTGCTTTCCGTTGTGGAAATACTCGGTTCATCAGTTAAGTTCTCGTCTTGTTTTAGCTCCGAAAATTCACCAACCGAAGAAGAACTGATTTCGGTGTCCTTCGGTAGTTCGTTTGTATGCGAACATCCCACAAGCAACACCATTAACAGAACAAGCAGAATGGGTAAAATGTGCTTTCTCATAAACTCACGCTCCTTTGCTTTTCTACCCACATTGTACGGAGATTTTCTCACTCCGACAAAGGTGCGAATTTATGAGAGCAAACTTAAATCATAGCAACCACCTCCTTCAAGTGTAAATTGTGCCATTTCTTTATGAGAAAGACATATACTTTTGAGATAGTTTATTCAGGGAGATAGTATATATCTTTTTCGGTAAGTTAGCTTGTAATTAGGGGTTAGAGTGTGAGAAAGGGGAACGGGAAATTTATACTCCTACTACCTTGTGTCACGCTCTGCACGTTTTCGCAAAAAGTTGTTGTAATGCTCCAATGCCTTACAAATAAAGTCCTCCGTCTGACTGAGTGGGACATTCTTGGGAATGAGCTTTCGCACACGTTCATCACGAAGGACAATCTTTTCACGCTGATTTGGTTTTTGTTCGGACATAATGGCTTGGATTGCTTCAGGTGTGAGTTTTCCTTCCTCAAACATCTTTCGCATACGAATTGTTTGATCGTGGGAAGGGGTACAGTCGTTCAAGTCGATTTCATCAACGAGGTCACGCTGACAATCTTCGTCAAGATACGAAATTTCTACGGCAGGTCGCATTTTCATTTTGCCGTCATCTACGAACTCAAGCAGTTCGGGGACAAGGTTTGTCAGACGTATATATCTGTGAATTTGGTTTCTACTGTCGCCCGTTTCTTGAGCTAACTGTTCATCGGTTCGTAAATTCGTCCCCACTGGGGACAGATTTTCTTTGCTCGGTCTGCCTGCCTTTCTTTTCATCGCATCCAAACGCATTTTATAAGCGTAGGCTTTTTCACTCGGTAAAATTACCGACCTCTGTAAGTTGCTTTCTACCATTAAGATAGTAGCATCATCACGGTCAAGTTCTACGACTTCGCATCTCAGGGTTTCAAATCCCGCAAGTTCGCTTGCTCGTTTTCTTCTGTGACCTGAAATGAGTTCATATCTGCCATCTTCCTTTTGACGAACAGTAGCGGGTGTAATCACGCCACGTTCTTTGATACTCTCAGCAAGCTGCATCATATCTTCATCGTCACGCACTTTATATGGGTGATCGGGGAAATCGTCAATCAGCTCTACGGGAATATCTCGGATTTTGGCGAGCTTTTCATCATCTCTCATTTCCTGAGTCGAGAAAATATCATCGAACTTGGGCAGAGTGAAGTCGCTCTTTCTTCCTGCCATCGGCTAACACCTCCTTTGAAAATTCGGTGTAGGCTTTTGACACCGTGCTATTGGGTTCATAGGCGTAAATGCTTTTGCCTTTGGAACTGACCTCTGCCGCTTTGATTGCAATGGGAATGTGGGTGTTATATATCTTGATATAACTACCGAAGTTCTCACGCAAAGCATCTATGGTGCTTTTGGCAAGGTTTGTTCTGTTGTCTACAAGGGTTAAGAGAATACCGTCTATATTGAGTTTGGGATTGATATGCTTCTTTACCTTTGTAATTGTTCTCATCAACTGTGTCATACACTTCGCCGGAAGGTAATGAGCCTGAACGGGAATGATTACGCTATCTGCCGCCGATAAAGCATTGAGAGTCATCATACCAAGCGAAGGTGAGCAGTCGATAATAATATAATCGTAGTTATGCTTTACTTCGTTCAGGTAGTTTCTCAAAATGGCTTCACGGTTCATTGCAGTTACAAGACTGATTTCAAAATCGAAAAGGTCGCTGTTAGAGGGAATAAGGTCAACACCTTCTTTATGATGTAGAATACCTTTCATTGGCTCTTTGCATTTGTCCTGCATAACTTCAACCATTTTGTCAGGTAGTGCAATAGGCAGATTGTCCGTATCTTGCCATCCAAGACAAGTTGTGAGGTCGCCCTGTGGATCGGCATCTACAAGGAGTACCTTTTTCCCTTGCATTGCCAAGCCTACGCCTAAGTTGACGGTGGTGGTCGTTTTACCAACGCCGCCTTTCTGATTACATATAGCAATCGTATTGCAGTTAGGCATTTTCTGTTCTCCTTTCATTTGGATTTAGCATCTTGATATAAGGTGCTATGTAAAGACCGAAGAAACGCTTTGCTTCGGTCTAATGTTCATTTTTGCAATATTTGTTCTCAACACCCCTTGCAAGGGAAGTACATAGGTAGCGGTGTGCTTCACCGCTTCATAGGAATTTCACCTCAGCCGGGTTCTCCGCCTGCTCCGTAGAGAAGTACCATTATCATTCTGACTGTCATCGCCGTATCAAGGGCAACCTGATATTTATAACGGGGGTTCTCGCTCGTTCCATACGGAAGTCTTGGCGTACCCGTTAAGGTGGCTAATCATCAGAACTGAAGTCCTATGCACCTGATATTCAATTTTCAAGGAACAGCGAAAGAGCTGCTCCTTATCGGAGTCGATTAACAACCCTTTCACTAATTCGCACTGAGAAAGGGCAAACCACAAGGGTGTTTTGAAAAATTTTTTGAAAAAATTAAAAAAGCCACCAGATCCTCGAAAGGAAAGGGTGGCTCAAAAGGAAAACTCCGCTTCGTATTGACAAACGAAACGGAGCTGCCTGAAATAAATTTTTATTGAAATCTGAATGTCGAACTCATATACTTATATATAGAGGACACGAAAAGTTCTTTTCTTAGCCGTCTTAATCTTCATAATTACTTCGTCAATACCATCGGTATACTTGCCGCTTTGGATCAATTTATTTCTCTTGTTCATCAAAGAGGAAAGAACATCTAAGTATTCACGGTCATTAAGATTTATGTAGTAGTTCTTGTTTCTCATATCCATTACCTCCTGACACTTTCATTATATATAAGGAAAGCCTTTTTTTGAAATGTGCGTTAAGTGAAGCCATAATACAAGATAACAAAGGGATTAAAAGGTACAGGGTAAAACAAGGTCGAACTATTATAAGCACACTTTTCAATTAGCAAGTTTTTTAGCACGATTTTTGTGCCGATTAGCAGAAAGTCGATTTTCATTAGCAAAAATGGGGGTTTCCTGCTAATTTGATTAGCAAGATTTTCAAGGAATAGAGAGTCCGCAACCTGAGAAAAACGGAAAGTTCACAGAGAGAAATCCGAGCAGGACAAATAAGGACTTCAGAGAAAAAGTAAAGCCGAAAACCTTGAAAAATCAAGGCTTTCGGCGTTTTTTGTGGCGTCCTCGCCCGGATTCGAACCGGGGGCGTTCCGCTTAGGAGGCGGACCCTCTATCCTGCTGAGGTACGAGGACATTTATGAAATTGTATCAATATTACCGCTTGCCTTTTTAGGCAAGGCAAGCGATTTAGTATAACCTTAGGAGGGGTTTATTATATCCATTTAACTAAGGGGGCTTTTCTGAAATCTATAATAATATCTAATTGTCAAATAACACATTGTCACTTACTTTTGCCGTGAAAGCAAATGTTATAACAAACTCTCAGAGGCGGTCACTCTACAAGGTTGAGCTACGGAGATATAAGAGTTATGAAAATAAGCAAGGCAGTTGACCCACTTAGTTATCGTAACACAAGCCGCTTAAAAAGTCAACAATAATTTAACTTAAAGTCAACATCGGTCAATTAAAATCGTAAACGCCAACCGAGAGCCACGACATGCTAAATGCGTAGCTTAGTTTATTTTTTTAATAAACGGTTAAACTAAAATTAAAGCTGTTTTTGGATGTGAGTGGCATGAAGATAAAATCAGGTATTGTTGTAGCAACCGATTTGCTTTTGTTTATTGCAGGCGGAATCATTTATTCGGTAGCGGTGTTACTGTTTCTTTCGGCAAATGAAATTTCGCCGGGAGGACTTACAGGTATTGCAACCGTGCTTAATTACCTTTTTATGCTGCCTATCGGCACTATGATGTTTTTACTTAATATCCCGATACTGATAATAGGATTCATAAAGCTCGGCGGTATCTTTATTTTAAAAACCACGGTTTCTACGGTTATTATTTCGATAATACTTGATATTGTCGAGGCATTTTTGCCCGCAGTTACCATAGACCCAATATTAGCCGCGGTCTTCGGCGGGCTTTTAATGGGATTTGGTATAAGCATATTTATGCTGCGCGGTGCCACAACAGGCGGAGTTGACATTATAGCAAAGCTAATTAACCTACGGTTTCCTCATTTAACCGTTGGAAGACTTATGCTTCTTTTCGATGCGGTAGTTGTATCACTATCTACACTTGCATACAAAAGTATTGAAAGTGCACTTTATTCGGTTATAGCACTTTACGCATCTTCAAGGGTTATAGATATGATGCTCTACGGTGCGGACAAGGGAAAAATAATTTATATTATAACCGAGAAATCGGAAGCGCTGTCTCGGGAGATAATGGCGCTTGTAAAAAGGGGAATTACGGTGATAGGTGTCACGGGCGCTTATACGGGAAGAAGGCTTAATATGCTTATGTGCACCGTAAGGCGTAACGAGGTTTCTGCAGTATGCCGATTTGTGCGGGAAAATGACCGAAATGCCTTTATAGTTATAGCCGAGGCAGGAGAAATCTTAGGAGAGGGTTTTAAGCCTAATGTATAAAACGCACGAAAAAATTTTTTTGATTTTGTAAAAAAATACACTTGATATTTCAAGAATTTGTGGTATAATAGACACTGCATTAACAAGATATTGTGTATTGAGAAGCTGAACACCAAAATATCGGCGGGAGGTAAAAAACAGATGAAAATAATTAAAAGAAGTGGCGCAGAGGTTGATTTTAACCCTAAAAAAATCGAAATAGCGGTCAAAAAAGCCAACGAAAGCGTTGTTCCCAGCGAGCGTATGTCGGATATTCAGATAAAACGCATCGCTGAGGATGTTGAGAGCGCGGCAATGAATGTCAACAGGTCATTGAGCGTTGAAGAAATACAAGATATGGTAGAGAACCAGATTATGAATCAGCGTGCCTTCAGTGTGGCGCGCCGTTACATAACCTATCGTTATCAGCGTGCACTTATCAGAAAATCTAATACTACAGACGAGCAGATTTTGAGCCTTATTGAATGCAATAATGAGGAAGTAAAGCAGGAAAATTCCAATAAAAACCCGACTGTTAACAGCGTTCAGCGTGACTATATGGCGGGTGAGGTCAGCAAGGATATAACAAAGCGTCTGCTTCTTTCCTCGGATATTGTCGAGGCACATGAGCAGGGACTTATCCATTTCCATGACGCGGACTATTTCGCGCAGCATATGCACAACTGCGACCTTGTAAATCTTGAGGATATGCTACAGAACGGCACCGTTATAAGCGGTACTCTTATTGAAAAGCCTCACAGCTTTTCCACTGCCTGCAATATCGCAACTCAGATTATAGCACAGGTTGCTTCCTGCCAATACGGCGGTCAGAGCATAAGCCTTGCGCACTTAGCGCCTTTTGTTGATGTCAGCCGTAAAAAGATATATGCCGATGTCTGCGATGAATTCCGTGATATAGGCGCACCTCTTGATGAGGAAAAGGCAAGGGAAATTACCGAAAAGCGCCTTTTGAACGAGGTTTCAAAGGGTGTTCAGATGATACAGTATCAGGTTGTAACCCTTATGACCACAAACGGTCAGGCACCGTTTGTTACGGTATTTATGTACCTGAACGAGGCTAAGAACGAGCAGGAAAAGAGCGACTTAGCGTTAATTATAGAGGAAGTACTAAGACAGCGTTATCAGGGTGTTAAAAACGAAAAGGGCGTTTGGATTACCCCTGCTTTCCCGAAGCTTATCTATGTGCTTGAGGAGGACAATGTAACCGAGGGCAGTAAGTATTGGTATTTAACCAAGCTCGCCGCCAAATGCACCGCAAAGCGTTTGGTGCCCGATTACATTTCCGAAAAGGTAATGCTTAAAAACAAGGTTGATAAAAACGGCGAGGGTCATTGCTACACCTGTATGGGTTGCCGTAGCTTCCTTACTCCTTATGTGGACGAAAACGGCAAGCCTAAGTATTACGGCCGCTTTAATCAGGGAGTTGTAACCGTAAACCTTGTTGATATAGGTCTTTCTGCCGAAAAGGATATGGATAAATTCTGGGAGATTTTTGACAGCCGTATGGAGCTTTGCCACAGAGCGCTCCAGTCGCGTCACGAACGCCTTACAGGCACCGTTTCGGACGCCGCTCCGATACTTTGGCAGTACGGTGCACTCCTAAGACTTAAAAAGGGCGAGACTATTGATAAGTATCTCCACGGCGGATATTCCACTCTGTCGCTCGGTTATGCGGGACTTTGGGAATGTGTTTACAGTATGATAGGTAAAAAGCTTACCGAACCCGAGGGCGAGGAATTCGGACTTGAGATTATGAAGAAGCTTAATGAATATACCGCCAAGTGGAAAGCGGCAGAGAATATAGATTATTCGCTTTACGGCACTCCGCTTGAGAGCACTACCTATAAGTTTGCAAAATGTCTGCAAAAGCGTTTCGGTGTGATAAAGGGTGTGACCGACAGGAATTATATAACCAACAGTTACCATGTTCATGTTACCGAGAATATAGACGCGTTTGATAAGCTGGCACTTGAGTCTAAGTTCCAGGCGCTTTCCCCCGGCGGTGCAATCTCCTATGTTGAAGTACCGAATATGCAGAACAATCTGGATGCTGTGCTTTCGGTTATGCAGTTTATTTACGATAATATTATGTATGCAGAGCTTAATACCAAGAGTGACTATTGCCACAACTGCGGCTTTGACGGCGAGATTGAGATTAAGGAAAATGAGGACGGCAAGCTTGTTTGGTGCTGTCCGAACTGCGGAAATACCGATCAGGACAAGATGAATGTTGCCCGCCGCACCTGCGGTTATATCGGCACCCAGTTCTGGAATCAGGGCAGAACTCAGGAAATTAAGGAAAGAGTTCTTCATCTGTAATATTGTAATTAAATGGGACGGTGTCCGAGCCGTCCCAAACTTTTGTAATTTATGGGTTTTAAAATGAATTATGCAGCATTAAAAAAATTTGATATTGCAAACGGACCCGGTGTCAGGGTTTCTCTTTTTGTAAGCGGTTGCCGTCATCGGTGTAAAAACTGCTTTAACCGTGAGGCTTGGGACTTTGGTTACGGAAAGCCCTTTACGGCGGATACTGAAAATGAAATACTGACAGAGCTTGATAAGGATTATATAAAAGGTTTGTCTTTATTGGGCGGCGAACCGTTTGAGCCTGAAAACCGTGCGGCTTTGACCGAATTGCTTAAAAAGGTTAAGGAAAGAAATCCCGGAAAGCCCGTCTGGTGTTATACGGGCTTTGAGCTTGAAAAGCTTACCGACTCTACAGCTATCGAAATGCTGTCCTTAATTGATGTTTTGGTGGACGGAAAATTTGTAGAGGAGCTTAAAAGCCCCGACCTTATTTTCAGAGGCTCATCCAATCAGCGTATATTAGATGTTAAAAAATCGCTTGTTTCAGGAAAAGCCGTATGGCTTGAGGGTGTTTGGCAAAGAAAAATGGGCTCGGGAAATATTTACGAATAGGAAGATGAATTATGGTAAAGGTTAATTTTAAAAAGCTCGATAAAAATGCGCATGCGCCGACATATGGTTCTCAGTTTGCCGCGGGAGCGGATTTATATGCCCTTACAAACGGCGAGACATTGCGTTTTGCTCCGGGTGAGACTAAAATGATACATACGGGTCTTGCGGTAGAAATACCTGAAGGCTATGCCGGTCTTGTTTATGCCAGAAGCGGAATTGCAACAAAAAGAGGACTTGCTCCCGCAAATAAGGTCGGTGTTATTGACAGCGATTATCGAGGTGAAGTTATGGTGTCGCTTCATAATCATTCGGGTGCGGAGCAGGAAATCACAGATGGCGAACGCATAGCACAGCTTGTAATAGCACCCTTTTTAGCGGCGGAGTTTTGCGAAACAGACGAGCTTTCTGACACAGACCGCGGAGAAGGCGGCTTCGGTTCAACAGGAAAAAAATAAATTTTTCTTACAAGAAAATTTAAAAGATGTTGGAGCAATTATATTTGCTTTCAACATCTTTTTTATATACCTTGTGAGATTTTTTCCTTTTTATGCCGCCAAAAGTAGCTTCATTCTTAAAGACCTGATATTATGTGTATTTAGGAATGTTCATTGCGGTATTCTCTGGGAGAAATGGGAGTTAATCACAGGTGCCCGCGTATGCTTGAGAACCGTATCGCATTTGCGATATTCCTCTGAATCAAACAGGTATCCAACTGAATGGATTTGGCTTTATCATTTATTATTTATATGTGTATTGCAGTATTTTGCTTTAAAAGCGGCGGGGCTTATTTTTTCGTGGTATGTAAAGAATTTTATAAATAGGTTTTCTTCGCTGTAGCCAAGTTCTCTTGAAATCTGTTTAACGCTCATATCGGTGGTGAGAAGAAAATCCTTTGCAAGCTTCATTCTTTGAACCGCTAAATATTCCTTTAAACCGATGCCGTGGATTTTTTTAAAGTACTTATGTTCAACTTGCCGGAAATGACGAGCTTGAAATTGAGCTTGATATGCCGGTAAGACTTATCGCCGCAAACCGCCGCGTCCATTCCGACGCGGGAAGAGTAGCAATAATGCGCGGTCCTGTGGTTTACTGTGCAGAGGGTATTGACAACGGCGCAGATGTAAAGAGTGTTTCGATTAATATAAATGCGGGGTTTGAAATTAAAGAAAGCGAATTTTTACTGCCTGTGCTTAAAACAAAGGCTTAGCGCCCCAAGGAAACCGACAGCCTTTACTATGAAGCAGGCGACGATTATGAGGAAATACCCCTCACGCTTATTCCTTATTACGCCTTTGCCAATCGCGGCGAAACCGAAATGACAGTATGGCTTTTAAGAAAGCATTAAGACTTTTGAAAATTTGAAAATTAATTAATGTCTACTGAACAAAAGAAAACTCAAAAAATCCGATATTTTTGATGAATTTTTCCGTTATCTGTGTTATACTGTTTTTTACAAGAGTATGCCTCCTTAGTGTTTTGGTCGTTCAACCTTATTAAAACACTTTTTGGCATACTCTATTTACAGTCTTCAAATTTTATAAATACGGTTTTGCTTCATATATTCGGTAGGTGTAAGGCCTGTTTTCTCCTTAAAAAGTCGGCAGAAATGATATTGGTTTGAAAAACCGCATTTCTCTGCTACAGCGCCGATATTTAAAAATCCGTCTGATAAAAGCTGTTTTGCCTTGTTTATGCGTATATCCACAATAAACTGCTTTGGCGTGGTTTTGTATGTTTCGGTGAAGATTTTTCTGAAATAAACCTCGCTTATATTGCATTGTTCGGCTAACACGGCGTTTGAAAGCTTTGGATTTTGGTAGTTTTTTGCAATATGCTTTATTGCAGGGGTAATCACATTACGCACCGAGCTTTCCAAGGAAAGACGGTGCAGTATGTTATAAAATACGCTCATCATTTTAGCTCTGTTTTCCTCAAAGAGGGACAGAGCTTTCATTTTTTCAAAATCCTTTATATATGTATCCGCGCTTTGAATGGATAAGGAGATAACTTCATCACATAAAAACTCTTTGCAATCAAAGTTTATAACGGGAAATATTCCGCTTTTGTCGCCGTTTAGGGAATAGCTCCTGCCTTTGGGCAGAATAACCGCGTGGTTTTCGTCGGAGACCGCTTGTTTTCCGCCTATTTCATAGGTTATTTTCCCCTCTGCGCAAAAGGAAAGACCGTAGCTTTTTCTGTTTTTTATCTCTTCACTTCTTCCTTTAGGAGAGGATACGGTGAAGAGCTCTTTAATATCCGTGACGGTGATTTTATTAATAATATTCATAAAGTATCCGCTCCGATTTCCGATAATAGTTAAATTATAATTTCTTTATGCAAAAAAATCAATTAAAAAGAGTAAAATAGTATCAAAAACATCAAAGTAATATCATTTTACACATTGTTAATGCCTATCGGCTGATTTATAATAAAGAAAACCTTAAGGAGCTGAAATTATGGAATTTAAAGGGAAAACGGCAATATCAACCGGTGCGGCGTCGGGTATGGGACTGTTGTTCGCACAAAATTGGGCGTCTTTAGGCGGCAATGTCGTTATGTGCGATGTAAATGAGAAAGTACTTAACGAAAAAGTAGAAGAAATCAATTCAAAAAACGGCGGCAGGGCAATCGGCGTAATCTGCGATGTGCGTGACTATGCGCAGGTATGCAATGCGAGGGACAAGGCGGTCGAGGTCTTCGGTAGTATTGATATAATGTGCAACTTTGCGGGCGGCACGGCCGTGCGTATGCAAAAGGTTGACAGCAGTAAATATCCCGAATTTCCCGATGTTCCGATAGATGTTTACGATTGGGGAATTGATGTTAATTTAAAGGGTCCCTTTTATTTCGCCCACGCGGTATTAAAGCAGATGCGTGAACAAAAAAGCGGACTTATAATTAATATCGGTTCAATATCGGGCGCAGAAGGCGACGGTTACGGTGTAGAATATCCGACCTCTAAGGCGGGACTTATGTACGGACTTACAAAATCGCTTGCACAGTACGGTGCTAAATACGGCGTTCGTTGTGTTTGCGTGTCTCCGGGGCCCGTGCTTACAAGGGCGGCTATGGCAAATATGCACACGCTTTTAGGCAGAGCCGCCGAGCCGCAGGAAATTATAGATTTGATTTTATTTATTGCTTCGGATAAGGGGCAGTTTATTAACGGTGAAAATATTTTGATAGACGGCGGAAGAAATGCCGCAGGCAGAAGGTGTTAAGTATGGAATACAATTTTTTAAACTACGAAAAAGCAACCCTTACGGTTATGGTACAGGCAAATAATCCTACAAGAATTAAACAGCTTATGGATAAGGCTATCCCTGCGGGGGCAGAAGCTTTCGGAATACAGTTTGAGCAAATGCTCCCCGAATACAGAACCCCCGAGGTTTACCGTGATTTATTCAGCTATGCTGAGGGCAGACCGTCGTATGTCACCAATTACCGTGGCACGCAAAACAATGGAAAAAGTGATGACGAGCTTGGCGACGAGCTTGTAGAGCTTGCCGAATGCGGGGCGGAATTATGCGATGTTATGGGGGATTATTTTGATAGACAGCCCGATGAGGTCGCGGTAGATGAAAACGCGATAAACAAGCAGATTGAGCTGATTAACAGAATTCACCAAAAGGGCGCAAAGGTGCTTATGTCCTCCCATGTTATGAAATACACCCCCGCCGAAAGGGTGCTTGAAATTGCACTTGAGCACAAACGCAGGGGAGCGGATATTTCCAAAATAGTGACTGGTGCCGACACTGTAGAGCAGGAGCTCGAAAACCTTAAAATAATAAATATGCTGAAAGAAAAATTGGGCATACCCTTCTTGTTCCTTTGCAACAACAGGTGTAAGCTTTTAAGAAGAGTAGGCGGAGAAATAGGCTCTTGTATGTACCTTTGCGTATACGAGCACGATGCCATGGCAACCCCCGCTCAACCCCTTTTAAGCGATGTAAAGCTTATAAGGTATTTATTAAACAAATAACATTTAAGAGGAGACGGTATTATGAAGTTTGATTTCACAGGAAAAACAGCCCTTATTACAGGCGCGGGGGCGGGAATCGGTAAAGCCGTATCAATTATGTTTGCACAAAACGGCGCTAAAGTAGTGCTTGTTGATGTGGATACCGAAAAGATGGAAAGTGTCAAAAAGGAGATCCAAGAATACACCAAGGATGTTATCGCAGTAAAATGCGATATTGGCAACAAAGCCGAGATTGACGACGCGGTTAAAAAGGCGGAAGAAGCCTTTGGCGGTGTTGATATTCTTATAAATAACGCCGCTATCTGGAGATGCTGGTCCACCGTTTTGGATACGCCTATCGAAGAATGGCGCAAGTATTTTGATATAAATGTTTTCGGAACGGTTAATTTTATTAAGGCTGTGCTGCCTAAAATGATTGAAAAAGGCTACGGAAAAATCGTAAATGTTTCCTCTGTTGCGGGCGTTTACGGCAATGCGAATATGGCGCATTATTCCGCAACTAAGGGAGCGGTAATTTCCCTTACAAAGGCGCTTGCCAAAGAGGTAATAAACAAGGGTATATATGTAAACTGCGTGTCCCCGGGTACCGTAAGCCCCGAGATGGATACCGCCTCGCCTAACGAGCTTTCTTATCTCGGAAGAGAGGGAACAAGCAACGAAAACGCCAGTCTTATATGCTTCCTTGCAAGCGATGACGCAAGCTATATCGTGGGTCAAAACATACAAATAGACGGTGGCAGAAAAAAGATATAACAGCCTTAGAAATCGCTGTTTTTCCGTACTTCTTTCGGAGTGACACCCATATGAGATTTTAATATCCTCCTGAAATGAGAGGCGGAGCTAAGCCCTATTAAGGCACTTATTTCCTCTACTGTTTTGTCGGTGGTCAAAAGGTATTCAATACCCTTTTTGCATTTAGCTTTTAGCCTGTAATCGTTCGGAGTACAGCCGACATTTTCTTTAAACAGCAAATATAAATACGGCTCGCTGACAAAGCAGTTTTGGGCGGCTTCGGCTACCGAGCAGTCGGTGTGATTTCTTATATATTTCTTGGCATTTCTTACGATTTCGTCCTTTTTTGAGACGGGTTGGCTTTGCTTTAAATAAGGGATAATTTTTGACAGAGCACCGTAAAAAAGGCTGAGGGTTTCACAGCTTAAGGAATTGCCCTCGGTCGGAATTTTTATTATTTTATCTTTAAGCTTTTCATCACAGTCAATAATCTGCAGATTAAAATTCAGCTTTTCCTTGGCCTCGGTATTTGAAAAGCCGTAGGAGAGAAATTCTATCTCATCATCGCCGTACCAATAGGATTCATAGGGAAGATTCACGGGTATAAAAAATATATCTCCCTCTTTAATTTGTAAGGTACGGCGATTTGATATAATTTCAGCCCTACCTTTAAGCATACAGGCTATATAGTTCATAGGCGAACCCTTTCGGTTATCGGTATAATGGTATTTTTTAAACCGTATTCTGCAAAAATAATAATCATTGGACGAAAAGACGCCGCTCATTGCAATTCCCCCTTTAAATATTATAGAATCATACCCTTTTATTATATTATATTGTATTGCTTTAAAAAGTCAATTCAAATATAATAAAGGCATAAATTATGTACGGAGGGTATGTAAATGAAAATCAAGCAAATCACATTCACGGCTCCCGGAGTTGCGGAGCTTCTTGACAGAGAAATTCCCGCCCCCGCAAAGGACGAGGTTCAGGTAAAGCTTGCCTTTTCCACTGTAAGCAGCGGTACGGAGCGCTCTAATCTTATAGGCGACCCTAATGTTAATCCAAACGCACAGGGTGCGGTGGTTTTTCCAAAGGTGTTAGGCTACAGCTCATCGGGTATAGTTGAAGCGGTAGGTGAAAATGTTTCCGAGTTTAAGGTCGGCGACAGGGTGGCTATGTCCTGGACTATGCACAGAAGCTATATAAATCTCAATAAAAATTCAGTATATAAATTGCCCGATAATGTCTCGTTCGAAGATGGCGCTTTAGCGCATATTTCTATTTTCCCCCTTGCGGCTATAAGAAAGTGCCGTCTTGAAATAGGCGAATCCGCAATAGTAATGGGTATGGGAGTATTAGGTCTTGTAGCGATTCCGCTTTTAAAGGCGGCGGGCGCAGTACCCGTTATTGCGGTTGACCCCGTTCCCGAAAAGCGGGAAAAGGCACTTTCGGTAGGTGCGGATTATGCCCTTGACCCCTTTGCCGCAGATTTTGCCGATACCGTAAAGGAAATAACAGGCGGCGGCGCAAAGGTAGGCATTGAGGTCACAGGCATAGGCGCAGGTCTTGACGGCATACTTGACTGTATGGCACGCTACGGCAGAGTGGCGCTTTTGGGCTGCACAAGAAATAAAGATTTTACTATAGACTATTACAGAAAGGTTCACGGTCCCGGAATCACCCTTGTAGGCGCTCATACAGGTGCCCGTCCCCAGGTTGAATCAAGCAACGGTTGGTGGACTCAAAAGGACGATATAGCCACAACCATTAAGCTTACCGAAATGGGCAGAATCAAGCTTTCGGATATGATTGATGAGGTTCATTCACCGGTGGAAGCCCCCGAAGTTTATACCCGTCTTGCCAATGAAAAGTCCTTCCCGATGGTTCAGTTTGATTGGAGAATGCTGTAATGAAAAGAATTAAAATAGCCCAGATAGGTACGGGTCACGACCACGCCTTTTCACCCATTCCCACCTTTAAGAAATTAAGCGATATTTTTGAATTTGTCGGCTACTGCACGGTTCCCGAGGACGAATATAATATACCGCAGTTCGGCAATCAGGCGCATAAGTGGGCTATAGGTGACGCAAAGCAACTCACCCTTGATGAGATTTTAAATTACCCCGACCTTGACGCGGTGTGCATTGAAACCGAGGACAGGGCTTTGACGAAATATGCGATTATGGCGGCCGAAAAGGGCTTACATATTCAGATGGATAAGCCGGGCGGCGTTGATGACGCCGAATTTGACCGATTAATTGATATTGTGGAAAAAAAGAAGCTTGTTTTTCATATGGCTTATATGTACAGATATAACCCCGCTGTTATTAAGCTTAAAGAGGATATTAAGGCGGGCAAGCTCGGTGATATAATCTCCGCCGAGGGAGAGATGGACTGCCGACACGCACTGCCTAAGCGCAACTGGCTTAAGGCTTATCCCGGCGGAATGCTTTACTTTTTGGGCTGTCATATGGTGGATTTGGTTTATTCCATTATGGGCGACCCCGAAGAGATAATACCCTTAAGCCGCTCGTCGGGACTTGAGGGGACTGACGCAAAGGATTTCGGTATGGCGGTATTTAAGTACAAAAACGGCGTCTCGGTGGCTAAAAGCACCGCGGTAGAGGACGGTGGCTATGAGCGCAGGCATCTTTTGGTGGTCGGAACAAAGGGTACGGTAGAACTGCGTCCCATTGAAACGGGAGCGGAAAGCACGGAAATTTTCAACGCCCAAAAAACCACCGTAAGGGAGAACTTTTCGGAAGCCTTTACCTCAAAAGCAGAGTGTTACGAAACCGAGGCTTTCGGCAGATTTGACGGTATGTTCCGCGCCTTTGCCGATTATATAAACGGCGTAAGGTCTAATCCTTACACCTATGAATACGAAAGAAAACTGCATAAAATATTATTGAAAGCGTGCGGTGAAAAGGTATGAAAAAGGTATTGCTTATAGCAGGCGGAGGAACTCTGGGTACATATACTGCAAAGGAGCTTTTAAATAAAGGTTGTGCCGTAGATGTAATTTGTCTTGAGGATTACACCTCCGACAACTCAAATCTTCACTATTATAAAGCAAAGGCGGACTTGAATTATCTTACTGAATTTTTAAAGGACAAGTACTATGACGGTATAGTAAACTTTATACATTATTATGTTCCCGAGATGTATAAGCCCGTCCATAAGCTTCTTACTTCAAAAACCGACCAGCTTATTTTCCTTTCCTCCTACCGTGTTTATGCAGAATCAAAGCAGCCGCTTACAGAGGAAGCACCCTTCCTGGCGGATGTTGTTGAGGACGAGGAGTTTTTGAAAAGCGAAGATTACGCAGTACCTAAAGCAATCTGCGAAAAATTTTTGCGAGAGGAGTCGGGCACTGAAAACTGGACGGTTGTACGCCCCGTGATTTCCTTTTCCGATAAAAGGTTTGATTTAGTTACCGTTTCTGGACACGAGATTATTGACGCCGCAAGGTCGGGAAAAACCGTGATTTTGCCTGAAGCCGCAAAAAATCTCACCGCCGGTCTTGACTGGGCGGGCAATTCGGGAAAGCTTATCGCAAATCTTCTCTTTAAAAAGGAATGTCTTGGAGAGGCTTACACCGTTTCAAGCGGACAGAACCTGACTTGGGGCGAGGTCGCCGATATTTATACACGGCTTACGGGCGTAAACTTCAGATGGGCTGATACTGAGGAGTATGTAAGCACCGGCCACGGCGGCAACGGCCTTTTCTATGACAGGCTTTATGACCGAGCCGTTGATAATACTAAAATCCTTAAGGCAACAGGTTTTAAAAATGAAGATTTTACTTCGATTGAGGACGGAATTAAAATCGAACTTAATAATATAGGCTTTTAAATAATAACCGCAATCAGGACTTTGCTTTTGTCAATGTCAGAAAACAGATTTAGGAGATTTTTTAAATGAAGTGGTACAGCATTACCGATAATAACATTGATGTTTACGGTATGGACAGACACTTTGAACGCCTGCCTGAAAGCGTGGCGAAATCTGTGAGTGAAGCAGTCGCCGGAGCTTATAATATGACCGCGGGCGGGAGAATAAGGTTTGCTACCAATACGAAGAACATCGCAATCAGGGCTGATGTTCTTGAACATAGAGATGTCGGCTTTGATTTATACCGTGTAGATGGCAACCGTGAAATTTTTTCGGTTGGATTTCGCAATGTAGAATATTTTATATGCAAAGGACAATTTGAAGCCGTGAACAGATTGTCATACGGCACAGAGGTGTTGAACTACACGCTGAATTTTCCCTATGCGGCAAAGTTTGCGAGCTTTTATCTCGGTATTGACGACGACGCTGTCCTGCAACCCGGTGCTCGGTATATAAATGAAAAGCCCGTAGTGTTTTACGGTTCGTCAATTACTCACGGGGCTTGGGCTTCCCGCCCCGGGGTCACCTATGAGGCTATGATTTCGCAAAAGTATAATCTTAATTATCTTAATTTAGGCTTTTCAGGCGCTGCAAGGGGTGAAAAAGAAATTGCTGAATATATGGCAGGTCTTGATATGTGCGCTTTTGTGTGCGATTATGACCATAACGCAAACGGTTGCGATGAATTGAAAAATACCCACCTTAATTTGTATACAACAATCAGAACCGCTCACCCCGACATACCGTATATTATCATCACAAAACCCGATTACTTCTCCAATCCTACAGAAAGCAGGAAACGACAGGAGATTATAACCAAAACCTACGAGTATGCGCTTGACAATGGCGATAAAAAGGTTTATTTTATTGACGGAAAAACTTTGTTTGACGGTGATTTCTATCATAACTGTACTAAAGACGGCCTTCATCCGAATGACATCGGATTTTACAGAATGCAGGAGGTTATAGGCTCGGTGCTGGCTGAAGCGCTGTCACTCAATAAATCTCTTAAGCACGACACTTTAAGTGAAAATATTACCTTTGTCGGCGACCCCAATCCGTCAAGCTCTTGGTGGAAGCAATTTTATGAAAAACAGTAAATATTTATATTTTGAAGGTGAATAAACTATGAAAGCAATTTTAGTAAACGACGACCGAAGTTTGAGATGGGACGATGTTCCCAATCCGATTTTAGGAAATGACGACTGCCTTGTAAAAATTGAGGCGGCGGCGCTGAATAGAGCGGACTTAATGCAGAGAGAGGGAGACTATCCCCCGCCTGCCGGCTGTCCCGAGTGGATGGGACTCGAAATAGCCGGAACTATTGTTGAAATAGCTGACGGCGCAAAGGAAAAATCTAACTGGAAAATAGGCGATAAGGTTTGTGCTTTGCTTGGCGGCGGCGGATATGCCCAGTATGCTAATGTTAAGTACGATATGCTTATGCCCGTGCCTAAAAACTGCTCTATGGTTGAAGCGGCGGCAATTCCCGAGGCTTTTGCGACCGCGTACTTAAACCTCTTTATTGAGGGCGGAATCAAGGCGGGCAATACCTTACTTATGAACGCGGGCGCAAGCGGTCTTGCAAGCGTTATTATTCCTATGGCAAAGGCGTTCGGCGTAAGAGTAATAACAACCGTTCTTACAGAAGAAATTGCAAGCAACATAAAGCATTTAAACGCCGACAGAGTGGTTGTAACTACCAAAGAAGACATTGTGGAAGTACTTAAAGAAGAATTAGAAAACGGTCACGGAGTTGATGTTGCAATCGACTGTTTAGGCGGCGAGATAATGGGTAAATGTATCCATTATTTAACCCACGGCGCACGCTGGATTATGATAGCCGCATTGGCGGGACAGAAAACCGAAATTGACCTTAAAAACATATATGTAAGAAATGTACGCATTGTCGGAAGTACCCTTCGTTCAAGAACACCCGAAACAAAGGCGCAGATTTTAGCAAGCCTTGTACGCGATGTATGGCCTAAGGTTGAAACAGGCGAGGTTAAGCCCACTATCTACAAGGTTCTCCCCATAACCGAGGCAGAGGCGGCACAAGATATTCTCTATCGCGGCGAGAATGTCGGAAAGGTTGTATTGACGGTAGAATGATAGATATAATTCCTATAGATTACGGAAAATCGGTTTTGCCCGAAAGCTGGGTATACGAAAACGGTTCGGAAGAAAAAAAGCTCCCGATTATATTCAGGGTATATCTGCTTAAAACCGAAAACCGCCTTATACTGGTTGACGCGGGCTGTGAGACTATGCCCGGCTTTGAGATGAGGGATTTTATAGGCCCTGTAAAGGCGCTTAATAATCTCGGAATTTCACCCGAGGAAATAACCGATTTAATTATTACCCACGCCCACCACGACCATATTGAATGCGCGAAATATTTTAAAAACGCCGTTATTTATATCCAAAAGGACGAATACGAGGCGGGAAAAGGCTATTTGACCGAGAACTTAAACGTTCGCACCTTTGAAAAGGAAATGCAGATTTGCGGCGGAATAAAATCCGTTAAAATCGGCGGTCATTCCAAGGGGTCGTCTATTGTTGAAATTACAGATTCAGGCAAGAAGCATATAATCGCAGGCGACGAATGCTATATGAGGGATTGCCTTACAAAGCAGATTCCCACAGGTATGGCATATGACCGGGAAAAAAGTCTGGCGTTTATTCAAAAATACGGCAAGGGCGAATATACGGTTTTGCTCTGTCACGATGAATAATGTGTTACTTTTACGGCTGATACATCAATGCCGCCGACAATTGCTTAAACCGATAAAAATATTTTTGAATCGAGCGCCGCTTCTTTAAGCGAATAAAAGGGAATACCCGTTTCAAGATACTTTTTCATATTAAAAAGGCAGGTGGCTATTGCAATTTCCTCGTCGGAAAGGCGGGCGGATTTAAACGGATTTTCATATAAAACATTGTCCTCGACGGTTATATTCACAAGAGTGAAGCCGTCGAGGCTTTCGTTTGCCCGTATGAATTTCTTCTGAGTGTAAAGGAATGAGGAAAACCGTTTTTTAAATAGGTACATTCATCGTTTAAAATTTCCCCGTTTGTTCCTCTTATTAAGATACGCGAACGGCGTATATCGGAAAAATACTGCTACCTGTTATTGCTTTTTATAAGAAAATTGAAAAACATTTCAAAAGATTATTTTTGAACACTAATTTTGCCACTATTTTCCTTTTGACCGATTGCTGAAATCATGCTTTTTCAGTGGTTTCGGACGGTTAGCGTGAGAGTATACTATGTATGGTAAAAACAGTTTTTAAAATCTATATATAGACTCTCATGCCGTTGTGTGTGATGAAAAATCATGCAGTGTTCATAAACGAATACAAAGTCATCAAATGTTGTTGAGCATAATTAAAAGTTGTAAGGGCAGTAGAATGTATATACATTAAATGATGTAATGTATATAACAGTATTCATTATAGTTAAGCTTCAGTTAATGCGGGGCTTTTATTTATGAATTTGTCATTATTATACAGGTCAAATAAGAGCATAATATCAATTGAGCGAATTGAAAATAATTCGATTAGCTATATAATATAAATATAATTTTTGAAAAATAATTGATAATTTTTATCAAATAAATAAGAAGAATGGATAGTGCTCATATAAGGGAATAATAACGCTCGTAAACAGCTTTGCTTTAAAGACAACGGAGGATAACCAATGAAGCAAATAGTGCAGAATTTATCACCGGAAACGCCTACTGAGTTTACCTACGAACTTCGTCTGGAAGTAAAAAATGATAGGTTTTCAAATTCACATACTCACAATTACTGTGAATTTTGTCTTGTCATATCAGGCATTTTGCGTCAGAAATGCAACGGAAAAGAATTTGATATGAGTGCGAAACAGCTTTGTTTTATTCGTTCAAGCGATACACATTCTCTTATTGCTATCAATTGCAAATCGGCGGTTATTTACAACATAGGTATCCCGCAAAATATTACGGACAGCGTTTCCAAAATGTACGGTATTAAATTAGAGGAGCTTTATATACCTGAGCTGCCGATAGTTGTGACTCTGCTTGATAAAGAGTATCAATAATTTTTACGATTATATTATTGCGGTACCATCGCTCTACCGAATATATACCTAATGAGTTTTCGGATATAGTTGCAAGCGACTTGACCGATAGTTTTTCTATGAAGTCCTTATTAGTTAAAGACAGTGTTACCGTTGATTTAGGAGAACGCTACGGCGTTGTTGTAGTAGAAGACGGTGAAGGAGCATTAAAAGCAGACGGCGCAGAAATAAGTCTTAATAAAAGCAATTCTTTCTTTGTTACTGCAAACAGCGGGAAGCTGACATTTAACGGAAATTTAAAAATGATATTTTGTATTGCGTGAAAAATATGAGAACCGTGCTTATGAATGTTAAAAATTACAAAAAGGCACGAAAAAGCTTATCTGTGACGGAAGATGTATTTTATCTGACAATACTTTTTAAAAGGTGATACATATGGTGGAATTTAAGAAAAGCAATAAGCAAGCTGTTACCGAGGCGGAAATGCGGGTTGTATATAAGAAAATATCTACGCCTCATAAGCTTGGCGCGGTTATAAAATGGGAGGACTTTTATACCGACAGCCCCACCGTGTTTAAAAAAGACGGTATAATTGAGGTGTTCAGGCGCGAAAATTCGCCCTATGAAACCGCCTGCTTTATGTTAAGGGGCTTAGGACGAAAGTGCTGATTATCTCTTTACCGACGCCGACGGCGGCGAATTTAGGTTGAGCGGAAAAGAGCTTATGAAAAACGGTCTTAAAATAACCGTTTCCGATAAGCGCAAGGCAAAGATTTATTTTTATAATACAATTTAAGAGAAAAAATACGCTTACCGTTTATTTGTCGGTTTATGCTAATGAAGGCTAAAATCAAAGAGATTTTCAATTCATTTTATTAATATGTATTATAATCTGAACTACGAATAACGGTGTTATCGGTAAGTATTTCCAAAGCCGCAATGTTAGAAAAACATTCGCTATTGTCCAAAGTGGTAGTCCTATTATTTTGTATTTTTTCATTTTGAGTTCTTCCTTTCAATATATTTTTTGTAATGGGACAATGCTTTCAGCACATATTAATATCCTGTTCACCGACAATAATTTTTTCTTCCATTTAAAATCCTTTCCGAAAGTTCGGCAAAAGAAAAAGACCGAACTTCCTCACAAAAATATTTGTAAGAAATTCGGTCTTTTGTAATTGTTTTAATTTTTGTCGGGTTCAAGACTATTAGGTACGGCAAAATCACAAAATCGTTACCATAAAACCACTCGTCTTGAAATTACCCCATAAAACACTGAAAGCCCTTGAAAAATCAAGGGCTTTCACATGCTGTTCCTTATTGAACAAGATTTATGGCGCGCTGAGAGGGACTCGAACCCCCGACCCTCTGCTTAGAAGGCAGATGCTCTATCCAGCTGAGCTATCAGCGCATATGATACTCACAGCAAATGCTATTATATCATATTAGTTCCAAATAATCAAGTAAAATTTAATATTTATTTTTCAGCGTCTTTTATTGGTTATTGCAATAAGGCGGATAAGCTGTGCTAAGGAGACAAGAGCGGCGGCAATATAGGTCATAGCTGCGGCTGAAAGCACCTTTTTTGTATATTTAATATCATTGTCTGTTAACAGTATCGCGCCGTTTTCAAGCGAGGTTATAGCGCGGCTTGATGCGTTGAATTCAACAGGCAGGGTAATAAGCTGAAAAATAAGTGCTCCGCAGAAGAAAAGTACACCAAGCTTTACTAAAAAATAAAAATTGAATATAAGTCCGATAATGAGAAGGGGCAGGGAAAGCTGTGAGCCTAAATTGCAAACAGGCAGTATAACCGAGCGTAGTTTAATAGGGAAATATCCTTTTGCATACTGGACGGCGTGACCCGCCTCGTGCGCGGCTACCCCAACGGCTGATATACTATAGGAATCGCATACCGACTGAGACAGCCTTATTGTGTTGGTGCGGGGGTCATAGTGGTCGGTAAGATTGCCCGAAACCCGTTCGATTTTAACACCGTGAACGCCGTTTAATTCCAGCACTCGGCGTGCTGCGTCTGCTCCGCTGATATCGGTACGGTAGGCGGAATATTTTGAAAATGTGGTTTTTACCTTTATCTGCGACCAGAGCGCAATAATAATCGCGGGCACTACAAGGTATAGGTAAAGGGAATCAAAGCCGTAGTAATATAATCCTCCCAAATGGTGTCACTTCCATAATAATTGATAATATTATTATATACCCAAATAATTAAGAATGTATAAAATATTTTTAAACATTGAAGCGGAAGAGAACAATGTCTCCGTCTTTCATAATATAGTCCTTGCCTTCGCTTCGTACAAGACCTTTTTCCTTAGCGGTCACCATATTTCCGCCGCACTCGTTTATAAACTCGTCAAAGCCTATAACCTCGGCACGGATAAATCCGCGCTCAAAGTCCGAATGGATTTTGCCCGCCGCTTGGGGCGCTTTTGTGCCTTCGGTAATCGTCCAAGCTCTAACCTCGGGCTTGCCGGCGGTGAGATAAGATATAAGTCCTAAAAGGTGGTAGCATTTTTGAATCATACGATCAAGTCCCGAGCGTTCAAGTCCCAATTCCTCTAAGAACATTTCTTTTTCTTCCTCGGAGAGGCCCGAAATTTCCGCTTCGAGAGCGGCGCAAATAGGCAGAATTTCAGCCTTTTCGGTTTCGGCTGTCGCCTTTACCGTGTTGTAGTTTGCATTGGCTTCAATTCCGTTTGTAAAATCGTCCTCGCTCATATTGCAGGCATAGATTACAGGCTTTGCGGAAAGCAGGGGAGTGTCGTCAAGCACCGCCTGCTCGGTCTCGTCATTTATTTCAACCGAACGCGCCGGGAGTCCTTTTTCAAGATGCTCTGATAAGCGTTTTAAAAAATCAACCTCGCCCTGAAGCTTTTTGTCGCCCTTTAAAGCCTTGAGCGTGCGGTCAAGACGGCGCTGCACCATCTCCATATCCGAAAAAATAAGCTCTAAATTAATTGTTTCAATATCACGCTTAGGGTCAACCGAGCCTTCAACGTGGATAATATCATCGCTTTCAAAGCAACGGACAACATGAACAATCGCGTCAACCTCGCGTATGTTGGAAAGGAATTTGTTGCCGAGTCCCTCTCCTTTGGAAGCCCCCTTTACAAGACCCGCAATATCCACAAATTCGATAACCGCGGGGGTGAATTTATCGGGCTGATAAATTTCCGCCAACTTTTCGAGTCTTTCATCGGGAACGCTTACCATTCCGACATTCGGCTCAATCGTGCAAAACGGGTAATTCGCCGACTGAGCTCCCGCGTTTGTTATTGCGTTAAACAAGGTTGATTTTCCGACATTCGGAAGTCCTACCATACCTAATTTCATATATTCATTTCTCCTGTTAATTTTTCGTATTTGTATTCATTATAGCCTGTATTTACTGATTTTTCAATCAATTATTTAATACTTTTCGCCTTTTCAAGTGCGGCGTCGATGTTTTTGCAGAAGTTTTCCTCGCCGACCTTATCGTAAAAGCCTGATTTTTTCATAGTTTCAAGGGGCTGAGGGTTGACATGGGACAAAATAAGGGTTACACCATTGCTTTGGCACTTATTGTAAAGCGCCTCGATTTGATTCATAGCGGTGGCATCAACCGCGGGAACGGCGCGCATACGGAGAATTAAAACGCTTGTAAAGTCCTTGAGCTTTATATCCAAAATTTTATCTGCAACACCGAAGAACAGCGGACCGCTTATCTCGTAAACACGGACATTTTGGGGAACAACCCTTAAATCAAGGCTTTCATTATCCTTGTCGCTTTCTATGTAATGCCAGCCGGTAACGGTGGTTTCATCGCTCATTCGCTTTATAAAGAGAAGCGCCGCCAAAATCATACCGATTTCAATAGCTACAACCAAATCGAAAATAACGGTCAAAAGGAAGGTTATAACCATAACTGCGATATCACTTTTAGGAGCGGTTTTTATTACGCTTATGAATTTTTTGTACTCGCACATATTAAAGGCAACCATAAAGAGTATTGCCGCAATAGTAGGCATCGGGATAAGTGCGGCGTAGGGCATTAAGAAGAGCAAAACCAGTAACAGCACAACTGAATGAATCATTCCTGCTATAGGCGTTCTGCCTCCGTTTTTAACATTAGCGGCAGTTCTTGCAATAGCGCCGGTTGCGGGTATTCCGCCGAAAATAACCGAGGCTATGTTGCCAAGACCCTGAGCGGTCAGCTCGGCATTTGAATTGTGGCGGGAATTAACCATACTGTCCGCCACGACGCAGGAAAGCAGCGATTCTATAGCCGCTAAAATTGCGATTGTGAAGGCGTCGGGCAAGACTGCCGAAATCTTAGAAAAGCTAATTTCCATACCCTTTAAAGCAAAGGGAGGAAGACCGGCGGGAATGGTATATAAATCGCCTATAGTGTTAACACCCGAATCAAGTGTAGGAATAAATTTCACCATAAGAGCGCCTACTATTACGGCTATAAGCGACGGTGGTATTTTCTTTTCAAATTTCGGGTAAATTATAAGAATGGTAAGGCAAACGGCGCCGACTAAAAGGGACTGCCAGCTAAAGGTTGAAATCGCATCAATATTAGCGGTGATTTTTTCGACAGTCTCAATGGGCTTTACCCCTGCGGCATAGGTAAGACCTAAAAAGTCTTTGATTTGACCTATAAAAATCGTAACGGCGATACCCGCGGTGAAGCCTGTGGTTATAGTGTAAGGTATAAACTTAATAAGCGAGCCTAACTTGAAAATTCCCATTAAAATAAGGAAAATACCGGCTAATACGGTGGCAATAATAAGCCCGTCCATACCTTGCGTTGCAACAATTCCCGCAACAACGGTCGCAAATGCGGCGGTGGGACCTGCTATTTGAACACGGCTTCCGCCGAAAAGCGAGACGGTAAAGCCTGCAAAAATTGCTGTATAGACGCCCTGAGCCGGCTCAACGCCCGAGGCTAACGCTAAGGCAATAGAAAGGGGCAGAGCGATAATCGCAACAATTATTCCCGCAATCAGGTCATTTACAAACTGTTTTTTACTATAATCCTTCATTACCGAAAAAAGCTTCGGTTTAAGATATGTAAGGTTCATTTAAAGCTTCCTCCTCAAGAAACCCATAATTATAATCATTATAGCATAACCCTTAAAGGAACGCAACCGTTTTTGCTTGACTGTAAAGCGGGAAAATGGTATACTTGTTAAAGAAAAAATGCTTGGGTGGTTAGTATGGAAAAAGAGTTACTACATAAATTCGATAAGATATTCGATTACTGCTTTGACCTGTTTAAAAGCAAAAACAGCGATTACGGACCTACTTGGCTTTTATATAGGTATCAGTCCTTAAATGATGAAATCTGGCGCAAGGCAAAGCGCATAAGAACCCTTGAGGAGCATAACGATAACGCCTGTATTCCTGAGGGCAGGGATGTTGAATATGTGGGAATTATTAATTACTGCATAATGTTTTTAATAAGGCTTCAGGAGATTAAGGGTATTCCCTCGGTATCGGAGATTACAGAGAAAGCCGCGGATTTTGATAATATTGACTCGAACACCCTATATAATGCCTATAAAGCAAATGTATCGCAAATAAGAGATTTGCTTGTAAAAAAGAATACCGACTATGGCGACGCGTGGAAAAGTATGTCGATTGTATCAATGACCGACCAGGTGATTATAAGGGTCTACCGTATAAGGAAGATACTTTCAAACGGCGGAAAATGCTTAGTTTCCGAGGGGATTGCTTCACAGCTTAACGATATAATCAATTACTGTATTTTCGCCCTTATAAAGATGGATTCGGGCCTTATTTCTTTTGAGTGATTATGAAATATGTATTGGTGACGGGCGCATACGGCGGAATGGGACAAAAAACCGCAGAGCTTTTTAAAAATCAGGGCTTTTGCGTCTTTGCTCTGGATAAAAATGTCGGTATAGAGGAAGAAAATGTCATTCCTCTGTGTGTTGATATTACCGACGAAAATTCCGTAAAAAACGCCTTTAAAAAGGTAAAAGAAGTCACGGACGAGCTTTATGCTATAGTGCATTTTGCAGGTGTTTATATGCTTGATTCACTTGTGGAAATGCCCGCCGACTGCTTTGAGAAAATCTTTAAGGTTAATCTTTTAGGCGCGTTTCTTGTTAATAAAACATTTCTTCCGTTATTAAAAAACGGCGGCAGAATAATTATTACTACAAGCGAGTTAGCTCCACTTGACCCTTTGCCTTTTACGGGGATTTACGCCGTTACAAAGTCTGCTTTGGATAAATATGCCTATTCTTTAAGTATGGAGCTTCAGCTACTCGGGATTAAGGTTTCGGTAATACGGGCGGGCGCGGTTGATACGGGTATGCTCGGCGTATCCACCGACTCTCTTGACAGGTTTTGCCAAAATACTAAGCTTTATTCCTGCAACGCGGAGCGCTTTAAAAATATAGTGGACAGGGTAGAGGCGAGGAGCATTTCTCCCGAAAGGCTTGCCCGAAAGATATATAAGATTTTGCAAAAAAAGAGTCCTAAATTCGCATACAGCATAAACCGTAATCCGCTTTTACTGCTTTTGAACGCTCTGCCAAAAAGGCTTCAGCTGTGGATTATCGGGAAAATACTTAAATAAGAAACGGCAATTTTCTCACGAAAATTGCCGCTTTTAAATTATCTTCGCTTATAAAGTACAATTTCAGGCTCGCTGCCGTCTACGCTGTAGCTTGAAATCAGAATAAAGCCCGCGTCGGCAACAACGCCGTAGCAAACGCCTAAATCGGCATATTCTATCTGACAGCCGAGGTAGATGTTTTTTTCGTCTAATAATTTCACGGTTTTGCCGCTTGGCAGGGGATATTCAAGATTTACAAAATGCCCTGCAAGCTCATAAAGCTTATCAGCCGTGGGAAGTCCCTCGGCTTTAAGCAGACCGTTTATCTCCGAAAGCAAACCTTCTTTAAAGGTGTTATAGTTATCAAGTCCTCCCACCTTTATGTATTCTGCGGCGATACACCTGCCGCCGAAGGGTCTTCCGCAGGTTTTTTTACAGCCCGCACATTCGCTTTTAAAATTACATTCCGAGCAATTAGCTCCGCATATTGAACTCATTTTAAACTCCTTTTTTTGAATATACGCGGGACGATGTGGGCATCGTCCCCTACGAAGTTAGACATTAGACGGTAGACATTAGATGTTAGATAACGGACGGTCGGGGACATAGCGAAAGCGTGCGAGACGGTAGTGAATGACAGTCCGGTGGACTGTCAGAGCCGTCGAGGGACCGAACACCGCAGTGTGAGACCTGTCCCTACTATATCCAATTCTGATTTTTCCAATTAATACTCAATCTAAATGCAAGAATTTTATTTCTTTTGGAGCAGCTTTTGCATAATATCGGGGCCGTGGTCTACAAAGATTCCGCTTAATGCGGCGTTCTTTTCGGTAAAGGAGGGAACGCCGTCCTTTTTTACCCTGCTGTCATATATAAGATAGGGGACAGGCTCGGAGGAGTGGGTCATAGTCTCAAGGGGCGTCGGGTGGTCGGGCATAATAAGAATGCGGTAATCGTCTCCGCAACCCTCAAGATAATCAAGCATTAATTTAAGCGCGCGGCTGTCGATATACTCTATAGCCTTTACTTTGTTTTCAGCCTCGCCGCGGTGGCCGCATTCGTCGGGCGCTTCAAAATGCAGGTATACAAGGTCTGTGCCGTTTTTAAAGGCATCGATACCCGCCTGTGCCTTGCCCTCAAAATTAGTGTCGATATAGCCTGTAGCGCCCTCTACCGATGGGGTTTCCATATTTGCGCAGATACCGATACCCTTTAACAGGTCAACCGCGCTTACAACACAGCCCGAAACGCCGTTCTTCGCCTTGAAGTCTTCGAGTGCAGGCTTTCTTCCCTCGCCCCAAAGCCAGATTGAATTAGCCTCATTGAGACCCTTTGCGCGGCGTGCAAGGTTAACAGGGTGGTTCTTTAAAATGTCATAGCTTTTCTTCATAAGCTCAATCAGGGGAGCGGCGTTTTCGGATTTGCTCAAATACTCGCCGATAACCCTGCCGCTTATATCGTGCGGGGGAGTCATTGTGCCAAGGTCGGTTGTGCCGTTATCTACCACCAAGCAATGGCGGTAGCTTACTCCACCGTAGAACTTGTAAATTTCGTTGCCCAATTCCTTTTCGATCGTGTCAATGATTTGGTGCGCCTCTTCGGTGGAAATATCGCCGGAGCAGTAATCGACCATAGTTTTGTCTTCGTAATTTTCCTCGCTTGAGAGGGTGACTATGTTACAGCGCAGAGCCACATCTGTGGGCTTTAAATCAACCCCGATTGACGCCGCCTCAAGAGGAGAGCGCCCTGTGTAGCAAACTTTGGGGTCATAGCCCATCACCGAAAGGTTGGCGACATCACTGCCGGGTTTCAGTCCCTTAGCCACCGTGCGGCATATACCCGTTTCGGAAACCGCCGCTAATTTGTCCATAAGGGGTTTATTTGCACATTCCATAGGTGTTTTTCCGCCGAGAGCGGCATTGGGTGTATCCGCCATTCCGTCACATAATAAAACAAGATATTTCATTTTAATCTCCATTCTGCCGCTGGAGTGTCAGCACAAATAGGTTATGAAATCTCCGACAGCGGCGAACGGAGATTAAATCGGCATGTTTCGCGGTTGCCTTTTTTAATAAAAGGCGAGCGGAACGCCGTCCCTATATTGTGATGTAGCGTGATTTTTCACGCTACATTCCTCCAATTTGTAACTATTATAGCAATTTTATACTTCAAAGTAAAGGGCGATTAAAAAAATACTTTTATTTTGCGGCGAAATGGTTTATTATATTATATATGAATGTGTTGCTTACTTCGCTTTGCCTCCCTCTGACGAGGGAGGTGGCTCGACTCGTTCGAGACGGAGGGAGAGAAAAATCCTTATTTCAACTACCCCTCAGTCTGCTTCGCAGCCAGCTCCCCTGACAAGGGGAGCCGAAGACAGTCTTTAAAATCACCTTATATCATTAAATGGAGGAAGTATAATGGCTAATCAGATAAGAATCAATGTCGGAGGAATAAAATATACCGTTAAAAGTGATGAGAGTACAGAGTACTTAAAGGAGTTAGGAGAAGAGCTGGAGCAGAGACTGCGCCGTATTACAAAGCAAAGTCCCACCGCCTCAACGACTATGGCGGCGATTATCGCGGCGCTTGAAGCGTCGGACGAGGCGAAAAAGGCTAAGCTGGAGCTCCAAGTTCTTAAGGAGCAGTATAAAAAGCTGCAGTTCCCGAAGCCTAAATACGAGACTAAAAATTTTCCCGAGCAGAGAAATTCGGGACGGCAGATGAGGCTCGGCGATAAATGAGCCGCTTTGAGGTTTTGTCTCCCGTAGGTAACGGGGAAATGCTTACCGCCGCCTGCCGTGCGGGAGCGGACGCGGTCTACCTTGGCGCAAAGGAGTTTTCCGCAAGGCGGAACGCCGAAAATTTTGACGATGACGCGCTCAAAGAAGCGGTAAAATATTGCCATATAAGGGATGTTAAGGTTTATCTTACACTTAATATTCAGATTAAGGACATCGAGCTTTCTTCGGCGGTCGATTTGGCGCGCAGGGCGTATAACTACGGTATAGACGGGGTTATTATCGCCGATTTGGGACTGGCGGCTGTATTGCATCAGCTAATACCTAAGCTTCCGCTTCATGCCTCTACCCAAATGACGGTACACACCCCCGCCGCGCTTGAAATACTTAAAAACGCGGGGTTTACTCGGGTAGTCGCGGCAAGGGAAATGTCCCGAGAAGAATTAAAGGAGCTTTGTAAAAGGGCAAGGGAGCTTGATATTGAGGTCGAGGTCTTTGTCCACGGCGCGCTTTGTATGTCGGTTTCGGGGCAATGCCTTTTGTCGGCATTTTTAGGCTCGCGAAGCGGCAACAGGGGACTTTGCGCGGGACCCTGCCGACTGCCCTTTGAGGCTAAAGGCGGCACGGGCTACGATTTAAGCCTTAAGGACCTTTCACTTTTGCCCCATATAAAAGAGCTTTGCGATATGGGGGTTACCTCTTTTAAAATCGAGGGGCGTATGAAGCGTCCCGAATATGTCGCCGCCGCAACCGCAGCCTGCCGTTTTGCGGTTGATAACGGATATGTTCCGACCGAAGATTTCGATACCCTTAAAAATGTTTTTTCCCGTTCGGGCTTTACGGATGGGTATTATGTAAACCGATTGGGGCGCGATATGTTTGGAATAAGGACAAAGGAAGATGTTACTGCCGCGGATAAAGCATTTCCTAAAATCCACGAGCTTATCCGCGCCGAACGCAGGACGGTTAAAATTAAGGCGGAAATTACGCTTAAAAAGGGTTTGCCTGTTACCCTTACCCTTAGAGACGAAAAAAATAGGGTGACGGTAAAGGGCGAAATACCGAAAACCGCACAAAGCCGCCCGATAACAGGGGATAGCTTAAGGGCGGGGCTTGATAAATTCGGCTCAACCCCGTATATTTTAGAGGAGTTTTCGGCTGATTGGGATGAGGGTCTTTTTGTAAGTGCGTCGGAGTTAAATGCCATACGCCGTGAGGCGGCGGAGCTGTTAGACCTAAAACGCGGCGGGGTGCGGCGGGAAGAAAGCCGAGCCGAATATACCTTGCCTGAACGGAGTAGAAATAATACAACCGCACCGAAAATTTATGCGAGGTTTGAGGATATATCGCAGATACCTAAATGTTTAAGCGGAATAGACGCGGTAATTTTCCCCCTTGAAAAGGATTTTGATATTAACATAGACGGCGCAGAGCTAATCGCCGATATTCCGCGGGGTATAATAAGCGAGGAGCTAATCAGAAACAGACTGCGAATTTTCAAGGAAAAAGGCTTTAAAACAGCGGTTTGCGGCAATCTTTCGGCGTTACAGATAGCTACCGAAGAAGGCTTTAAAATAATGGCGGGAACGGGGCTTAATGTTTTGAATTCCGAGAGCGCCGCGGCAGCCTACGAGTTAGGTGCAGACCGCGTTATTTTATCAAACGAAATTACCCTTAAAGACGCGTCAAAGCTTAGCTCGCCCATACCGACAGGCATTGTCGCCTACGGAAACATTCCGCTTATGCTCTTTAAAAACTGCCCGCTTAAAAACGGCAGAAATTGCGCTGACTGTGATAAAAAGGGAACTATTACCGACAGAAAGAATACCGAGTTTCCCGTGCGTTGCCGTATGGGGTATAGCGAGCTTTTAAATTCCGTACCCGTTTGGCTCGCCGACCGAGGAGAGGACTTAATGGCGGTTGATTTTGTGCTTTTGTACTTTACATTGGAATCGCAAAATCGGGCTTTAGAAGTGATAAATGCATATAAAAACGGACTTTCTGCCGATACGGAATATACAAGAGGTCTATTTTACAGAGGAACTATTTGAGGGGAAAGAAATGCCTGAAAGACAAAATTACAACACAAAGGCGAGAAAATATATACTCGATTTTCTACAATCGAGACAGGACAGCACGGTAAGCGCCGCCGATATAACCGCCCATCTTAACGATATGGGAGCGGCGGTCAATCAGGCAACGGTTTACCGCTATTTAAACAGGCTCAGCCGTGAAAACCGTGTGCTCAAATTTACCGACAGCAAGACCAAAAAATCGGTATACAGATTTGTAGGGGCTGACAGCGGCTGTGACGGGCATATACATATAAAGTGCCTTTCCTGCGGCAGACTTATGCACCTTGAATGTGACTTTATGGAAGACATTAAAAACCATTTAGCCGAGGAGCACGGCTTTTTACTTCGGTGTGACGGGAGCATATTGTACGGCGTTTGCGAGGAATGCCGGAAAGAGAAGTAATTATTAAATTAGGGACGGGCGTCCCCGACCGTCCGTTGCCTTAAAAACCGGATGATGTGGGCATCATCCCCTACTCATACCAAATTGGTTTCTGTAGGGGGCGATGCCCACATCGTCCCGAAAAATACGCAAACACATTATTTAGACGATAGATATTAGATGTTAAACGCGGACGGTCGAGGACGCCCGTCCCTACGGTTATCAATAATGCCAATTTCAAACGGGATACATAATTAAATTTAGGTTCTATTCTAAATGTTGGGGTTTCAACAATTCTTGCCTCCCTCTGACGAGGGAGGTGGCACGGCTTTGCCGTGACGGAGGGAGAGAAGGTGTAAAGCTACAAGAAAATGCAACTTTTTCTCTCCCTCAGTCTCGCTACGCTCGCCAGCTCCCTCGTCAGAGGGAGCCAAATGAGA
>JBGUUB010000021.1:0-2024 GCA_045133355.1 Acutalibacteraceae bacterium
AACAATAGGAACCCAAAAATACTTTTTTATAACCGCCGCTTTCATAATTTTCTGAATCTTAGCGAATATTTCTTCCGTAGTTTTATCATTGGGCATAACAACCTTGGCTTTTTCAGCAGCGGCTTTCGCCTTTGAATACCACAGCTTCACAAGCCGCCAGTTATACCCTGCCAAGCCTTCGTTGGTAATCGCGCTGATTCTTTCTAAGGCATAGTACAAAAAATTCAATATTTCCGAACGCTCATTGGCAACCTGGTAATTCTCTATTATCTTTATCTTTCTCAAGTAACTGCCGTTAACAATTTTATCCGCTTCATTCAACTCTTTAATAAAGTCATCAAAGCGTTTCCCTGATTTTTTGAAAGATATTTCGGTTTGACAATACGGGCAAATACCGTCCATCGGTGAAATCTTAGCTCCGCAGGAAGGACATTCCAAAACGCTTTCTTTAAATTTTCCGCACTTTGGACATTCGTTTAATTCTCCCATTTCAAATCCGCAGTTATTACACTTAGACAAAATTCAACCACCCTTGCAAATAAAATTTTATAAACATTATATCACACTCTATTAATATACGCAAGTGCGTATACGCAATATCGTAAAACAATTTAAAATATATTTGAGGTGATGTAATGAGTGTTAAAGAAGCCGTAGCGCTGCGCTTTAAAAATCTTTGCCGGGAAAGAGGCTTAACCACCAACGGACTTGCCAACCTGTCGGGTGTAACCCCTTCCACGGCATACAGTATGCTTGACAGCAAGCGAAAAGATATTTCCGTAATCACCGTCAAAAAATTTTGCGACGGCTTAGGGATAACCCTCGGCGAATTTTTCTCATCGGCAGAGTTTGACGGTCTTGACCAGGAAATAATCTGAACTCACCGCAAAAAGCAAACCGTGTACCCTAATGATACACGGTTTGTTTTTATTTTTGGTATGCTGACAGCATACACATTATTAAATTTTTATGATATACTAAATATGAGGTAAAAGCCTGCCGCAATGCTTGAGAATCCGATTATTTTTGTTATCACCTTGCCTGCTCCGGGATACTTCGGTAAGATATAGTGTGAAAGGTTAAAAACATCGCCGATAAAAATATACGGCACTGCCGACCAAAACACAAGAAGCGTCAAGGAAACAAGATTTATCCTAACCATGTAGTTTCCAATCGATTCATAGCCGCCGTTAAAATAGCCTGCAATGTGGCCTATGTAATTAATTGCGGCCACCGCGTACAGCACATATCCGATAACTGTTATTATCTTGGGAAAGATTTTTCCGCTGCGGAAGCCCAGTATCGGACGCAGCTTGCGTTCCTTTGAAAAGCGCTTGCCGCTGAGCACCTCAGAAAGCTGCTGAGCGCTTTCATACCGCTTTTCGCTGTCGATTTGCGTACATACTCTTACAATGTCGCCGAGTCTGCCGTGGTAAATCTGCTCGTCGGGAAGCCTGCCCGTGAGCAAATAATTCAGCAGAACGCCGCAGGAGTAAACGTCGGAGCGCTCGTTTGTCTGGGCAAAGCCGAACTGCTCGGGCGCGGTGTAGCCCAACGTTCCGAATATTGTGGTGTCCTTTGAAGCGTTCTCCTTTTCAACACGCGTAATGTTAAAATCTATTATTTTTACCGTGCCGTCGCGCGTAATCATAACGTTTGACGGATTGATGTCTCGGTGGATAATATGGTTATTATGAAGCTCGGTAAGCCCGGAGCAAACCTGAAGCATAATATCCTCCGCCTTTATTTCGTCGTATGTGCTGTGGTACTCCACGGCGGTTTCCAGCGTTATTCCGTCCACATATTCGCACAGGCTCATACACACGCCCTTATACAGCGTGCAGTCATAAACCTGCATTATGTTCTTATGCGAAATAAGCGCTACGCGGCTCATAACATCAAAGTTTTCCGGAGCCGAAATTTTCTTAATCATTAAACGGTCTGTGTGCACATTTTTCACAACCGACATTGTTTCGCTGAGGTCGCGCACCTTTGTGCACTGCCACAGCCTGTATCTTTCATTA
>JBGUUB010000022.1:0-1512 GCA_045133355.1 Acutalibacteraceae bacterium
TTTCTTGTCTACCTTATACTGACCGCTGTCTGCCTGTGGGGCGTGTTTTACGCTATCTATTGGCGCCGACCTTTCGGATTTTCTCTTATTTTTTGTGCTATTGTCGGTTTTATCTACTATGTAATATTCACCGATAAAGCAACAAAGGATAAAATGTCAAAAATACTCATCGTCAATGGTTGCTTTATCGCACTCGTATTCCTAATCGCTCTCTCTTTAAACCTTATGTTCAACCCCAGACACGCACCCCTCCTCAACGGTGGTACAGTTATGTGGTGATGCTTTATCGACCAAAACAGCAACAGCGTGTTGCTTGTGATTAACTATCAAGGATGATATAATACTATTACAACGATAAAAGGCGGTTTTGCATATGGAAACAAAAGATATTATTTTAGAACTCAGGACTAAAAAAGGATTATCGCAAGACGAACTTGCGGAAAAAGTATTCGTAACCCGTCAGGCGGTTTCTCGTTGGGAAAACGGTGAAACTACACCGAATACTGAAACTTTAAAACTGTTATCAAAACTATTTGATGTATCTATCAACACGCTTCTCGGCTCTCCGCAAAAACTAATTTGTCAATGTTGCGGTATGCCTCTTGAAGATTCTAATACAAGTCGCGAAAAAGACGGCTTTTTCAATGAAGAATACTGCAAATGGTGCTATGCAGACGGTGAATATATGTATCATAATATGGACGATTTAATAGAGGTCTGCGTGCAGAATATGGCAAATGAGCACTTTTCTTCTGAGCAGGCTCGTGCGTATATGAAGGATATGCTCCCAAAACTTGATTATTGGAAACAGTATAAATACCTCGGCGGGGCAGAAAAGTTCGAAGAATTTAAGAGGCAGCTTATCAAAGAATTTAATGAGTTACATATTGAAGGAATGCCAAAGGTTGAAAAACTGAATGCGCTCGTGGGCGGATACATTAACCTTGAATACCGTCTACCAAACGGTCAAACTGTGAAATTCCTTGATGATAATGCCACATATCTCGGAAATCAGCTTGAATGTGAATTCGGCGGTGACCGTTGTTTCGGTATCGCCGCAAATATGGATTTCTTACTTGTTTGTACCTATGAAGAAAATGGCGAAAATCCCGAACTTGTAATTTATAAGAAAAGATAAAAATGACCGCTGAGGAATCGAAACTCCTCAGCGGCGTTTTTTACGTTTATCGGACTACCGAAGAATGGCTATAGATGTAGAACTCTTCTTGACTCGGCATCCACTTCTTTTCCTTTGGTGGGAAAGTGGCGTCGAATGCCTGGGCTGCGGCGGTATCCTCACAGCAATCGGCGGCGGTACTGGGGATATACATCCATTTTTTGCCGTCAAGCGCACCGGGAATAAGTTCACAGACAAGAAGTGCTGTTGGGAAGTTACCGTCCACTACAAAACTTACATTCTTCTTTTTACAGCTCACGAACCCACGGCTGACATAGTTACCCGGATTGCCGAAGTTAATGTTGACATCATAGCCCATCTTGCGAGCTACCTCA
>JBGUUB010000023.1:0-2300 GCA_045133355.1 Acutalibacteraceae bacterium
ATTTCGGCTGTCTGTGAAAAAACATATACAGCAAAGTTCAGAACCGTAGGCACGTTTGAGAAATCAAGCATTCTAAACATAGCGTTTGCGTTAAAAAGCCTTATAATAAAATTAAACAGCAAGCCCGCTATAAGCAGCACGGTACGCGCAGTGGCAAGCCCGGGGCGCGGAACCAGCGCAAAATAAGACGCTACGGCAATAACAGCAAAGGAAGCAATAACCAAAAGCCTTCCCGTTCTGGCTTGGTTTTTAAACAATAATAAAAATATATGGTACAACGTAAGCGCAGTAAACATCAGCGCTGTAACCAAATTTGCGATTTTTCTCATTCTAATATTTCTGATATCTTTTCTGCTCACGGTTTTTCCTTCTTTTTAAATCTTTTAATTTTCTTATATTCCTCAAATATTGCTTTAGGACGAATTATCGCTGCTTTAACAGGCCGGTAAACGAACAAAAACGGAAACAAAGCCTTGTGTTTCGCAACAAACGGATAACTTTTTTCCAAATCCTCTCCGGATAAAAACACACGGTTTTTGAAATAACGACGTTTTGACGCCTTGCTGTCATCATTGCCGAGCCATTTTGCTGTTTGATTATACTCAAAGTTATCAACTGTACCGTTGCAGCCCGATAAAATAAATTCATCAAGCTCATTTTGCTCATTTCTGTCTAACGCTTCGCCTGTGAAAACCTTATGCGACAGGCTTCGTATTTTTTCCTCAAAGCCGCTTAACCGCAGCTTTTGGAGCTCCTCTGCCAAATATTCCCTGTCCAGTCCGGGATGACTCCTGAGAAACACATACACATCAAGCAGCGAACGCAGACCCGAACCGGCATAAACACAATGCTTGTAGGTATGGCTTAAAATATAAATATAGAAATCCTCGTCACTCGGATAAAGAGCATAGCCCTTGCGCGAGGCCTTTTTTTCAAAATTCTTGTAATAGTCCGCAAACTGCGGAACAATTTCTTTGGAATAAAGCGAGCTGTGTATTTCAAACTCCAGGGTTGGAGGCTTGGAATAAACGTCGTGGTTACTTTTACCGTATGAATCACAGGTGAAGCCGAGCCGCTCCATTATATCCTTAATATCTTTCATTCGCGACGAGTCTGCCAAAATATCGTTGTCGCTCATTTCGCGCATGGCACGCTTCGGATAATAATCCTTCAGTAAAATCCCCTTGAGCGGCATATACCAAATTCCTGCCTTTTCAAGCTCACGTGTAACCGCCGCGCGCTCCACCTCGAAAAGCGCAAGCTTTCTTATTGCCTTCTTCTTTGCCTGGTCAAAAGCGTGCGGCAAGGGAATTGTTTTTTCAAGCGCGAATGCCGCGGCAGCGGTCAGCATATGCTCCATAGACAAGCGGTAAACCTCCGCCAAATCCATATTTTTAATACGCCCCTTGTCAGGCGCCTGTTCGTTAACGGCGCAGGTCACAAGATAAATCAAATCCCCGGCAATACGCGCGGTATACTCCTGCACTGTTTCAACAGGATATTCCTTTCCGTTACGGATAACCGCAGTGAGCACACCGATAATATGTCTGTCGGTGATTCCCTTCTCAACAAAGGTACGGTTGTCGCCCTTCATCATATATTTGCCGTTTTTAACGCCGACAATACGGTGCAGAACATACTGTCCGCTGTCACGCTTGTACAGCGGCACATCGCCTGTCTTGAGCGGTTTGCTGACTGCTTCAATAACAAGTAAGTCGCGCTGCTGTATAATGGGATACATACTGTCACCCACGTTTGTATAAACCAGCCTGCCCTTCTCGGCAATTATATCCTCAAACTTTTTATTCATCAATCACGCCTGTTTCCTTCAGACCAATATTTTTCCGCCTTAACGCTCCGAATATTTTCACTACTGTTCCGATATTTTCCGGTATCGGATTATTCAGTAAAATAAACCATTATATTATACAATTTTTAGTATGTTGTTGTCAAGTGTTTGTCAAATAATATAAATAAAAAAGATTAATTATTCATAATGTCGGTTTTCTGCTTATATAAACGCATATAATTACAAACTTCATTAAGATTGGTATAAAAAATGTTTTTTATATTGACAATGTGTCAGAATACGTGTATAATATACTTACTGACACAGTGTCAGAATAATTTGACTTGATTTTTAAAAAAGGAGTTGCATAACGATGAAAAACTTACCGAAAATCGCGCTCGGCGCATGGGCTTGGGGAAATGACGGAACCTTTGGAGGAAGTCTTGGTGCGGAAGCCTTAAAGCCTGTTTTTGACGCCGCTGTGAAAAACGGACTTAACCTGTGGGACACC
>JBGUUB010000024.1:0-113247 GCA_045133355.1 Acutalibacteraceae bacterium
TTCTGTACTTTCCGTTCCAAACATTCGATAGAGCCTTTCCTGCAATCTGTGATAATCATCTTCAAGAGCAAGGTATAGCACGGTTCCTTTTCGGACGGTATAATTCCAAAGCGGCGTACCCGTGCTGATATGGTAAGCAAGTTGTGCCATAAGGAAACTCTTGCCCAGCTTCGGCGCTCCTGCAAAAATATATGTGCCGGGGTATAGTAGACCGTCAATCAGCGGCGGTTTGCTCTGGTACACGGCGTCGTATAGCTCGCTCATTGAAATGGTTTTTAGATAGGACGGATCCATTTGCCTAAGCATTTCTCTTTGCATTTCACGAAAACTTTCGTCCAAATCCTTGATATTTTCATCATAATCGGTTATAATATTATCAGTACATTTTTGGATTGACTGCTCCGTATCTGCGCCAACAGATACATTCGGATCGGTCTTTTCTTTTTTATTCTCCATTGTTATCCTCTCCTTTTAGACCGCCGAGAATGTCGGCTATCATTTCAATTAAGTCAAGTAGTTCGTCATTTACTTCGCCGTCAGCCTCAATTCTCTGTAATTCCTGAAACACGGAGGTAAGTTCATTTTTGAGTGCTTTATACACCCTCGGATTTCCCTGAACAATGACATCTTTGTTCATACATCTTCGGTAGCAGTATTCTTGTTTCGGTAAACCTGATAAGGCTACAGCCCTGTTCAGTAGTTCGTTTTCTTCGGGCGATACTCGAAAACCTACGGTTATATTTCTCCATCGGTTGTGTTCGTCTCTGTTTTTTGCTGACATCTTAGAAATCTCCTTTTCCCAAATCATCTAATTTATTTGCCATTTCGGTTTGCTTTGAGGGAAACAAGTGCGCATATCTGTAAGTAACCTCTATGCTTTCGTGTCCGAGCCTGTCCGCAATGGCTAATGCTGTAAATCCCATTTCTATTAAAAGCGAAACATGCGAATGTCTTAAATCGTGTATTCTTATACGCTTGACGCCTGCTTCTTTTGCACCTCTGTCCATTTCGTGATGCATATAGCTCTTTGAAACGGGAAAAATTCTGTCGTTTTCTCCGGCACCGTAAAACATACCGAGATATTCCTGCATTTCTTCACAAAGGAATTTCGGCATTTTAATTGTGCGGTTGCTTTTCTTTGTCTTAGGCGTAGTGATAACATCTCTGCCTTTTAAACGCTGATACGATTTGTTAATCGTGACCGTTTCCGCTTTGAAGTCAAAATCTTTAGGCGTTAAGGCAAGCATTTCGCCCTCACGGATACCGCACCAATAAAGCATTTCAAAAGCGTAAAAAGAAATGGTTTTGTCCATCATTGCTTCGGAAAATTTCTTGTATTCTTCCAAAGTCCAGAATTGCATTTCTTTTCGTTCCTCAGTTCCCATATTTCCAGCGATTGCTGCAGGATTGGATTTCAAGCCGTAATAGCGTACGGCATGGTTAAACAGGGCGCTTAACTGATTGTGAACGGTTTTCAGATAGGTCTGTGAATATTTCCTGCCGCTCTTATCGGTAAGTTCTCTGATTTCATTCTGCCATTCGATAACATCCTTTGCCGTAATATCGCATAGTCTGCGCTTTGCAAAATACGGCAGGATTTTCTTCTCGATAATGCTTTCTTTTGTAAGCCATGTGTTTTCTTTGAGCCTTGGCTTTACATCCTTCTCATAAAGTTCTGCAAAGCTTTCAAAGCTCATTGTTACATCAGCCTGCTTTTGCATCAGAAATTCTCGTTCCCATTCCTGCGCTTCTCTTTTAGTTGCGAACCCTCGCTTGAATTTTTGCTGTCGTTCGCCTTTCCAGTCTGTGTAACGAAACTGCACATACCAAGTTCCGTTCTTTTCATTCTTAAATGCCGCCATTTTTAATCGCTCCTTTCGGTTGTTTTAGTTGAATAGAATTTTTCGTGGAAGAATTTTCGGTCAATTCTGCCGGGTATTGTTATACATCCGGTTGCCTTTAATTCTTTATTTAACTTGCGTATAAGCTTGTAGGCATAGGATATGGAAACTCCCATTTCTTCTGCTACATCTTCAACACGCAAAAACATTTTGTCTGCCATTTTCATCATCCTTTCTTTCATTTTTTACAATTATTTAGCGTCGGAGAACTTTCTGACCGCATTCCGATTTGCCCGAGCGGATATGCCATTACCGTGACATATGACGGTTATTCAGTTTTTGAAAATAACTTAACGCTATTTGCTTAACTATTATACTAAACAAATTCAGTAAAGTCAAGTGGTTTTTGAGAAAATATTTACTTTTTTTGCTTTAGTTGTCTTGACACGCCCTAACTTGTTATGTTATACTTCATTTTAGGAATATGAGAGGAGCAATTTTATGGCTATCGGTGAAAGAATAAGATTCTTTAGAAATTTAAGAGGAATGACTCAAAAATATCTCGGTATGCAGGTTGGTTTTCCGGAGAAAACTGCGGATATTCGTATGGCGCAGTATGAATCAGGCTCAAGAACGCCGAAAGCAGACCTTACTAACAACCTTGCTGAAGTATTCGGGGTATCAACAAGCGCTTTAACCGTGCCTGACATTGACAGCTATAACGGCTTAATGCACACTTTATTTGTCCTTGAAGATTTATACGGTCTTAAAATCACTGAATTAGACGGAGAGGTTTGTCTGCACTTGGATAAGGGTATGGGTACAAATTACATTACTATGTTTGAAATGTTCACTGCTTGGAAAAAGCAGGCTGAAAAGCTGAAAAACGGTGAGATTTCCAAAGAGGAATACGACCGTTGGCGTTATAACTATCCTGCAATCAATATTGAATAAAGGTGTTACTTATGAAAATACAAACTAAAATTGATTTCTTTTCAAGCAATTTCATAGAAGCAATTGGAGCAGGTGTGTATAAAGTAAGTGTTATCAATGCAAATGGTGATATCGCACCTTTATACATTGGCGAATCTGTTTTTGTGTTAGTCCGTTGCGCAACTCATTTATTTGAATTTAAGAAAAATCCCGCTTATTTCGGTTTTAACAAGGAATCCATTGTTAATCCAAAAATAACATTAAAATTCGAATTATATCGTCAAATAGATGAGCAACAAGAACGAAAACAATGTGAAAAAGAATTGATAAAAGAAATACTAAAAACACAACAAATCATCTGTCAAAACGGCATAAGTGACCGTATGAAGGGTATTGACGAAAAAATCGAAGCACTAGAAAACTTTTTAAGTCAAAACAAATAAGCAAATAAACGCCAAAAAGGCATTACCGACTGCAAAAGTCAGTAATGCCTTTTTAGAATTTATTAAGATAATTGTACCCGCAAACCGCAGGGAACGCACAATAAATGCGTTTTGCAGTCTGCTATCATTTTGCTATCAAATCGGGAAATTTCAAGCCAAAAATCCTTTGTTTATGCGGTTTTTCAGGCTTTACGATTTATTCCCACTCTATAGTCGCGGGGGGTTTGGAGGTTATGTCGTAGACAATGCGGTTTACGCCCTTAACCTCGTTTACTATGCGGCGGGAGGCGGCATCGAGAACATCATAAGGTATTCTCGCCCAGTCGGCGGTCATAAAGTCGCTGGTCATAACAGCTCTTAAAGCTACGGTGTAATCGTAGGTTCTGAAGTCACCCATTACGCCGACAGAGCGCATATCGGTAAGCACCGCAAAGTACTGACCGATTTCGCGGTCGAGTCCCGCGTTTGCGATTTCCTCGCGGAAGATAGCGTCCGCGTCCTGAAGAAGGGATATTTTTTCCCTTGTAAGCTCGCCGATAATTCTGACTCCGAGACCCGGACCGGGGAAGGGCTGACGGTAAACCATATTTTCGGGCATACCGAGTTCAAGACCTACCTTTCTAACCTCATCCTTAAAGAGGTCGCGGAGCGGCTCGATAATTTCATCAAAATCCACATGGTCAGGCAGTCCGCCCACATTGTGGTGGCTCTTAATAAGTGCGGCGTCGCCTACGCCCGATTCAATGCAGTCGGGGTAAATAGTGCCCTGAACAAGGTAGTCCACCTTGCCGATTTTCTTTGCCTCCGCCTCAAAAACGCGGATAAATTCTCTGCCGATTATCTTGCGCTTCTGCTCGGGCTCGCTTATGCCGCGGAGCTGACCCAAAAACTGCTCGGATGCGTCAATGGAGATAAGATTGATGTTATATGTTCCTTTAAAAAGGTCGTTAACCTGCTTAGCCTCGTCCTTGCGGAGAAGTCCGTGGTCTACAAAGATGCAGGTGAGGTTTTCACCGACTGCCTTATGGAGTAAAAGTGCGGCAACCGAGCTGTCAACACCGCCCGAAAGGGCACAAAGCACCTTTTTATCGCCGATTTTATTCTTCAAAGCTTCAATAGTGCGCGTTGTAAAGGAGGACATTGTCCACTCGCCCTTACATTCGCAGACATTGTAAAGGAAGTTCCTTATCATCTGTGAGCCGAGCTGCGTATGCATAACCTCGGGGTGGAACTGCACGGCATAAAGCTTGTCCGCCGCGTTTTCCATAGCCGCAACGGGGCAATCATTGGTTTTACCTATGATTTTGAAGCCGATGGGAATCTGCTTGATATAATCGGTGTGGCTCATCCAGCAGACGGTTTTAGAGGGAATATCGGTAAAAAGCTTGCTCTTTTGGTCTACCTTTACCTCAACCTTGCCGTACTCGCTGGCTCCCGCTTCAACTACACCGCCTAACATATGGGACATAAGCTGTGCACCGTAGCAGATACCTAAAATCGGTATTCCGAGCTCGAAAAGCTTTTTTGAATACAGTACGGCATTTTCGCCGTAAACGCTTTTAGGTCCGCCTGTTAAAATTATTCCCTTGTAGCCCGCCGCGGCGATCTCCTCAATCGGAGCGGTGTAGGGGCGTATTTCGGAATAGACATTGTTTTCTCTTACTCTTCTTGCGATAAGCTGATTGTACTGACCGCCGAAGTCAAGCACCAAAACCTTTTCCATAGTAACCTCCGTAAACTTAGGCTAAAGAGAGCCTAAACTTTATATACATAAAGTATTATATACTAAACCGCCCTTTTTGTCTATCCAAAAAAGGCGGTTTTTTCAAAAATTATTCAACTGTAACGGATTTTGCGAGATTTCTGGGCTTATCAATGTCACAACCCTTATAAAGAGCCACATAATAAGAGTACATTTGGAAAGGAACAACCTCAAGCGTGGCTAAAAGCAGGGGGTCGACCTTGGGAATATAGATGACCTCTTCGGATTCCTTGGCGATTTCGGTGTGTCCTTCGGTGGCACAGGCAATAACATACGCTCCTCTGGCCTTAACCTCTTTGACATTGCTTAAAAGCTTTTCAAACAAATCCTCATAGCAGGCAAGGGCGATGACCGTTCTGCCTTCTTCAATAAGGGAAATTGTTCCGTGCTTAAGCTCGCCTGCGGCATATGCCTCGGAATGAATGTAGGAAATCTCTTTAAGTTTAAGAGAAGCCTCAAGCGACACGGCATAATCTATATTTCTTCCGATAAAGAAAAGTGATTTCGGGTCGCCGCAGCGGCTTGCCAGCTCCTTAATTTTAGGCTCTTGGGTAAGTACCTTTTCAATAAGCTCGGGCAGTCTGCAAAGGTCATCAAAAACTCTTTCAATCCTATCGGAATCGGCGGTTTTTAGCAATCTTGCCGCCCATATAGCTATCATATAAAGCACAGAAAGCTGAGTTGTGTAACCCTTTGTGGTTGCAACTGCGATTTCAGGGCCTGCCCAGGTGTAAATAACATCGTCCGAGGCGTTCGCAATCGAGCTTCCGACAACATTTACTATCGATAGGGTATGTGAGCCGAGCCTCTTTGCCTCTTTGAGTGCCGCAAGAGTATCTGCGGTTTCGCCCGACTGGCTTATAATAATAGTTAAGGTCTTCTCGTTTGTAATGGGGTTGCGGTAACGGTATTCGCTGGCTAAATCCACATTTGTGGGTATTCTCAGCAGCTCCTCAAATACATATTTACCTACCATTCCCGCGTGATAAGCCGAGCCGCAGGCGATAATCTCAATGCGTTCGATTGTTTTAAGCTTTGCTTCGTCGAGTTTGAGTCCCTCAAAGACTATTTCGCGGTCCTTAATGCGGCTTTCAACCGTCTGCTTAACCGCATTCGGCTGTTCCATTATCTCCTTCATCATAAAGTGGTCGTAACCGCCCTTTTCCGCAGCGGAAATATCCCAGTCAATAACCGACGGCTTGCGGTCAATTTCATTTTTATCCGAATCATATAGCTTTACATTATCGGGGGTTAAAACTGCAATCTCGCCATCCTCTATATACATAATATCCTTAGTGTGGGATACTATTGCGGTGACATCCGAGGCGATGAAATTAGCGGTGTCGGAAAGACCGACAATAAGGGGGCTGAACTTTCTTACCGCTATAAGCGTATCGGGGCAGTCGGCGCAGAGAATGCCCAGCGCATAAGAGCCCTCAAGACGGGCGATTGTTTTGGCAACCGCCGCGAAGAAATCACCCTCGTAATACTTCTGCAAAAGCTGGGGGACAACCTCGGTGTCGGTCTCGCTGACAAATTGGACACCGTCTGCCTTTAACTCCTCGCGGAGCTGAATGTAGTTTTCGATAATGCCGTTATGTACTACGGCAAACTTTTTGTCCGCACTTGTATGAGGGTGGGCGTTGGCATATGAGGGTACGCCGTGTGTTGCCCAACGGGTGTGACCTATACCTATAGTACCGCTGACATTATTGCCGTCATCGGTTTTATCCTTAAGATTTTTAATTCGCTCGGTGGTTTTTTCGATTTTTAAAGCCCCGCCGTCAAGCACAGCTATCCCCGCAGAGTCATAGCCTCTGTATTCGAGTCTTTCAAGACTGTCAAGCAAAAAGCCTGCCGACTGTGTTTTTCCTGTAAATCCAACTATTCCGCACATAAAAAATACACCTTTCCGCAGTATGACGGAAGGTGCAACAAATAAAAGCGTAAAAAACTCACGCCGAAAAAGGCGGAATAAAAAATCCGTCTTGACCTACCGTACATACCTATAATATTTTAGTTTGACATAGCTACGCGTCTTTGTTCCGAAATTACTCTCGGGTTTTAAACGCAAGTTTACGACATGCCTGCCGTGGGACATCCGCCGAATATTTCGATGCTTCCCATCCTCGTCAACCGCTATGCCATATGTACGGTCCCGGCGCTTTAAATTAACTGTAAACGGATTTTCCTTTCTTTTTATTTTATGGCATATTATCCGTCTAATTTATTTTAAGCAAAAAAACGCAAAATGTCAATCATTTTTAAGTGAGAATAGCCCATATATAAATTAATAATTGCATTTAAGGAGTTTTTTGCATTAAAACACTTGACAAATAGGGAAAATAGTGTTAAAGTCTAAGAGATAAGATAGAGGTGCGATTTGCTATCAGTAGCTTTTGAATGTTAAACTCGGCGGAGTGAGGTCAAAAGCGAAAGGAGCGGTCGCCGAAGACGGCAGTCGGCGGACGGTCGGTCTGGTAAAACGGAATAATATCCGCTTTACTGTCGCTTAGGCGGAGAGCTATCGAAAGCAGAATAACGGCGCATATTCTATGCGCTTTCTGGTTTTGGTAGTCGAGCAATCGGCTATTTTTTTATGCTAACCGTAAAAATATAAAAAAGGAATGTGTCAAAATGAAAACACCGATTTTCGAGGGAATAGCAACTGCCCTAATCACACCTATTACACCCGACGGCATTGATTATGATGCTTTTGGAAAACTTATTGACTGGCAGATTGAAGAGGGCGTAAACGCTCTTGTCATCTGCGGTACAACGGGTGAGTCCTCAACCCTTACCGACGAGGAACACCGCACCGCTATTGATTTTGCGGTAAAGAGAGCTAAGCACCGTGTTCCGATTATTGCGGGCACAGGCTCTAATGATACTGCCTACGCTCTTGACCTTACTGATTTTTCCTGTAAGGCAGGTGTTGACGGTGTACTCGTCGTAACACCTTATTACAATAAGGCGACCCAAAACGGTCTTATTAAAATGTTTACCGAGATTGCCGATAAGGCGACCGCTCCCGTGATTCTTTACAATGTCCCCTCCCGTACGGGCGTGAACATTCAGCCGGCTACGGTAAAGGCGCTGTCCGAGCATCCGAATATTTCGGGTATTAAAGAGGCGAGCGGTAATATCTCCGCCGTGGCTGAAATCGCGGCGCTCTGCGGCGATAATATTAACATTTATTCGGGCAACGATGACCAAACAGTTCCGATTATGTCGCTTGGCGGCAAGGGCTGTATCTCGGTGCTCTCAAACCTTTTGCCCCGCGAGTCGGCGGAAATGTGCGCTAAGTTCAGAGCGGGCGACATTAAGGGAGCAGCGGCAATGCAGTTAAAGTACCTGCCTCTTATAAACGCCCTTTTCAGCGAGGTTAACCCTATTCCCGTTAAGGCGGCTATGGCGGCTATGGGCTTCTGCGAGGATTACCTGCGGCTTCCCCTTACCCCTATGGAGGAGGCTCACCGCGAGGTGCTCTTTAATGAGATGCGTAAAGTAGGAATTAATGTTTAAGGCGGCAGAATTATGAGAGAGATAAAGTTTACAAAAATGCACGGAATCGGAAACGATTACATATATATCGACTGCTTTAAGCAGGATATACCCGACCCCGAGTATTTAGCAAAGGTTATGTCCCCCAGAAGAACAAGCGTGGGAAGTGACGGTGTTATTTTAATCTGCCCCTCAAAGGTAGCGGACGCTAAAATGCGTATGTTCAACCTTGACGGCAGCGAGGGCAAGATGTGCGGCAACGGCATACGCTGTGTGGGCAAATACATTTACGATACGGGAATAGCCCATAAGGAAACCCTTACGGTTGAGACCTTAAGCGGCATTAAAACCCTAAAGGTCACAGAAGAAAACGGCAAGGCGGTAAGCCTTACTGTTGATATGGGTGAGCCGATTTTAGCGCCTAAGGAAATCCCCGTAGTATTTGACGGCGAGCGTATGATTAATGAGCCTATTTCCGTTGACGGCAGGGAGTACCGAATTACCGCCGTTTCAATGGGCAACCCCCACGCGGTGGTTTTCTGCGATAATGTTAAAGACCTTGACCTTGAAAAAATAGGTCCTAAGTTTGAATTTAACTCGATTTTCCCCGAGCAGGTCAACACCGAGTTTATAAGGGTTATAGATAATAAAACCCTTGAAATGCGCGTATGGGAGCGGGGAAGCGGCGAGACCTTTGCCTGCGGTACGGGCGCTTGCGCGGCGGCGGTGGCGGCGGTACTTAACGGATACTGCAAAAAGGCGCAAGAAATCACGGTGCATTTAAAATGCGGTGATTTGAATATAACCTATGCCGATAATTCTCATATATATATGAGGGGCGCGGCAGAAAAAGTTTATGACGGAGTGTATGAGCTATGAGTTTGCAAATTAAAGTTAACGAAAATTTCTTCAATGTTAAAAAGAACTATCTTTTTTCCGAAATTGCAAAGCGTGTAAACGCTTATTCTGCCGAGCACAAGGATGCTAAAATCGTAAGACTCGGTATAGGTGATGTTACTTTGCCACTTTCTCCGGTAGTGGTTGAGGCTATGAAAAAAGCGGCGGATGAAATGGGTAATGCCGCTACATTCAGAGGTTATGCACCCGAATACGGCTACGATTTTTTGCGTGAGGCTATAGCTGAGTACTACAAAAAATTCCCCGTTGATTTAAGTGCGGAGGAGATTTTTGTATCGGACGGAGCTAAAAGCGATGTCGGCAATATCGTGGATGTTTTAGGTGATAACGAGATTTTAATTCCCGACCCCGTTTATCCTGTTTATCTTGACAGTAACATTATGAGCGGCAGAAAGGTAAGCTTTTTAAAGGGAAGTCAGGAGAACGGATTTTTGCCCTTGCCCTGCGGTGTAGAGGAAAAGCCCTATGTAATTTACCTTTGCTCCCCTAACAACCCGACGGGAGCGGTTTACAACCGTGACGGGCTTAAAAAGTGGATAGATTTTGCTAATAAGACAGGCTCGCTTATTATATTCGACTCGGCTTACGAGGCGTTTATCAGCGGCGATTATCCTCATACTATATACGAAATTGAGGGCGCTCGCTCCTGCGCGGTGGAAATTTGCAGTTTTTCAAAGACTGCAGGCTTTACGGGTACTCGCTGTGCCTGGACGGTATTCCCTGATGAATTGACTGTAGGCGAAAACAAGCTTTCATTCCTTTGGGCAAGAAGACAGGCGACAAAGTTTAACGGCGTACCTTATGTTGTTCAGCGCGCCGCCGAAGCGGCACTCTCCCAAGAGGGTCAGGCACAGTGCCGCGAGGCTATCGCTTATTATATGGAGAATGCCCATATTATAGGCGAGGTTCTAAAGGAAAAAGGCATCGAGTTCACGGGCGGCGAAAATTCCCCGTATCTCTGGCTTAAGTGCCCGAACGGTATGGGGTCGTGGGAGTTCTTTGACTTCCTGCTTAATAACGCACAGGTTGTTGGCACTCCCGGTGCGGGCTTCGGCGAGGCAGGCGAGGGATACTTCCGCTTAACCTCCTTCGGCAGCCGTGAATCCACTCTTGAGGCGGCAGACCGTCTTAGAAAATTACTTTAATTATTCTTTAGGTGAAACCGATGATATGTGACAATATTTCAGTAAACGAAAAGGGGCATTTGACCTTTGCGGGGTACGATACGGTCGAATTAGCCGAAAAATACGGCACACCCCTTTATTTGATGGACGAGGATAAGATCCGCGAGCATGTAAGGGCTTATAAAACCGCTATGGCAGAGTATTTCCCCGCAGGCTCTATGCCCGAATTTGCGAGTAAGGCGTTTTCATGCAAGCAGATATACCGCATTATGGCGGAAGAGGGGATAGACATCGATGTGGTTTCCCCCGGAGAAATTTACACTGCCGCCGCGGCGGGCTTTCCGATGGAGAACAGCTTTTTCCACGGCAATAACAAGACAGATGCCGATATTAAATTTGCTATTGAAAACAAGGTCGGCTGTTTCGTGGTTGACGGCGAGGATGAGCTTTCGGCTCTTGACCGAATAGCGGGAGAAATGGGCGCAAAGCAGAATATTTTGCTTAGAATCACCCCGGGTATTGACCCGCATACCCATAAAAAAATTTCTACAGGCTCGGTCGATTCAAAGTTCGGAACGGCCATTGAAACGGGACAGGCCATGGAAATTGTTAAAAAGGCGCTTGAGCTTCAAAATGTTAAGCTTTGCGGTTTTCATTGCCATGTCGGCTCGCAGGTTTTTGATATTCAGCCATTTACCGACGCGTCCGAGATTATGCTTGAATTTATCGCCGATGTGCGTGATACCTTGGGTTACACCGCCGAAACCCTTAATTTGGGCGGTGGCTTAGGCGTTCGCTACACCGAAACCGACCCCGAAATTGACTACGGCGAGAAGATAAAAGAGGTCGCGGAAATTCTTAACAGCCAGTGCGAAAAATTGGGTCTTCCTGTTCCGAAAATACTTATGGAACCGGGGCGCAGTCTTGTAGCAGACGCGGGTATGACCCTTTACACAGTAGGAAGCGTCAAGGAAATTAAGGGTTATAAGAACTATGTTTCGATTGACGGAGGTATGACCGACAATCCCCGTTACACCCTTTATGAGTCGCCTTATACAGTTGTTTTGGCCTCACGCGCTAATGATGAAAAGGACTACACGGCTACTGTTGCGGGCCGTTGCTGTGAATCGGGCGACCTTATTCAGGAAAATGTAAAAATGCCGAAGCCTACCCGCGGCGAGATTTTGGCGGTGCTTACAACAGGAGCGTATAACTATTCAATGGCTTCAAATTATAACCGCGTGGGCAGACCTCCCGTAGTAATGCTTAATTCCAAGCAGGACTATATAGCGGTAAGACGGGAAACCTTCAAAGATATTTGTGCGCTTGATGAGTAAATAATCATAAAAAAATCAGCGGAATTTCCGCTGATTTTTTATATTCAGGATTAAACCGCCGCAAAAGGATTGAAAAAGGATATAAACACCGTGTAGGCGATATAGAGCGCTAAAAGCAGTATTCCCTGCGGGCGGGTGAATTTACCGCGCAGGAGCATCGGAATGACCGCGATGCACAAAAGCAGAATACAAACGGGAATATCAAGGAAAAGGTTCTGTGCGCAGGCGGTAAGCTGTCCGCCCGAAACAATCGAGCAAATCGGCAATATTATCGCCAAATCGATTAAATTCGCGCCTAAAATATTTCCGACCGACAGCGAGGACTGCTTTTTAATAACGGCGGTTATTGTGGTTACAAGCTCCGGAAGCGATGTGCCGACGGCTACAATCGTTGCGGAAATGACCGCCTCTGAAACCCCGCTTGCCGCGGCGATTTCGGTAGCGGATGTTACAAGAAAATCCGCGCCTATAACTATTCCTGCCGCACCCAAAATAAATTTAGCAATATTAATCGGAATTTCCTTTTTAGAGAAGGCTCTTTTTTCGGTCTGCGCCGATTCTTCCCTGCCGATTTTAATGCTTTCGTAAATCGAAATACCGAATATAATAAGCAACAGGATACTTCCCAAAAGCGAAAAGCTCTTTCCTAATGAGGAAATATAGAGAATAACCGAAACTAACAGTAAAAGCAGAGATTTAACCGAGTACTGAGAGCGCTTTACTACAGCAGGGATACAAATTATGGAAATCGCCATAATAAGCCCTGTGTTAGCCGTGACTGAGCCTACGGCATTGCCTATTGCTATCGCGTTAGAGCCGCGCGCCGCGCCGAGGCAGGAGACTATAAGCTCGGGCAGGGTTGTTGCAAGGCTTACCACCGTAGCCCCGATTATAAAATGAGGTATTCCCGAGACCTCCGCCATCCAAGAGGCGGCATCTACAAAGAAATCTCCGCCCTTAATTATAAGTATAAGACCGCAGATAAATAAAATTATCAGCGCCCACATAGGCCATCCGACCGCAGAAATCATTTTTCTTCCTCCAAAAACTTATCAGGTTGCACTCATTTTCATTACTATACTATGCGGCAGAATTTTAGCTATAACCCGATAAAATTTGAAGAAGAGACGATTTGTGTAAACTCCCCGCTTTTTAGAAGAGGCGATAAGCGATTTCCTCGCCATAACCGCGGGATTGACCCGAGGCAGGGTGTCAAAGGTGCGGCTTGACCCCTTGGCTATTCCCGCGATGGGTAAAAACTCGGTGTCCATAGGACCGGGGCATACCGCCAGCACATTAATTCCTCGGCCTTTAAGCTCAATTCTAAGCGCCTTTGAAAGGCTCATTACATATGCCTTTGTCGAGGAATATACCGACATTCCCGTATTCGGCGCAAAAGCGGCGATTGAGCATATATTAATTATTTCCGAGTCCTTTTGCATAAAAGGCAATGTCAGCGAGGTCATAACCGTCAGTGCTTCGCAGTTAAGACGAACCATACCGCCGTTGTCCTCGGGGGAAACGGTATCAAAATTGCCGAGCCGCCCGAAGCCCGCATTATTTATAAGAAGCGAGACCGTTGGGTTAAGCTCTGTAAGCAGGGAAGTGTATTTATTGAGACACTCGCTGTTTGTAATATCAAGGGGTAAAATGCGGGTTTTTGCGCTAAGCTCTCCTGCTGTCTCGCGTAGCTTATCCTCACGCCTTGCGATAAGCCAAATTTCGTCTATTTCCTTGCGGGTTCTGGAAACCTCCGCCGCATATTCCTTACCAATGCCCGACGAAGCACCTGTAATTACTGCTATTTTCAAAAAAACACACCCTTTGCGGTTTGATAATAATTTATTTATCCGTGTAAATCGGTGCCTATAAAGCCGACCTCTTTAAAATCGGAGGGATTATTACGGATAATGTAATCAATGTAGGACGCCACCATTTTTGCCGTTAAAATATATCCCATAGGGTTCATATGACCGAGAAGGTAGAAATTCTCTTTGAATTTTTCATCGTATGTCGGTGCGTATTTAAGCAGGTCGATAACATAGGTGTTATCAAATTTTTCGGCAAAATCATAAAGGAGCGCCGCGTGTGCCTGCTTGTCATTGATGCGGGAATCCTTTTCACCGTCATTCGCCATGGTCATAAGGAAGAATTTTGCGCGGGGTTGTATTTGCTTTAAACGCTGTATTATTTCGGCGTAATATCCCGCAAAATTTTTCTTGTTATTTCTATAATCCGAAAAATCGACATCGTTTACCGAGCCTAATTCCTGATTTTGACAGATGATATCGTTTACGCCAAGGGCAATTATGTATGCTTGCGAGGTGTATTTAGCGTCCCAAAAGCCGTTTGCGTCGGCAAAGCTTTCGCAGTATTCCTTTGCGGTCATACCTACGCGTGAAAGATTGTAAACCTTACTGCCGCACATACGCGCAATACACTGTCCCCAAGAATACTCATACATATCGTGGTAGCCGTGGCTGCCGTCCGGCTTAAGAGACTCAAACTCCCCGGATGAAAGACTGTCGCCCACACAGCAGATTGTGCGGAATATTGAGGTGAAGCCTCCGTCGGGTAAAATTCTGTCGAGAGGTTTTTCGTTTTCGTTTGCGATAAAGTCTTGGATGTTCATAAGATTACGGCTTGCTCCTTTCATACATAATAAATCTTGACATTTATTAAGTATGTGGTATAATATAAGTGAAATAAGGCAGACCGACAGACGGTCAGCCCCAAAAAGTTTAGCTAAAGAAATAACCGCACAGTTTGGTATACAGGGCGGTTATTTCTTTTTATGCATTATGGAAACAATCAGTGTAATGATTGATACGATTAAAATACCAAAGGTAAATAAATCGTTTACTGTTATGTACTCCATCGGCATCACCCCCTAAATCAGGGGCAAGACTTAACCGTCCACCGTTTTAGGTCCGTCTTATTTAAAATGAATTATAGCATTATATATAAGCGTTTTCAAGCGCAAAATTCAGACTCTGCAAAAAATTAAAAATATTAGGCATATAGCTATTGTTTATTCCGTGAAAATATTGTATAATATACAATATATGAGCATAAGGAGAGCGAGGTTTTGGAGCATATCGCTTATCTTGATAACAGTTCTACTACAAAGCCGTCAAAAAAGGTGGTTCAATATATAACCCGCGCGCTTGAATCAAACTGGGGCAACCCTTCCTCTTTGCACCGAATAGGAATGGAGGCGGAAATTGCCCTTAATGAAGCAAGGGAGTCTGTCGCGCATACCGTAAACGCAAGAGCAGATGAAATTTTCTTCACGGGCAGCGGTACGGAGGCTAACAATACCGCCCTTTTATCTGTGCTGAAGGCGAAAAGCAGGGGCGGAAGAATTATCACCACGGCTATCGAGCATCCCTCAGTTTTGGAAACTGCAAAAAGACTTGAAGCTTACGGTTTTGAGGTTGTGTTTTTAAAACCCGATAACAAGGGTATCGTTTCGCTGTCGGAGCTTGAAAATGCCCTTACCGATGATACTCTGCTTGTGAGTATGATGCTTGTAAATAACGAGACGGGAGCAATTCAGCCTGTAGAAAAGGCGGCGGCGCTTACAAAGCGCGTAGCGCCCTTGGCGCTTTTCCATTGTGACGCGGTGCAGGGCTACGGCAAGCTGTCGGTTAATGTAAAGCGGTTAGGGGTTGACCTTTTATCCGCCAGCGGTCATAAAATTCACGGCCCAAAGGGAATAGGCTTTTTGTACTGCAAAAAAGGCGTGCATATAAGCCCCCTTATAACCGGCGGCGGTCAGGAGCGGGGTATGCGCTCGGGTACGGAGTCTACTCCCCTTATTATGGGGCTTATGGGAGCGGCAGAGGAACTGCCTAAGCCTGAAACACAGCTTAAAATACAACAGGAGCTGTTTGATTACACAAGGGACAGGTTGCTTAAAATCGGCGCGGTTATAAACTCGCCCGAGGGGTGTTTGCCCTATATATTGAATATTTCCCTTATTGGCTACCGTTCGGAAACCTTGCTTCATTTTCTTGAAAGCCGAATTGTTTTTGTTTCAAGCGGAAGCGCCTGCGCAAAGGGTCACGGCAGCTATGTGCTGAACGAAATGGGGCTTGAGCCAAAGCGTGTAGACAGCGCGCTTAGAATAAGCTTTTCAAGATACAACACAAAAGAGGACGCGGATATGCTGGTCTCGGCTCTTGAAGAGGCAAAAAAACAGCTTAGAAAGGCAAACTGATGAAAGAGATAATTTTGATTAAAAACGGTGAATTGGCGCTTAAAGGGCTTAACCGCTGTAATTTTGAGGATATACTGATTAAAAACATAAGGCGCCGCCTTAAGGAATTGGGAGAGATAGAAATCCGCAAGTCACAGTCTACTATTTACATTGAGCCTAAGGGCGAGGACTACGATTTTGAGGAGGCACTCTCGCGCGTGGGGAAGGTTTTCGGCATAGCGGGCTTCAGCCGTGCATGTGTATGCGAAAAAACGGTTGAGGACATACTTTCCCGTTCGCCTGAATATCTTAGAACAGAAATGGAAAAGATAAAAACATTCAAGGTGGAGGCAAAAAGAGCCGATAAGCGTTTTCCGCTTACCTCACCCGAAATATGCCGAGAGGTAGGAGCGGTGCTGCTTCAAAATTTTCCGCACCTAAAGGTTGATGTTCACAATCCCGACCGCGTGGTATATGTTGAAATACGCGATTTTGCCGCCTATGTAAGGGCGGAACAGCTAAAGGGCGCAGGCGGTCTTCCCGTCGGAACGGCAGGTAAGGCTTCGATTTTAATTTCGGGCGGAATTGACAGTCCCGTTGCCGCCTGGACTATGGCAAAGCGGGGACTTCGGCTTAATGCGATTCACTTTGCAAGCCCTCCCTATACAAGCCCCCGCGCCGAGCTTAAGGTGCGCACCCTTCTTAAAAAGGTGGCGGCATACAGCGGAACGATTAACCTTGCAATAGTACCCTTTACCGAAATACAGGATGAGATAGGCAAAAACTGCCCCGAGGATTATTTTACCCTTATAATGCGCCGTATGATGATGCGTATATCTGAGCGCTTGGCGAGGGAATCGGGCAGCCTTGCGCTTATTACGGGGGAGAGTCTCGGTCAGGTTGCAAGCCAGACCCTGCCCGCCCTTGTTACAACAGACAGCGTTGTCAATATGCCTGTGCTTCGTCCCCTTATCGGAATGGACAAGGAAGAGATAATCAAAATTTCAAGATATATTGATACCTTTGAAACCTCGATTTTACCTTATGAGGACTGTTGCACGGTATTCACTCCCAAGCACCCTAAGACAAGACCTACACTTGAATCCTGTCTTGAGGCGGAAAAGGGCTTAGATGTGGAACGGCTTGTGGAAAAAGTGGTAAATGAAACGCAGTATTCATACATTGAATAAATAATTTTGTAAAGCGGTAGAGATATGAACGGTAAGGTTTATGAACTCGGGCTTAAAGCGGTAGCCCTGTTAAAGGAAAACAGTATGACTGTCGCAACGGCAGAATCCTGCACGGGGGGACTCGTTTCCTCATACATTACTGCTGTTCCGGGCACTTCCTCCGTTTTTGAGCTTGGAGTTACCTCTTATTCCTGCCGAATAAAGAACAAGATTTTAGGGGTAGACGGAAAAACACTTGAAAGTGTAGGCGCGGTAAGTCCTGAAACTGCACGGCAGATGGCGGAAAATGTCCGTAAAATAGCTGATTCAAGCATAGGAATTTCTGTCACGGGTGTCGCAGGGCCTGACGGCTCAGAGGGACACGCCCCGGGACTTGTGTATATAGCCGCGGCATATGACGGCGGAGTTTTGGCAGAGGAGCTTAACATCGAGCCGCTTTCCAGAAGCTATGTAAGGGAAACAGCGGTTTATGAAATATTTAAGCTTTTAATTAAAATAATCGAGGAAGTAAAAATATGAAGCACGCAAAAGAAAAAGAAAATATTTTTCACAAGCTGTATTTATCCTATATACCAAACCGACGGGATAATTTAAAGCAAATAATTATTAAGGTATTTTTCCTTATAGCGCTTATTGCCTTTATTGTCTCCGCCGCATATATTACAAATTATTTTCTTTCTGCAAAGCATCAGGACGGAATTATAGATGAAGCGCGTTCGGTGTGGTATGAAGAAACTCAAACGAATGACGATACGGAACTTTCGGCAATCGAGCTTTTGCTTAAGGAAAACAGCGATTTCAAGGGCTGGATAACCGTGCCGAACACTAAAATTGACAACCCGATTTATCAAACAGATAATAACGATTTTTATTTAACCCACAATCAGCAAAAACAAAAAAGCGCATACGGAGCTTTATTTTTCGACTGCAAAAATGTAATAACCGAAAGCGAGACCGACAAAAATCTCGTAATATACGGTCACCATATGAAAAACGGCTCTATGTTCGCCAATCTTACAAAATACAAACAGTTGAGCTTTTATAAGCAAAATCCCACAATAGAGTTTTCTACGCTTTACAAGAAGGGCACTTATAAAATCTATGCGGCGTTTGTCCTTAACGCTTCTAAGGCGGACGATAACGATTACATATATAATATCTCAAGAAAGAGCTTTATAGATGATGATGATTTTGATTCCTGGGTAAACGAGGCGCGGCAGCGCAGTCTTATAAACACAGGGGTTGATGTTAAAAACGGCGATAATATTATAACGCTTGTTACCTGCACATACGATTTCGACAACGCGAGATTTGTGGTAATGGCGAGGGAAATCAGAGAGGGCGAGGATCCGAACGAAGACACCTCTAAAGCCGCCGCAAATCCGTCACCGAGATATCCAAAGCGCTGGTATGACGATCGCGGAATAGACTATCCTTTTGAATGATGATTAATGGGGGAGTATATATGATACAGAATCTTAAGGTGGATATTATATATTATAAAACCAATACCGATTTTGAGATGGAATTTAATCTCTGCGGTTGTTGCCGTATGAGACTGCTTACCGATAAGGCGGCGGATAAAAAAACGTTGGTACACGACCTTGCAAGGGCTGTATCGCGCAGCCGTGTAATAATTATCGCAGGCGTGCTTTACGGTGAAGACGGGATTATTGAAACAACGGCTAAGTCTATTGCGAAGACTGTAACCGAAATCGATAAGGCTATGTACGGGGTTAAGACCGAGAAAAGCATAAGTGTTATCAACGGTGCAACTCCGCTTGTTGCGCCTGACGGCGAGTTCGGCGGTTGTATTATTGAAAGCGGACCGCAGTCTATGATACTTCTCTCGGATGACAGGGAGTTGCGTAAGGCGGTCATGAAAACCCTTATTTACCCGTATATTGAGGAGCTTTGCGCTCTTGACCTAAATGCAAAGGCAAAAAATGCTAATAAAGATGCATCTGCTGTGGTTCCTTCCGTAACACCGCAGGACCTTGATATGCCGGAAATAAAAGAAGCAGTCTCTGAGTCTGAGCCGCAGGCGGATACAGGCGACACCGACGATACGGAAACTGTGACAGATTTTCATACCGAAGACGAGCCGTTAAGTGAAGAACTGCCTGACAGTGAATCAAAGGCTGATGACCAAGAAGATAAGGCTGAGACAGAGGAAATTGTTGAGCAACCCGAGGAGGCTGACGCCGAAGAGCCGTCCGGTATGCCGCTTTCCGCATTTTCCTTAAATGATGACGATGTTAAGCTTGAGAACGGTATGCACTTTGAGGATGACAGTTACAGCGCTTCTTCTAAGACCCTGTCTGAAGAAGAAAAATCGGAGCTTTTTGTAGAACCTGAAAAACTCAAAAAAAGCCGTATAGGCAATTACAATAGAGATTATGCTGAAGATGCACTTGAAGATTCGCCCTACCATACCTCGGACGGAACCGAAGAAAAACGAAAATCGGAAATTTGGGGAAATCCTGCGATTTCAATTATATCGGTTCTGTTGCTTATTATTTTGGCGGTGCTGTGCTACTGTATTTTCTATGTTCCCGCGAAGGACGGTGTAACCGCCTCGGCATACTTAAGAGAAACCTTTAATACCTTGTTTGGTTAGAAAAAGTAATTAAATTTTAGTCAGGATATTATTTATATAACAGTAAATAAAGCGTCGAATGAATTAAACTTCATTCGACGCTTTCGCTTTTTAGCAAAAATTCGAATTGTCAGGTTTACAAATAGGTTGTTATATTCTTTCTAAATATGTATTAAAGCACTTAAGCTGAAAGGAGGGACATAAATTTGCTTTAATACAAAAAATCAGAAAGGAAATCAGTTATGATTTATATTAAAGTAAATGAAAACGGAACAGTGCATACCTTTGACTCTACGGTTTCGGACAGCGTAAAATATGAAACATTGAAATTCGACCTTCCCAAAAGCTGGGAGGGGTACACAAAAACTGCAGTATTCAAGAACGGTGACAGTATGCTAAGCGTTATTCTAAACAGCGGCAGTGAATTATGTGTGGGCACCGATGAGTGTTATATACCGTACGAGGTTATTAAAGCTCCTGAATTTACGGTATCTGTTTTCGGAGTGTCGGGCAACAGCAGAGCCACCTCAGCCGAGGCGGAAATAAGGGTAATAGAAAGCGGATACGGTGAGGGAGAAAACCCGTCGGAGCCTACGCCGAGCGAATATGAGCAGCTTATAAACCTTGCAAATAAGACGGTGCAGCTTGCGCAGTCCGTCCGTACAGATGCCGATAACGGTGTTTTTAAGGGCGAAAAAGGTGATACGGGTCCTCAGGGCTTAAAGGGCGACAAAGGGGATAAAGGCGACAAGGGTGACACAGGAATGCAGGGAATTCAAGGCGAAAAAGGTGAAAAGGGCGATGCCTTTACATACGCAGATTTCACGCAGGAACAATTAGCGGCGCTTAAGGGAGAAAAAGGAGATACGGGAAATATAGAAAATATTGACCTTAGTTATTCGCCCCAAAGCGAAAACGCCCAAAGCGGAAAAGCCTTATCGGAAGCGCTTTCGGAAAAAGCCGATGTGCTTATATCGGAAAGCAATATCGGAAAAAATATTTCTGTAACCGATTCTGCCGAGAACAAAATCATTTCGATATTTGTTTTCGGAGAAAGCCGACAAAGCGGCACGCCGACAATCGACAATCCGATAGCTATAGAAAGAACTGTTAATCCGACCGTGGTATTAAAAAGAAGCGACTCCGATACTAATCCCGTTACGGTAACCCTGCCATACACCTTGTGCGGTATTAAGGATAAAAACGGAGAATTTACCGCAAGGGATAAAATCGTTCTTGAAAACGGCAGGGTTAAGCTTATTGAGGAGATAAAGCGGGTGATTGTAGACGGCATAAATTACAAGACAGGTGATAAAATATTAACCGCTTACGGTGCACGCTTCAATATTTGGGGAACGAGCGCTAAAAAAATCAATTACGGTGTGATATCCGATAAATTCGTCTCATCAGAATGGATATACGATTCTTCAAAAACAGAATTGGAATATGCGATAATGACAAATCCGACTGCAAAGCTGATTTCCTTTGCGGTTGCCGATACGGAGCTTATATCAAAAACAAACAGTGAGTTCAACGAATGGCTGAATGCCAATCCGATATCCTGCGATTATGCGATTGAGGAGCCGGTTGAAACCGATATAACCGAAACGGAAGCAGGGCAGTTAATTTTACAGTTGAATACATATTTTCCCGAAACCTATATAGAGTGTGATACTGATATTAAAATTAAATATGCTGCTGATACGACTGCTGTATACAATAAGCTTAAGCAGGCAATTATTGCGCTTGGCGGTACTGTCTAATCAGTGTATAATCCCATCGGTAATGGCATTTGCCTTTCTAAAATCCGATGGGATTTTTGGGTTTAATATGATATTTCAGAACTGTAACGCCCCCTTAAAAAGTATTGACAATATAACAGTAATTTTATATACTTATATATGTTATTATGTATAATTTTAAGTATATAAGTTATGATTTTACGGTGAATATATAATAAAAAGTTGCTTTTGCTTACAGGCGCTTTTTTAAAATTTTCTCCGATAACAAAATTAAAGAAAATAGAGGCTGCGTAAAAGTGAAAATATTATATATCACCGCTGAGGGCTTCGATACTGCGAATCCGAATAATCAAATGGCAGAGAAAATGATTTCCGATTTTTTGGATAACGGGTATGCTGTGCATTTAATTCAAAGCCATAGAAAAGGAATTAATCCGGATATTCCACAGTTATTACAAAACCGCAAGGGCTTTACATATGATACCGTTAGGAGAAAAGTGGTTGATAAATCAAATTTTGTTAAGCGCTATTTAAATGATTTTGCCTATGCTTTTGCGGCAATGAAGCATTGGATTAAGGTAAAAGACGCGGATGTGATTTATTTGCAGTCGAATCCTACCATTCTTTATCCTATGCTTTTATTGAAAATATTTAAAAGAAGATTACCTATAGTTTATTCTATTTATGATGTGTTTCCGGGACATGCTTTGGATATAGGGGTAATAGAGTCAAAATTAATTTATAATGCTTTAAGAATTTTGCAGAAGCCCTGCTATTATATGCCGTCTGCCATTACGGTGCTTTCGGAGGATATGAAAACAAAGGTTGAAGAGCAGGGTGCCAAAAAAGATAAAACCTTTGTTGTTCCTGCATGGTTTGATGTATCTACCACAAGGGAAATTCCGCCTGAAGAAAATAAATTCATAAAAAAATACAGTATCCCGCAGGACAAGTTTTATGTTCAGTTTGCGGGTACTATCGGATATGTATTTAATTACGAAACCGTCATTGAGCTTGCAAAAAGACTCAAAGATATTCCTGATATCGTTATCCAAATTATCGGAGACGGCGCTGTAAAATCGGAATTTGTATCTAAGGCAGAGAAGCTCGGATTAGATAATATTGTTTTTTATCCTTTGCAGCCTATTGAACTTGTTCCCGATGTTTACAGCGCCTGCAATCTTTGCCTTATACCTCTTAAAAAGGGAGTAATAGGTAACGGCTTCCCGAGCAAATCGGCGATACTTATGGCATGTAAGCGTGTAATAGTTAATTCTGTTGAGATTGATTCCGTGTACGCGAAGATGTTCAGGGAAAATAATATGGGGGTTTCGGTTGATGTCTATGACTATGACGGCTTGGCGCGTGAAATAAAGCGTCTGTACAGAGAGCCGAAAACGGTCGCAGAAATGGCGGATAATGCATATCGGTTCGGAAAAGCGCATTACTCAAGTACTCAAAGCACAAGAAAATTAATGGATATATTTGAAGAAGTGGGGAAACGGTAGGATGAAAATTCTTATTATGGGCTTTACTAAAATCAAATATATGCCGTATATGAATTTTTATCTTGATAATATCGACAGAAATACAAACGAGCTTCATTTGCTTTATTGGAATAGGGATTTTAAGAAGGAAAACGAGCCTTCCGGAATAGTCTTGCACGAATTTAAACGCTATCAGGAGGACGATGTTTCAAAGCTTTCTAAAATAGCAAGCTTTAAAAAATACAGGTTCTTTGCAAAAAAACTGATTTCTGAGGAAAAATTTGATTTTATAATTGTTCTGCATTCAATTACGGGAGTCCTTGTCGCCGATATTTTGGAAAAACAGTATAACAACCGTTTTATACTTGATTACAGGGATTCTACATATGAGGGTTTTGCCCCCTTTAAAAAAATTGTGGGCGATTTGACAAAAGCTTCCCGCTATACATTTGTAAGCAGTGACGCTTTTAGAAAATTTTTGCCCGAAGGCGAAAAGGGGAAAATTTTCACATCCCATAACCTGCTTGCCGAGTCATTTAATCACAGAGATGAAAAAAGACTACACGGCGTCCCGTCGGATAAAATCCGCATAGCCTTTTGGGGCTTTATCCGTCATGAGGAAATAAACCGCGAGATTATAAAGAAAGTAGCGGCGGACGGCAGATTTGAACTGCATTATTACGGCAGGGAGCAGCAGATTGCACTACATTTAAAGGCATACGCTAAGGAGCTTTGTGCCGATAATATATTTTTTCACGGCGAATATAAGCCCGAAGACAGGTATGAGTTTGTAAGGAATACCGATTTGATTCATAATATTTATAATGATAACAATACGGCGCTTGCGATGGGAAATAAATATTATGACGGAATAATATTTTATATTCCCCAGCTTTGCTTTGAAGGGTCATATATGGCAGAGAAGGCTGAAAACGCAGGTGTTGGATTAAGCTGTAACCCGTATGATAATGATTTTACGGAAAAAGTATATAAATATTTTAAAGAAACAGATAAATATGATTTTATTTCTTCCTGCGACCGTGAATTGAAAACAATACTTAATGAATATAATCAAAATGTTGACATAATATCGCAATGTGATATTAAGGTGGTGCATCAGTGAAAATCAATTTAAGACAGTGTTATTTGTATTTTTATATCTTTATGCTCATATATATAGAATTCGGATATCATATGGTTGTTGAGAACCAATTATCTGGCAGTATAAGAACGGTGGTTTTGATAGCGATTTCAATACCGCTTGTGTTGTTCGGCAAAAAGAATCTTACCGCGGATATATTGTTTTTTGTCTTTTATTTAACGGCTGTAGCATTACTTAATTGTATTTTCAGGTTAGACGAATACGGAAATTATATATTGCTGTTAGTTCCGATATTTATCGGTTTTGTTACGGTCCTTTCGGTTGACAAGAACGAATATGTAAACGTATATTCAAATATTGTTTTTTTTCTGTCTGTTTTTGCCTTGGCTGTTTTTGTAATAAATCTGGTGGCTCAGCCGATAATAGCCTCATTGCCGCTTGTAGGATATAGGAATGCGGCTCAGGTACATGATGCCTTCTTTTCTGTTGCCATTACTAATTCTCAATATATAAGAAACTACGGAATTGCTTGGGAACCCGGAGCATTTGCGATTCTTATCGGACTTGCTATGTATTTTGAATTAATACATACGGAAAAAATAAGAATAAAGCGTATAATTGTCCTTACGGTGACAATGATAACCACATTTTCAACAATGGGATATTTTTTCACCGCACTGCTTTTTGCGGCGGTAGGACTTAATTATCTGTTTACACACGGAAATATAATGCATTCTAATAAGAGAAATGCGGTTATTATTATATTAATTATTTCTGTAATGATTGTTTTCTTTTTGCCGCAAGAGGCTAAAAGTCTGGTTTTTTCAAAGCTCGACGGGCTTTTCAACGATACAGGTGACATCAGCAGTACTACAGAAGCAAGAATCAACGCTATTATTTATCCGCTGAGGGCTTTCTTAGAATCACCTTTAGTCGGAGTGGGATACGATCAATTTTCATTTATAAACAAAACTCAATGTGACAGCGTTGCGACAAATACTATTATAAATTGGTTCGCGCTGTTCGGATTATCATTCGGTCTGCCGTGTACCTACTGTTATTTTAAATGTTTTTATAATGACAAACAGAAATTCAATATAAAATTACTCCCCTTTATAATATTAATAATTGCTTTCTGTCTGCTCGTTTCAACCGAAAGTCTGCTTAGAATATCGCTTATATATATTTTGATTTTTTACGGTGTACAGGCTGACAGAGATGATTCTCAAACGCGGATATTACCGGAATTGCTGTGATATACCATAAGAAGGGCTTGCATGAAAAAAATTTTGTTTATTTTAGGTATGTACCACCCAAATTATTCGGCGAACGGGCTGTGCTGTAAAAATGTAATTGATAAATGCGTGGATAAGGGCTGGCAGGTTGCCTGTATAGTCAACGCGGCGCGCGGAAACGAAAAAGAATATATACTCGACGGCGCCGAGGTATATACGGTAAAGCCGCGCCTGTTTTCGAGAATATCCGAGCGGTGCGATTCTCACAGTGATTCCAAGCTTTACGGAACAATTAAAAAGGCGGCTATTGTCTTAAATAAACTTAAATTATTTTTAATGTCGCCGTTTTGGCCGCTTGTATCGCCGATTTATACCTACAGATTTTACAAAAAAGCTAAGGAGCTGCACCAAGAAAAAGGGTTCGACATTGTTGTTACGGCATATACTCCGATTGATTCTCTGCTTTCCGGATGTTTTTTGAAGAAAAAATACCCCGAAATCAAGTTTGTGCCCTATTATCTTGACGCTTTGGCCGGCGGCTGGGGTCCGTCGCGGTGGTCGGAACAAAAAAAAGAAAAGCACACAAGGCGTTGGGAAACAAAAATAGACCAAAGGGCGGACTTGGTTATTTCAATGGAGTCCTCAAGGGAATATCATAAAAATCATCCGCTTGAGTCTATCCACCCCATAAAACGCACATATCTGGATGTTCCTATGATGCTTCACGAGATTAAAACAGAGCGATGCGATAATTCGCGTAAGATAGTGCTTTTTGCAGGTACAGTTGCTTATCCCCAAAGAAATCCAATACCTTTGCTTGAGATTTTTTCGAGGGCTTGCAAAGAGGAGGATATAGAGCTGTTGTTTGTGGGACAATGCAATAACCCTTCAATTTTTAAACCGTATTTCCGCTCGTCAAACGGTAAAATATCTTATTTGGGCGCAAAAAGCCATGAAGAGGTCTTAGAGCTTGAAAAAAAAGCAGATTTTCTGATTAATATAGGAAATGACAATCCTTATCTTATCCCCAGCAAAATTTTTGAGTATATGCGGTTTTCAAAGCCGATTATTTCAACCTTTGCGATTGAAAACGAGCCTTCAATAGCATACTTAAAAAAATACGGGAATGTCTTATTTTTAGACGAAAGGCAACCCTTTGACGAATCGGCGGACCGTCTGCTTGAATTCATCAAAAACGGCTCATTATCAGAGCTGCCGCAGGGCTATTGTCAAAAAGCATTTTGGGCTAATACTCCCGAAGCTTTTGCCGAAACCCTTGAAAATAACTTTTAAAGGAGAACAGCGGTGACAAATTATCTTAAAACAGCGAATAAGGCCTCCTGCTACGGCTGCAGAGCCTGTGAAAAAATTTGTCCTGATTCCGCGGTAGCCCTTTCGCCCGACAGCGAAGGCTTTCTCTATCCTGTTCTTGACAGCACCCGCTGTACCGAGTGCGGACTTTGCTCAAAGGTATGCCCCTTTGATAACAATTTTGACGAGGATAGAACTCCCTTAAAGGTATACGCCGCACAGTATAAAAATGAAAACGCGCTTAATAACAGCTCGTCGGGCGGAATATTTTCCGCTGTGGCAGACCTTGTTTTAAAAGAGGGCGGAGCTGTTTGCGGCTGTATTTTCAATGGTGATTTTAAGGCTGTACATATTGTTACAAAGAATCCCAAAGAAGCAGAAAAAATGCGGGGTTCTAAATATGTTCAAAGCGATACGGCGGATACATTTACGGAGATTAAGCGCTTGCTTGAAAGTGGGACAAGGGTTTTGTTTACGGGAACTCCCTGTCAGGTGGACGGTCTTAAACGCTTTCTATTAAGGGATTACGACAACCTTATTACAATCGATTTAATCTGTCACGGCGTGCCGAGCCTCCGATTCTTTGAGGAGTTTTTAAAGGATGAGGAGCGCAAGAACGGAAAAATCACCGATATAAGGTTCAGGGATAAGGCCCGTAACGGCTGGTGCGCACAGGGAAGCATAAGCTTTATGAGGCGGGAATGTGAAAACATTCGGGTTATGTCTCCCTACAATTCAAGCTATTATAATTTGTATTTTTCCGACAGTATAAGCCGAATGTCCTGCTATTCCTGCAAATATGCTTCAACAAACAGAGTAGGGGATATTACAATAGGCGATTACTGGAATGTCGGGAGTTTAAAACCCGAAATAGCCCCCGAAAAAGGCGTATCTGTTCTGCTTGTGAACAGCCCGCTCGGCGAAAAGCTTTTAAACGAGCTTGGGTACAGCGTTGCTCTTTGTGAAACCTCGCTTGAAAACGCTGTTGCTAATAACGGTAATTTGTCAAGACCGAGTGATATGCCGAAAAGCCGCGGCGATATTTACAAACGGCTTGAAGCTGAAGGCTATAGTGCTGTTGCAAAACAGGATTGCAAATATTCCTATGTAATGCCGTTCTTAAAAAAGCATATGCCTAAAAGGCTTAAAAGCGTCTTGAAAGCCTTATTAAGGAGAAGGTCGTCTTGAAAATCAGAATTATTACAATTCACTGTATTCCGAATTTCGGCTCGGTTTTTCAAAGCTATGCGCTTTGCAGGTATCTTAAGGATAACGGATATGATGATGTCGCCCTTATAGATTATTTTCCGCCGTATTTTCGCAAGGCACCGCTTAAAAGCCGTATAGGACAGCTCTTAAATTACAGGGCTTATAAAACGCGTACAAATAAATTCCGTGAATTTGTAAAGGATAATATTCCGCTTACAGGGAGGACATATTACAGTGCCGATGAGCTTGGAGAGCTGAAAAACGCCGCAGATGTTTTTATTGCGGGCGGTGATCAGCTTTGGAATGTTTATCACACCTGCGGAAATGACGACGCGTATAAGCTTACCTTTGCTGAGGGTAAAAAAATTTCCTATTCCACAAGTCTCGGACAGACGGATTTTACCGATTCACAGCTTGACGAGCTCGCAAATACGCTTAAAGCCTTTTCCGCCGTTTCGGTAAGGGAAAAAAGCTCGGTGCCGCTGCTGAAGAAGAAAAATATTTCCGCCGTGCAATGCGCCGACCCCGTTTTTTTGCTTGATAGTGGCGTTTATAATAGGTTTTGTAAGCCGATAAATCAGCCTAAATATTTGCTGGTGTATCTTGTGATGCCCTCTGAGCTGCTTGAACGCTCGGTTAAATTTCTTTCCGAAAAATACGGTTTAAAGGTGATTCTTTGCTCAGGGTTTTCTAAAAAATGCAGTTGCGACCTCTTCTTGAAGGACTTGGGTCCTGACGAGATTTTGAGCTATATAAAAAATGCCGAAATAGTTCTTTCTTCTTCCTTTCATGCAACTGCGTTTTCGGTTATTTTTCAAAGACAGTTTTTCTGTATTTTGCCTGACGCGCACACAAACGAGCGCATAACAGACCTTTTGGATACGGTACAGCTTGCCGAAAGGATAATAACCGAAAAAAGCGACCTTGAAACGGCGCTTTCGCAAAGAATCGAGTACGGTAATATCAAGGGGCTTGAAGAAAATATTTCGGCTTCAAAAAAATATTTAAAGGATTCGCTTGAAGAGGTATGACAGGATTTTTAAAAAAGCTTAATTTGAGTGAAAATGACAAAATAGTATATAAAAATGTATTCGGCGCTTTTTTGGTGAAGGGCGCGGCGCTCTTTTTAACACTTTTCACTCTTCCTGCTTATATAAGTTATTTTAACAATGACGAGGTACTGGGACTTTGGTTTACCCTGCTTTCTCTGCTTAATTGGATACTGAATTTTGACTTAGGAATAGGCAACGGACTTCGGAATTACCTTTCCGAGTCTATTTCGCTCGGTAAGCGCGAAGAAACAAAGAAATATATCTCCTCGGCTTATTGCTCTATAGGACTTACGGTGATTGTCCTTTCGGTTGTGTTTCCGTTTTTTATGCGGTTTATCGACCTTAACTCCTTTTTAAGCATAAGCAAAACACAGGTTTCTCCTAAAGCGCTTTACACAGCCTGCACGGTTGTTTTTGTGGGCGTTATGCTCCAGTTCTTTTTAAAGCTGATTAATTCGGTGCTTTACGCGATGCAGAAATCATCGGTTAATAATTTCCTTACATTGTGTACGAATATACTGACTCTGCTGTGCGTAAAGCTTATTCCGTCCTATTCAAACGATGTTAATATAGTTGTAATGGCGTTTGTACACGCGCTTGCGGTGGCTATACCTTTGTTGACTGCCTCGGTCTGCATCTTTGCGGGGAAGCTTAAATATGCAATTCCGAGTATTCGGTATGTGAGCCGAAAATATACAAAACGGGTCTTATCACTTGGGGGAGTTTTCTTCTTCATTCAAATAGCATATATGGTTATAATGAGCACAAACGAGTTTTTGATTACCCGAATAACGGGCAACATATATGTTGTTGACTATCAGGCGTATTATAAGCTGTTCTCGATAGGAAGCACGGTCTTCGCGCTGGCGCTTACTCCCCTGTGGTCGGTGGTCACAAAGGCTCAGGCGGAAAAAAATTATTTATGGATTAAAAAAACCTACCGCAAATTTATGGTTTTGGCGTCGCTTGCCTGCGTTTGCGAGGTCTTTTTGGTAGTATTAATGAAACCGCTTATGCGGATATGGCTCGGGGCAGATTTTGCCGACGGCACAGATTATCTAATCGGCGCGGGCTTTGCCGTTCTCGGGTGTATGATGATTTTGTGCAGCGTGTTTTCAAGCATCGCCAACGGAACGGGAAAATTAAAGACCCAAGCAATATGCTATACCGTCGGCGCTGTGATAAAAATTCCGATTTCGGTTGCCGCAGTTGAGCTTACGGGCTCATGGCTCGGAATAGTTGTTGCGAATATAGTATGTCTCGGTATTTATTGCGTAGCACAGCCCTTCGTCCTTCACCGCTTTTTCAATATAAGCAATCGATGATTTACAGCATATAACAGCATAACACTTCAATCATTGACAAAAATGCTCATATATGTTAAAATATTAGTGTATGGTTAAGTTTAGTATACAAATGATTTCAGAGAGCAGAGAGAACAATGAAAAAACGCATTAATATTCGGTGGCGGTTAGTTGTCTATGATATTCTTATATTGCTTGCAGTAGAGCTTTTCTTGTTTGTGCTTTACCGTAATGGGGAAACCTTGACATTATCAGGCATAATATCACAGGCAGCTCTTACTTTTTTGTGCGTTTTTTTCTGCCGCTTTTTCGGCGGTGTATACTCGCAGATATGGCGTTACGGCGGTATTCAGTGCTACATAAGACTGCTGATGAGCGATGCTGTATCTTGTATAATTAATTGCTGTCTTGAGCTCTTAATTCCGATGCAGAAAGTCACATTGGCTCATCTGTTGACGGTTTGTTCTATAAATTTGCTCGGTTCACTCGCAATGCGAATGATGTACCGTTACGCTTATAAGTGCGGCGGATGTGACGGCATAAAGGGAAAGCTTCTGCGCCTTCTTCTGCTTATTTTCGCGGGGAATAAAATGCAGTTTGAAAGTATCGACACTAAAGGAAGCACAGGCAAAATCGGCATAGCGATAATCGGCGCGGGCAGGGTCGGTGTAAGCCTTGCGGAGGAGCTTATGAGCAACTCTGGCGCTGCATATCTCCCTAAATGCTTTGTAGATATAAGCCGCGAAAAGGCAGGAAAAATTATCCATGGCATTCCGGTTATTTCGGAAAGTCAGATGACCTTCGGCAGGCTTGATGAGCTCGGTGTCCATGAAATTGTATTTGCCGTCCCGTCATTGGACAGCGAGCGTAAAAAAGAGCTGTACGATTATTACAGCCAAAGCGGCCGCAAAATTAAGGTGTACGACTATCCTATAATGCAGTCGGCAGGCGGAAAGCGCAGGCTTCGCGAGTTTGATGTTGAGGAGCTGTTATTCAGAAAACCCCTTGTTGTGATGGATAAGCACACCCGTGAATATTACGGCGGAAAGACTGTTCTTATTACAGGCGGCGGCGGCTCTATAGGCTCCGAGCTTACAAGGCAGCTTGCCAAAATGAATCCTGCTCGGATAATCATTCTTGACATATATGAAAACGGTGCCTACAGCGTTCAGCAGGAGCTTAAAATCGCATACGGCAACAAGCTTGATTTAAGGATAGAAATAACCTCGATAACTAATAAAAGAGGGCTTGAAAAGGTATTTAACACATACCGTCCGCAGATTGTAATCAACGCCGCCGCGCATAAACATGTTCCGCTTATGGAGCATAACTGTATCGAAGCGGTGCAGAACAATGTTTTCGGCACGCAGAATGTTATCGAGATGTGCGAAAAATATGGGGCGGAGCGCTTTATGATGGTTTCGACCGATAAGGCTGTAAACCCGACAAATGTTATGGGCGCTACAAAGCGTATGTGTGAAATGTTGGTGCAGACCGCAAGTACATACGGCAAGGTTAAATACAGTGCGACCCGTTTCGGTAATGTTTTAGGCAGTGCCGGCTCGGTGATACCGCTTTTTGAAAAGCAAATTGCAAACGGAGGTCCTGTTACGGTCACAGATAAGCGGATAATTCGCTACTTTATGACCATTCCGGAAGCTTCACAGCTGGTGCTTAAATCGGGTGCGATGGCAAAGAACGGCGAGCTTTTCGTGCTTGATATGGGAAAGCCCGTTAAGATTCTCGATTTGGCAGAAAATATGATTAGCCTTTCGGGGGCTCAGGGAATTGAAATCGTGGAAACAGGTCTTCGTCCCGGTGAAAAGCTTTATGAGGAGCTTTTAGTCAAGACCGAGGAACTGGACAAAACTGCTGATGACCTGATTTTTATTGAGAAGGATGCACCGCTTTCAAGGGAAGCAATCAATCAAAGAATGGAGCTTTTGGCTGAGGCATGCGAATCCGGTGATGACGAAAAGGCAAGACAGGCTCTTAAAGCTGCCGTACCGACCTTTAAAACCCCTGAGGAGGTAAACCGAACGGTTGAAAAAACTGTAAATGCAGAGTTTGCAACTGTTTAAAAACATTAGCCAAATTATAGCCAAACCAATAACGGGTTTGGCTATTTTTGATATTTGCGAATTGCAGAGCATATTTTGTAAAAATAAATCATACAATTAATTAGTCGTAAGGTGCGGTTTGGCGCACATTTGGGGAGTTGATTGTATGAAAGAGGCCACGCAGGACAGGGCGGAAATACTCGGTGAGTATATATTGGATACGGGCGCTACCGTAAGAGCAACCGCTAAGGTTTTTAAAATCAGCAAAAGCACCGTACATAAGGATGTAACAGAAAGACTGTGCCATGAAAACCCGCAGTTATACCGCAAGGTAAAGCAGGTGCTGGAGAAGAATAAGCAGGAAAGACATATTCGCGGGGGAATGGCGACAAGGCGTAAATATAAGGGCGTGAAGGAGGAGCCGATAATCAAATAATTTTGTTTTCTGCTTGACAGAACGCCGCTTTGGTGCTATAATTCTATTGCAATTTTAGGGAGCTTGATGAAACTCAGGCTGAGAGGGAGTCCGCTTTTGCTATGACTTCGACCTGTGACCTGATACGGATAATGCCGTCGTAGGGAAATACGCTAAAGTATTGCCGCAGGCCTTAATTGCCTGCGGTTTTTTTATTCGCAGGGGGATTGCAGAATTTAAATTAGACCGCTTAAGCGGTCGGAGGAGTGTAAAAAATGGAAATGTCAAAAAAGTATGTCTACAAGCTCACGCTCAGCGCGATTTTTGTAGCTCTCGCCACGGTGCTTAGCCTTATCAAGGTTATAAAAATGCCGCTCGGCGGCTCGGTAACCCTTTTAAGTATGCTGCCGATTGTTATGATTTCGGTTATGCTTGGGGCTAAATGGGGTTTTGGAAGCGCATTTGTTTATTCGCTTATCCAGCTGATTCTCGGAATCACTTTGGACGGACTGCTCGGCTGGGGACTTACTCCCGTAATGCTCGTCGGTACAATCCTGCTTGACTACATAGTTGCTTTCACAGTTCTCGGAATAGCGGGAATTTTCGCAAAAAAAGGATATTTAGGTATTTGCGGCGGTACTGCCTTGGCGGTTGCTTTAAGATTTGTAAGCCACTTCCTTTCGGGATTTATTATCTTTAAAAACCTTGAGCAGTTTGAGCTTTTCGGAAGCGTATTTACAAACCACCCCGTCCTTTATTCACTTGCTTACAACGGTATGTATATGCTCCCTGAGCTTATTCTTACTACCGTTGCGGCGGTAATTCTTTTCCGTTTGCCCCAGGTTAAGAAATTAGTAAATCAGCAGTAACAGCAAAACAACAGCCCCCTTTACACAAGAGATCTGAGAGTGTCGATAAGCTGTCTTTTGGGACTGTAAAAAAACACAGTAACTTCAAAGGCGGATTAATTAAGCAAAAATAAAATAAACAAGCTTGGCAAAAGAACGAAAATAAGGCTTTGCAAAGCTTGTTTGCTTTTTAAGAGACAAATCGGGGTTTGTCTAACTTTCTTTGTCTTACACTCTAAAAAACCTTGATATTACTGGGTTGTTCAGCAAATTTATACTCAACGGTTATGTATTTTCCCTTGTTTTTGCCCTTATGAGCGAAAATAAGGGAAAGTTTTTGTTCTTATCCGCCGACTACCTTATCAAGTAGTCTTGCGGAAGTGCGCTTTGCTTCTCTTGTGGAATGGGCATACACATTCATCGTGGTACTTACATCGGCATGTCCTAAAAGCTCCTGCACATCCTTCGGCGCTGCCCCATTTGAGAGTAGATTACTTGTGAATGTGTGACGAAGTTGGTGAAAGTGAAACCCTTCCAATCCCTTGACCTTTTCTCTTGCCCGTCTGCACATAATACCGATTGTGCTCGGCGATTCAAACGCTCCGTCAGGTCTTAAGCACACAAAGGATATTTCCTTATATTCCTTTGGCACCTTTTCGTTTCTCGGAAGCGTATAAACCTCGTAGTATGTACGGTCTTTCTCTTTGACCTCTTTGTAATAGTTGAGGGAATATAATTCGCCGTAGCGTAAGCGGTTTTTGTGCTGTTCGAGCTTAGCAGTACATAGAATTTTAGCCAAAGTGTCACAGAAGTCCACCGTTCTTACCTTCCTGCGTTTGGTAGCCCCTATCTCGGTCTTGTGCCTTGCTCCGTTGTAGCGCATACTGCGGCGTACCGTGAGGTACTGCTTTTCAAGATTCACATCTTGCCAAGTCAGTCCGCAGACTTCACCAATGCGAAGTCCGGTGTAGTAAGCAATCTGTATGGGGAGCAGTGCGGGGTTATCCTTTGCTTTTAGAAAATCCTCAAGCTTAAGGTACATTTCGTGAGTCAGCGTCGGTATGGAAGCACCCTCTCCGTTATTATCCGAGAACAGCTCGTAATCATCCTTTTTGCCGCGCCATACGACATATTGCATTGGATTAAAGGATATCAGCCGTTTGGGAAACACTGCAAAGCGGAACGATCCTTGCAGAACGGCGGAGAACAATCGCAAGTAGCCCTTGCTTAGTGCTTTCGCTTTTGTACCGTCCGGATTCACTCCGCCAAAACTGAGCAGATCCATAAATGCCTGCAAATGGTCGGCTGTTACACTTTTCAGTTTTCGGTTACCGATGGGATATTGCTTGATACGGTTGACGACACCTTGATAAGCCATTACCGTACCATTGCTTAGATTGCCGGGTTTCAATTCTTCCTCAACCCACATATCGAGTAACATACCCACCGTCGTGTTTTCGGATTTTGCTACGAATTTCTTTACTTCATAGTCTTCCATTGCCTTGCGAAGCAGAGCCTCGGTCTCGCTCTTGCTCTCCGTACCTGCAAACTCTCGCTGTACCTGTCTGCCGCTTTCGTCTTCTACATAAAAGCGGTAGTACCACTTTTTACCTTTCTTTCTGACAGATCCTTTTGCCATAATAAAACTCCTTTCTGTTGGCAAACGGAACTGTTGCAATGTGTACCTTTATTATACCATTTTTCGGCGCAAAAAGCAACAGTTCCTATGTGTTTTTACCTGTCAGCTTACTGATTTTACGCTATCTATATCAAGTAGATCCACGCCTTGATTTATCTTTAAAAACTCTGTTAAAGCATCGGTTCTTACAATGTGCTTACGACCTATGAGCAGCACAGGTATTTTGTGCTCGCTTACTAATAAACGCAACGTATTTCTTCCAATGCCTGTATATTCAGCAGCTTCTTCAATAGTCATTGCAATTTTATCTACCATTGGCTACACCTCCTTAAATTTTATTACCTCCATTTCTGCCGAAGGAGGGCTTCAAAACATACAACATAATAATCACCATTTCTTTGCAAGACACAAAATGCGATGCAAAATCACCGAAATGGTGATTATTATATCGCATCTGTTTCGGTTGCCTTTGGCAACAAAGGCGAGAAACAGGCGTCTTTATAATTTTTAGCGTGATTTTTCACGCTAATTCTCCTCACAGACGATGGCAAACTGCCATCTCTGTTACATTCTTCTTAAATGTCCCTATATATCAATCCTGTCAAATTAGTCAGCAGGATTTTATCGTCAATTCAAATCCATCCTTCTTCATTTTAAAAAACAATTACTTTTTCTGTGGCTTATCAGCCAAATAAATTCTTGTAACCTCAGTTCTGTGATGACCCAAATTCTCGCTTACAATCTTGCGTGCTTTTTTCGGTCTTGCTTTCAATTCATTTTCATAGGTTCTTTGTGCGTAGGTGTGGCGAAGTCCGTGCCAAGATATTGTATCGGTTCTTTTCTTTTTGCCGTCTTTGCTTAAATCTGCTCGGTTTTCGGCTATGAAATATTTTCGGTTATAACTCATCCAATTCTGCAAAGATCGCTTTTCACGCTTAACGCCGTTCTTTTCACTACTTGAAATCAAATAATCTTTAGGGTATCGACCTGAACAACGGGCATAATCAAGATACTTTTGAATTATCTTTCGTTGCTCTTGATTCAAATCAATAGACCTTGTCTGACCGCCTTTGCCTTTTATTACGAGCTGACCCGTTCTTAATGCTGACATAAGATATTCAACTCTAAGTGTGCAGATTTCTTCAAGCCGTAAACCAAATTCACCGGCAAAGTCTATGGCAATAACCACATCCTGTCTGCCTTGCTGAGTAGCCAACTGGCGCATATCCGCCATTTCTTTGTCTAAAAGCGAATGATCTTTTACACCGGTTGCTCGTTTTGGCAGATTTAAATTTTTATTTTGCGAAAGCCGGTTTTTACTGCATGACTTTCTGTGAAAATACCGTATGCCTGACAAATCGGACTGAATGGTTGCGGCGGCATTATTTTCTTTCAGATGCTCCACATATGCTTTGAAGTGTCGGTCATCCACATTCTTAAAATTTTGCAGACGAAAATTATCGGCTAAAAACTTACAGAACCTTTTTGTTGCTTCAAAGTATCTTGCCCTGGTTTTAAAGCTGAGTTCGTTGCTGTGCTTGTAAATTGATTCAACCTGAGAAAGCAAGTTTTTGTAAACACCAGAATTTAGAACTGTAATATTATTAGAATTTGACATAGCAAACCTCCTCCTTTCATAATAAAATGTATTTCAACGCAAGTGTAGGGACATTGACACTGCGTAAAAATCTGTGTACGAAAAAAATTGTTACTATCAAATTTTCGTCAATAAATTTCTTCTATTTTTATAGACTAAAATATTTTTGTGGACGAAAATTTTTGCCGCCCTCATTTCAAAATGACAGTCATAAAGCATTTCAAAACGAAAACAGGAATGCTTTGCTCATTTCAAAATGAAAATCATATATCATTTCAAAGCGAATGGCATAAAAATCATTTTGCAGATTGTGCTGACCTAATCTCGAAAAGAAAGTAATTTCAAAACGACGGTCAGCACAATCTTTTTTGAATGAAAGTAAACATTTTGTGAACATTTAATTTTTATAGTCACTTAAAGCTTGATAAACAAATGCCACCTACTTTGGTGTATGCGGCATAAAACTTCTTGTTATTTGGAAAAATTCAACTGAACCTATTTTTCAACAACCAACAGAACTCCTTCCGAACCAACTCTTTTTTCCGGCTCTGTTAAAATATTGTCGGCAATCCTTCTGCAAAACTCTCCGTATTTTTCGGACAGTTTAATTATTGCCTGCTCTGAGCGCTCATAAAACAATTCAATGATTTTACTGTAGCCCAACCCGATCGCCCTCCTTTCGGCCTCAACTATATACTGCGGTTTTTATTGGAAATATCATGAATAAAATTATTATAACATTTAAAACATAAAATGAAAAGCACCGCCGCAGCGATGCTTTTCATTTTACCCTGTAATAACAGATAGTACAATTTTATAAAAATCAATATGAGAAATATTTTCTGCCTTTACTCTGTAATTAACACCGTTGCGTTCAAAGTCAGCCACCAAAAAATCTTTATTAACTTGATGTTTTGCTGTAGTTCCAACAGTTCCGGCAAAGATGACAGGTACGCTTTGAACATAAGTTGTTATTTTTTCATCATCAAATCCATAAATGCAATCATACGGATAACCAATTTTACTCGTTGACACGATAACTTTTGTATCTTCAAACGAATATTCAAATGACATAATATCTCTTACTAATTCTCCGTTGTTTTTAAATGTCACTTTATGTTTTCCGTCACCTTGATAATTAAGTCCGTTATGATGAATGCTATTAAGATACAAGCCAAGATAACGAGCCGTCTTGTCAGCGTCCCATATTTCTTCGTAATGTTCGGCAGGATCAAGATATTTAGGAGCAGCACTTGCAGTGTTTTTTATGTCATTAAAATAAAATATTACATCTTCTGTTGTGCCATTGCTTTCTGATGTTGCAGAGTTACCAGAATCACTTGGCGATACTTCTTGACCGTTTGGATTCCAGTCACCGTCAATGTCATTATCACCGCCTGAGCCATCCTTGTCATCTACATAGTCTTTTTCTCCGATAATGGTTGAATCATCTAATGTGATTTGCGGTTTACTGTTGAAAAAACCGCCTTGCCATAAGCCAATGCCGAGAAGAGCCACAAGACAGAAGCAACAAATAGGCATTACAACTCTTTTAATGTTCCTTCTTTTGTTTTTCTGTTCGGTCACATACCGATCTCTGCGTTCGAGCAAATCATTTGTAATTTCATCATAATTCTTCATAAACAAAGCCCTCCTTGTCAAGTTCTGATTTCAAAGTGCTTTTTGCACGGTAAACGAGATTTTTCATTTGACGGGAATTCTTTTTCATAACAATTGCTGCTTCTGTATTTGACAACCCTTCGAAGTAGAGAAGCCACAGAACCTGTCTGTACTCGGCATTCAGTTTTTTCAAAACTCTATGTAATATAATTTTGCGTTCCTCAATAATATAGAGTTTCTCTAAATCATACACATCTTTGATATAGTTTTCTAAATCTTCAAAAGAAGTATCAGACATTTTTGAATTATGCCTGAGATAATCAATCGCTACATTTCGCCCGATGGTATAGAGCCAAGTTTTAAAAGAATATTTTTCTTTAAATTTCGGCTTTTTGGTTATGAGCTTATAAAGGGTTTCTTCCATCAATTCTTCTGCAACGGATATATTGTTCACGATACCGTTAAGATAAAGAATAAGACCGTCACTGTAATTTCTCACAATTTCCGCTAAGCCTTTGTCATCACCATCAAGGAAACGGCGGTAGCTACTTGCACCGTTATCCATTGATTTTTCTCCTTTCCGAAATGTGCTGCTTCTTGCCCTTTCACTTATTAAACGGATGAGAACTCAAAAGGTCTCAATAAATTTTCAAATCACTTTTTCGCGTAATACTCATATAAATCTATTATTTTTTTATCTTCCACTATTTCACCTCCTCGAACTTTTTGAAGAGCCCTTTCACTATACTACCACCCAAATTTTAGATTTGGCTGCATTCTGAATAAAATTTTAGGCACCGCATTTGCGATGCCTTCGGTTGTTCATTATTTAAACTTTTCAATAATGTGAGGTAAATTTATTAATCCTTTGTTACTATTTGTTTTTCAAAGGAAGGGTAGCGTTATTATCGCTATCATTCCAAAACAGTTCTTTAACCCATGCTCGATATTCATCGTCTATTTTATAATAATAACTTGATAGTAGGTTAACTTCTGTCCTAATAGTAATATCATTTCTATCTATATCATAGGTGGATAAAATAGCCCTCATTTCTTCCATGGTCGCACCTTTTTCAAAAGCAAAGCTTTCATCTGATGCGGCATCTATATGCGTATTTGTCAAATAACATCTATAGTTATTCTCGGACATTTGCCATATATATACTGTCAAACCGCCATCTGTAGATAGGTTGAAAAATTCCGGATAATCATTCTTTAACTCTTCAATACTAATTTCTTTAGAATCATATTTAACAATATTATCCTCTTTAACAATGTTATCCTCGGAAGTGCATCCTGAAAAGGACAATAATAAAACAAGGGATATAACAACCGCTATTATTTTCTTCATCTGAATTCTCCTTTTTACTAACGCAGACTTTTGTTTTCTTTCTTTGCTTGTACGTGATAAACCGCTAACATTATGGGGACATCAAACAAGACAGGGGACGGTTAGCGTGAAAGTATACTAAATATTGTAAATGGATGATGTTAATAACAATATATAGACTTTCATTCCGTTGTGTGTGATGGCACATCATGCGGTGTTCTGTGTCTTAATGTGTCTTGTGATATTATTTTCATTTTTAGTCTTCCTTTTCGATGAGTCCAAATATTGAAAAACCTATACCAGCAATTGGGAGGATAATATAGAGGAATTCAACGATTCCGGGTAGATCATATCCTCTATCTAATACTACAATAAATATTGCAATGAGTATTAATGCAATACCAAATAATATTTTTTTCATTTTTCTTATTCCTAAATCTAAAATTTTCTGTTTCGTTATTTTTTATATTTTCTTATAAGTGATAAAGTTAAAATAAACAAATATTCTTTACGTTTTATCTTCTTCTACCAAAATTGCTGATTGAGCCATAAACAGTTGAAACCATAACAATTCCTAAGCAACGCTTCAACCTTTAAAGGATTGTTAATATATATGTGACCGAAAAAGGTAACCGTATAAATATCTAACACATAACCATACCTTTCAACTTAATTACATAATACAGTTTAACATAACGGTATATACATTACAAGTCTTAGGTATAAAACCGTTAAGTTTAGCGGTAAAATATAATTAAAAAAGGTGGTGAGGCTATGGATACACATAAGAGGCTTCGTCAATTGCTGGATGAGAGAGGATGGACTGAATATAGATTATCAAAAGAATGCGGTTTGTCTGAATCAACTATTGCTAATATTTTTAGAAGGAACACATTACCTTCAATAAGTACATTAGAAGCAATTTGCACCGGATTTGGCATTACAATATCTCAGTTCTTTGCAGACGGAGATATGGTTGAGATGACACCTGAAATCAAAGAACTTTTTAACTCTTGGGTTAGCCTCACAGCCGAACAGAAAAAAGCAGTTATGCAGATGATACGTACGCTAAATTCTAATAAGTAAAATAATAAATGCCGCCCACTTGGACGGCATTTATTATGCAAATCATTTGACATATTCATTACAAGCTTTTTCAAGAGAAAGAAAATCATTGCAACGCTTTGCAAGAGCAGAGGAAGTTCCGTCCTTAATCTTTATTTTGTATACATTCTGTGCATTTTTGCGGATCTTCTCTTGTATTGACTTGATAAAACGGTACTCGGCAAGAAGCAGAGCGCGGTAATGAGGATCTCTTTCGCTTCTAATATCGACATACTTTCTTTCGGTTAAAGGAACAGGAAACATATTGTTAAGATTAATTACTGCGTAATCCTTGACCTTTATAAAATCTACTGCCTCTTTCATTCGGTGATGTTTTTGCTTGAAAGACGAAAGAGGGGCAAAATAGTCAAGACCGTTGATTTGAAACACAATACCGATATATTTTCGTTCATTTTTTTGACCTGCTTTTTTGTTTTGAAATAAGTGAGGTGCATATGCTGAGAGGTAGTCTATGTAATCAGCATTCACTTCATATAGTTTTATATTTTCCATTTTGATAACTCCTAAAAAAATAGCAAGGGCAAGAAAAACTCGCCCCTGCCGTTAACTTTCGCATTCAGAGTAGCGAAACACTCACTTGTAACTTTCTTGAAAGAACCAAGAGAAGTTCGCTTAGTAAATCTCTCATTTAGGGCTGAGATACACCCGCATATATATTATATGCATTTTTTGCGATTTTGTCAACTGTTGCGAGATAAAAATTTGGATTTGCCAAATTCGCTGAATTAGTATATTTTAGTTATATAGTATTCTTTATCAAGCAAATAGGCATTTTCAATCCCTTGAAAACCGTAAAGCTGACCTTGTTTTTTGGTTTGTATTGAATCAAATGAAGTATCAACATCCCACCAAGAGCCACCCAAATAAACTCGGTTCCAAGTGTGGTGATAGTTAATATTATCCCTCTTATCACCATCAACCACATAACAAGGGATATTTTGACTGCGGCAGAGTGCGGCGAACAGATGAGAGAAGTCATAACAGATTCCTTTTCGTGCACTTAAGGTTTTGCGAACATTGAAGTATTGAACAATGGGTTCACATTCATAGTCATACTCAAAATTGTGTATCATCCATTCGTATATTGCTTTCACCTTTTCTTCATCGCTATCGCAGTCGGCACAAATTTCGACGGCAAGTTCAACTGTTTTTGTATCCCACAAGGTTGCCTGACCGTTGGTAAGAGAAACATTCTCTTCTTTGTAGACGAAAATATATGCCGAAAAAAGCAATACTGCAATAACCGCGGATACCATCAATACATAAATTTCCGTCAGTAGATCTTCTTTACTCGTATTTTGGGAAAATATGTTATAGTATGTTAGAACAATAGCAAGAGAGATAATTGCTAAAAACGGAAAAATTCTGCGGCAATAAACTGCATAGGCAAAGTTCATACAAGCAATGAGTATCAGCGAGATATAAACCGCTGTTCTCATTGTTTTTGTATTTATCTCTACCACTAAAAATAAACTCGGTAAAGCTGACATTAAATAAAATGCCTGTAGAGTGGGAGAGAGAACAAGAAAATCTCTCAAGTAAAATCCCAATATTAAATTATATATAAGTGATATGGCTAAGAAAATAAGTCTTGTTTTTGTCTGCAATGTGGTTGCAAATAATTTGGATATCTTCACGATAATTCCTCAATTCATTTTTAAATTCACATTGCAACAGTTCGTTTTCCTAATTTTAAACTGAAATTATGATGAATTTTGCCCTTAATTTTGCCCTTATAATACTTTCGGGCATTGGTAAAACGAAATAATAAGTCATAACAAATTGAAACGAGTTGTTTGCGTAAAACCCTTTATTTGCAGTACTTTTAGAGGATTTTATTAACGCCCAACAATAAGCCATAATAATTCACGAAATATTAGTTGACAAATCGGGGTTTGTAGGGGTGATTGAAATAGCTAAGCCTTGGCTCCCTCTGACGAGGGAGCTGTCGAGCAAAGCGAGACTGAGGGAGAGAAAAGATTGCGGTTTTATGCGGTTTCATTTCTCTCCCTCCGTCTTTTTGCTTACGCAAAAAGCCACCTCCCTCGTCAGAGGGAGGCAAGGGCGATTGCTACAGCTTTACCCCTACAAACCCCGATTTTTTTACAGCCCCTTTTTAGTTTAAAACCTTTCGCACATAGCTTCGCACAGTTCTTTTACAAGTGTATGCTCGCCTATAATATGGTCGAGGGATTTGTAAAAGGCTTGCGGCATATCTGTAGGAAGACCCGCCGCGTAAATTCCGCCGCCGTTTTCTTTTATAAGCCTTAAAAACCGTAAAAATTCTAAATTGAGTCGGCAAAACTCATCAAAAACAGGCTTTAGTTCACCCTTAACGGGCGGCTTTTTAAGCCCGCTCAGCTTAAAGCAGATTAAATTAAAGCGGTTTGTTATTTCGGTCAGATGCTCCCTTGTGTGAAGCGATGCCGAGCGGTAAAACTTTTCGTTTCCCATCATAAGCGAGGGGTGCATCGCGCCTATTACGCTCCAAAAATACATCTGGTTGTATATACAGACAAACGGGTAGCTCCCAATGGGTGAAAAGTGCACCGTTATAAGCCCGCGGGCTTCGTTAGGCACGCCGAAAATTGCGTTTATGTACCTCTGCTCATAAATGTAGTGGAAAATCGTCTGCTGTAAATAGGGGTAGCCGCTAAAGCCCTCGTACTTCATTCTTTCAAGCAGATTTATAAGTCTTCGGTTTTGAGAAAAAAGCACCTGCGGCTTCGCAGGCAGTCTGAATGCGTCCTCACTCTTATAGAGGGCGTTTATTTTTTTGAAGCTTATGAGTGAATTTTCAAGCTCTTTTGTAAAATAGGGCTGCATCACCGCGGCGCTGGAGCCCTTAAGCTTTAAAAGAGTTTCAATGTGTCCCACCGTGTTTGCAGACCAAAATTCTACCGCTTTTCGCATATCTGCGGGCAAGCAGGCGTCTTTGCAGTTTATATAATTCATATTTTCCACACTCCCTATAGTATTTTATTCGCCGTACTTTTTAATTATTTGTCAAAAAAGCTTTCTTACTGTTGATATTTTCCTTTGGATTAAGTATAATAAAATAGATATATTATATGCTGAATATTGACGGGAGGCAATAATTTTGGATTGCAAACAGTTTTTCAAACAAATCAACGGTAAAAAAATAGCAATGTGCGGAATAGGGGTAAGCAATACCCCGCTTATTATGAACTTTTTAAGCAAGGGCGCTGTTGTGTACGCTTGCGACCGCAGAACACGCGAGCAGATAGGTGCGGCGGCGGACGAAATCGAGGCGGCGGGAGCGGAGCTTAGACTTGGCGAAGGCTATCTCGACAATTTGGAGGTAGACATTATCTTCCGTACACCCGGTATGAACTTTAATCTGCCCGAGCTTGAGACGGCACGCAAAAAGGGTATTGCCGTAACAAGCGAGATGGAGGTATTTTTCGACCTTTGCCCTGCAACCATTTTCGCGGTGACGGGCTCGGACGGCAAGACCACCACCACCACCCTTATTGCAAAAATGCTTGAGGAGGAGGGCAAAACCGTACACTTGGGCGGAAATATCGGAAAGCCGTTACTTCCTGAAATCGAAAACATAAAGCCTGAGGATTATGTTGTGGCCGAGCTTTCCTCTTTTCAGCTTATCTCTATGAGGAAGAGTCCCGATGTAGCGGTTGTTACCAATGTTGCGCCAAATCACCTTGATATTCACAAGGATATGGACGAATATGTTGAGGCTAAAAAGAATATTCTTCTCCACCAAAACGCCTTTTCAAGGACGGTTTTAAACCGCGATAACGATATAACCCGTGAGTTCAGAAAGTTCGTCCGCGGTCAGTCCCTCTCCTTTAGTATGGAGCGCCCGCTTAAAAACGGCGCGTGGCTTGATACCGACGGAGTTATCCATATGGCGTACCGCGGAATTGACGCCCCGATTATGCACAGGAGTGAAATCGCTGTCTTGGGCGACCACAATGTTGAAAACTACCTCGCCGCAATCGCCGCGGTCTGGGGTTATGTTGGGGTTGACACAATCAAAAAGGTCGCCCACGAGTTTAAGGGCGTCGAACACAGGATTGAGTTTGTAAGGGAGCTTGACGGGGTCAAGTATTATAACGATTCTATAGCCTCAAGCCCGACAAGGACTATCGCGGGGCTTAAAGCCTTTGACCAAAAGGTAATGCTTATAGCGGGCGGTTATGATAAGCATATCCCCTTTGAGCCGATGGTGCCTTATATTATCGATAAGGTTAAAAAGCTCTACCTTTGCGGTGATACTGCTGAAAAGATTGAAAAATGTGTCCGTGCGGACGAAAACTATAAGGGAGAGCCCGAAATTATAAGGGTTGCCGACATTGCCGAGGCGGTCGCCGCCGCACATAGAGACGCGAAATCGGGGGACATTGTAACCCTAAGCCCCGCCTGCGCGAGCTTTGACGCCTTCCCGAATTTCGTGGCAAGAGGCAATTATTTTAAGGAACTGGTAAACAAGCTGTAATGGATATTAAGGAAATTTTGTTTTCTCTCTCCGAAAGGGACGCGATAGGCACCGTGACCGAGGCGAGTAATACCGCGCGGGAAATTTTAAGCGCATACGCCGAGACCCAAAATGTCGGAAATTTAAGCGTTGTAGGCTTTATTAAAGGTAAAAGCGATTACACAATACTGCTGGACGCGCATATCGACCAGATAGGTATGATAGTGACCGATGTTGACGGCGAAGGCTTTTTAACCGTCTCAAATTCGGGGGGAATTGATATAAGAGCGCTCCCCGCAAGGGCGGTTACGGTCCACGGCAAGGAAAAAATCCCCGCCGTATTTTGCAGTACGCCGCCCCACCTCTCAAAGGGTGAAACCGAGTACACCGATATTTCGGAAATAAAGCTTGATACGGGACTGGGTAAAAAGGCAAAAGAGATTGTATCTATAGGCGATTATGTTACTTTTTCGGCAAAACCGACCCCGCTTTCGGGCGATTTGGTAACGGGTCGCTCCTTTGACGACCGCTCGGGGGTTGCCTGCCTTTTAGAGGTGGCAAAGCGGATTTCAAACAAGGAACTGCCGATAAGCGTTGCGATTCTTTTAAGCGACGGGGAAGAGCTTGGTATGCGCGGGGCGAAAACCGCCGCCTTTAACATAAAAGCCGACGAGGCGATTGCCGTAGATGTAAGCTTCGGGGACGGCATAGGAATTAGTGAGACCGAGTGCGGAAAGCTTTCCGAGGGCGCTATGATAGGCGTTTCCCCCGTGCTTTGCCGAGATTTGTCGGACAGGCTTATAAATACGGCAGAGCAAAACGGCATTAAATATCAGCTTGAAGCTATGGGTGGCAAAACGGGTACTAACGCCGATGTTATCTCGGTTTCCCGCGGAGGGGTTAAGAGTTGTACTGTATCTATTCCCCTTAGAAATATGCACACCGAGGCTGAGACCCTAAGCCTTTCGGACCTTAATTCGGTCTGCGACCTGCTGGAAAAATACATTTTGTCAGGGGGTCTTTTTAATGCTTGATATTTTAAGGGAGCTTACCGCCCTTGACGGCGTTTCGGGCGAGGAAAATGCGGTAAGGGACTATATAATTTCAAAAATTGAGGGGCATTGCGAGTACAAAATTGACCCGCTGGGCAGTATTATCGCCTTTAAAAAGGGCAAAAACCGCTCGGTCAAAAGGCTTATGGTTGACGCTCATATGGACGAGGTGGGACTGATTATCACCTCGGTCACCTCGGACGGTTTTTTAAGCTTTTCGGCGGTGGGCGGAATAGATACTGCCGTGCTTATGTTCCGCCGAGTGAGAATAGGTAGTATAAACGGCGTTATCACGGGCAAGCCGATACATCTTATTTCGGCAGAGGAACGCAAAAAGCTCCCGAAGCCCGAGAGCCTTTATATAGACATCGGCGCGTCCTCTAAGGAGGAGGCGTTAAGCCTTGTCCGTATAGGCGACCGTGCCGTTATCTGCGGTGAATATACCGAAATGGGCAATAAAATAAAGGCTAAAGCTATTGATGACCGCGCGGGCTGTGCGATATTAATTTCCCTTTTGACTAAGGACAGCGACTATGATTTCTACGCAACCTTTTCGGTTGAAGAAGAGGTGGGCTTAAGAGGCGCTAAGGCGGCGGCATTTACGGTTGAACCCGATTCGGCAATAGTGCTTGAGGCTACCACCGCCGCGGATATTGCGGGGGTTGAGACCTCAAAAAGGGTCTGCGTTTTAGGAAACGGACCCGCCGTATCCTTTATGGACAGGGCGACTGTGTATGACCGCGAGTATTATGACACGGCGTTAAAGAGCGGTATAAAATGTCAGCCCAAGGCGGCGGTTGCGGGCGGCAATAATTCAGGCTCCGTGCATTTAAGCCGAGGGGGAGTAAGAACCCTTGCTATCTCGGTGCCCTGTAGGTATATCCATTCCCCATCCTGCGTGGCGGACAAAGAGGATATTGAAAACGCGGCAAGGCTTGCAGAATATATGATAAAGGGCATTTGCTCGGGCGAAATCAAATGATTGCTTTAACCGATTTTCTCCCCGACGCGAGCGAGCCGAATGTCGAATATATAAGGATAAAGTGTCTTTACGACTGTTATAAGGACGATAAAGATGTGCTTTTCTGGGAACAGGACGGAGGAAAGGCTTATATTTCCCTTGCAAGCGGAGATATGACCGTCTTTTGCGAAAACGGCGATTATGAAGAAATAAAGGAATTTATTTCGGTAATTTCACCGCGGAGTATTTTCGGAAGCTTTGAAGTATTAAAAAATTTGGGCTTTTCCGATATACATTCGGTGTTTGTTATGTCCCGTAAGGCGGATATTTTAGGAGAGACGGCAGGCGATGACCTTAAAAGTCGGGAAATTTATGATATACTCAACATAAAGGAATTTTCTCTTCCCGAATATCCGTATTTTGCGGTAGATTTTTGCAGACGGATTAATAACGGAAGGGCAGATTATTTTGCTGTAAAGGATAAATGCGCCGCGGTCTCCTTTCACACGGGGAATTACGCCCTGTTAAACGGCGTTGTAAGCCGTGAAAAGGGACTCGGAACGGTAGCGTTAAATGCAATTTTACAGAAAAATTACGGCAGGGAGCTACTTTGCTGCTGTGAAGAAAAACTAATCGGATTTTACGAAAAAAACGGATTTAAAAAATTATACAAGGCGGGATACCGGTGCAAACAACAAGCGTAAACAGCTTTTTTAATATTGATGAAAGGCTTTTAAAATTAAACGGAGAAATCACCGAGAAAAGCTCGGAGCGTTTTAAAGAAATTGATTCGGTTACAGAATATAACCAACTGAAGGTACTGTCGGCATTTATAAAAAACGGCGTCAGCGAATCGGCGATGGCGGGGTCTACGGGCTACGGCTATGACGACCGCGGACGGGAAATTTTGGAAAAGGTTATGGCGGATGCTATGGGGGCAGAGGACGCATTAATGCGTCATAATTTCGTTTCGGGAACCCATACCTTAACGGTGGCTCTGTTTGGAATATTAAGACCGAACGACAGGGTGCTTTGTCTTACGGGAAGACCTTATGATACAATCACAGGCGTTTTCGGGATTGATGAAAAGACCGACGGCTCCCTTGCCGATTTCGGGGTGAAATACGCCCAGGTTGAGCTTTTGGCAGACGGCACGCCGGATATTGCGGCTATAAAGGCGGAGCTTAAAGCCCACAAATACAAAATGGCGTATATTCAGCGCTCCCGCGGCTACAGTACAAGACCGAGCCTTACTATAGACGATATTGAAAGGCTCTGCAATGCCGTGCGGGAGGTTTCCCCCGATTCGGTTATTATGGTGGATAACTGCTACGGCGAATTTACCGAAAAAAAAGAGCCCACCGAGGTGGGGGCGGATATAATCGCAGGCTCCCTTATTAAAAACCCCGGCGGCGGAATTGCACCCACGGGCGGCTATATCGCGGGTAGAAAAGAGCTTATTGAAATGTGCGCGGCAAGGCTTACCTGCCCCGGCGTCGGTCGAGAGGCGGGAGCCACCTTAGGTCACAGCCGAGAGCTGTATATGGGGCTTTTTTCCGCTCCCCATGTTGTGGGCGAGGCGCTTAAAACCGCCGTGTACTCCTCGGCGCTTTTCGAGAGCTTAGGCTTTGAGGTTACGCCTAAATTCACCGAAAAACGGGGCGATATTATCCAATGCGTGACCTTGGGCTCAAGGGAGGGGCTTATCGCCTTTTGTCAGGGTATGCAGTCGGGCGCGCCGGTCGATTCTTTTGTAGTGCCCGAGCCTTGGGCAATGCCGGGTTATACCGACGAGGTTATAATGGCGGCGGGGGCGTTTACCCTGGGCGCTTCAATAGAGCTTTCGGCGGACGGCCCGCTTCGAGAGCCCTATGCCGCCTGGATGCAGGGCGGGCTTAATTTCCACAGCGCCCGCGCGGGTGTGCTGTTAGCGGCGCAAAAAATGCTTGAAGCAGGCAAAATTAAACTTTAGTCCAATGACTAATATGGAGTGAAAATATATGAAAAAGGTTTTTTCGGGCGAGGTTTACGAGGTTTTGCCCACATCAGGCGGTATAATTTTTTCCTATTGCAAGGATGTTATCGAGGAAAAAGCCTTGGTCGGTTATAAAATGATTACCTTTGAAAACGGCAGATTCACCGATATTGTCAATACCATATATCTGCTGACTAAATTCGGAAACAACTATAAGTCGGTTGCTATGCAGTGCGATAACTATATCACCGAAAAATCCATAGTCCTTCCAAATGGCAAGGTATTTTTGCTTTCGCAGGATGGTACTGCCAGACTTTTGGGAGCTGACGCAGTTTCCGTATGGACCGGGGAGCTTAAATACCGCGGCTGTAATGCTACGGATATAGCACTTTATAAAAACGCGCTTTGGGCAAGCTTTGCGGACTGTAATGTACTGCTCCGCTACAATCTTACCACAATGCGGGAGGAGCTTAGAATCGGGGGAAACAAATCCCCCTTCAACAAGCCGTCAGGGCTTTTCGTTGAGGGGGATTCGGTTATGGTAAGCAATGTGGGCTCTTCAAAGCTTACGGAAGTAAACCTCGAAACCTACAGCGTTTTTGATTACGAGGAATTCCCTGAGCCTGTAAAGCAGTATGTAAAGGTCGGCGACAACCGCTTTGCGGTGTTGGAGTCAGGACTGTATCTTATTTAGATGTTAGATATTAGACATTAGATGTTAGACGGGACGATGTGGGCATCGTCCCCTACATAAGTTAATTTAGTATGAGTTTGCAAGGAGCCGGACAGTCGAGGACGCCTGTCCCTACGAATTTATACTTTAGATATTAGACAGCGGGGCGATGTAATCATCGCCCCGATTTAGTTCAGTTCAATATCGTAACATTTTTAAAATTAACCGTAAAGCCGCTGTTGTCCTCGGCGGAGATCGGCAGTCCCGTTGCTCCGAGGTACAGCTTATAGCTTATATCCTTGCTGTCGCGCATAATATAATAACTGTTCTCCTCCGAGTTAACTGTTACATCTTCATTAAATGTGTCCTTTAATATTTCGTAAAGTCTTGCACAGCACGCACCCTCGGGGAGAGACTTAAAATCCGCCTTGTACTCAAGACCCGCATATTTCGCGGTTATTTCCTCGCCGTTAAAATGAAACACAAGCCCCTTTATTGTATCGGGCGAGGTTATTTCCATATCGGTTTCGCCGTTTTTTGCCACCGTGACATCAGCCTCAAAGCACTCGTTGTAATATGTAAGCTCGGCGGTAAATGAAATACCGCTTGTAACGGGGGTTACGGCAATCTTTTTCTCGCCGCAGGCACAAAGAAATAAAATCGCAAGGAATAAAACCGATATTATTTTTTTCAAGCTAAAGCACTCCTATCGGGGTTAGACTAAAGCTCCTCTATTAAGTCGGAGGGAAGCATTGCGCGCTCTCCTCGTTTTGCCGCGGCTCTGTCGCCCGCCTCGCCGTGAAGATACACCGCCGCCTTTGCCGCCTCATTTGCACTAAAGCCTTGCGCCAAAAGCGAAAGGGTAATTCCCGCAAGGGCGTCTCCGCTGCCGCCCGTGGACATACCGGGGTTGCCCGTCATATTAAAATACACTTCACCCGACGGTGTGGCAATAACGGTATTTGCACCCTTTAAAACAAGCACACAGCCGAACTTTACGGCGAAATTCCGTGCGATTTCAATGCGGTTTTCCTCCACCTCAGAAACAGAAACGGAACAAAGTCTTGCCATTTCGCCGGGGTGGGGAGTAAGAATTACAGGAGCTTTGCTTTTCTTTATAATATCTATGCTGTCCGATAGAGCGTTTATGCCATCGGCGTCTATAACAATCGGAATTTCCGAGGTTTCTAAGAGCTCCCTTACAAGCCGTGCGGTATCCCCGTTGTTGCCCATTCCACAGCCTATAAGCACCGCCGAACAGCCCTTTAAAAGCTCAGGCAAGCTAAGATTATCGGGGCAAAGGGTCCCGTTTCGGTTTGGCTTTACGGGAACGCAGACCGCCTCGGGAGCAGATACGGTAAAGGGATAGTAAATATTATCGCAAAGCACCGCTTTAAGTATGCCGATTCCGCTTCTTAGCGCCGCTTTTGCCGCAAGTACAGCCGCCCCTGCCATACCGTAGCTGCCGCAAAGCATAAGTCCCGTGCCGAAACTACCCTTGTGGGAGTTGTGTTTTCGTTTTTTAAATATCGGCTTTTCGGTCGTCAAAAAGCTGTAACCGACAGGCGGCGCGCCGATGTCCGCAACAACAACCTCTCCGCAGTAATCAGAGCCGAAGGGCAGTACGAAGCAGGGCTTAAGGGCTATAAAGGTTACGGTAAGGTCGGCGTTTACCGCAGTTCCCAAGACCTTGCCGCCGTCCGCCTCAACGCCGCTCGGTATATCCACCGCAATTCTAACCGCCTTAGCGCGGTTTATGGCATTTATAACTTCCGAAGTCTTTTCATCCGGCGCGCGGTTTAGTCCGATTCCGAAAATCGCGTCTATAATAATATCGGCGTTCGGAGTAAAGCTTTCGGTTTTGGTGACGAATTTGAGCTTGTTATAGTAATATGCCCCGTTCTCGGTCGCGGGCGCGCCGAAGGGAGTGCAAACCGTAACCTCGCCGCCGTTTTCGGCTAAAATTCCCGCGATTACACAGCCGTCTCCGCCGTTATTGCCCCTGCCGCAGACAACGGTTATTTTTCGGTTTCGGCAGTCATATTTTCCCATTATTATTTCCGCCGCGGCGCTTCCCGCACGGAACATTAGGTCCCTTAAGGAAAAAGCACCGCTCAGGGCGGCGCTTTCCTCCGACTTCCTTATTAAATCGGTTGTAAGTATTTTCATAATCTCAGTCCTTAAAGGCGCTGTTTGCGACAAATACGGGCACAAACTTTACTACAGCGCCGCGCAAACGCTCGTCCGGGGCGAAAACAAGGTATTTTGCACCCTTGCCCTCGGCAGAGGCGACCATAAGGTATGCGCCTGCGTCATCGGCATTACAGGCTATGATAACATCCTTTGAATTAGCCGAGTTTAACAGTGCGGGTTTATACCTTTCTATCCTTGAAACGGTCTGGAGCTCAAGGGAAAGGACGCGCTTTCTGGAGCTTTTGTTTGTTATTTTATCAATATCCATCGTTCCGTTGGTTACGATATATTCGTACTCAACATTTAAAAGGCAGGAAAGCTTAAACGCACCGTAAATTACGCCCGCGGCGAGCAGTACGAAAAATACGCCGAGGTAACCCGAAAACATAAAAAGCAAAAAGCAAAGCAACACCGCCGCAAGCCATATACCTATAAGTGCGGCGATTTCTTTACCCGTCTTTTTAACCGCGATTATCTGTTCAAAAAAAGTATCCATATCATAACTCCTCAGAATGAATAATATATATTCATTATACACCTAAATGTATTGCACTTGCAATATTTTTTGTTTTAGTATATAATAAATTTACCTTTTATTAACAAGTGGGGTGCTATTTGTGCGTATTAAAGACGGATTCAGCCTAAAAAACTTTGAGGGGCAGTATACGGTTGTCTCGGATAACGGCGATCTTGAAAATACAATCGTCCTTACCGACACCGCCCTTTTTCTCTGGAATTTGCTTAAGGAAAAGAATGCTTCAAAGTCCGAGATGTTAAATGCGCTTCTCAGTAATTTCGATATTTCCACTGTTTTAGCACTTGGCAACATTGATGTGTTTTTGAGGACTATGAAGGACAACGGTATAATAGAAGACTGATATGGCAAAAAAAGAAGGCAACAAAAACACGCTTAAATGGATTTACGCGCGGACTAAGAAATATTTTCCGCTGATAACAGCCGTCTCTCTCCTGACGGCTTTATCGGCGTGCACCGGAGTGGGAATAGCTCTTGTTACAAAGCGGATTTTTGATATAGCGACAAAGGATAGGGGCGGAAGTCTTGTAACGGCGGGACTCACACTTTTTGCAATAATAGCGGCACAGGTGGTTTTAAGTGCGGTTCAGTCCTTTTTAAGCGCCTTCGCCAACGGCAAGCTTACCGTTGCACTTAGAAGTTATCTTTTCTCCCTGGTATTAAAAAAGAAATATTCCTCCCTTTCGGGTTATCATTCGGGGGATATTTTAAACCGCTTCACCTCGGATACAGAGGTGGTGGTTTCAAGCGCGGTTTCGATTATTCCGAGCGTTATCTCTATGATTACAAAAATCGTAACCGGCATAGGGGCAATGTTAGTTCTTAATCCTTATTTGGCGGTTATAATACTAATGCTTGGAATTGCCGTTCCCGCAATCGGCAGGGTGATTAACAAGCGGTATAAGCGCCTGCACAAGGACTGCCAGAGGTCCGAGGGAAAAACCAGAGCCTTTTTGCAGGAATGCTTTGAAAATATCGTTGTTATAAAGAGCTTTGTAAGCGAGGCACCCTTTAAAACAAGGCTCGGTTTCTTTATGGATGAAAATTTCAAAATTAAGATGAGGCGGACAAGCATTTCGGTGCTTATGCATATTTGCCTTTATTCTTTTTTTACGGTGGGCTATTACGCCGTTTTGGTGTGGGGAGCGGGCGGATTAGCGGCGGGTACCCTTACATACGGCACGCTTATGGCGTTTTTACAGCTTATTTCTCAGCTGAGAGCGCCGCTTCAGAATGTTTCGGGTATAATGCCTAAGTATTATGCGGCATTGGCCTCGGCAGAGCGGCTTATGGAGCTTGAAGAATCGGATGATGAGCGTGCGGCTTTGGAAGAGAGCAAAATGAAATCACTTAAAGCCGATTTTCGCAGACTTGAGATTAATGATTTATGCTTTAGCTACGGCGGAGACAGAATACTCGAAAATTGCAGTTTTGCAGCCGAGAAAGGTCGTATAATCGCCCTTACGGGTGAATCTGGCAGCGGAAAAAGCACCTTGTTTAAGATTATTTTAGGGCTTTATGAACCGCAGTCGGGCAGTATCACGGTAAACGGGGAAACTGAGGTCAATTCCTCTGTCAGAGGACTGTTTTCCTATGTACCCCAGGGAAATATGGTGCTTTCGGGTACAATAAAGGACAATATTACCCTTTGCAACTCCGACATTGATGAAGAAAAAATTATTAAAGCGGCAAAGGCCGCCGAAATTTATGATTATATTGTATCCCTGCAAGACGGCTTTGATACGGTGCTTTCAGAACGGGGAGCGGGGCTTTCCGAAGGTCAGCTTCAGCGCATTTCGATTGCCCGTGCTTTGCTTGCGGACGCGCCCGTGCTTCTGCTTGACGAGGCGACAAGCGCTCTTGACGAAGCCACCGAAACCAAGGTGCTTGACAATATCAAAAATATGACCGATAAAACCGTTCTTTTCATAACCCACAGAAACACAAGCCTTAAGGTGTGCGACAGAATTGTGCGGGTGGAAGATAAGAAATTTACGGTAATTAAATAAGCCTATTGGAGTGAAAAATATGCAGCTTAAAATTCAAAACGGCGCGGTCGAGCTTTCGGGCGAGCCGATTTTAAGCGCGGTTAATATAGAGATAAACGATATGAGCAAAATTGCGGTGGTAGGGCGCAACGGATGCGGCAAAACCACCCTTTTAAAGCTCATTTCAGGGGAGTATACCCTCGCAAAGCGGGACTGCGATGAGGACAGCTTTATAGCCGTTTCGGGAAAGCCTGTAATAGGCGTACTGTCGCAGATGACCTTTGACGATGAAAGCGTAACCCTTAAAGACGAAATAAGAAAGGCATACTCGGATATAATCGAGCTTAAGGCAGAGCTTGACAAGGCTCAGGAAAAAATGGAACACGAGCAGAGCGAGGAAAATATTAAGAGCTATACTGCCCTTTTAGACCTTTTTAACAATCGCGGCGGCTTTTATTTTGAAAGGGAGTACGAGGCGGCAATTAAGCGCTTCGGCTTTACCGATGAGCAGAAAAACCGACCTCTTTCGGAGTTTTCGGGCGGACAGCGTACCAAAATCGCCTTCTTGAAGCTGCTGCTTTCAAAGCCGGATATTCTGCTTTTGGACGAGCCCACAAACCACCTTGATATTGAGGCGGTAGAGTGGCTTGAGGATTACCTTAAAAATTACAAAAAAGCCTTTGTTGTGGTATCACATGACCGAATGTTCCTTGATAATGTTGTAGATACCGTTTATGAGATTGAATACAGACAGACACATAAGTATGCGGGTAATTATACACAGTTTACCGTCCTTAAAAAGGAGCGCCGCGAACAGCAGGCAAAGGAGTACGAGGCGCAGAAAAAGGAGATAGCGCGCCTTACCGAATTGGTGGAAAAATTCCGCTATAAGCCCACAAAGGCGGCTATGGCGCAGTCAAAGCTTAAACAGCTCGAAAGAATGAAGCCTGTAGAAGCGCCGCTTTCTTATGATATGCGTACCTTTCACGCCGATTTTGAGCCTGATGATATAGGAGTTAAGGATGTTTTATCGGTAAAAAGGCTTGAAATCGGCTATACCTCGGCGCTGTCGGTTATCGACCTTGAAATGCACAGGGGCGACAGAGTTGGTATAATAGGCGGTAACGGGCTCGGAAAATCCACCTTTATTAAGACATTAATCGGCACGGTAAGGCCGCTTTCGGGGGAGTTTAAGTTCGGTCCCAGAGTAAGTGTTGGCTATTTTGACCAGCAGATGGCGCTTTATTCAAGTACGGATACTGTTTTAGCCGACTTTTTAAAGTCTTTTCCCTCTATGACCGATTTTGAGGCGAGAAGTGCTTTGGGTGCATTTCTCTTTAGCGGCGAGGATGTTTTTAAAACGGTCGATATGCTTTCGGGCGGGGAGCGGGTGAGGTTAGCTCTCTGCAAAATATTTAAAAAAAGACCGAATTTTTTAATACTGGACGAGCCGACAAACCATATGGATATTGTCGGCAAGGAAACCCTTGAAGAAATGCTTTCCCACTATTCGGGAACGGTTCTTTTTGTTTCGCACGACCGTTATTTTGTACGCAAAATTTCAAACAGCCTGCTATCGTTTGAAAATGATGGGGTGAAATATTACCCCTATGGCTACGGGCAGTATCTTGAAAACAAGAAAAATCCCCCTGCCGAGCAAAAAATATCGGCACAGCCCGCAAAGCAGAAAAAGACCTACACCACCCCCGCAAAGGAACGCTCTAAATATGAGCGGGCTATCTCTAAGGCGGAGGAAAAAATATCCGTTTTGGAAGAAAAAATCGGCGGGGTAAAAGAGGAGCTTTCCTTCCCCGAAAACCAAGCTGACTATATTAAGCTTTCTGAGCTTCAGGCGGAAATAGAGTCCCTTGAAACCGAGCTGGATGCTGTTATGAACGAATGGGAGCGGTTGAGCGGGGAATATGAGGAATTGCTGGGCAAACAAAACAGTTGATTTCAACCTATACCGATGTTATAATTTATAGACTTGATATTTCAATAATAACGGACAGTCGGGGGACGCCTGTCCCCACACATAGTTTTTTAAAGAGGTATAAAAATGCTTTTTAATACAACGCCCGATCTTGCAAGCGTGCTTACGACAGTAGGCGGCTGGTATCCTGTGCTGAAGGTTATATATGCGGCAATCGGTACGGTTTTTTCGGTTATGCTCGCTTACAAGACGGTCTACCGCATAATCGGGCTTTTTTTCACAAGAAAATTCAAGCCCGCAAAAAAGCAGCACAAATATGCGGTCGTTATCGCGGCAAGGAATGAGGAAAAGGTTATAGGCAATCTGCTTGACAGTATATCAAAGCAGGACTATCCAAAGGAGCTTGTAACCGTATTTGTCGTGGCGGATAACTGTACCGACAAAACCGCCGAGGTTGCAAGGAAGCACGGCGCAATATGCTACGAGCGGTTCGATAACGAGCACAGGACAAAGGGCTTTGCGCTTCAGTTCCTCTTTGAAAGAATAGAGGAGGACTACGGCAGACAAAGCTTTGAGGGATATTTTGTTTTTGACGCGGACAATCTTTTAAAATCCGACTATATCTCCCGTATGAACGATTCCTTTGACGCAGGGGAAAAGCTTATCACTTCCTACAGAAATACAAAGAATTTTGATGAATCCTGGGTCGCCTCGACCTATGCGCTCCATTGGCTGCGGTCAATCCGTTTTAACCACCGCGCGCGTTCTGTTTTGCGACTTGCTACTAATATTCAGGGTACGGGATTTCTGTTTGCAAATGAAATTGTTAAGGACGGCTGGAAGTACACCTCCCTTACCGAGGACAGGGCGCTGACTGCCGACGCGGTGGCTCAGGGGTATGCCATTACATACAACGACGCCGCCGAGTTTTATGACGAGCAGCCTACAAGCCTGAAAATCGCATTAAGACAAAGGCTTCGCTGGTCTAAGGGACATCTGCTTGCTTTCGCAGAAACAGGACCTTATCTTTTCATAAACATATTTTTCGGAAAGCGGTTTTTAAAGACCCGCTGGCGGGAGAATGAGAAGAAAAAGGGCAAAAGGAGTTTTAAGGAGCTGGGTTTGGCGGCGGTCGAATCAATCCGCCATCGCGCCGCCTCCTACGATACCTTAATGCAGTTAACCCCGTTTTCGGTTATAAATGTTGCCCGTTGGCTGTTAATTTCCGTTTTAGCTTACGGATTTTACTGCGGAGCAGGCGGCATTGAGGGGGTTGCTTTCTTCTCAAAGAGCACATATTTGGGTCAATTTTTACATTTCCTTTTTCCCTTTACGGTTACTGCGGAATCGGGAGTAGGCGCAATATTTATCGGTATGCTTGTTCAAATTTGGTTAAGGCTTTTATACCGCTTGGGAATGTATATTGAAAATATGTGGGCGGCTGTTTATCTTTTTATAGTTGAGCATAAACGAATGAAGAAAATGCCGTTTTACAAAAAAATACTTTATACAATTACTTGGCCTACCTTTGATATTATAGGAAGATACACACAGTATATCGCTCTGTTTAAAAAGGTCGATTGGAAGCCGATACCCCACGAAAGCAAGATAACGATTGACGATTTAAACGGCAAGCCCGAAAAAAAGAAAGAAAAAAACAATGTGGCTGTAAAAATCACAGTATCAGAAAAGACGGATTAATTGAAGAAAATAAAATAACAAGCTCTGCAAAAGCACGAAAATAAAGCTTATGCCGAGCTTGTTTGCTTTTAGGCGTACAAATCGGGGTTTGTAGGGATGAATCCGTGATAAGCACCCTTGCCTCCCTCTGACGAGGGAGGTGGCTTTTTGCGCAAGCAAAAAGTCGGAGGGAGAGAAATAAAACCGCAACCTTTTCTCTCCCTCAGTCTCGCTTCGCTCGACAGCTCCCTCGTCAGAGGGAGCCGAGGTTTAGCTATTGCAAGACCTCTACAAACCCCGATTTTTTTACATCCCCTTAAATTTATCCCATATCAAAGGGCTTTTTGCCGCCGCTTTCTCTGTCGGGCTTGCCGCCCATATTACCGCCCATACCGCCTGAAGAACCGTATGTGGTTGATACGGAGCTTATTTCTACCGCAAAGCTACTGTCACCGCCGGTAACCTTGCCCGATGCGGAATAGCCGTTTTCGTCACAGCCTGATACCGTACCGCCTATTGTCACGGTGTAGCTGCTGCCTACCGTAAACTCGGGCGAGCTTACAATAATGCTGTTATACTGCTTTGAGGGCATAAATGAGGCTATTACCTTGCCCGAAGAATCGGTGACGGCAATACTGTCGCCTGCGTTAGCGGAGCTGTCCAGGGTATACATAAACGAGGCTTGCGATGAATTCTGCGAAAATCCCTGCGACATACCCGAGCTTCCGCAGAGAATTGCCGTTCCGCCCGTTATAACAGCGGAGGAATTGTAGTCAAACGCGCCGTTTCCGCTGTTTGTAGGTCCGCTTACAAGCAGTACTCCGCCTGACATACTCACGCTTCCGTTTGAGTCCACCGTAGGAGCGGAGTCTTAGCTTTTCTTTGTAAATGGGCTTTTCGACAGATGCCCTTATAAGTCTTTTATCCGGAGTATCATAATATATACTGCAAACGGTGCTTTTGCTGTATTTATCGGGTAAGGTATTGCTTTTAAGCGTTTCTAAAACAGCGAAATACTGCTTTTCGTTTAAGAGATATTTCTTTTCGTATCTCTTGAAAATTGTTTGAAACATATTTCCCCTCCTCGCTAATAAATGTAATATATTAATTTCATATGATTATGAACTTAATTTAAACAAGTTTTACAAGAATTTAACATTCGACAAATTCCGATTTTTTACCACAAAAGGTTGACATAATCGCAGTGTAAATATATAATTAAATTATATATTGTGTTTTGTCTTTAAAAATAAGGAGTAGAAAAATGAGCAAGGTTTGCAGACCTATCTGCATCTTTTTATCTGTCATAATATTGCTTTCGGCAGCATTTTGCTGTACCTTTCGTGTATCTGCTGAGAATGTTTTGTATTATCTTAATGACTACGATGTAAATATCCGCGAAGACGCCTCTACAAGCAGTAAGAGTCTCGGCAAGCTTTCCTATGTGTACCTTACTAAAAACGGTGAAAAAAAGGGAACAGACGGATATATTTGGTTTAATGTCACATACGGCAGTATTACAGGCTATATCCGCAGTGATTTTATAGTTGAAGTAACCGTTAATACCGACGCCGGCTTTGAAGAACAGCTTAAAGCCTTCCCCGAAAGCTATAGGGACTATCTGCGTCAGCTTCACGCTGTTTATCCGAATTGGAAATTTTATGCCGATAATATTAATATGACCCTTGACGAGGCGGTTTCCCTTGAGCTTGTAAAAAAGGTTACAGACTATAAAAGCCTTTCCTGGCGTTCAATGGATTTAGGCTCGTATGACTGGGGCACGGGGAAATGGGTTTCTACGGAAAACGGCCGTTGGTATTATGTATCGCGCGAGGTAATTAAATATTATATGGACCCACGCAACTTCCTTAATGCCAATTATATATATACCTTTTTACAGCAGTCTTATGACCCTGTGCATCAAACCGAAGCGGGACTTCGTAAGGTTATAAGCGGAACCTTTCTTGAAAAAGGCTACGGCGGAGATACGGATGCATATGTAAAAGATATAATAAATGCGGCAAGTGAGTCGAAGGTCAACCCTTACATTCTTGCGGGAACGATAATTCAAGAGCAGGGCGTAAACGGTACATCAAAATTAATTTCCGGAACTTGTTCCGATTATAACGGAGAATACAAGGGGTACTATAATTTCTTTAATATCAGTGCAAACGGTGAAGACCCCACACTTAACGGACTCAAATATGCCAAATCCAAAGGCTGGAATACCCCTTCAAAAGCTATAATTGAGGGCGCCGAATTTTGCGGCAACAGCTATGTGAGCGCGGGACAGAATACATATTTTTATATGAATTACAATATTAAAGAACCTGATAGAATCTGGCATCAGTATGCAACGGCAGTTCATAATGCCGCCGATTCGGGAAAAAAGCTTGCGAGCACATATGCCGAGCTTAAGGATGCGGAGCTTGACTTCCTGATTCCCGTTTATAAGAATATGGCCCCGTCAGTTTCGGCGCTTCCCGCCAGAAATGACAATCTCAACAATTACTACTTTAATTCAATTAATGCAGGCGGTCTTACACCGTCGTTCAACAGGTTTATATACAGCTACGACCTTAAGGTGTCGGGCGATACTACCGTAAGCGTTACCGTTCCGAGCGGAGCCTCATATGCGGGGGCAAAAAGCTATCAGCTTGTTGCGGGAAATAACAGAATTTCCCTTTCGGTAAAATCGCAGACGGGATATATAAATGATTATTACATATATGTAGATGCAGACAGGAATTGTACGCTTTATGTGGATTCCGACGGTAATGCTCCCGCAGTTAAGAACGGGGACACTAACGGCGACGGCACAATTAACGGCAGAGATTTGGCAAATGTCCAAATGCATATACTGGGCGTAAAGCTTTTGTCGGGCAACGGCTTTACCGCGGGGGATACTAACGGAGACGGCACAATTAACGGCAGAGATTTAGCAAATGTCCAAATGCATATCTTAGGAGTAAAGGCTCTTAATTAAAATGAAAACGGAGAGGTATTATGAGTAAAATGATTAAAAAACTATCTGCATTGATTGTATCGGCAACCCTGATTTTTGGCTGCTTTGTTTTCAATGCATCTGCCGCGGCTAAGGCAACAATCGCTTTCAGCAGTAAGAGTCCTAAGGTTAATGATTCTGTTACGGTTACAGTAACTGTAAGCGGAAGCGCGGCTATGTACAGCACCGAATTCAGCGTGAGCTACAATCCTGATGTACTTCGCTTTGAAAGCGGAGACAGTGCAGCAGGCGGAGCAGGAGTTGTAAAGGTTGCGGGATTGCCGAGCGGAGCGGCAAAGCAGTCATATTCGCTTAAATTTACGGCTATCGCCGCAGGCTCATCCTCCTTTCAGGCCTCCGGTGTTGCCTATTACGAAAGTACAGAGGATTCTATAGGCGCTTCCGCCACTATGACCGTTTCGGACGCGGCTAAGTCGGACAATGCTAATTTAAAGTCTCTTTCCTTAAGCAAGGGAACGCTGTCACCTAAATTTTCGGCTTCTAAAACCTCTTATACCGCTACGGTTGCGACCAGCGTTACAGAGGTTAAGGTATACGCAACCGCACAGGACAGCGGCGCCAAGGTTGAAATTGCGGGAGAATCTAAATTAAAGGACGGAGAAAATGTCCGTACCGTTACTGTTACAGCACCCTCGGGGGCACAGAAGGTATACACAATTAAGATAACCCGTTCTGATTTGACTACCGAACCCGAACCCGAAGTACCCGAGGTAAACCCTTTGGAAACAACGGTTGACGGGGCTGCATATTTAGTACTTAATGATATTTCGGGAGTAATATTGCCGGCAGGCTTTTCCGTTGAAACAGTCCAGTATAACGGTGTAGAGGTTTCGGTCGCAAAGGATGCAGACGAAAATTACACCCTGTACTACCTAAAGGCGGCGGACAGCGAAGCTGCAACGCCTTATTTGTTAAACGGCAATACTTTTGAGAGATTGCAGTGTGTGACTATCGGGGAGAAGATTTATATTTTTGCAGACGTTCCTTTGGACCTCACAGCACCCGAAGGATATTATGAAACTGCCGTTAAGATAGGCGATTTCAGCGTAAAGGCATTTGCCTCGAGCGATTCGGATTTTGCAGATTTCTATTATATATATTGTTTCTATGATAACGGCTTCCGTATCTATCGCTACGATTCAAAGGAAAATGTAATTCAAAGAGCTCCCGAGTTTAAGCTTGTATCGGCTGAAGAAAAGGAGCTTGTCGAAGCGGGCTTTACTAAGAGGTTTGCATCTCTTTCGACTAATGCAAAGGTTGTTGTAATAGCCTTGCTCTCGGCGGTAGTCATGGCAGTAGTTCTTATTGTTCTTTTGATTGTAAAGTTTGTAAATGACAAAAAGGCATATATAGAAGATAATGATTTTTCCAACTTGCTTTTCCAACCTGATTTTGAAGAGATAACCGTTGATAATGGCGGCGAATCTGATGAGAAGGACGAGATTAAAGAAGAGCTTGATGACGAAAAACAAGGCAAATAAACAGTAAAAATCCTCGGTAAGAAACAGATAGTTTTTTACCGAGGATTCAATTTTTTGAAAACCTGTATTTTAAATTGTTTGCGGCACTCTCAATGCATGGCTCTCATTGCGTTAAGTATCGCAAGCACCGTAACGCCGACGTCGGCAAAAATCGCAAGCCACATACCCGCTATTCCGAGAGCTCCTAATATCAGCACAACCCCCTTGACCGCAAGGGCAAAAACAATATTTTGCCATACAATCCGCATTGTTTTCCGCGCGATTTTTACTGCTTCGGGAAGCTTAGAGGGCTCGTCGTCCATAAGCACCACATCTGCCGCCTCAATCGCCGCGTCACTGCCCATACCCCCCATTGCGATACCTATATCAGCCCGAGCAAGCACCGGCGCGTCGTTAATGCCGTCCCCTACAAAAGCGAGGGGCGTTTTTTTGCTTATAAGCTTCTCCACAGCGCTTACCTTGCCGTCGGGTAAAAGCTCCGCGTGTATCTCGTCAAGCCCTAATTCTTTGCCTACCGCTTCGCCTATCTCCTTGCGGTCGCCCGTAAGCATTACGGTTTTGGTAATACCTAAGGCTTTAAGCTCGGATATAGCCGCCTTGGAATTAGGCTTTACTTCGTCCGAAATCACAATGTGTCCAAGGTAGTTTTTGCCCTCTGAAATATGAATAACTGTTCCCGCTATGTGGCAGTCGTGTGGGTTAGCACCCACAAGCTCCATAAGCTTACCGTTGCCCGCAAAAATATCTTTGCCGTCGATTACCGCCTCGACCCCCATTCCCGCGTGTTCGGTGACCTTGCCTACACGGGAGCGATCGATGTGCCCCTTGTGGGCGGCGATTATCGATTCGGCTATCGGGTGGTTTGAGTAGCTTTCAGCCGCCGCCGCAACATCTAAAAGCTCCGCCTCGCTCATACTTTCGGGGTGAATTGCGGTGACCTTAAATATGCCCTTAGTAAGGGTTCCCGTTTTGTCAAAGACCACGGTGTTTACCTTTGCTAAAACCTCTGTGTAGTTTGCGCCCTTTATAAGAATACCCCGCTTTGAGGCTCCGCCTATTCCGCCGAAAAAGGATAAAGGCACCGAAATTACCAATGCGCAGGGGCAGGAAACAACAAGGAATATGAGGGCGCGATTAAGCCAGCCAGCCCATCCGCCGCCCGATATAAGGGGAGGTAAAACCGCCAAAAGCACCGCCGCCGCCACAACCAAGGGAGTATAATACCGCGCAAAGCGGGTGATAAAATTCTCGGTTTTTGCTTTCTTGGCTGAGGAGTTTTCAACCAAGTTAAGAATTTTTGCAACTGTGCTTTCACTGTAGACGCTCTCGGTTTCAAGGATAATAACTCCGCTTAAATTGATCGAGCCGCTCACCACCCTGTCGCCCGCCGAAATGTCTATAGGCAGGCTTTCGCCGGTCAGCGCCGCCGTGTTGACGGTGGTGTTACCCTCTAAAACAATGCCGTCCAGCGGGATTTTCTCGCCCGCCCTTACCAAAACTCTTTCGCCCTTTTGTACCTCTTCGGGGGAAACCTTTATTTCCTCGCCCTCACGCAGTACGGTTGCGCTGTCGGGGCGAATATCCATAAGGGAAGCAATGCTTTTTCGGCTTTTGCCTACGGCAATGCTCTGGAACAGCTCGCCTATCTGGTAGAAAAGCATTACCGCCGCCGCTTCCACATAATCGCCGAGTGCAAACGCCCCTACGGTTGCAAGGGACATTAAAAAGTTTTCGTCAAACACCTGACCGCGGGCGATGTTCCGCAACGCCTTCCACAAAACATCCCACCCCACAATAAGGTAGGGTAAAAGGTACAAAACCGCCTTAATTTTTTCGCCTATGGGCAAAAAGGCTATTACCCCAAGCAATAGGGCAGCAATCAGTATTCTCGCAAGCCTCTTTTTGTGTTTACGGCTCATAAAAAAGCACCTCTTAAAATTTAATGCGGCAGTCGGGCTCAATCTTTTTGCAGACCTTCGCCGCCTTTTTCATAATTGCGTCAAATTCGCTGTCTTCAGCCTCAATGGTAAGCTTTTGGGACAGAAAATTTACATCCGCATAGCTTACGCCCTCAATTTTTCTGATACCCTCCGCCATTTTTGCGGCGCAGTTGGCGCAGTCCAAATCTTCAAGCTCAAATGTTTTCCTCATTTTCATTCTTCCTTTCCTCAATAAGGTGGTCAAAGCCCTGACCGATTATCGTTCTTACATGGTTATCCGCCAAAAAGTAATAAATCGTCTTTCCGTCACGGCGGCAGTCTACAAGCTTGCTTTCTTTCAGCACCTTTAGCTGGTGGGAAATCGCCGATTGGGTCATTCCGAGCAGCTCTGCGATAGCGCAGACGCACATTTCCGATTCAAAAAGGGAAAAAAGTATCCTCATTCGCGTTGTGTCGCCGAAAAGCTTGAACAAATCCGCCAAATCACATAAGAGCTCCTCGGTGGGCAGTTCGTTTTTGACAGCGGTTAATATTGCTTCGTGATTGTGCATATATTAATCTCCATTCATATGAATTTCTATTCATATGATACACCGTTCATATGTATTTGTCAAGACTTTTTTATAATAAAAAAGGGTCTGTTGCTTAAGATAAATTTGCATAAAACAAATGACCCAGCATTTACAAAGGAATCAAAAAAATACATATCTCGCTCATCTACGGGCGAAATATGTATTCCTTTATAATTTTCCATTCCTCGCAAAGCCTTGTGATGCTCCACGCGGCGTTTGCGGGGCTGGTGGACGGCAGACAGATTGCTTTTTTGTTTATACGCGGCTCGGTATAGCGGATATAATACTTTTCAGCCGTCCTGCCGTTTATAAAAATTGTATTTATATTGCTCTCGGCTAAAATTTTGCCTATATCGTTAGGTATCACATTTTTAATGCTTGAATCGGCGGAGCCTGTTATCTCGCACTCGGCGATAACATCCCAAAGAGCTAAGTGATTATTTAAAATAAGGCGTTTTTTATCCTCTACAGTACTCGGTACTGCGCTTTCAAAAATATTTGACAAAACTTGCCAGAATCTGTTTTGCGGGTGACCGTAGAAAAACTCCTGCTCCCTTGATTTTACAGAGGGAAAGCTGCCTAAAATAAGCACCTGTGAGTCTTTGTTATAAAGCGGCTCAATATTATGTTGTGCTATCATTTATCTGCTCCTTACCGTACCTATTATACTGCAAACTAAGAAGGCAATTATATCCGCCGCAACTACGGTTGAGCCTACGGGGGTTCCCGCAAGGATTGAAAACAGTATTCCCGCGGCGGCACAGAAAACCGAAATTACGCCCGAAAAAATCACAACGGGGCGGAAGCTTTTAAACAGTCTCATCGCCGAAAGGGCAGGGAAGATAACCAAGGCGGATATAAGCAGAGAACCCACCAAATTCATGGCAAGCACGATTATAACTGCCGTAATAACCGCTATCAGCAGGTTGTATGTTCCCACCCTTACGCCCGTCGCCCGCGCAAAGCTTTCGTCAAAGGTGACGGCGAATATTTTATTGTAAAAAAGAATAAATATTACTGTTACAACCGCCGACAGCGCCGCGCAGAGCCAAACCTCGCCCCTTGAGAGGGTGAGAATAGAGGTTGAGCCGAAAAGGGTACTGCAAACATCCCCCGAAACATTGGAGGAGGTTGAAAAGACATTCATAACAAGGTAGCCTATAGCCAAAGCACCTACCGAAATCATGGCTATCGCGGCGTCACCCTTGATTTTCGCGTTTTTGCCGGTTTTAAGGAGAAGTACCGCGCTTATAACCGTTACGGGAAGCACTATTATCATATTGTTTGAAATACCTAAGGCGGAGGCTATCGCCAGCGCGCCGAAGGCGACATGGGAAAGCCCGTCCCCTATAAAGGAAAACCGCTTTAATACCAGCGTTACCCCAAGGAGGGAGGAGCAAAGGGCAATAAGCACCCCCGCTATCATAGCGTAGCGCACAAAGGGGTACTCAAAATAGTGGGCGATTTGCGCAATAATTTCGCTCATATGCCGTTTTCCTCCCTATATTTCAGATATTCCGATTTAGTGCCGAAGAAAACATCCTTTCCTATCTGCAAAATGTGGGTGGCGTATTTAAGCGCCGCGTCCATATCGTGGGAAATCATAATCGCGGTTATGCCCTCTTTATTAAGGGTTTCGATTGTGGAGTACATTTCCGCCGTCACAACAGGGTCAAGCCCCGAAACAGGCTCGTCTAATAGCAGCATTTTTGTGGTGGCGCACAGCGCGCGGGCAAGTAAAACACGCTGTTGCTGACCGCCCGAAAGCTCGCGGTAGCAACTCCCCGAAAGGTCGGCAATCCCCATTTTTTTAAGGTTTTCCCGAGCCTTGTCCTTTTGTGCCCTTGTGTAAAATGGCATAAGTCCGCTGTGACCCAAATTGCCCGACAGCACAATCTCCCATACAGAGGCGGGGAAGTCGCGCTGTACCTCGGTCTGCTGGGGCAGGTAGCCTATTTCGGAGGGCTTTAAGCCCTCTCCCGTCTCGATTTTGCCCGAAATAGGGGGATTAAGGTGTAAAATCGTCTTCATAAGGGTGGTTTTGCCCGAACCGTTTTCCCCCACAATGCAAAGGTAATCTCCGCTGTTTACCGTGAAATTAAGGTTTTCCACAACCGTTTTACCCTCATAGCCGAGCTTTAAATTACAAGCTTTAAGAAGAGCCATTGTTATTCTCCTAATGCCTTTTTGAGCGTTTCAAGATTTTTTTCCATTACCGAAAGGTAGGTCGTGCCGTTCCTTGCGTCCTTAATGCCTACCGATTGCATACTGTCAAGCACAAGTATTCCCTGATTTTTTTCTTTGGTATTGGCAATCACCGTCTCTGCGATTTTAGTAGCCGCAGTCTCGGTTTTAATAACATATTTAAGTCCTAATTCATCGGCTTTAGCGCTCAAAAACGCCACGGTTTCAAAGCTTGCTTCGGTTTCGGCAGAGCAACCCGGGAACGCCGCGTAGTACGAAAGCCCGTAATCCTCGGTCAAGTATCTGAAGGGGAAACGGTCGGCGACAAGCAGGGTTTTTAGGGGAGCGGCGCTTACCGCCTTTTCGTATTCGCCGTCAAGGACGGTTAGTTTTTTGGTGTAATTTCGGGCGCTCTCTTTATAAAATTCTGCGTTTTCGGGGTCTTTTTCGGCTAACGAATCGGCAATAGCGCCCGCAAAAAGAGTAGCGTTTTTAAGGGAAAGCCAAACGTGCTCGTCGTATTCTGCTCCCTCTTCTTCGTGTCCGTGTCGCTCCTCCTGCATACCCTCGGTATGCTCCTCTTCCTTTAAGGAGTCACCTAAAAGCTCGGTTAAATTAATAAGTGTGCGTTTTTCGTTTTCGTACTGCTTTACCGCCTCGTTCACCCATTTATCCGATTCTCCGCCGATATATATAAGAATGTCGCACTCGGCTATTTTAACCATATCCGCCGCCGAGGGCTGGAAGCTGTGCATATCCGTACCGTTCTCGGTAAGCCATATTATTTCCGCTTTGTCTTCTGCGATTTCCCTTGTCCAGTCATAAATCGGGAAGACCGTGCAGACAACCTTGATTTTGTCACTTTCAGCCGACCTTACGCCGCAGGCGCAAAGGCTAAGCAAAATTAAAACCGCCGATAATATCGGCAAAATGCGTTTAATGCTTTTTTTCACAGTAGTATTTCCAATCATTTTTAAATTTGCAACTCGTTCGCAAATTAGTATACCCCAATTAACCCCGCTTGTCAACCGACAGTTGCAAAATATATAATATACTGTTATTGTTCAAATATAATAGAGATTAGCTTTTAAACTGTAGGAAATAATGAAACGGCATTATCGCCTGCACTATCAGGCCGCAAAAAAAGAGCTCTCGAAACTCTGAAAGCAATATTATTATTCGGTGTTTTATATTTTTGAGGCATACCAAATGAATTGGGCTTTCCTCCTGTGGGTGTTCCTATTATTTTCGCAATTCCGTTATCCGCTAATGTGACAGCAAAAGTTCTTGCACTGCTGAAGGTGTCGTGCGAAACTCGGCAATATATATCCGTATGAAAGCGTTTGGCGCTTTTTGAATTTTTTACAATATCGGTTCGGCGGGTTATATATTTGGCTTTCCCTTGTGTGTAATCGATCATTTCATATCTTTTATATTCATCTATGTTGACATATTTTATAAACTCATCGATGACGGCAGAAGAACTGCCCATATTTTTACTTAAATCCAGTATTAAAGTTTTAATTTTTTTCTTATCGCAAATATCTGCTAATTCATTTAATACAGCTTTATATGTTTCATTACATATACAAGAGTTTAAGTGTAAAATTGCCGTTTCATCTGTAATTTCATAAGATATAAAAGCGTCATTATCTTTAAAGTCTAAAAAAGTATTATAGTTTTTCAAAACACAATTCTTTTTAATTGGCTTTTCTTTTGATGAAAAGCAGATTTCAAAGCTGTCTTTATTTCCGAATAAAGCTTTTAAATTCATTTCGCTGAAAATATGATAATTTTTATAGGGATAATTAATCATTCTGCTTTTTACAAGATAAATATTTTCGTGAGGAATTCTATTCGACATTAATGCAATTATGTCTTTTATTGTTCTGTTTTCTATCGATAAAATTGCTGAACCGCTTTCTATATCTTCATAATTCTGAGACAGCAGTAGATTGTTACCACACCAATGACAGGATATATTTAAGCACTTATCTTTAAGTGTATACGGTAATTCTATATTGGTGTGTCCGTCCTTAAAGAAAGCGGTTAGTAAAGTCATAGCATCAATGAAATCTGTAAAACCGTTTTGTTTATCAATAGCAGTTCTGTATAACGACTCAAATTTTGACAGTTCTTCTTGATTTATACAAAAAAGAGGATGTTTAATCAGTTTGCTATATAAGTATTCCAAATCCTGTTTATAATCAATATTATCCATATATTTTTGCTCCGTATATTAAATTCCTTTTATTTAATTTTATGCTTGTGTCAAGGTAGGGACAAATCGCCCTTGGCTCCCTCTGACGAGGGAGCTGTCAGCGAAGCTGACTAAGGGAGAGAAATTTTAACAGTCAAGTCTATATATTCACATACACCGCTAAAATTTCGGTCAATATCCAAATTACAAATCCTTAAAATTGTTAAATTCATACCCTCTAACTCTTTCGTTCTAACTTTGTCTTTTTCTATTTGCTCTGGGGTATAATGACCGCCACCGTCAAGTTCAACAACAAGTCTTGCTTTTGCACAATAGAAATCTGCTATATAATTTCCAATAGCTTTTTGTCTTTGAAATCTTATAGGGTAATATCTTAAAAACTCATACCAAAGTTTTCGTTCCCAAGGTGTCATATTTTTCCTTAAAGTTTTTGCAAGAGGGATATTGGCTCTATTATATTCTTTCATTTTCTCTCCCTCCGTCAAAACTAAAGTTTTGCCACCTCCCTCGTCAGAGGGAGGCTTGGTTGTCAGCAAACATCGTAACTTGTGGCAGTCACTTCCACAAGTTGAAATTTCCGCATAACAACAAGCTTTTTCTTTAATTTAATATAACATTTTTAATGGACATTTTCAAGTTATATATGCAAATAGAGTTATCCCGAAATTACGAGATAACTCTATTTTTGGTGGTATGACAAAAGTCATACCGTCACATTAAAAATCATACCATAAGAAACTCTGTTGAAAACTTTGTTTTTAAGCAGTAAAACCGCCAAAAGTATGACGGTTATTCCTGCCTTGACTTACTTATTTGATGAAACAGGCAAGGTTAAATGATTATTTGTACCTATTGTATGTGAAAACCGAGTGTTTTCGCTATTCAACAATTGAAAATGTTTCTCTTAAAGGTTCTGCACCTGCCAAACCCAAGAGGCTATTTCCAACCTCAATTTCAACTTCAGAGGTATCATCTATCAATCTATAAGCCTCATCAACTTCTATTGATGCACCGTCCTTTATGTTAGTTCCTGCATTATCATTATAATCTGTAAGACCGTCAATAAATCGCAATTCTGGATTATTTAATTCTACACCGCCTTGATAGGCATGCGCAGAAAAAGCATAATTAAAAGACTGAGGATTTTTTGAAGTGTTTTTGAATTCATATGTAACTATTACACATTTACTAATACTATCTTCAAATATTTTTACTTCTTTGATGCTAACACCGTATTCACCTACACAATAAAATCCCTCTTCCTTATTTTGTAGGTTTTCAGTATTTTTATTCTCCGTAACCTGAGAACTATCCGAAACATTATCGCGGGGTATTTCCCCATCATCGCCAATATTGGCAAAAACTGCAATACCTACTATTAATACAATTACACCGATTAACACCTTTTTCATATTTAACTGCCTCCATATACCGAATTGGGATATTTTTATTATACCAATTTGGGATAATAATGTCAAGAGGTGATTTTATGAGATTAAAAGAAATTAGAAAATCAAAAGGAATTTCACAATTAAAATTAGCTATGGACTTAAATACAAATCAAAATACCATTAGTCGTTACGAAACTGGCGAAAGAGAGCCTGGCATAAATGAACTTATCAAAATTGCCGATTATTTTAATGTATCCGTTGATTATTTACTCGAAAGAACAGATAACCCTGATATACAATAAAAAAGCTGTGAAATTCACGGTTTTTTATAACATAATTTTACTAGCACAACAATTTTGTCCCTATTGTAGCACAAGCATATCACACAAAAACATATAATACAATCGGTTCGTTTATAATAACTGTAATCCTTATTAGTGGTAGAATAATAGGTTTATAAATATAAAGCTTGCACCTATTGCAAAAATCGGCGTAAGCTGATATAATATATATGTGTAAGGCGAACCTTAAACGGTAGGCGGTTAAGGTCTGTCTCGGCTCCCGCCTCGGTCGGTGTTGCTGTTTCACAGCGGTCTCCACAGGAGACCCACACCCTCGAAAGGGGGCGTTGCATATGGTTACATACAGTGATTTATTCCTTTTCGGAAGTTTGATTGTATCAATCATTTCATTAGTTGTTGCCATAATAAGCAAAAAGAAATAGACCGCCGAGCCTCCAAGCAAGCGGTCTAATTCTTTTTTAGATTTCTTAATGAGGGCTAACCGTCTATCGGTTTGCCTTACACACTTATTATAGCGGAATTTTTTTAAAATGTCAAGTGACAGAAGGGGATATATGTGAAGAATTTAATCGTAAACATTTATAAAACGCTTTTCTTTTTCGATTTGGCGATAGTCGTCGCCTATTATATACCCGATATAAAAACCGAAAACACCGCCCTTTTAACCCTTTGGCGCGAGGGGATTTTGCTCGTTGTTACACTGGCGTTCACACTCTTTTTTATAAGGGCGGCGGAGAAAAACAAGCTTCGGGTATTTAATTTTAAAAATAAGCTGCGGCACTATTCGCTGGGGCTTATCACCGCGGTGATTCCTTTGGGGGTTACCGTTTTGCCCCTCTTGCTTTTCAAGTCACTTAAGCTTAACGGGGCTCAAAAAACAAGCGGAATCGTCTTTTGGCTTATCGCGCTTTTGTTTGAAGCCGCCGCAAATGAGTTATTGCTGAGAGGTTATCTTTTCAGACTTTACAGAAAGTATTACAGTCTGCCCGTTGTGACAGCTGTAATCAGTCTGCTGTTTATCTCGCTTAACATAAATGTTTTTTCGCACGGGGTGATATACGCCCTTAATATGCTGCTTACAAATATTATTCTTTGCCTTTTGGCGGAGTATTCCTACTCTCTGTTAGCGCCGATAACCGCGCGGTTTTTCTATAATTTAATAAGCGGCTTTCTGCTTGGTAGCTACACACTATCATCAGAATATCCTGCGGTTATAAACACCCTTTGGAGCGGGAACAGGTACCTTGCCGGGGGAGATATGAAGCTTGAGGGAAGCCTAATTTTACTTGCGGCAAATATAGCGGTTTGCGCTTTCTTTATAAAAAGACTTAAAGAACGCAAAGATATTATTTAAAAGTTATTTCACAGCCTATTGCCTGTTGACACTCGGTAAGTCCTGCGGCGACTATTTCCTTGGTTCTTTCATAGGATTTTGTCGCCTTTGCCGCGGCGGCGGAGTCAAGCGAGTATTTAGCACTCCCGTCCTCGGCACTTTCAAGGGGATATATCGTGTATTGGTAGCCGCTGCCGCCCTTGTATTTGTTTACCCAAGTAGGTATCAGGTCAAGGCTGTTTAATGTGACACCGTCCTTGTCCTTTTTAAGGGTAAAGCTGAACAGCACACCATCCTCGGTATGGCCCGAAGGACAGCTGTCCATAATTTCCTGTCTCTGGTTTGAAACGCAGTTACCCACAGAGTAAATACATACCGTGGTGCTTTCGCCGTCTTCGGAACGGATAAGCTCCACAGGCTCAATAACATGCGGATGACTTCCGATTATCATATTAACCCCGAGGTTTGAAAGCTTTTGAGCAATGGTTTTCTGCCATGTATCGGGGCTTAATTTATATTCGTTGCCCCAATGCATATAGAAAACAATGTAATCCGCACCGTCTGATTTCATTTTGCTAATCATATCGGCGGAGTCCTGATAAAATTCGTCTATTCTGTCATAGGAAAAGCTGTTTATTAAGTCGTTTGCTTCCTCGGCGATTATCGCGCCGTTCAAATATTTTCTGCCCGCGACTTGACCTGAGGTTTCGTAGGTAAAATTCGCGATACCTAACTTAATTCCGTTAATTTCCTTTACGGCATAATTGGGGGCGTCTGTGGATTCCCTTGTGCCGATAAAATCAATACCCTTTTGCTTTAGTACCTGCGCGGTGCGCTTTAGTCCGAAAAGACCTGTGTCATAGGCGTGATTATTTGCGGTAACAAGGAAATTAAGCCCTGAGTCCTTTATTGCGTCTGCAAGAGTATCGGGCGTATTAAATACGGGGTAGCCGCTATACTGCCCTGATTCTGTTCCGCCGAAGGTGACTTCAAGATTTGCAACAGCCAAATCAGCCGCCTTAAAATAGGGCGAAGCCTCCTTAAAAAAGGCGCTGAAATCATATTCGCCCGATGAGGTTTTAGCCCCTGTAAGCTGGGTCGAATGTACCATAATATCGCCTGTGCTTATAACGGTAGCATAGGTTTCGGGTATTTGCTCACTTGAAACAACCGAAGAGTTATCCTTATTATCTAAGGGCTTGTCCGTATCCTTTTTTGCGACCTTTAAAAGCGCATTTACCGAAAAGGCTATAAGTGCGATTACAGCTACAAGTACCGCAATCAAGCAGGACAAAAATATTCTTCTTTTTATTATTGCCTTTTGTCTTTTAGTTCTCTTTTTCGACATTGTTCAGTCTCCTTAAATGAAAAAACACATAACAAGCGGTATAAGCATTGCCGGGATATAATTCATAACCTTAATTTTTGTAAGTCCCAGCATATTAAGCGCAAGGGCGATTATAAGCAGAGAGCCTATAACCGACATATTCGCAATCCCTGCAGCTGTAAGAACGGGGGAAATTACGGCGGCTAAAAGGGTTATCGACCCCTCTAAAATGATTACGGGAAAGGCGGAAAGCATTACCCCTATACCGAGGCTTGAGGTAAAAGCCATAGCCGAAACGCAGTCGATTATGGATTTTGAGTAAAGGGTGGAGTTATCCCCTGAAATACCGCTGTTAACAGAGCCGACTATCGACATCGCACCCACGCAGAAAAGAAGTGTAGCGGTCACAAAGCCATCGGCTATTTTGGTATTGCCGCCATTTTTATTAAAGCTTTTCTCGAGCCGTTCACCGAGGTTATTTACACGCTTGTCAAGGTCGATAAGCTCACCTATGACAGCGCCTACCGCAAGGGAGAGTATAATAATTATTATGTTAGTATTTTCCTCAAAAAGTCCCGTTATACCTATGTATATAACGCAAAGCGCCATTCCGTTCATAAGGGTTTTTCGCACCCGTTCGGGAATACCCTTTTTAAAAAGCAATCCCAAAAGACTGCCTAATATTACAAGCACAAAATTTATGACCGCGCCGCTTAAAAGCACACGGCCGAGCGGAGTGCTTGCCGCGCTGTTTATTAAATCCATTTTTATATCACCATTACTAATATATAACAAACTTGGAGTAATTGCAACAAAAATCGGCAAATTAAAACGCACGGAGGAATTTTCCGCCGTGCGTTTTTGCATAGACTAAAGCCGTTTCATAATTTCATTGTTCTGCGAGATAAGGTGACCTATCGCATAAATTAAGAATAGCGAAATAATAGCTAAAATAATTCCGACAATGAAGACTGCGACAGCAACAACTGCGAAAATTTTGTCAAGCATAACAAGCACTACCGCAATCGCCGCAAAAATCAGAAGTATTCCGATGGCTACTATAAAGGAGATAGCCTTAATTATTCTATCAAGATGCTTAAAAACTCCGTTACCGTAATTTTCGGTTATTGCTTTTAAACTGCTCTTGGTTTTCGGAAGCGATGACGAGCTTATATCTTCAAACATAAATTCTTCATTATTATCAGTCAATTAGGATTTCTCCTTTCGGTTTCAAATTTTTTTAACGCCTATGGTTACTGTCTCGCCGTTGATATCCCATTCTTTGGTAAAGCCAACAGGACTTTCGACATTAAGGGAATCCGCAAGGGTGTCGCCCTTAATGTCATCCTGCTTCTTAAGAGCGGTGGCTGTAACCTTATCACTGCCCTCAAGTGTGACGGAAATATGGTCGGTTACATTAAAGCCCGCCTCTTTACGCATGGTCTGAATTTTGCTGATAAGCTCCCTTACAAAGCCTTCCTCTATAAGCTCCTCGGTAAGGGTTGTATCGATTGCAACCGTGATTCCGCGGTCGCTGACAGTATAGAAGCCGTCCTTTTGCTTAGCATCAATCAGTAAATCCTCGGTTTCGAGCTTAACCTTACCGGACGGCAAATCAAGCTCAATATAACCGTCGCTGTCAAGCTGTTTCTTAGCATTTGTGCCGTCTATTGCCGAAAGTGCAGTCCTGATTTCGTTAAGATGTTTTCCGAATTTCGGCCCTACCGTTTTAAGCTGTGGCTTGAACTGATAGGTGACAAAGCCGTCTACGCTGTCTGTAAATTCCACATTTTTAATGTTAAGCTCATCGCGGATAATGTCGGTATAAAATCCGCCTAAGTCACCGTCAAGCTTTACATACATTGTAGCCAGCGGCTGGCGGTTTTTAAGTGCCGCACCGTTTCTGGCGGCTCTGCCTAACACTACGATTTCAAGCACCTTGTCCATACTGCTTTCAAGCTCTTTATCGATTGCCTTTTCGTCCACGGTCGGGAACTCGCAAAGATGCACGCTCTCGGGAGCGGACTTATCCACACTTCTTACAAGGTTTTGATAAATGCTCTCGGTCATAAACGGAATCATCGGTGCCGCCGCCTTGGCGGTGGTGACAAGCGCGGTGTAAAGGGTCATATATGCCGCTATCTTATCTTCGGGCAGACCCTGCACCCAGTAGCGCTCTCTACCTCTACGGACATACCAGTTGCTCATATCGTCCACAAATTCCTGTAAAGCGCGCGCCGCCTCGGGTATGCGGTAATTTGCCAAATTTTCGTCAACTGCTTTTACCATAGAGTTAAGCTTTGATAAAAGCCATTTGTCCATTACGGTAAGTGTGCAGTCATTAAGGCTGTACTCGGTCGGGTCAAACTCGTCGATGTTGGCGTAGAGCACATAGAAGGCGTAGGTGTTCCACAGCGTACCCATAAATTTGCGCTGACCCTCTGTAACCGCCTTATCGTGGAAGCGGTTGGGCAGCCATGGGGCGGAGTTGGTGTAGAAATACCAGCGAATCGCGTCTGCACCGAACTTTTCAAGGGCCTCAAAGGGGTCAACCGCATTACCCTTTGATTTACTCATCTTTTGACCGTTTTCGTCCTGAACATGACCTAAAACGATAACGTTCTTAAAGGGGGCTTTATCGAAAATAAGGGTAGAAATTGCAAGAAGTGAGTAGAACCAGCCTCTTGTCTGGTCAACCGCCTCGGAAATAAAGTCGGCGGGGAACTGGGACTCGAAAAGCTCCTTGTTTTCGAAGGGATAGTGATGCTGTGCAAAGGGCATTGAGCCTGAGTCAAACCAGCAATCGATAACCTCGGGAACGCGGTGCATTTCCTTGCCGCAATGGGGGCACTTTATTGTTACCGCATCAATGTAAGGGCGGTGAAGCTCGATATTATCGGGGCAGTTGTCCGACATACTCTTTAATTCCTCAATACTGCCGATGGAATGCATATGACCGCATTCGCACTGCCAGATATTAAGGGGTGTGCCCCAATATCTGTTACGGGAAATACCCCAGTCCTGAACATTCTTAAGCCAGTCGCCGAAGCGTCCCTTGCCGATGCTTTCGGGAATCCAGTTTATGGTATCGTTGTTGCGGATAAGGTCATCCTTAACATCGGTCATTTTTATAAACCAGGACTCACGGGCGTAGTAGATAAGGGGAGTGTCACAGCGCCAGCAGTAGGGATAATCGTGCTCAAATTTAGGCGCGTCAAACAAAAGCCCCTTAGCGTCCAAATCAACTAAAACCTTGGGGTCGGCATCCTTGACGAAAAGTCCTGCGTAGGGGGTTTCCTCGGTCATTTCGCCCTTGCCGTCAACAAACTGAACAAAGGGCAGGTCATAGTGTCTTCCGACCTTAGCGTCATCTTCGCCGAAGGCAGGGGCGATATGAACAATACCTGTACCGTCGCTCATTGTAACATAGCTGTCGCAGGTGATGTAGAAAGCCTTTTTATTCTGCTTTTCGCAAACCGGCTTTGCACAGTCGAACAGCGGCTCATATTCTTTATATTCAAGCTCACAGCCCTTATATTCCTCTAAAATTTCGTAGGCGGGGGTTTCCTCTGTGGCAAGCTTACCTAAAACCTTGTCAAGAAGCTCCTTTGCCATATAATAGGTATAGCCGTCCGCCGCCTTTACCTTGCAATAAATATCCTCAGGGTTTACGCAGAGAGCGACATTTGAGGGTAAAGTCCAGGGAGTAGTCGTCCATGCAAGGAAATAAGCGTCCTCGCCCACAACCTTAAAGCGTACAACCGCACTTCTTTCCTTAACATTTTTGTAGCCCTGAGCTACCTCGTGAGAGGAAAGGGGAGTTCCGCAACGGGGACAGTAGGGGACAATCTTAAAGCCCTTGTAAAGCAGACCTTTTTCGTAAATCTGTTTAAGCGCCCACCATTCGGACTCTATAAAATTGTTGTCGTAGGTAACATAGGGATCATCCATATCCGCCCAGAAGCCGACGGTTTTCGAGAAGTCCTCCCACATACCCTTGTATTTCCAAACGCTTTCCTTACAGTGCTCTATAAAGGGCTCTAAGCCGTACTCCTCAATCTGCTCCTTGCCGTCGAGGCCTAACATTTTTTCAACCTCAAGCTCAACGGGAAGACCGTGGGTATCCCAGCCCGCCTTTCTCGGCACCATACAGCCCTTCATTGTGCGGTAACGCGGAATCATATCCTTAATAACGCGGGTAAGCACATGGCCTATGTGCGGCTTGCCGTTAGCGGTCGGAGGGCCGTCGTAAAACACATAAGGCTCGCCTTTGGCACGGGAATCTATGCTCTTTTCAAATATTTTTTCCTCTTCCCAAAATTTTTCTACCTTTTTTTCCTCTTCAACGAAATTAAGGTTTGGGGAAATGCTTTTGTACACGGTTTAATTTCTCCTTTCAAAAATAAAAGTCTCCGTCCATAATAGGACGAAGACTGTATACTGCTTCAAACCACCTATTACGGCAGACAAACATCTGCGTTCCCTTTAACGGGGGAAAAGCGGAGCGGCTTACTGTAATTTTCAGCCGTCGGCTCGGGAGTGATACCGCCGTAAAACGACCGCCGAACTTTCACCCTCTTCGGCTCGCTTTAAGGTCGCGGAAAAACAGCGCTGTCTCCGTCAAAGCCTTTAATATATAATTTGAAATATTATTTTTATTCCTTAGCGGAGGGAATCTGCTGCTTTAAAGCGGCACGGGTCTTTCTTACCTCGCCTAAATTAGCGGTAAGACCCTCATCGGCACGGCGCATAATATCGTCAACAAAGTCCTGTGCCGCCTTTCTCATTTCGCGGCTCTTGGTCTGTGCGGTGGCGATAATCTCCGCCGCCTTCTGCTGGGCTAATTTTACGATTTCCTCCTGCGCGGTCATAGCCTTTGCGCGTTCCTCGGCGTTTCTGATAATGCCGTCGGCTTCGCGCTTGGCGTTTGTAATAATGTCCGCACGGTCGGCTACAATACCCTTTGCCTGCTTAATCTCGGCGGGAATGTTAAGACGGATATCGTCCACAACCGCTCTCAGCTTTTCAACATCAACCACGGTCTTTTTGCCGGGGATTTTGATACCGCTGTCCAAAACCTCGTCAAACTGTTCCAGTAATTCATCAAGTGTCATTTTTTATTCCTCCGTTAAATTCATCTGTTGCTTTTTATGTAAATCCTGTCTATAATGTCCTGTTTAATAACTTCGGGGACAAAGCTCGAAATGTCTCCCCCCATACTTGCAATCTGCTTCACCATACTTGAGCTTAAATACATATTCTGCGAAGCGGTCGTAAGAAACAGAGTTTCAACATTAGGATTAAGCTTTTTATTTGTAAGCGCCATCTGAAACTCGTACTCAAAGTCGGACATAGCGCGAAGTCCCTTGATTATAGCGTTTGCACCCCGCTTAGCCGCGTAATCGGCAAGCAGTCCGTCATAATGCACTACCTCGACATTATTAAGATCTACGGTGCATTTTTTTATCATTTCCACCCGTTCCTCCGGGGTAAATGAGCAATGCTTTGCCCCGTTGGTTGCGACCACTACTATAAGCTTGCCGAACATCTTAGAGGCACGGGTTATAATATCAAGATGCCCGCAGGTTACGGGATCAAAGCTACCGGGACAAATTGCGGTAAGAGTGTTCATACCGTTTCTCCTTTCCGATAAACCGTGACCAGAACCTTGCCGTAGCGATAGGTTTTTACAATCGCAAAACCGCCGACAGTTTCTTCCGGCACAACCTCCGGCGGATGCTCACATATTATCGTTCCGTAATCGCTCATAAGCGGGAGTACTGCCTTTACAGCGGGCATAAGTAATCCCGCGGCATAGGGCGGGTCGAGGAAGACGATATCAAAGGTATCCCTGCAAGCCGACGCAAATGAAGTATAATCCGAGCAAAAGACCTTTGCCTTATTGCCAAAGCCTGTAAGCTCAATATTCTGTTTTATAATTTTAACAGAAGCGTTAGAGGCATCGACAAAAACGGCGCTTTCAGCCCCGCGGGATAAAGCCTCAAGCCCTAACTGACCCGAGCCTGCAAAAAGGTCGAGCACGCGCCTGCCCTCAATATCAAACTGCAAGGCGCTGAAAATTCCTTCCTTAACCCGTTCGGGTGTGGGACGGACATCTCTGCCCTCGGGCGTGACAAGGCGCTTGCCTTTAGCTACGCCTGTAATAATTCGCATTTATATCACCAAAAAGAAAAGTCGGAAAAGAGTATACTACTCTTTATAACCCTATTATCCCACTAAACACCGCCTTTTGTCAATAGTTTTTTTATAAAGTTGTTAAAAACTCATATGTCTGTGAAAATTTATTTCGTTAGTTTGCTAAAATGATATTGCTATTATTCGAGATTTAGAATATAATAACATATAACATTAAGTGACAGGGAGGACGGTTATGGAATTTATGTCCGCAAGAGAAGCCGCTGACAAGTGGGGTATTTCCCAGAGGCGTGTTGCGGTTCTCTGTTCCGAAAACAGAATAGAAAATGCGGTAATGGTTGGGAATATGTGGATTATTCCCACCACGGCAGAAAAACCTACTGATGCAAGAAGTCTGCGATATAAAAAGAGTCGGGATAAATCTGTCAAGCCTTTCTTAAAGTGGGCGGGTGGTAAGAATCAGATCCTTTCCGAGATTGAAAGGTATTATCCGTTTGAAAATGACAAAATTACAAAGTACGCCGAACCTTTTGTTGGCGGAGGTGCTGTTTTATTTGATATTCTTAGTAGGTACGATTTAGAAGGAGTATATATCAGCGATATAAATCAGGAACTTATGAATACCTATTGCGTTATCCGTGACGATATTGACGCTTTGCTTGAAATGCTTTATGCCTTGCAGAATGCTTTTTTACCATTAGGAATAGACGATCGCAAGGCTTACTATATACAAAAGCGTGACCGCTTTAATGACTTAAAGACAAACGGCGATAAAAGCAACAACATTGAAAAAGCTGCGCTGATGATATTTCTCAATAAAACTTGCTTTAACGGTCTTTACCGTGTCAATAAAAAAGGGTTGTTCAATGTTCCTATGGGTGCTTATAAAAACCCGATGATTTGCGATGAAAACAATCTTATCAATGTATCAGAAAAGTTACAATCGGTTACTATCGTGTGCGGTGACTACAGAAAGTCGGCAAGCTTCATTGACAAAAGCACATTTGTTTATTTTGATCCGCCCTATAGACCGATTACCGATACAGCAAGCTTTACATCGTACACCGAAAATAGTTTTGGTGACAAAGAACAAATTGAACTTGCCGAATTTGCAGAAGAAATGCATAAAAAAGGTGCAAAAATTGTAATCAGTAATTCCGATCCAAAAAATTCAAATGTTAACGATGGTTTCTTTGATGATATGTACTCTGATTATACGATAAAAAGGGTTGAGGCAAATCGTATGATTAACTGTAGGGCGCAAGAAAGAGGAAAAATTAAAGAATTACTTATATCAAATTTTGAAGGAGAAAATATTATATGAGAGATTTTAACGAATGGTTATCTGGCTTTAGAGACAGTATAGCAACATGGAAATATTATACAGATTTTGAGAAGGTCTATTTAAATACAAATAAGATTAAAGATGAGTTGAATATTTTGAATGGACTTATCGGTGCGGACAATATTAAGAGTGAGTTTAAACGAATTATAAATAAATATCCCGACACATTGAAAGTAATTCCGATTCTTATTGCAAAAAGAGAATATGAAATTAAAATTACCGATGCAGAAAAGAATTATTTATTTAATTTTAAAAATCCGAACTATACCATTGACGATTATATAAAATTTATGGATAAGACAGGGTTGTTTGATCTGTTACAAAACCACATTATACATTCATTAGTGGATTATGTTATGGGTGTAGAAACGGGAATGGATACAAACGGCAGAAAAAATAGGACAGGTGATGCAATGGAGGATTTAGTAGAAAGCTTCATTCTAAAAGCCGGTTTTGTCAGGGATGTTAATTATTTCAAGGAAATGTATATTCACGAGATTGCAGAAAAATGGGGCATTGATTTATCTGCAATATCAAATCAGGGAAAAACGGAAAAACGGTTTGATTTCGTTATTAAGACTGATAATATGATATACGGAACAGAAACCAATTTTTACGGTGGCGGCGGCTCAAAGCTTAACGAAACTGCACGCAGCTATAAAAACCTTGCATTAGAGACTAATGCGATAGACGGTTTTACATTCGTTTGGTTTACGGACGGTGCAGGTTGGACAAGCGCTAGACATAATTTAGAGGAAACTTTTGATATTTTACCTCACATATACAATATTAATGACTTGGAACAGGGAATTATCAGAGAGGTTTTCAAGTGATGGCTAAAAAAATAACAAAATGGGAGCCGGAGAACTTTGAGCTTGAAATGACTACGCATTGGTCATTTCCAAAACGGGGAGATTGGGCAACGCACGATGCAAAGTGGCGCGGTAATTGGTCTCCTTACATACCCCGTAACATTCTGATGCGCTATTCAAAGGAAAATGATTTGGTTCTTGACCAATTTGCAGGCGGGGGCACAACCCTTGTAGAAGCAAAGCTTCTTAACCGCAACATTATAGGTGTTGATGTGAATGATACAGCGCTTGCCCGCTGCAAAGAAAAAACCGATTTTGAACATTGGGGTGCAAACGGAAAGGTATATCTTCGTAAAGGTGACGCTCGTCAACTTGATTTTATCCCTGATGAAAGCGTTGATTTAATATGCACTCACCCGCCCTATGCCGATATTATAAAATACAGTGAGAATATCCCTGAAGATTTATCCTTGCTTAAAGTTAAAGATTTTTTAAAGGAAATGAAAAAGGTGGCGGATGAAAGCTACCGTGTTCTTAAAAAAGACAAGTTTTGTGCTGTCCTTATGGGGGACACAAGACAAAAGGGTTGTATGATACCTATGTCCTTTGAAGTGATGCGTATTTTTGAAGATTCAGGTTTTAAGCTTAAAGAGCTTATCATTAAGGAACAGCACAACTGTAAGGCTACGGGCTATTGGAAAACCAATAGTGTGAAATATAACTTTTTGTTAATAGCGCATGAGTATTTATTTGTGTTCAAAAAAATTTAGATAAACAGTTTGAGGCTCCCAAAAAATTTTCAAAAATATTGACAAATTCCGCGCTCGGTGGTATACTGTAAAAAATCGTAAAAGGCTTTTACGAACGGATGTATTCTACACCCGTCTCAAGTAGACCTTGAGACGGGATTTTTGCAAAATAGGAGTGTAAAAAATGAAAATCGAAATCACAAAAACTACTGCTCCGAAGGCAAAGCCTGATAGCAGCACACTCGGCTTCGGCAAAATATTTACCGACCATATGTTTGTTATGGATTACTCGGCTGATAAAGGCTGGCACGACGCAAAAATCGTACCGTTCGGCAATATTTCGCTCCACCCTGCGGCTACCGTGCTTCATTACGGCTCGGAGATTTTCGAGGGTCTTAAGGCGTACCGCCGCGCAGACGGCAAGGTTCAGCTTTTCCGCCCGATAGAGAATATCCGCCGTATGAATAACTCAGCCGAAAGGCTCTGCCTGCCTCAGATTCCCGAAGAGGATGCGATGCAGATTTTGGATACATTTGTCGGCGTTGAACAGGATTGGACTCCGTCGGCTGAGGGAACTTCTCTTTATATCCGTCCCTTTATGTTCGGTAATGATGAAAACTTGGGCGTTCACGCCGTTCACAATGCTAAGTTTATTATAATCGCCTCGCCTGTGGGCAGTTATTACGCGGAGGGAATTAATCCCGTTAAGATTATGATTGAGGACGAGGATGTACGCGCAGTAAGAGGCGGTACAGGCTACGCTAAGTGCGGCGGAAACTACGCGGCGAGCAACCGTGCGGGCGAGCGCGCCGAGAAAAAGGGCTACTCTCAGGTACTGTGGCTTGACGGCGTCGAGCGCAGGTACATAGAAGAGGTCGGCGCTATGAATGTTATGTTCAAGATTGACGGCGAGATTGTAACGCCTAAGCTGACAGGCTCAATTCTTCCGGGTATTACCAGAAAATCCTGTATAGAGGTTTTAAAGGACGAGGGGTATACCGTAAACGAGCGGCTTTTAAGCGTTGACGAGCTTGGCGAGGCGCTCAAAAACGGCAAGCTGGAAGAAGCTTGGGGCTGCGGAACGGCGGCGGTTGTTTCTCCTATCGGCGAGCTTTGCTATAAGGATGTTAAGTACACAATCAATAACGGCGAAATCGGCAAGGTTACACAGCATCTTTACGATACCCTTACGGGTATTCAGTGGGGCAAGACCGAGGATAAATACGGTTGGACTCACCTTATTTAGATATTAGATATTAGATAACGGACGACCAATGGTCGCCCCTACGGATACTCAATTTACTATTGTAGGGGCGGGCATTGCCCGTCCGTTTTTTTATAAGCTGATATTAAACGGGACGATTTGGGGCTATCCCCTACAAAGGTTAATTTTACCGTCATCTAACATCTAATATCTACCGTCTAATATCTAACTTGACGAAAATACAAAATATGGTGTATAATATAAATTGAATTAATATAAATAAGAGGTATCGGAAATGGCGAAAACCACCGCCGAATACGGCAATGACAGTATAAAAAAGCTTGAGGGCCCCGACCGTGTGCGCAAGCGCCCGGGGGTTATTTTCGGCTCGGACGGGCTGGACGGCTGCGAGCATTCGGTTTTTGAAATAATTTCAAACTCAATCGATGAGGCACGCGAGGGCTACGGCAACAAAATAGTTATAACAAAATACGCCGACGGCTCTGTCGAGGTGCAGGATTTCGGCAGAGGCGCGCCTGTTGACTTTAACAATAAGGAGCAATGCTTTAACTGGGAGCTTCTCTATTGCGAGCTCTACGCGGGCGGAAAATACAACACCAACGAAGGCTCTAACTATGAATATTCGGTAGGTCTTAACGGCTTGGGACTTTGCTCAACCCAGTATTCCTCGGAATATATGGATGTTGAGATTAAGCGCGACGGCTTTAAATACAATCTCCATTTTGAAAAGGGCTACAATGTGGGCGGTCTTAAAAAAGAGCCCTACTCGGGAAAGGACACGGGAACGAAAACCCGCTGGAAGCCAGATATTGAGGTCTTTACCGATATTAATATCCCGACCGAGTATTATTTAGACATAATAAAGCGCCAAGCGATTGTAAACGACGGTCTGCTCTTTGTCTTCCGCGAACAGCAGGGGGCGAAATTCGTTCAGCAGGAGATTGTATATAATAACGGTATCCGCGACTATGTAAACGAGACGGTGGGCGAGGAGCGGCTTTCCTCGGTGCAGTTCTGGCAGACCGAGCGAAAGGGCAGAGACCGGGAGGACAAGCCTGAATATAAGGTTAAAATCAATGTGGCGCTTACCTTTTCAAACCGCCATACCCTAAAGGAATATTACCACAATTCAAGCTGGCTTGAATACGGCGGCGTACCCGAAAAAGCGACAAGGAGCGCCTTTGTGGCACAGCTTGACGCGTATATTAAGCAAAGCGGAAAGTATAAGTCTAACGAGAGTAAAATTACCTTTTCGGATGTTGAGGAATGTCTTGTACTGGTAATTTCCTCCTTTTCGACCGTCACCTCTTATGAAAACCAGACAAAAAAGGCGATTACCAACAAGTTTATATATGAGGCAATGACCGATTTTCTCCGCCATCAGCTCGAGGTTTACTTTATCGAGAACAAGGCGGAGGCGGATAAGATTGCCGATCAAGTGCTTGTAAACAAGCGTAGCCGCGAGCGGAGCGAAAGGGAGCGAATCAACCTTAAAAAGACCCTGCAATCGGCAAATTCTATGCTCGACAGGGTTGATAAGTTCGTTGACTGCCGCTCAAAGGATATTGAAAGGCGGGAGCTCTTTATAGTGGAGGGCGACTCGGCTTTAGGCTCTTGCAAATTAGCCCGCGACGCGGAATTTCAGGCTATTATACCCGTAAGGGGCAAGATTTTAAACTGCCTTAAGGCGGACTATGAAAAGGTCTTTAAGAGTGAAATTATAACCAACCTTATAAAGGTTTTAGGCTGCGGGGTAGAGGTTAAATCCAAAGCAAACAAAGGGCTTGCAACCTTTGATTTAGGGGCGCTTCGCTGGAACAAGGTCATAATCTGTACCGATGCGGATGTGGACGGCTTTCAGATAAGAACGCTGATACTTACAATGATATACCGCCTAATGCCCACCCTTATAAACGAGGGCAAGGTATATATCGCGGAAACCCCGCTTTACGAAATAAGGACAAAGGATATGACCTACTTTGCCTATGACGAAAAGGAAAAAATCGAGATACTCGCTAAAATAGGCGAGGTTAAGCCCGAGCCTGATATTCAGCGCTCAAAGGGACTGGGCGAAAACCAGCCCGATATGATGAACCTTACCACAATGAATCCCGAAACCAGGCGGCTTATAAAGGTTATGCCGCAGGACGCCGAGCGCACCTCGCAGATGTTCGATCTGTTATTGGGCGACGACTTGGCAGGCAGAAAGGAATTTATCGCCGAAAACGGATATATGTATCTTGAAGAGGCAGACATTTCGTAATGGAGAATTTCGATGATAAAAAAGTAGGGGCGACCCTATGTGGTCGCCCGAATAATCTTCCTTACCGGAAGTCTATTAGATTAAAGAATTACGATTATAGCAGTAACGGATATTATTTTGTTACCATTTGCACGCAAAACAGAGAAAAACTGTTTGGTGAAATTGTAGGGGCGACCCTATGTGGTCGCCCGAATAATCCCGATAAAGTAATTGTAAAATGGTTGTTGGAATTGGAAAATAAATTCAAAGGTGTAAAGATAGATGAATATATTGTTATGCCTAATCACATTCATTTTATAATAAAAAGAACGGGCGACCACACAGGGTCAACGGGCGACCACACAGGGTCGCCCCTACTACGGGATATAATCGGTTGGTTCAAGACAATGACAACTAACGAGTATATTGCCGGTGTGAAAGACGGTAGATTTATGCCCTTTAAGGGTCGTTTATGGCAAAGAAATTATTATGAGCATATTATAAGAAATTATGATGATTATATAAATATTGCCGACTATATACAAAACAACCCTTTAAAATGGAAAGAAGATAAATTATATATTACGGAGGAAAATAATGGCTCCAAGAAAAAGGAAAGAGGTTAAAGCCTCTAATAAACCTAATATAAACGCCTATATCGCCGGTTCGGGGCTTACGGTCGAACAACCTATTACCGAAACGCTTGAGACCAACTATATGCCCTATGCTATGAGCGTTATAGTATCCCGCGCTATCCCTGAAATTGACGGCTTTAAGCCGTCCCACAGGAAGCTGCTTTATACAATGTATAAGATGGGGCTTTTGACGGGGAATACTATAAAATCGGCAAATATAGTCGGGCGCACAATGCAGTTAAACCCTCACGGCGACGCGGCGATTTACGAGACAATGGTGCGCTTATCCGAGGGCTATGAGGCGCTCTTGCACCCCTATGTGCAGTCCAAGGGCTCGTTTGGTAAGGCGTATTCGCGGGATATGGCGTACGCCGCCTCCCGTTATACCGAGGCGAAGTTAGCCCCCATTTCCGCCGAGCTTTTTGCCGATATAGATAAGGACACGGTGGATTTTGTAGACAACTATGATTCGAGTATGAAGGAGCCGACCCTCTTCCCCGTGACATTCCCCTCTGTGCTTGTAAACGCTAACACGGGCATAGCGGTAGGAATGGCAAGCTCCATTTGCCCCTTTAATCTGCGAGAGGTATGTGAGACAACCATTGCGTATATTAGGGATAACGATATTAATGTTGCCGACACCCTGTTAGCCCCCGATTTCCCCATAGGCGGAAGACTTCTCTACAACCGCGCGGAAATGGAGAAGATTTACGAGACGGGGCGGGGCAGCTTTAAGGTGCGTGGGGTTTACAGCTTTGATAAATTGCAGAACTGTATCGATATTACCGAAATTCCGCCCACCACCACCTGTGAAGCGATTATAGAAAAGGTAATAGAGCTTGTAAAGCTTAAAAAAATCACCGAAATTAACGATATCCGTGACGAAACCGATTTAAACGGTCTTAAAATCACGATTGATTTAAAGCGAGGGGCAGACCCCGAAAAGCTTATGAAAAAGGTCATTAAAATGACCCCTCTTGAGGACAGCTTTTCCTGCAACTTTAATATCCTGATAGCCGGCTCACCCAGGGTTATGGGAGTAAAGGAAATTATTTCCGAATGGGTCGCATTTAGAGAAGAATGCGTCCGCCGCAGAGTCTATTTCAGACTAACAAAGGCGAAGGACAGACTGCACCTCTTAAAGGGACTTGAAAAGATACTCCTTGATATTGACAAGGCGATTAAAATTGTCCGCGAGACCGAGGAGGAAAAAGAGGTTGTGCCGAACCTTATGATCGGCTTCGGCATTGACGAAATCCAGGCGGAATATGTCGCCGAAATAAAGCTCCGCCACCTAAACCGTGAATACATTTTAAAGCGCACCGCCGATATTGAGGCGCTTAAAAAAGAAATCGAGGAATTAGAGGATACCTTAAACTCCAAACGCAAGCTTTTAAATATTATTATTAAAGAGCTTAAAGAGGTCGCCGACAGGTACGGCAAGGACAGAAGAACTGAGATTATAAGCGCGGCGGACGAAAAGGATGAAGCTGTAGAAGTCGAGCTTGATAATTCCCCAGTGACCTTATTCTTTACAAAGGACGGCTATTTTAAGAAAATCACTCCCCAGTCCCTTAGAATGAGCGGCGAGCAGAAGCTTAAGGAGGGGGACGAGATAACCCAAACCGTAGAGTCCACCAACGCCGAGGAGCTGTTGTTCTTTACCAATAAGGCTCAGGTTTACAAGTCCCGCACCGCCGATTTCGGCGACTCAAAGGCGAGCATTTTGGGCGATTATGTCGCGGGCAAATTAGGCTTCGACGAGGCGGAGAACGCCGCATATATGGTTGCGACCGCCGACTATTCGGGCTTCATGATTTTTGTTTTCGATAACGGAAGAATATCTAAAGTACCGCTTTCCTCTTATCAGACCAAGACCAACCGCAAAAAGCTTATAAAGGCTTACTGTGATAAGTTCGTTTTACATTCGGTATTCTGCTTTAAAGAGGATACCGAGCTGCTGCTAAAATCCACAAACGGCAGAATGCTGATAGTCAGCACCGCAACTATACCTGCTAAGACCACCAAGGACAACGGCGGTATCGCGGTTATGACCCAGAAAAAGGGTCAAAGGCTTTCTGAGGTCACGGTTTACGAAAAGGGAACGCTTGAGGGTGACCATCGTTACCGCACAAGAAATCTACCCGCCGCGGGCAGTAAGCTGCCGACAGGGGCGGCGAGTCAGGAAAAATTGGATTTATAAGATATTTATTATAAATTCAACTTATCGGTTGAACTTGTGGGTATTATGCTATATAATAGAAAAAACCGCCCGCTTTTGCGGACGGCTCTGCCGATAGCCCTGCAAACGCGATAATGGGCTTTCGACAAGCATAATATAACCCGAAAAAAATATTTTATTCATTGGAGTTTTTAATATGGCAAGAGAATTGGCAAAGCAGTACGATCCTAAAGAGGTTGAGGACCGTATTTACAATCGGTGGATTGACGGGAATTACTTCCACGCTAAATGCGAAAAGGACAAGCCGACCTACACAATAGTAATTCCGCCCCCGAACATTACGGGTCAGCTTCATATGGGTCACGCGCTCGACAATACGCTACAGGATATTCTTATCCGCTTTAAGCGTATGCAGGGCTACGATACCCTTTGGGTACCGGGCACAGACCACGCGTCTATTGCTACCGAGGCGAAAATCGTCGAAAAAATGCGTGAAGAGGGGCTTACCAAGGAGGATGTGGGCAGAGAGGGCTTTTTGGAGCGTGCCTGGGACTGGAAAAAGCAGTACGGCGGCAGAATTATTGAACAGCTTAAGAAAATGGGCTCCTCCTGCGACTGGGAAAGGGAGCGCTTTACCCTTGACGAGGGCTGTAATAAGGCGGTAAGAGAGGTTTTCGTAAGGCTTTACGAAAAGGGACTTATCTACCGCGGGGAGAGAATCATCAACTGGTGTCCCCACTGTAAGACCTCGATTTCCGACGCGGAGGTTGAGTACGAGGAGCAGGCGGGGCATTTCTGGCATCTGCGCTATCCGTTTAAGGACGGTAGCGGATATTTAGAGCTTGCGACAACAAGACCTGAAACCTTACTGGGCGATACGGCGGTTGCGGTAAACCCGAACGATGAAAGATATAAGCACCTTGTGGGCAAAACCCTTATTCTGCCTATAGTTCACCGCGAGATACCCGTTGTAGCCGACGAATATGTTGAAACGGATTTCGGCACCGGCGTTGTTAAGATTACCCCCGCCCACGACCCTAACGACTTTGAGGTGGGACTGCGTCATAATCTGCCCGTAATAAATGTACTTACCGATGACGCGAAGATTACCGCAGACTACCCGAAATATGCGGGAATGGATAGATACGAGGCGAGAAAGGCTATTGTAGAAGACCTGGAAAAAGAGGGGGCACTCGTTAAGATTGAGGAGCATGTCCACAATGTAGGCACCTGCTACCGTTGCGGCACAACGGTTGAGCCGCGGGTTTCAAAGCAATGGTTTGTTAAGATGAAGCCCTTAGCCGAGCCTGCTATCGCCGCAGTTAAGAACGGCGAGACAAAATTTGTTCCCCAACGCTTTGAAAAGATTTATTTCCACTGGCTTGAAAATATCCGCGACTGGTGTATTTCCCGTCAGCTTTGGTGGGGTCACCGTATTCCCGCGTGGTATTGCGAGGACTGCGGAGAGATAACCGTTTCTAAAGAGGACGCGCAAAGCTGCAAGCATTGCGGAAGTAAGAATATCAAGCAGGACTCAGATACCCTTGATACCTGGTTCTCATCTGCCCTGTGGCCCTTCTCAACCCTCGGCTGGCCCGAGGAAACTGAGGACTTCAAGCACTATTACCCGACAAATACCCTTGTTACGGGTTATGATATTATCCCGTTCTGGGTAATGCGAATGATGTTCTCAGGGATTGAGCAGACGGGTAAGGTTCCCTTTGATACCGTGCTTATTCACGGACTTGTCCGCGACTCACAGGGTCGTAAAATGTCTAAGTCCTTGGGCAACGGGGTTGACCCGCTCGAAATAATCGATAAATACGGCGCAGACGCACTTCGCTTCTCCCTTGCTACCGGCAACAGCCCCGGCAACGATATGCGTTATATCGAGGAGCGGGTGGAGGCAAGCCGTAACTTTGCAAACAAGCTGTGGAATGCCGCGAGATTTATTTTGATGAATCTGAAATCCGATGAAATAATACCTCTTAACTCCGCCGATTTCGCCCTTGAGGATAAGTGGATTTTGTCAAAGTTTAATAAGCTTGTAGGCGAGGTAACCGATAATCTCGAAAAGTACGAGCTTGGTATGGCGGTGCAGAAGCTTTACGACTTTATCTGGGATGTCTTCTGTGACTGGTATATTGAAATCTGCAAATCAAGGCTTATCGGCGAGGACGAAAAGGCGGCTGATACCGCAAGAAGCGTGCTTGTATTTGTGTATACGGGAATACTAAAGCTTTTACACCCCTTTATGCCCTTTATTACAGAGGAAATTTGGCAGTCTATGCCGCACGAAGGCGAGGCGCTTATGGTCTCCGACTGGCCGAAGACCGACAGCGGCTTTGAATATACGGCAGAGGAAGCCGATTTCGAAAAGCTTATGGAGGTTATAAAGGCAGTCCGCAACCGCAGAGCCGAAATGAATGTTCCCCCCTCTAAAAAGGCGCGGGTACAGATTGCGACTAAGTTTAAAGACGCTTTCAACGCGGGTACGGCGTATATCTGCCGATTAGCCTATGCAAGCGAGGTTGAAATAGGCGACAGCTTTGACAGCGAGGGCGCGGTACGGGTTATAACCGACGCGGCGGCTGTTTATATGCCGATGAAGGAATTGGTTGACTTTACCGCCGAGCTTGAAAGACTTAATAAAGACCTTAAAAAAGCCGAGACCGATAAGGAGTTTTTCGAGAAAAAGCTTAACAATCAGGGCTTTGTGGCAAAGGCTCCCGCCGCCGTTGTGGAACAGCAGAGGGAGAGCCTTAAAAAGGTGCTTGATAAAATCGCTATGATTAAGGACAGCATTAAGGAAATAGAAAATAATATGTAAATTTAGATATTAGAAGGTAGACATTAGATTTTAGATGGGGCGATGTTCACATCGCCCCGTTTATCCCATAATCATCTAAACATCGTCTGCACGCCGTCTACGAAATCGCCCACAGCTTTTACAAGCTTGGTCGAGCCCTTTGAGATGTTTTTGTGGTCCTGTATCATTACCTTGCCCACCGCAAGCGCCGCGGCGCCCGCTATCATTCCGGCACCGAGACCCTTCATAAATGACATTGAGCTGTTCTGCATAAATATTACCTCCTTTATTGGTATTTTGTCCGCATTTTAAGGATTTATTTTTTATAAATTTTGGAGAATTTCTAAATGAATAAGCCAAACTTTCAGGCGCTTACCGACAGGGAAATCGAGAGACTTAACGGCAGAAAAGCGAGCCTTTTGCTTCACGCCTGCTGTGCGCCCTGTTCCTCGGCAAGTCTTGAATATTTAGTACAGTATTTTGATATTACCCTCTTTTTTTACAACCCGAATATTTCCTCTGCCGAGGAATTTGGTAAGAGGCTTAACGAGCTTAAAAGATTTACCGAGGAATGTCCCTTTGCAAAGGGCATAAAAATAATATCCCCCGAATATAATCACCGGGAGTTTCTGGACGCCGCCGCGGGGCTTGAAAGCGCTAAGGAGGGCGGCGAAAGGTGCGAAAAATGCTTTAGACTGCGCCTAAACAAAACCGCCGAGCAAGCAGAAAAGTCGGGTTATGAATATTTCGCAACCACACTTACAATAAGCCCGCTTAAAAATGCCGAAAAGATAAATTTATGCGGTGAGGCGGCGATTGTAGGTAATGTTATGTATCTGCCGACCGACCTTAAAAAGCAGGAAAGATATAAACGCTCTATTGAGCTGTCGAAAGAATACGGGCTTTACAGGCAGAGCTTCTGCGGTTGTGAATTTTCAAAAAATCAGAATTAAAAAAGTATGCTCATAAGCCTTGACTTGAAGGCTCGTGTGTGTTAAAATAATAAAAACAAAAATCTTTAAGCAGGGTGCTGTGACGCCGACAAGATTGCATATAGAAAAAATGACTGTGTAGCAGTCTGTCTTGTTGTGTTTTAGCTCTGCTTTTAAAGCGGAGTTTATTTTTTGGGAGTATGTTATGGAGTTTATCTTTAAAAACGCACATATCTATAATAACGGCGCATTTGAAATTAAAGATTTCACCGCCAAACTAAATGATACCGACCTTTCGGCCGGTAGTCTTTCCGCTTTTAATAATATTTGTGTTCTTCCGGCCTTTTGCGATGTACATGTACATTTCAGAGAGCCGGGATTTTTTTATAAGGAAACGATAGGGACAGGCTCTCTTTCTGCGGCGCGGGGCGGCTACACCGATGTCTGCACAATGCCGAACTTAAAGCCTGTGCCCGACAGCGTTGACAACATCAAGGAACAGCTCCAAATTATAGAGAAAACCGCGGCAATCCGCGTCCACCCCTACGCCGCTATTACAAAGGGTGAAATGGGGCAGGAGTTGGTTGATTTTGAGGCTCTTTCACCCTACTGCATCGCCTTTTCGGACGACGGCAGGGGAGTGCAGAATGAGGATATGATGCGCTCTGCTATGCTCAAAGCAAAGAGGCTTGATAAAATAATCGCCGCTCACTGCGAGGATAACAGCCTTTTAAACGGCGGATACATTCATAAGGGAGAATACGCCGCCGCCCACGGTCACAAGGGTATATGCTCCGAAAGCGAGTGGCGGCAGATTGAAAGGGATTTAAAATTAGCTAAAGAGACGGGCTGTAAATACCATGTCTGCCATATATCCACGGCGGAAAGCGTGGAGCTTATAAGAAAGGCAAAGGCTCAGGGCGTGGATGTGACCTGCGAGACAGGGCCCCATTACTTGGTGTTAAGCGATAAGGACTTGGAGGAGGACGGACGGTTTAAAATGAACCCGCCGCTCCGTTCCGAAAGGGACAGGTTAGCCCTTATTGAGGGAATAAAGGACGGTACAATCGATATGATTGCCACCGACCACGCGCCCCACTCTTTAGAGGAAAAATCAAGGGGACTTGAAAAGAGTCTCATGGGTGTTGTGGGGCTTGAAACCGCCTTTCCCGTGCTTTATACCCACCTTGTTAAAGAGGGGATAGTAAGCCTTGAAAGGCTTGTAGAATTAATGTCTATAAACCCGAGAAGGCGGTTCGGAATAAAAGAAACGGGGGATATATGCGTGTTCGCCCTTGACAGCGAATATGAGGTTAATCCCGACGAATTTTTAACTATGGGGCGCAGTACCCCCTTTGCGGGAATGCGCGTTTTTGGAAAAAATCTTATTACGGTGTGCGGAGGCAAAACGGTATGGCAGATAAAATAAGAAAAAAATTAGTGCTGGAGGACGGCGCGGAGTATTACGGCTACGGCTTTGGCTGTGACTGCGAAAGGGTGTGCGAGATAGTCTTTAACACCTCGGTTGTAGGATATCAGGAGATAATCTCCGACCCGTCATACACCTATCAGGCGGTGGTTATGAGCTATCCGCTTATAGGCAACTACGGTATTGCGGACGAGGACTATGAGACTAAAGTGCCCACAATCGGCGGACTTATCGTGCGGGAATACAATGACCTGCCCTCCAACTTCCGATATACAAAGACCCTTTCCGAGGTTATGGAGGAGTACAAAATCCCCGGTATTTCGGGGCTTGATACAAGAAAGCTTGCAAGGAGCATAAGGGATTTAGGCTCCCGCCGAGGCATTATAACCTCTGCCGATACCTCTGTTGAGGAGGCGCTCGAAAAGATTAAAAACACCCCCGTACCCCACGACGCGGTAAGTAAGGTTAGCTGTAAAAAACGCTGGTATTCAAGAACGGCGAACGCTAAGTACAATGTTGTGGCTATTGACTGCGGAATAAAGCTTAATATTATAAGAAGTCTTAACGCGCGGGGCTGTAATGTGACCGTTATGCCCTATAACACCACCGCCGACGAGGTTATAAAGTGCAGACCCGACGGTATTTTCTTATCAAACGGCCCGGGCGACCCCGAGGATGTAACCCCGGTTATCGAGCTTGTAAAAGCACTTCGCGGAAAATACCCGATTTTCGGAATCTGCCTCGGTCATCAGATAATATCCCTTGCGGCGGGGGCTAAGACCTACAAGCTTAAATTCGGTCACCGCGGCGGCAACCACCCCGTAAAGAACCTTGAAACGGGCAAGATTGAGATTACCTCACAGAACCATAGCTACGCGGTAAAGGAAGACAGCCTTGCGGGAACGGGGCTTACGGTTACACACCTTAATATACTTGATAAAACCGTTGAGGGCGTAAGGGACGAAAAAAATAAAATTTTCAGCGTGCAGTACCACCCCGAAAGCGCACCGGGCCCCCAGGACAGCGCCTATCTTTTCGACCGGTTTATTGCCTTAATGGAGGAAAACTAAATGCCTAAAAGAAACGATTTAAAGAAGATACTTGTAATAGGCTCGGGTCCTATCGTAATAGGTCAGGCGGCGGAGTTTGACTATGCGGGAACACAGGCCTGCTTAGCCCTTAAGGAGGAGGGGTACGAGGTAGTACTCTGTAACTCCAACCCCGCCACCATTATGACCGACACCACCATTGCCGACAAGGTTTATATGGAGCCCTTAACACTCGAATATTTAGCAAAGGTTATCCGCTATGAGCGTCCCGACGCGATTGTGCCGGGCATAGGCGGTCAGACGGGACTTAACCTTGCAATGCAGTTAGAGAAAAAGGGCGTTTTGCGCGAGTGCAACGCCGAGCTTTTGGGAACCAGCAGCGAAAGCATTGAAAGAGCCGAGGACAGAGAGCTGTTTAAGGAGCTTTGCGAGGAGATAGGCGAGCCTGTTTTAAGCTCGGTTATAGCCGAAAATATGGAGGACGGCTTAAGGGCGGCGGAGGAAATCGGCTACCCCGTAGTACTGCGCCCCGCCTTCACCTTAGGCGGCACGGGCGGCGGCTTTGCGGACAACCCGCAGGAATGCGCCGAAATACTGCGCGGAGCGCTGGAGCTATCCCCCGTTCATCAGGTTTTGGTGGAGAAAAGCATTAAGGGCTACAAGGAAATTGAATACGAGGTAATAAGGGACGCGAACGACACCGCAATCACCGTATGTAATATGGAAAATATCGACCCTGTAGGTATTCACACAGGCGACTCAATAGTTGTCTGCCCCTCTCAAACCCTTACAAACAAGGAATATCATATGCTAAGGGACAGCGCCCTTAAAATAATCCGCGCACTTAAAATTGAGGGGGGCTGTAATGTGCAGTTTGCCCTTGACCCGCTCTCCTTTAACTATTATGTTATAGAGGTTAACCCCCGTGTTTCCCGTTCGTCCGCCCTTGCCTCTAAGGCGAGCGGATACCCGATTGCACGGGTGTCGGCTAAGATTGCCGTAGGTATGCACCTTGACGAAATTCAGCTCGCGAACACCCCCGCATCTTTCGAGCCTGCCCTCGACTATGTGGTTACCAAAATGCCCCGCTTCCCCTTTGATAAATTTTCCTCGGCCAACAACAAGCTTTCCACCCAGATGAAGGCGACAGGCGAGGTAATGAGCATAGGCAGAACTATTGAGGAAAGCCTGTTAAAGGCGGCGCGCTCGCTGGAAATCGGGGTCAACCACCTTTATATGAAGAAGTTTGACGGGTATTCCGAGGAAGAAATGCTTTCTTATATCGCCGACGGTACAGACGACCGAATTTACGCCATAGCCGAGCTTTTGCGTAGGGGCACCGATTTAGGGCTTATTTATGACGCGACTAAAATCGATATGCTTTTCCTTGAAAAGGTTAAAAACATTGTGGCTATGGAGCGTAATGTTAAGGAAAACAGGGGCGATACCGATACCCTTTATAAGGCTAAGAAAATGGGCTTTTCGGACGAGTTTATCGGCAAGCTTTGGGATATGAAGGGGGAGGATATTTATAAAATCCGCTGTGAGAAAAATATATTCCCCGTTTATAAAATGATTGACACCTGCGCTTCCGAGTTTGAAAGCTATATTCCTTATTTCTACTCCACCTACGAGGAGGAAAACGAGTCGGTTGTGTCCGACAAAAAGAAGATTATAGTTTTAGGCTCAGGTCCTATCAGAATAGGTCAGGGCGTGGAGTTTGACTATTCCACCGTTCACGCGGTTACTACAATTAAGAATTCGGGCTTTGAGGCGATTATTATTAACAACAACCCCGAAACCGTCTCTACCGATTACACCTGCTCGGACAAGCTGTATTTTGAACCCCTTTGCACCGAGGATGTTATGAACATTATCCACCTTGAAAATCCTGTGGGGGTTATTGCATCACTTGGCGGGCAGACCGCTATAAACTTATCGGACAGCCTTAACCGCCGCGGTGTTAAGATAATAGGTACCGATTGCGACGCTATCGACCGCGCCGAAAACCGCGATTTGTTTGAAAAGGTATTAAAAGAGCTTAACATTCCCCAGCCAAAGGGTCAAGCGGTCACCAAAATTGAGGACGGCGTTAAGGCGGCAAAGGAAATCGGCTACCCCGTGCTTGTCCGCCCCTCCTTCGTTTTGGGCGGCAGGGCAATGCAGATTGTTGCCGATGAGGAGCAGCTGCGCCGCTATCTCCGCACCGCCGTTGAAATAGATGAGGACAAGCCTGTGCTTGTCGATAAATACATCTCGGGCAAGGAGTTGGAGGTTGACGCTATCTGTGACGGAACAGATGTCTTCGTTCCCGGCATTATGGAGCTTGTAGAGCGTACGGGTATCCACTCGGGCGACTCGATAAGCGTTTACCCCACCTTTAGTATCAGCCAAAAAACTAAGGACACAATACTTGACTACACAAAGAAGCTGGGGCTCGGTATCGGCATTGTCGGTCTTTACAATATCCAGTTTATTGTGGATAAGGACGAAAATGTTTACATAATCGAGGTTAATCCACGCTCCTCCCGCACCGTGCCCTTCCTTTCAAAGGCGACAGGCTACAGCCTTGCAGACATTGCAACCCTTGTTATTTTAGGAAAATCCCTTAAGGAACAGGGCTTTACTAAGATTTACCCCGAGGAGAAAAAGCGCTGGTATGTAAAAGTTCCCGCTTTCTCGTTCTCAAAGCTAAGAGGACTTGACGCGTATCTCTCCCCCGAAATGAAGTCTACGGGAGAGGCGATAGGCTATGACGATAAGCTGACAAGGGCTCTTTATAAGGCACTTAAGGCGAGCGGAATGAGCGTTATGAACTACGGTACGGTATTAGTAACGGTTGCCGATAAGGACAAGGAGGAGGCGCTCCCCCTAATCCGCCGTTTTTACAATATGGGCTTTAACATTCAGGCGACCGAGGGTACGGCAAAATTCCTAAAGGCAAACGGAATACGCACCCACGCCCTTAAAAAGATAAGCGACGGCAGTAAGGAAATTCCCGAGGCTATAAGACAGGGGTATGTAACCTATGTTATCAACACAAGGGATATGAATTCCTCGGGCGTGCTGTCCGACGGTCACGAAATTCGCCGCTGTGCGGTTGAGAACAATGTCACAATGTTTACCTCCCTTGATACGGTTAAGGTACTGCTTGATGTGTTAGAGGAGACCACCCTCGGAATATCGACCATTGACGCGTAAGGAGTATATATGAAACAGGGAATTTATGAAATTCTTTTCAATTTTGAGCTTGCCCCAAATGTTTTCAGAATGGTGCTAAAGGGGGACACTTCAGCCCTTTTGTCGCCGGGTCAGTTTGTTAATATTAAGCTTGACGGACTGTATCTTCGCCGCCCTATTTCGGTTTGCGACTATGATAAGGAAACCATAACCTTGATTTATAAGATTGTGGGTGCCGGTACCGAAAAAATGGCTAAAATGGTTGCGGGAGACAAGCTTGACCTTTTGGTCGGTCTCGGTAACGGCTTTAACGCTGAAAAAAAGTGCCAAAAGCCTTTAGTGATAGGCGGCGGCGTGGGTATTCCGCCCCTTTACGGCTTGTGCAAGGAGCTTATTAAATTCGGTAAAAAACCGACCGTTATTTTAGGCTTTAATACTGCCTCCGAAATATTTTATGAAGAGGTTTTCAAGCTTTTAGGGGTAGATGTTTATGTTACAACGGTTGACGGCTCTTACGGCGTTAAGGGCTTTGTCACCGACGCTATGAAGGACTTGGATTATGACTATTTTTACACCTGCGGACCTCTGCCGATGTTCAAGGCGATTGAGAGTGTTGCTAAGACCTCGGGTCAATTTAGCTTTGAGGAGCGTATGGGCTGCGGCTTCGGTGCCTGTATGGGCTGCACCTGCAAAACGAAATACGGCAACAAGCGCATCTGCAAGGACGGCCCCGTGCTTGAAAGGGAGGAAATCGTATGGTAAATACTAAAGTAAACCTTTGCGGTATAGAGCTTGATAATCCTGTTATCCCCGCAAGCGGCACCTTCGGTTTCGGCTATGAATTTGCTTTAATCTACGATATTAATATTTTAGGTTCGATTTCCTTTAAGGGGACGACTAAAGACCCCCGCTTCGGCAACCCCACACCCCGTATCGCCGAGTGCGAAAAAGGTATGTTGAATTCTGTCGGTCTTCAAAACCCCGGTGTGGATAAGGTTATTTCCGAAGAATTACCCAAGCTTAAGGCTTGCTTTAAAAAGCCCGTTATGGCGAATGTAAGCGGCTTTTCGGTGGACGATTATGTTTATACGGTGGAAAAGCTTGATGCCGACAGCTCTATAGGCTGGTTTGAAATTAATATTTCCTGCCCCAATGTTCACGGGGGCGGGCTTGCCTTCGGCACAAGTGCGGAAAACGCCGCGGCGGTGACAAAAGCGGTAAAAAGGGTCACAAAAAAGCCTGTTATAATTAAGCTTTCCCCCAATGTGACCGATATTACAGAGATTGCAAAGGCCTGCGAGGCAGAGGGTGCGGACGGTATTTCCCTTATAAATACCCTCTTAGGTATGAAAATCGACCTTAAAACCAAAAAGCCGGTGCTTGCTAACAAGGCGGGGGGATTTTCGGGCCCCGCTATTAAGCCCGTTGCGGTAAGAATGATTTATCAGGTTTATGACGCGGTAAAAATTCCGATAGTCGGAATGGGCGGCGTTTCTAATGCCGAGGATGTTATTGAGCTTATGCTGGCGGGTGCTACCGCCGTAGAGGTGGGAGCGGCTAACCTTGTAGAGCCGTTTGCCTGCAAAAATATAATCGAGGACCTGCCGCGTGTAATGGAAAAATACAAAATTAATAATTTAAATGATATTATAGGAGGAGCGCACTGATGGGAAAGGATGTTATTATCGCCTGCGATTTTGCTTCAAAGGAGGACTGTTTTAGCTTTCTTGATAAATTCACAGGCAAGAAACCCTTTGTAAAGATAGGAATGGAGCTTTTTTATGCCGAGGGACCGCAGATTGTCCGCGAAATTAAGGCGAGGGGACATAAAATTTTCCTTGATTTAAAGCTTCACGATATTCCTAATACGGTTAAAAAGTCTATGGCGGTGCTTTCCCGCCTTGATGTTGATATGACAAATTTACACGCCGCGGGCACAATTTCCATGATGGAGGCGGCGATAGAGGGTTTAACCCGTCCCGATGGTACAAGACCCCTGCTTATAGCTGTAACACAGCTGACCTCCACCGACCAGGAAAGAATGGAAAACGACCTGCTAATACGGGAGCCTATCGACAAGGTTGTTATGCACTACGCTTCTAATGCCGCTAAGGCAGGCTTAGACGGTGTTGTTTGCTCACCCCTTGAATCCGAAAAGGTACACACTACCTGCGGAAAGGGCTTTTTGACGGTTACCCCGGGTGTTCGCTTTGCGGACGGAGATGTCGGCGACCAAAAAAGGGTTATGACCCCCGCAGAGGCTAAAAAAATCGGCAGTGACTATATAGTTGTGGGCAGACCGATAACCGCGGCGGCAGACCCTGTCGCGGCTTATGAGCGGTGCGTAGAAGAATTTATCGGTTAAACCGATAAATTAATTAATAATGAATATTGAAGTCGCTTCGCTAATGAATAATTTATGTGTCGGCAAAGCCGACCAATATAAAATGCGCCGAAGGCGCACCGAAACTATTCATTATTCATTATTCATTATTCATTAGTTTTAAGGAGAAGTAAAAATGGAAAGCTACAAAAGAGAATTTATTAAGTTTTTAGAGTCGGCGGGGGTACTTAAATTTGGTGATTTCACCGCTAAATCGGGAAGAAAAATCCCCTACTTCATAAACGCGGGGGACATTAAAACAGGCGAGCAGATTAGAAAATTAGGCGAGTTTTACGCCAAGGCTTATTTTGAAAAGATAGGCAACAAAAAAACCGTGCTTTACGGCCCTGCCTATAAGGGCATTCCTATAGCGGTGTCGGTTGCGGTAGCCCTTTCGGAAAACGGTCTTGATGTACCCTTTTTCTTTAACCGCAAGGAGGAAAAGGACCACGGCGAGGGCGGCGTTTTTGTAGGCTATAAGCCGCAAGACGGCGAGGAAATCGTAATCGTCGAGGATGTTATCACGGCGGGTACGGCGATAAGAGAAAGTATGTCCATTCTTTCCTCCCTTAAAAACACTAAGGTTGCCGCTACCTTTGTTATGGTTGACCGCAAGGAAAAGGGTCAGACCGAGAAGAGTGCTATGGCGGAGGTCGGCGAGGAATTCGGCTTCCCCGTGTATTCGGTAGTTGATGTTTACGATATTATCGAGTACTTAGAGGAAGACGAAAGTAACCGCGAGAATGTAGAACGCATAAAGAAGTATCTCCGGATAAACGGCGCAAAGGAATAAGCGGAGGAAAGATATGCGAAGCTTAATTGATATATCCGAGCTTACTGTAGAAGAGCTTGACCGCCTTATTAATACGGCTAACGATATTATAGAAAACCCAAAAAAATACAGCGAAAAATGTCACGGCAAAAAGCTTGCGACCCTCTTTTTTGAGCCGTCTACCAGAACAAGGCTTAGCTTTGAGGCGGCTATGTATGAATTAGGCGGCAATGTTTTGGGCTTCAGTGAATCCCAAAGCTCCTCTGCCGCAAAGGGTGAAAGCGTTGCCGACACCGCAAAAACCGTCAGCTGTTATGCCGATATTATAGCTATGCGCCACCCGAAAGAGGGGGCGCCCCTTGTGGCGGCGATGAATGCGGATGTTCCCGTTATAAACGCAGGGGACGGGGGACACAACCACCCGACCCAGACCCTTGCGGATTTACTTACAATCTACCGCGAAAAGGGCGGTTTTGAAAATTTAACCGTAGGACTGTGCGGCGACCTTAAATTCGGCAGAACGGTTCATTCGCTGATAGCGGCGCTTTCCCGATATACAGGTGTTAAATTTGTGCTTATTTCTCCTAACGAGCTTAAATTACCGGGCTATGTAAAGGACGGTCTTGACGATAAGGGCATACCCTATACCGAGACCGACAGCCTTGAAAATTCCCTTAAAGACCTCGACATACTTTATATGACCCGTGTTCAAAGGGAGCGCTTTTTCAACGAGGAGGACTATCTAAGGCTTAAGGACACCTACATTTTAACCCCCGAAAAGCTTAAAAACGCAAGCGGGGATATGAAGATACTCCACCCGTTGCCGAGAGTTAATGAAATCAGCGTTGCGGTGGACAGCGACCCCCGCGCCTGCTACTTTAAGCAGGTGCTGTACGGCAAATATATGCGAATGGCGCTAATCCTAATGCTGTTGGAGATAGAATAATGAATATTGACTCGATAAAAAACGGAATTGTTATAGACCATATAACCGCGGGAAAGGGAATGGAGATTTACAAGCTTTTGGGGCTTGACGGTCTTGACTGCTCTGTGGCGCTTATAAAAAATGTCGCAAGCCGCAAAATGGGCAAAAAGGATATTATAAAAATTGACTCGGATTTTGATGTCGATACCGATATTTTAGGCTTTGTAGACCCGGATGTTACGGTAAATATCATCAAGGACGGCAGGACTGCCGAGAAAAAGACTATCGGACTGCCCGAAAGGCTTACAAATGTGCTTACCTGCAAAAATCCGCGCTGTATCTCGGCGACCGAGCAGGAGCTGCCGCAGATTTTTAAGCTTACGGACAGAGAACGCCGCGTTTACCGCTGTTTATACTGCGAAACAAAGGCGAAATAAATCGAATCCCCACGAAAAATAAGGCGCTTGTAAAAAAGCGTCTTATTTTTTTGAGTATCGGACATAATTCTCTCATTTTTGCGCCTTTTAAGGAATATAATCCTATATAGTGATGTTTTCACATCTAATGTAAAAAAGGAAAGGTGACAAAAATAATGAACGGTTTTTATCCGGAAGGTTGTTTGGGAAGTATCAACGAAAGAGGAAAAGTATTTACCCCAACTTTACTTGCTGAGGCTCAGGCAAAGCAGACCGTGCTTGAGGCTGTGGTGACAATGTGCGATGCAGCGCATAATCTGATTGTAGATCTTGGCTGTGTTAAAGGAATTATTCCGCGTGATGAGGGAGCTATCGGAATTTCGGACGGCTCAACAAGGGATATTGCCCTTATTTCCCGCGTGGGCAAGCCCGTCTGCTTTGTTATAACTAAGCTTTGCACCGACGAAAACGGCAGGCTTTACGCTCTGCTCTCCCGCAAAATGGCACAGGAGCTTTGCAAAAGCTACTTAATGACCGAGCGTAAAATCGGTGATATAATAGACGCAAAGGTGACCCACCTTGAGTCCTTCGGCGCATTTTGCGATATAGGCTGCGGAAACATAGCGCTTTTGCCTATCGACGCTATTTCGGTTTCGAGAATATCTCATCCATCCGACAGATTTCATGTTGGGGAGAGCATTAGGGTCATCATTAAAAGTATAGCCGATGACGGCAAAATCACCCTCTCCCACAAGGAGCTTTTAGGCACTTGGGAGGAAAACGCCGCCCTTTTCTCGGCAGGGCAGACCGTAACCGGAGTTGTAAGGAGCGTTGAGGATTACGGCGTTTTTGTAGAGCTTACACCTAATCTCGCAGGACTTGCAGAACCGAGAGAGGATGTTTTTATCGGGCAAAAGGCAAGCGTTTATATAAAGAGCATAATTCGCGAAAAAATGAAGATTAAATTAATTATTATTGACAGCTTTGACAGCTCATATTCACCCGAAATAAAATATTTTTACACGGGCGATACGCTTGAGAGCTGGGACTATTCCCCCGAGGACTGCTGTAAGCGCATCTCCACAAGGTTTTGCGGGTAGAAGTAATAATTTAAGCGCGCCGAATTAACGGCGCGCTTTTCTGATATTTCAGATTATAGATTTCAAAAATTCTCCGAATACCGCTTTTGCTATATAGCGTGTGTATTCGATATCTGAATAATCCTTTTCCGTGTCAAAGCTTTCCTCTACCGTGCCTATCGCGATATAGTACGGAGAGCCTTCGGTAAAATGTATGTTTATTATCATTGTTGTGCCGTCCGAAAGCGAAAGTGCCAGCTTTGTGTTGTTGGGTTTTGCGGGGTTGAATTTTACCCAGTTATCCGCTTCTTTTTCTTCACAGTATTCTGTGGTCAAAAATGCCTTTAACTGCTTAAGTTTATTGTCTGTATAGGTTTTTGATACCGTGAATTTATCCTTTTGACCTTTGCTTGATTTAGTCAAAACATATATTTCCTTAATATCGCTGTCTATAAGGGAGGTTGCCGCTTCGCTCTTAGGAGGTGTTGCAATTACAGGCTCTAATTTGCCGTCAACCTCCCTTAGCTCGTAAATCGCAAAGGCAGTAGGTATATTTGCAGGATAGGTTTCCTCAATAGTGCCGTTATATACAATCCTTATTTGCATACCCTCTTTAAGCTCGGGTACGGGGTGGGTAGATACCACATTTGTGCTTACGGTAATTTTATCGGCAGATTTACGCTCATTGCTATCCTCAAACGGCTCTACTAAAACGGAATTTTTATAAACCTCAAGCACAGTTGCGTTAAAATAAGGATTATAACCGCCTGTTTGCGAGCTTGACGAATCGGTTTCGTTGTCTTTGCCGTCATCAGAGCTTTTCACTGCTTCTTGCATTTGATAAACCCAACGGAATGATTGTGTTTCGGTATAACCCTGTGCGATAAAAATATCGCCGTTTTTCTGCTCAAGCAGATAATACATTCTTCCGCTTAAATCAAACGCCGAAAAGGCGTTAAGGTTGTTTTTGCGCAAGCTTTTTGCAGAATAACCGTGTTTCCACACCGCATGTTCAAACAAATCATCAAAATTTGAGCTTTTTAATTCGATTTTCTGCAAGCCGTCTATTTTGTACCAGCTGCTTGAAAAAGTTGCTTCGGGATAATCGGTGGTTAAAAGACTGAAATCTTCATCCGAGATTAAAAACTGCGGAATATCATTGTCCGAAAGAACAAACGAGTATAAACCGTTTTCATAAACTATCTTTTCTCCGCTATACTGTTTTCCGAGAAAGGAATAGGTTTTATCAACCGAAAATTCAATAAACGCGCGGTATTTTTTATCGGGGTTGCTCTTTAAATAAAACTGCTTTTCAAGGCGGTAAGCTCCGCTTTTCAAATCGTAAGATGAAAGAACATAATGCTGTTCCATACTTTCGCCCGAATCGACGATATGCAGTATGGCGTAAAAGCCCATTGTTTCCTTCGGTTCGTAAATTGTCCCGTTCTTATATAATGTAAATTCATCTCCGAAGCACAATATATCATCGGTTTTATTTGTCCATCTGACCGAAATGTGCGGATAGTCCCCCTTAACAGTGCCGAATAAATATTCGTATTCTATATTTTCACATTCCGCGCTTATCACAGAACCGGAAATGCCAAGGCTGTAAGGGCTTGCTTCGCCTTTTTTAACATATGTAAGCTGATTTAAAAAAGCATATATTTTAATGTCTTCAGGGGAATTTTCAATCGTTTCTTTAGCTACCGACAATCCGAACTGCTCATCAGGTCCGCTTGAACAAATGCTCTTGGAGTCTTTTGCTGAGTCCTCGCTGTTTAAACCGACACAGGATTCTATGCCGTCCTTTATTTTTGTATAGGGAAGAAGAATACTGTTGTTTTCGTCTATGCTTTCGTAAGAGCAGTTGAACATCAAAAACAGCTCATCTTCGTTACTGTTTGAAAGCATAATTTTTTCAAGGTATATCGTTGTGGTGTTTGTTTTGTATGCGGGCACTTCGTTCTTTTTGAATTTTTGACCCTTTTCGGTGTAGGCACTTTCTTTTATTAACGATTTAGGAACGGAAAGCGTTATATCGCTTCTTTCCTGCGATATTATTGTGTAATTATTTTCATTGATAATATTTTTCGCCGTTGCGGAAATCGGATCGGTAAGAAAAACAATCGGCAATATTACGCACAAAGCGAGTGCGACAATAACAACCCAAAAAGCGGGCTTTTTGTAATTAAGCACCGATTTTATCCTGCTTTTAACCCCTACCTCACCGAAGGCTAAGGGACAGGCGGCTACGGATCTTCTTGGCAGACTGCAATTAATAAGCGCCTCGGAATAAGGCTTTTTAATTTCAATTCCCATAGTTTTGATAACCTTTTCGTCACAGGCAAGCTCAATATCCCTGCAAAGGAGAATGTAGGCTATCCACATAACGGGATTAAACCAATATACCGTAAGCAGTAAAAAGCCCAGCGGTTTTATCAGGTGGTCGCGGCGTTTAAGGTGCGCCCTTTCGTGGGCGATAACATACTCCGCGTCCTGCTTATCTATAGATGAGGGAAGATAAATTTTCGGACGGAAGACGCCTAATATAAAGGGAGCGGCTATGCGGTCGCATACCCAAATGTTTTCATTATACGGCACGGCTTCGCGAATCTTTCGGTGTATTTTAAAATAGCTTATTAAGGTATAAATCAGCATAACGGCAATGCCCACAAGCCATATGACCGAAATAAAGCCCATCACCGTCATACCGTTTCCGGCGGGCACCGTAACGCCCTCAATATATCTGTCGTCCAGATAACCGTTTATGCGGCTGTCAACTGCTGAGAGCCCTGTGTCAATATTAAAATCAGAGCCCGCAAGCATCGCTTCGGGAACGGTTTCGGCACTCGGAATAAGGCTTAAAACGCTTTCAAAGGAAAATGGGCATATAAGTCTTATCCCCACAAGCGCCCATAAAAATACCGTGACGGCTTTAGGCGCTTTTTTAATTAACAGACGAAGAATAACAACGGCTAAGACAAGCCAGCTTGCGGTAATGCTCATATTAAAAAGCTTTAAAAACAAGGTCTCCATTATTATTCCTCCTCGTATTCGTCAATCATACGGCGAAGCTCGGCTATTTCTTTAGCCGTCAAGCCCTTGCGCGCAGTAAAGGCGGCAAGAAAGGCGGGCAGAGAGCCATTAAAGGTTTCCTCGACAAATCTTTCGCTCTGTACCGAATAAAATTCCTCCTTTGAAACAAGCGAGGTGACAGTTCCTCCGTTATTCACAAAAATACCCTTATCGCAAAGCCGTTTTAAAACGGTGTAGGTAGTGGATTTTTTCCACTTAAGCTGTTCCTCGCTCCGTTTTGCAAGCTCCGCAGAGGATATAGGCTCGTTTTGCCAGATAATATCGGCAAAGCGGGCTTCAACCGTACCCATTTGGCAGTCGCGCATAACATTTTCCTCCTTGGTCTACATCTTGTAGTCTAATTATAGTCTACACTATGTAGACCTGTTTGTCAAGCCCAATTTTACCTAAATGTTTAAACAACAGCGCACAAATGTTCTTTTTTGGTTGAATAAATAAAGGAAGTTTGTTATAATAGAAATATATTTATCGGGGCGGTGAGAAAATGGGCAAGGCAGAGGAAATTATTAAAACTGTTTTATCAGATAAAAAGCTCGAAAATGGAAAGCTTTACCGTGATGAGCCGCTTATTTTTACCGCTTCGCAGATGAAAAGCTACACCCCTCCCGAATATGTAGCAATGCAGAAAATGGCAACCGACCGAAAAGGGATGTATATGACCTCGGCACAGTTATTCTACAGGCAGGGAAAGCTTATGGAAAATTTTTGTGACAGCTTTGACCGACCTGTAAGCTCTAACCGTCATTTCCCGACCTACCGCGATTTGACCCCGACCCAGCTTAGAACTTATTTCACCTGGCGCACCGCAGTGCGAAAGGGTGAAATTAAGGAAACCTCACTGACCTACGCCTTTCTCTATATTTACGAGCTTATAAACCTTATCGGCGCAAAAAATGCGGAAGACGGATTTTTAAAGCTCAAAGACTTTAGCGAAAAATATTCTCAGCTTGATATGCGCATAAAGCCGTATACCGACCTTTGGCTTACCGATTTCGCGGCATATTACTGTTTGCCTGAAAGCTTAACGCAAAGACTCACAGGCCTTAAAAACGATACCGCGCTGATGAAATTAATGAATTACAAAAACGAAACTCCCGAAGCTGTGCTTGAAGCTCTTGATTGCTTTTCCTCATACTGCCTTGAAAATTCGTCATTTTATAAAAAGCACCCCGCCGAGATTGCCGAAACGGTTTACAAACTCTTTTGTTTCCTTGCGGAATATTACGGGGAAAAAGAGGGCGGCGATATTTTTATCCGCCTTTTCGCAAAGCCCGTAAGGGAAAGGTATTATATGTTCCGTTCGGCGGTATTTTTTGAAAAACGCCCCCACCCCGACTGCGAATATAAGGTAAGCGATATATTCAGCTACATCTGTAAAAACGGCGAATGGACCGTTACGCGGTTTTTCCCTATAAAGGATAAGGCGGGCAAAATAGGAGAGCTGCTAAAGGCGACCGATTATTACTTGAGGAAAAGGTACGGTCATAAATCCTCCCTTAAAAAGCCCGAGCTTTCATCGCTTTTTGAAGATATGATTAAAAAGGCTGTAAGTGCTCAGTACAGGGAAAGCTTAGAGAGAAAAAAGCCCGTTATAAGTATAGATATTTCAAAGCTGCAGGGAATACGCGACACGGCGGATATCACAAGGGACAAGCTTATTGTGGAGGAAGAACCCGAAGAGCCCGCCGTCCCCGAAATACCGATAGAACAGCCGCGGGAGAGCGGTATATTAAAATCCCCCTTAAAGGAAATAATGATTGCTCTTTTAAAAGGGGAAAATGCCGATAAAGAAGCACGGAAAAACGGTATAATGCTCTCTGTCGCGGTGGAAGAGATAAACGAAACGCTGTTTGAGGATTTCGGAGATACCGTCATAGAATTTGACGGCGATACGCCGATAATAATAGAGGACTACGAAAACGAGCTGAAAGGAATGTTTAATATATGAAAATACCCAAGCGCATCGCTTCGGCGATAATAAATTCCCTGAAAGGCGGCGTTGTGCCGAGGATAGGACTGCCCTATATTACCGTGGGCAGAGATACAGAAATCGACGCCTTTCTGCACGATATAGGCATAATTGAGGAGGGCGGCGCGTCCTTCCGTTTTATCGTAGGCAAGTACGGCAGCGGAAAAAGCTTTCTTTTGCAGACCGTCCGCAATTACGCTATGGATAAGGGACTTGCGGTCGCCGACGCCGATTTGTCCCCCGAACGGCGGCTTCAGGGTACAAAGGGGCAGGGACTTGCAACTTATAAAGAGCTAATCCGCAATCTGTCGGTCAAAACCCGACCCGAGGGAGGGGCGCTCACCCTTATTCTCGACCGCTGGATAAGCGGAGTTCAAACCGAGGCTATGAACGAAAGCGGGCTTACCTTTGATGACCCCGCGCTTAAAACCGCTGCCGAAAAGAAGATATCCGAGGTTATTTCCTCTTTAAACGAGATGGTGCACGGTTTTGACTTCGCAAGGCTTTTGACCCTTTATTACAGAGCGTATACCGAGTGCGACGATGAGCTTAAGGCGAAGGTTGTAAAATGGTTTCGCGGCGAGTACGCTACAAAAACCGAGGCAAAGGCGGAGTTAGGGGTAAATATTATTATCACAGACGATGACTGGTACGAATATATCAAGCTTTTCGCCGTTTTCCTTAAAAAGGCGGGCTACGGCGGATTGCTGATATTAATAGACGAGCTTGTGAACATCTACAAAATTCCCAACGGCATAACAAGGCAGTACAATTACGAAAAAATCCTTACAATGTATAACGATTCCCTGCTGGGCAAGGCGCAGTATTTGGGCATTATAATGAGCGGCACTCCCCAGTGCGTTGAGGACACCCGCCGCGGGGTTTACAGCTACGAGGCGCTAAAGTCCCGCCTTACCGAGGGGCGTTTCGGCAAGGGTGAGGTTAAGGATATGTTAGCCCCTGTTATAAAGCTTTCGCCCCTTACCTATGAGGAAATGCTGGTGCTTACAGAAAAGCTTGCCGATATTCACGCACAGCTTTTCGACTATATTCCGCGCCTTACCGAGGAAGATTACATCACCTTTATTAAGACCGAATTTTCAAGGATAGGCGCGGACAAGGCGATAACCCCGCGCGAGGTGATACGCGACTTTATAGAGCTTTTAAATATTATTTTCCAAAATCCCGATATTGATGTAAAGGCTCTTTTAAGCTCGGGCGAGTTCGGGTTTGCAGCGCCTGCTTGTAATGAAGAAATAAGCGAAGAATTTGCGGAGTTTGAGATTTAAAGATGGATATTTTTAACCGATACGCACCATTCGTTCAGGATTATATCTACCGCAACGGCTGGGAGTCTTTAAGGGCTGTACAGGTCGCGGCGGGGGACGCGATTTTTAATACCGATAAGAATGTACTGCTCTGCGCATCTACTGCGTCAGGCAAGACCGAGGCAGCCTTCTTCCCCATAATAACCCTCTTTTCCGAAGACCCGCCGAGCTCTGTGGGAGCGCTTTATATAGGCCCGCTTAAAGCCCTTATAAACGACCAGTTTTTAAGGCTTAACGAGCTTTGCAATGATGCCGAAATACCCGTTTGGCATTGGCACGGCGATGTTTCGCAGTCACACAAGGCAAAGCTCTTAAAAAATCCGTCGGGCATTTTGCAGATAACCCCCGAATCCTTAGAGGCGCTATTACTTCGCAAGCACGCCTTTATACCAAAGCTTTTCGGGGATTTGCGGTTTATTGTAATAGACGAGGTACACTCCCTTATGCGGGGCGACCGCGGCGGGCAGACCCTATGCCTTATCGAAAGGCTTTCAAAGCTTGCGGGGGTTAATCCGCGAAGAATAGGGCTTTCCGCCACAATAGGCGACCCTGTGGGTACAGGTGAATTTTTGGCAGCAGGAACCGGAAAAGGTACGGTAATCCCCAAAATAGAAAACAAGGGCATAAAATGGCGGCTTTCTATGGAGCATTTTTTCACTACTCCCGGCGCTGAATCGGGCAAAGACCAAAACTCCCCCGCCCTGCCTGCGCTTGATATGAAAACCGATACCGCGCCCGAGAATTCCGACCCCGGCTTTGGTTATATTTTTGAGCATACAAGGGGCAAAAAATGCCTTGTTTTCGTAAATTCAAGGGAGGAGTGCGAGGCGGTCACCACTACCTTGCGCGGCTACTGCGAGGCTCGTCATGAGCCCGACCGCTTTCTTATACACCACGGCAACCTCTCCGCGTCCTTCCGCGAGACGGCAGAGGCGGTAATGAAGGACGATGAGCAGAATATGACCACCGTCACCACCGCCACCTTGGAGTTAGGCATTGATATAGGAAGACTGGAGCGCGCCTTTCAGGTAAACGCCCCCTTTACGGTCTCCTCATTTTTACAGCGAATGGGAAGAACGGGCAGGCGAGACCTGCCGCCCGAAATGTGGTTTGTAATGCGGGAAGAACAGCCCGAGGCGCGGGCTTTACTTCCTGAAACGATGCCATGGGAGCTGTTGCAGGGCATAGCCCTTGTTCAGCTTTATATTGAGGAGCGGTTTGTAGAGCCGCCCAAAACCGACCGCCTGCCCTTTAGCCTTTTATACCACCAGACAATGGCAACATTGGCATCATCAGGCGAGCTTACCCCCGCCGCCCTTGCCTCTAAGGTGCTGTCATTGAGCTATTTTCACCGTATTTCTAAGGAAGATTATAAAATTCTTCTTCGCCACTTAATTGAAACCGAGCAGATAGAGCGCACCGAGGAGGGCGGGCTGATTGTAGGGCTTTCGGGGGAGCGGCAGACCAATTCCTTTAAGTTTTATGCTGTGTTTAAAGAAAACGAGGAATATACGGTAAGGAGCGAATCCGAGGAGTTAGGCACAATAGTTATGCCGCCGCCCGTGGGTGAAAAGATAGCGATTGCAGGTCATGTCTGGATAGTGGAGGAGGTAGACCACAAGCGCCACCTTGTTTACTGTACTAAGGTCAGGGGCAAGGTGCCTGCCTATTTCGGGCAGTGTCCCGGAGATATCAACACCCGTGTGCTTGAACGGATGCGGGATGTTTTGAGCGAGGATAAAAGCTACCCCTATTTAATGAACAACGCGGTAGCCCGTCTCGGTGAAGCAAGGAGCGCCGCGCGGCTTTCGGGGTTAACACACGAACCGCTTATTAACTTAGGCGGGGATATGTGGTGTCTTTTTCCGTGGCTGGGCACCTACGCCTTTTTGGCAATAGAACGGTTTTTAAAGCTTAAATGTGCCGAAAAATTAGGGCTTTCCGCCCTTGATTCCGCACGGCCTTATTTTATAGAGTTTAAAATGAAGGCGACAAAGGAGGAGTTTTTCAAGGTCCTTGCCGAAACGGCAAAACAGCCGTTAGAGCCGTTGGAGCTTGTCTACCCGGGCGAAGTGCCGCTATTTGAAAAGTATGACGAGTTCGTTCCGCCCGAGCTTATTAAAAAGGGCTTTGCTTACGGAATTTTGGATATTAAGGGAATGAAGGAACGAATTTTCAGCTGGGAAAATAAGTAAAAAGGTTCTATTCCTAATGTTGGGGTTTCAACAATTCTCGCCTCCCTCTGACGAGGGAGGTGGCACGGCTTTGCCGTGACGGAGGGAGAGAAGGTGTAAAGCTACAAGAAAATGCAACTTTTTCTCTCCCTCAGTCTCGCTGCGCTCGCCAGCTCCCTCGTCAGAGGGAGCCAAATGAGACCCCAA
>JBGUUB010000025.1:0-16603 GCA_045133355.1 Acutalibacteraceae bacterium
AAATATCATAAAAAGAGTAAAATTGTTTACGGTCTGGACGAAGCAAAGGAATGTGAAAGAAATCTCGCCCGCGAAGTATCGCAAACCGCTCCCGACAGTAAAATGACCGTGCAACAGCTGTATGACGAATATACAGCCGTCAAAAAGCACGAAGTAAGAATAACCACCCTTGAAAAAACAAAATCAATCCTTAACAGGGAAGTAATACCGATATTCGGCGAAACGAAAATTGATAAGCTAAACATTCCGCTTCTTCAAAAATGGAAAACCTCTGTCGCCGAAAAAGAACTCGCCGTCACGACAAAAAATAATATTTATACAGAATTTCGCGCCCTGCTCAATTACGCCGTAAAAATGGAGTATATCCCAAAAAACCCGCTAAACAGTATCGGCAATTTTAAAAACCCCGAATTTGAGACTGCAGAGGAAAAGCTGCACTATTATACCGCCGAGCAATTTAAAAAGTACATAGCGGCCGCGAAGTCACACATAGGCACAATAAGCGATTACGGATATTATGTTTTTTTCAATATAGCATTTTATACAGGTATGCGAAAGGGTGAAATCAACGCTCTTAAATGGACCGATATTGACGGCGATTTCATTCATGTCCGCCGAAGCGTTGCACAAAAGGTTAAAGGCTCGTCAATAATAGAAACTCCGCCTAAAAATAAATCGTCCTACAGAACGCTCCAAATGCCACAGCCGCTAATAGAAATACTTACCGAATATAAGAATAGGTGTATGCGCTTAAAAGGCTTTACGGACGATTACAGAGTATGCGGCGGCATTTCCTGCTTAAGCGACACAATGATTTCAAATAAAAATATCGAATTTGCAACCGAAGCGGGACTCCCGATAATAAGAATACACGATTTTCGGCACACCCACGCTTCCCTGCTTGTAAACGAGGGCATTAATATTCAGGAAATCGCGCGGCGGCTCGGTCATTCAAAGATTGAAACCACCTGGAACACATACGCGCATTTATACCCGAAAGAAGAGGAACGCGCCGTTTCAATCCTTAACAAAATTAAATAATTCGTACATTTTTCGTACACAAAAGAAAAAGACCCGCTATTTAAGCGGGTCTTAGTTAATTTGGTGGAGATGAGGAGAGTCGAACTCCTGTCCAAAAATTTATTCATATCGGCGTCTCCGAGCGCAGACATTTGTTTACATTCCCTTACGCGCACGCCAAATGTCAGGCTTACGCGCTTAGTAGCTCCTAAGTCGTGACGAAAGCCGGAGCAGGCTCCCGTTCATGTTCACCGCTAAAATGACACCCTTGCCGAACCGCGGTACTTTCGGGTCGGATGAGCAGCCTAAATTAGGCTGCTAAAGCAACTTTATTGTTGTTAGTTAATTTTGTTTACGGATTTTATAGCGGTTCCGCACCGCTGCTCGCTTCCGATACTTCAAAATCCCTGTCGAAACCTTTACATCCCCATATTTAAAGTAAGAAGTAAGAATGAAGAGTGAAGAAGTAAGAGTTAATTAGTTATCTGTTTTGCTCTTTTAATGCCCTGTCGATGGTGCGCGCTGCGTCGCGTTTAGCGGCGGTCTCCCGCTTATCGTGGAGCTTTTTGCCCTTGCACAGTCCTAACTGCACCTTAACAAGCGAGCCCTTAAAGTAGAGTGAAAGAGGTATTAACGCCAGTCCCTCCTGCTTTACCGCACCGAAAAGGCGCATAATTTCCCTCTTGTGCATTAAAAGTCGCCTGTTACGCGTTGGGTTCTTGTTAAAAATATTCCCGTGGTCGTAGGGACTTATGTGCATTTGCTTTATTATCATTTCGCCGTTATCGACCGAACACCACGCGTCCTTCAAATTAACGCCGCCCTGCCTTATCGACTTAATTTCCGTCCCCGAAAGTTCTATGCCGCATTCAAAGCTTTCCAGCACAAAATACTCGTGAAACGCTTTTTTATTTGTAGTAATCGTTTTAATATTATCCACGCGGCATACCTCCTCTCGGGAATTAAAGTATAGCACACCTTCTTTGTGCTTTCAAGTAAATTATGTCGAAAAATGAACGCCCGAACAGCAAAACACTGCACAGGCGTTCATTTCTTTTAAAGCGTTATGTACCCAAAAGGTTAACGTTTTATTTTGAAATTAATCCTCGGAGATTGCCTCTACCGGACAACCGGCAGCGCAAGCACCGCAGCTGCAGCACTTATCTGCGTCAATCTCGTAATGCTCAGCGCCTTCGGCGATTGCATCACAAGGACATCCCGCAGCACATGCTCCGCAGCTAATGCAGGCATCGGAAATTTTGTAAGCCATCAAAAACACCTCCATAGCTCAAATGCTTTGCTTAGTATATTGTAGCAAGTTTCTTGCAAAAAAGCAAGTAAAATATTATTCCAATCGATTATTTTTATAAAAAAATCTATTCTTCGCCCTTTTTATCGTCCTTAGGACGCTTTTTCGAGCGGGAAATAAGCTTTACCTCATCTCTGTGAACCTTAAAGGGAATCGTATCGCTGTCAATAAGCTTTACAAAGAGATTGCCCGTTATAAGATTAACATCGGTCACGGTAGCGAGCCCCTCGGCGGTTTTGACGGTCGCGCCGACATTAGGAGTAAAGGAGTTTAAATACTCGTATGCGTCCTGCTCGTAATTAAGACAGCACATAAGTCTCCCGCAGCTGCCCGAAATCTTGGTAGGATTAAGCGACAAGCCCTGCTCCTTTGCCATTTTTATTGAGACGGGCTGAAAATCGTTTAAAAACCGCTTACAGCAATAGGGCTGACCGCAAATACCTATGCCGCCGAGCATCTTAGCCTCGTCCCTTACGCCTATCTGCCTTAGCTCAATTCTGGTATGGAAATGCGACGCTAAATTTTTAACAAGCTCGCGAAAGTCCACCCTGCCGTCCGAGGTGAAGAAAAATACTATTTTATTTGAATCAAAGGAGTATTCTACGCTTACAAGCTTCATATCAAGCTTAAGGCTTGCAATCATTTCCTCGCAAACACCGAACGCTTCTTCCTCTTTTTTGCGGTTTTCATTGAGCTTTTTAAAGTCACGCTCGTTTGCTATTCTAAGTGTTTTTCTAAGCGGATTTACGATTGTGTCGTCCTCAACCTCGTGGTTGCCTGCGCTTACCGTTCCGAACTCGGTTCCGTTCTGGGTCTCGACAATAACGCTGTCCCCTACATTTGCCTTAATGCCGCAGGGGGCAAAATAATACGCCCTGCCGCCGTCCTTAAATTTTACGGATATAACCTCTGTCATATATTCCTCCGAAATTATCAGTTGTGACTTATTTGAGCCGCTTTGCATACAAGCGTGCAAAACAGCAGACTTAAATTAATATTAGTTTTAAGCGCGTCCTCGAATTCAGGGAGCGTATCATAAAAGCTCACAAGCGCTTTAGCGGTAATGGTATTGCGAAGATTTTTCTTTATCTCGGTTGCAAGTGAAAGCTTTAGCTCCTTAAAGAACTCATCCGCCAAAACTCGGTTTTTTTCAAATTGGGCGGTTATTTTAAGCATTTCCGCCTCGTCACCCGAAATAAGCAATTCTGCAAAACGCTTCGCCGCGGCTTGCGCCGCCGTACCGCCGCCTGAAAGCGCGTCTATCGCCGCGCCTATATTATTGCCCGTAATGCCTATAGCCTCTTTTATCTGCTCCTCGGAAAAATCGGTGTTTTTTCTTAAATACCCTACAGCCTCGTCAGTTTCGGGCGGTACAAGCGAAAGTACAGTACACCTTGAAATGATTGTATCTAAGAGTGCCGCCGCGGATTCGGCTATAAGAATAAAAATTATATCGGCCGGCGGCTCTTCAAGCACTTTTAAGAGTGCGTTTTGCGCCTGCTCGTTCATAGTATCCGCCTTATCTATTACGAAAACGCGCCTTACCGCCATATGGGGCTTAACATAAGCTTCGGTGCGCAGGGCTCTTATCTGCGCCACGGTGATATTTTTCTTGCCGTCCTCGGGAGCAATAACCGTTATATCGGGGTGAGTGCCGATTTCCGCTAAATGGCAGCCTCGGCATTCCCCGCAAGGAGAGTTCTCACCGTCACACACCGCCGCTCTGCTTAAAAACCGCATAAGGGTATGCCTTCCGGTGCCCTTATCTCCCTCAAGCAAAATTGCGTGGGGTATTCTTTTTTCGGCAACTGCCGCCATTACAGCATCCCTTATTCTGAGATTACCTACAAGGGGAAAGCTCATAGCACAAAGCCGACCTTTTTCATTGCCTTAAAGTAGGTCTTGCGCGCGATATGCTCCGCCTTTTCCGCCCCCTGCCTGTAAAGCTGTTCGAGCATTTTTTTATCCTTTATAATCTCATCGTGCTTCTGCTTTATCGGTGCTAAAGTATCCGCTACAGCCTCGCCCACCGCAAGCTTAAACTCGCCGTAGCCCTTTCCGCTGAACTCATTCTCAACCTCATCGGTAGTTTTTCCAGTAACGGCGGAATAAATCGTTATAAGATTTGAAATTCCGGGCTTATCCTCGGACATTCTGATTTCATTATCCGAATCGGTAACCGCGCGTTTGAATTTCCTTATTATATCGTCCTTACTGTCAAGTATCGCAACCCAGGCGTTGGCGTTATCGTCCGATTTGGACATTTTCTTAGACGGGTCTTGAAGCGACTTGACCCTTGCGCCCGCCTTCGGAATATACGCATCGGGCACGGTGAAAACATCGCCGTAAATATTATTAAAGCGAATCGCAATATCCCTCGCTATTTCAAGGTGCTGTTTCTGATCCGCACCTACGGGAACTAAATCGGACTGATATAAAAGAATATCCGCCGCCATAAGCACGGGGTATGAGAAAAGTCCCACATTTATATTATCCGGGTGCTTTTGACTTTTATCCTTAAACTGGGTCATACGCGACATTTCGCCGAACTGTGTATAGCAGGACAAAAGCCAAGAAAGCGCCGTATGCTCGGGCACCTGCGACTGGATAAAAACGGTATTTTTTTCGGAGTCGATTCCCAGCGCCAAAAGAATGGCGAAGGTGGAATAAATCTGACTGCGGAGCTTTGCAGGCTCCTGCCTTACGGTTATGGCATGAAGATCCGCCACGGCAAAGGTACAGTCAAACTCGTCCTGCATTGCCGCCCAGTTTTTAAGCGCACCCAAGTAATTACCAAGCGTTAAAAGTCCGCTGGGCTGAATACAGCTAAGCACTCTTTTTTTTGCCGTTTCTTCATTTGCATTACACATAACCATTCCGCCTTTAGAATTAATATATTAATGATATCACATTTTTAAAAAAGTTACAAGGTTTTAATTTGAATTTATACGCCAAGGCAAAGCCGCAGTATTCCGAGAATTAGCAGATGAACGGGATAGAACAGATAGTTTAGCATTTTATTCTGTCTGCCCCGCTCACCGTTATATGTAAGGGTAAGACCGAAGCCCAAAAGCGCCCAAGGCTCTTTAAACATAGAAGCATAACCGAAAGGAATAGCAATTAGCGGCATATTGTGGAACAGATAAAAGAAATATCCGATTAAAATTGCGTGGTGTTCATAGTCAAGACTTAGCATCATTGCGAAAATGCACATCACTCCGACAATTAAAAGAGATACTATATACCAAAGCACTTTTGGTTTGCTTTGCATTTTCGCTTTCAAAATATCTATAATCCAGATAGTTACAAGCACAAGCGCCAGCGTAAACATAACATTCTGCCAATTAGTATTAAAAAAGCTTGCGGTTGTAAACATATCAAAGGGGACTTCGGATATTACGCCGAATAAAAGCAAATTAAGCAGGTATTTTTTTCGGCTTCGGGTTTTAAAGAATCCCTCAACCACCATAAAGCAAAATAGCGGAAAAGCAATTCTGCCGACTATATCGAATATATTGCTGATGGTTGCGAGAAACCCGTTTGCCGAGGTTAAATAGGGATAAATCAGCGCCTTGTTCACATGGTCGATAATCATTGAAATAATCGCAATGTTTTTAAGCCACGCCCCCGAAAGAAACTGAATTTTTTTGCAAAAGCCGTTAATTTTTTCAATCATAATTTTCAAAATTTCCTCTACTTCGTCAAATATATCAGCAGCACCGAAATATCTGCGGGGCTTACACCTGATATACGGGACGCCTGACCGATATTCGCCGGTCTTATTTTATTTAGCTTTTCCACCGCCTCAAGGCGAAGACCGTAAACGGAAGAATAGTCAATATCATCAGGGATAGCCTTGCCCTCAAGTCGGAGCATCTCGTTTACCTGTGCCTGCTGGCGGGCGATATAGCCCTCGTACTTAATTTCGGTTTCGACCTTTTCCCGCACACTAAAGGGCAAATCGGGTCTTTCTTTATCAAAGGGCGCTAACATATCATAGCCTATCTGCGGTCTTTTAACAAGGTCGGAAAGCCTTGTGCCGGTGCTGATAGGCGCGGTTCCGTTCTCCTCTAACAGGCGGTTTAATTCCTCATTCGGGGCTAAAAAGGAAGTTTTAAGACGCTCAATTTCCTTTTCCTTTTGATCCTTGCGGAGCAAAAACGCGGCATAGGTTTTATCGTCTATAAGCCCCAATTCTCTGCCCGTGGGCATAAGGCGCTCGTCGGCGTTGTCCTGACGAAGCAGCAGTCTGTACTCGCTCCTTGAGGTCATCATTCTATAGGGGTCGGAGCAGCCCTTTGTCACCAGGTCGTCAATAAGCGTGCCGATATATGACGAGGCGCGGGAAAGCACAAGCGGCTCTTTGCCCTGCGCCTTTAATGCGGCGTTTATTCCCGCTATAAGTCCCTGAGCCGCCGCCTCCTCATACCCCGAGGAGCCGTTGAACTGTCCCGCACCGTAAAGAGAGGAAAAATCCTTCATTTCAAGGGTTGCGCGCATAGCCGTAGGGTCAACACAGTCATACTCGATAGCGTAGGCGTTACGCATTATTTTAACATTTTTAAGACAGGGAACGGTCTTGTAAAGCTCAATCTGCACCTCCTCCGGAAGTGAAGAAGAAAGCCCCTGCAAATACATTTCCTCGGTATTAATTCCGCAAGGCTCAATAAAGAACTGATGCCGCTTTTTATCGGCAAAGCGGACAATTTTATCCTCAATGCTCGGGCAATAGCGAGGACCTACCCCCTCAATATCCCCCGCATAAAGGGGCGAGCGGTTGATGTTTTCTAAAATAACCCGCTTTGTCTCGTCATTAGTATAGGAAATATGGCAAACCACCTTATTTTCGGGCGGTGTTTCGGTAGAATAGCTGAAAGGTACTACGCGGCTGTCCCCCTCCTGAACCTCGAGAGCCGAAAAATCTATACTGTCCCTTGAAACCCGGGCGGGAGTACCCGTTTTAAAGCGTCGGAGCGGTAATCCGAGCTTTTTAAGCGACTCTCCCAATGCCGTGGCGGGAAAATTTCCGTCAGGTCCTGAGGGGTAGTTCACCTCGCCGACATATACTCTTCCGCCTAAAAAAGTACCCGTGGCGATAACAACCGAGCGGCAGGAAAAATCCGCGCCGAGCTTGGATATACAATGCCATATTTCGTTTTCGCGGTAAATATCTGTAATCTCGCACTGCTTAACATCAAGATTTTTCTGTAATTCAACCGCATGTTTCATATATTCGCTGTAAGCTCTGCGGTCAATCTGCGCGCGCAGAGAATGAACTGCAGGTCCTTTGCCGAGATTAAGCATACGGCTTTGCAGAGTGTTTTTATCCGCCGCCTTGCCCATTTCGCCGCCCAAGGCGTCAAGCTCCCTTACAAGGTGACCCTTTGCCGTACCGCCTATCGACGGGTTACAGGGCATATTGCCCACCCAATCGACGCTTATTGTAAACATTATTGTCCTACAGCCGAGCCTTGCCGCGGCAAGTGCCGCTTCAACCCCTGCATGACCGCCGCCTATAACGGCGACCTCATATTCTCCTGCGTTATATTTCTTAATACTCAAAAGCGATTACTCCCTGAATTTTATACCTGTAAAATTATTATCCTTTCCCGACAATGCGCTCGACTGCCTTTTGCTGTCTTATATCATCGCCGATAAATTTATATGCGTCAAAGCTTCCTATAAGCCGTGAGGAAATCCTCGCGGTATAACGCGTTTCGATTTCCTTCATAGTAAGATTTGTGTTTATTATGGTCGGTCTTCCCGAAAGAAGACGGGTATTAACCAAATTATAAAGCGCAGATTTTGTAAAAGCTGTCGCCATTTCCGCTCCCAAATCGTCTATAACCAAAAGGTCGCAGTTGGTCATCGACTCATATGTGCCGCGGTTCTCACCCGCAAATTTTTCCTTTTCTATCTTAGCGAAAAGATTTTCCGCCGAGCCGTATACAGGCACAAAGCCCTTTTCAATAAGTCCCGAGACTATCGCCAAGGTTAAGTGGGTCTTGCCGAGTCCCGCATCTCCCATAAACAAAAGGTTTTTACTTTTTTTGAGGTCAAAGCTTATCACATATTCCCTGCAGACCTTAAGTATTGCCGTCATTCTGCGGCGGGGATTGCCGTTTTTTCCGTCCTCGTCCTTATAATAGTTGAGATTAAAATTATCAAACCGTGAGCTTTCAATCGGCATCTCTGCCGACAGTTCAGAAAGCATAATTTCAGCGGCTTTTCTCTTTACACAGTCACAGATTTTTCCGCCGACATAACCTGTATCTCCGCAAAGCGAGCAATCGGGAGTCGGCTCTTTAACCCCTGTCTTTTCAAGAATAAGCTTTTTTTCAAGGGTTAGGGCGGCAGAGTGCTTTTTTAAATCGCCGAGTGAATTTCCGCCTGAGAGCGCCGCGTTTACAAGATTTGCCCCGACTGCGGCGTGTTCTCTGTCAATCTCACTAAGCCTTGGATTCGAAGTATAAGCGGAATTTAACAACATATTATACTGCCTTTGCTTATCCTTTTGAGCCTGCTTTTTCTGTTCAATAGCTTTTTTGTAAGCTTCTTCCCTTGTAATCATATTACTTTAATCCTTTGTGTTAAGCATTTTTTCAAACAGGTCGATGTCATAGGCGGCATAGCCATCCTTGTTATCGGATTTTTCCCGTTTTTGTGTATCTTGCGGGGTTTTAAAGCCCTTTTCGTGCCAGCTTTCGATAATTTTCGCGGTATACGGAAAGGAAAACTTAGACTTCGTGTTAACGCACTCCTCATATGCGGCTTCAAGCATTTCCTTTGACATTTCCCAGTCGTTTATCCAAAGCAGGGACAGCTCGGTTTCCTTTTTGCTCGGCTTTCTGCGCTCAAGTCCGAAGGCTAAACTTACTATCTTCCACGCCTGGTCGCCCATTGCCATTCGGTTAAGCTCGCTGTCCGCCGCGGCAACGGTATCTATCCCCTTGTTTATCCAGTCAACCGCGGTTGACTCAATAAAGCGGATATTCGCCTTGTTATGCGCCGCCGCGTACTGCACTATCATAAGTATAAGCGAAACGTCCAAGCCCTCGTCATCATAAAGCCAAACAAGAGTACTTGCCTCGTTGCTCTTTAAATTTCTGCCGAGGCGCATCTGTGTTTCCCTTAAAAGGTAGCTTACCTTCTCGTCCTCCGCACCGCGCCTTGCCACATCGTTTCGGCTGGGTTTTTCGGCACGGCTTGCCGTTTTTGGTTTGATTTCTGTATTTTCTTTAGGACTACTGTCACAGCTTAAAATCCCCGCGTCTTCCCAGTAAACCAGCGCCTCTTTCACATCATAGGCGGAAATCCCGACCGCCTCGGCAATAACAGAAGGCTCAATGGGAGCTGTCATATTACGCATTATGTAAAGCAAAACCTTTATATGCTCGCCCCGTGCCAGCTTTAAGTGATTATCTGCGACGGCGGCAGGGACGGTAAAAACAGCGGAAAGTGCTGTTGTATTAATTCGGTAATTCATTATTCAACCTCTTATATTAAAGCTGATTTTCGTGTAGAACAACTCCGTTTGCCTCAAGCTCGCATTGAAGCTTTTTAACATCAAGCTTTGTGAAATCGTCTGTCATAGCCGCGGCTGTTCCCGCCGCCTGACCGGTCACCGCACAGCAAGGTATAACACGCATTATATCCCACATACTGTCGGTCACAGAAGTGCATCTTCCCGCTGTAATCAAATTCTTAATTTTGCCTGAATAAAGGGTTCTAAAAGGCACTTCATATACAGGTCCGCGCTTTCGCCAGTCCGATACCATTCCGACAGAATCCTCAAAATATTTATGCTCCTCGGTATCGTGCAAAACATATTCGCCGATAAGCTTTCTCGTCATTCTTATTTGCGGAATTGTGGCTATGCATGTCGGCACAAGGTCGCTTCCTCGATCTCTTCTTTTTTTAATATCCTCTATAACAGCATTGTGCGAAAGCTGTACCATTTGCGAAATTTCCTCTGCGTCAAGCCCAGTAAAACGGCGGTTTATAAGTGTTTCAACCCCGTTTTCCCCATTCTTTTGGTCGTCGGGTATATCCGCACAACCAAGCGCAGCAAGGTCATAACCGGAGCTCTCCAAAAAATAGTACCATGCCGCAAGAATGTTGCCCTGCTTAAAGGTATCGGTAGGTGCACCTGTAAAAAAAGCAATATCGCAGTCGCCCGTAGTGTCAACCACCGAGCCGACCTTTATCGCCTGTCTGCCCGATTTGCTTTCGGTTATGACCGCGTTTATTTTATCATCGGTTTTATCCACCGCCACAGCGTATGTACCGTATAAAATCTTTACATTTTCTTTAAGCAAAAACTGTTCTGCAAGTATCGCAAAAAGGCTTGGATTATAACGCACCTCAAAGCGTTTATTCTTTTCTGTTCTAAAGGCTTTATCCTCGCTGTCAAGCCAGTTTTCGGGATATTGAGCCTCAGCTCCCATAGAAATTGAAAGTTTTAAAAGCTCCTCGGCTATACCGAAGGAGACCTGACGGCCCATTCCGTCGCAAAGAGGCAGATATATTGTAACAAGGCCCGCTGTACCGAGTCCGCCCAAAATAAATTCCTTTTCTAAAAGAATTGTCTTTTTACCCTGCCTTGCCGCCGCAAGTGCCGCAGAAATTCCCGCAAAACCGCCGCCGCAAACCAGGACATCACAGTTTTCAGAAACCTTTGTATTTAAAACCTCGTTAATCATATTTTTCTACCTCTAAACTGTTATTTATAATATTTTCCGCAAGTATACAAATATCCTGCGCGGCATTTCCGTTAATCATATTTTTCTGGTTTTCCGTCATTTCATTAATTGCCGAGCTCTCAGAAAGCCTGTCCACCGCCGCGGAAAGATTTTTTGTAAGCTTTTTCACAGGGATACTCATACCGTACTCCCCAAAATATTGCATATTTGCAGTCTCGCATCCGGGAATTGACATTGTATGAACCATCGGAATACCCATTGCCGCCCCCTCGGTAGAAGAAAGACCTCCCGGCTTCGTAATGTAAATATCCGAAACGCGCATATACTCTGCCATTTTATCAGTATAGCGTACAGCGATTATTTTTTGGCTGTAGCGCTTTGAGAGCTGATTATAAAGCCATTCATTACTGCCGCAAATCACAATTATGCGGGTATTTTCTTCGCTTTTAAATTTATCGTACAGTATTTTAATAGCGTAAATAAGCCTGCCTGCGCCCATACTTCCGCCCGAGACCAGTATATATCTTTTATCACTGTCAAGTCCCAATGTATCCGCCGCTTCTTGCCTTGTATGCAGGTTAGAAAACCTGCGGCTCACCGGAATACCAAAAGGCTTCAGCCTTTCTTTTGCTATTCCGCGGCTCTCATACTCAGGATTAAGACTCTCCTGCGGGGTTATATAAAAATCGCAGTCGGTTTCCTCTGTAAAGGGCACGCAGGTATAATCGGTAGAAACGAATACGGTTTTTGGCACAGCCATACCGCGGTTTTTCATATTAGTGATAATCTCTGCGGGAAAAACATGTGGCATTATTACAATGTCGGGCTTTTCGGTCTTAAAAAACTTATCAAGCCGCTTTGCCATACCGCCGTTTGCAAAATATACAGGTGAACGGAAAGGCAACCGCCTATACGCGTTGCCCAAAGCATAAACCGCACCGAAAACCCGCGGCACTTTTTGCACCGTCTTAATATATACCTGATTGATTATTCTCTCTGTTCTTTGGCTTTTTAAGCTGTAGGGGTTGAGCATCAGTACAGTATGTCCCCTTAGCTCAAGCTCTTCTTTTATAGCCAAGCCTGCGGCGTTGTGACCGCCGCCTGTTCCGCAGGAAAGTATAATCGCCTTCATTCGTTCCCTCCAAAATAAAGCTATATTAAGTATACATATTATATACCTAAATGTCAAACGCAAAAAAGCTGTTTCCGGAAAACAGAAACAGCTTTTTCAATAATAATGTTCAGATTAATACGCAATACCCTGAGCGAGCATGGCGTCAGCGACCTTTTCAAAGCCTGCGATATTAGCGCCTGCAAGCAGATTGCCCTCCATACCGTACTTCTTAGCGGCATTATAGGAATTATGGAAAATGTTGACCATAATATCCTTAAGCTTAGCGTCAACCTCTTCAAAGGTCCAGCTGTATCTCATGGAGTTCTGGCTCATCTCAAGCGCAGAGGTGGCAACGCCGCCTGCGTTTGCCGCCTTTGCAGGTCCAAAGAGAACGCCTGCGCTCTGGAAAGCTTCGATAGCCTCGGGAGTAGAAGGCATATTAGCGCCCTCTGCAACCGCGATTACGCCGTTTGAAACCAGTGTCTTAGCGGAGTTCTCGTCAATCTCGTTCTGTGTAGCGCAGGGCAGAGCTATATCGCACTTAATAGTCCATATGCCGCTGCAGCCCTCATGATATTCAGCGCCGTTTACGCGCTCTACATATTCCTTAATTCTTCCGCGCTCAACCTCTTTAATCTGCTTAACAACATCAAGGTTTACGCCGTTCGGGTCATAGATGTAGCCGTTGGAGTCGGAAAGTGCTACAACCTTACCGCCAAGCTCTGTAGCCTTTTGCGTCGCGTAAATAGCAACATTGCCCGAGCCCGAAATAACTACGGTCTTGCCCTTAAAGGAATCGTTCTTCATACACTTAAGCATTTCCTCGGTGTAGTAGCAAACTCCGTAGCCTGTAGCCTCTGTACGGGCAAGCGAGCCGCCGTAGGTAAGACCCTTACCTGTGAGAACACCTGTGAATTCGTTGCGGAGTCTCTTGTACTGACCGTACATAAAGCCGATTTCGCGAGCACCTGTTCCGATATCTCCTGCAGGAACATCGGTATCAGCGCCGATATGCTTTGAAAGCTCGGTCATAAAGCTCTGGCAGAAGCGCATAACCTCTGCATCAGACTTGCCCTTCGGGTCAAAGTCAGAGCCGCCCTTACCGCCGCCTATCGGAAGACCTGTAAGGCTGTTCTTGAAAATCTGCTCGAAGCCCAAGAACTTGATAACAGAAGCATTAACCGACGGGTGCAGACGAAGACCGCCCTTGTACGGACCGATAGCAGAGTTGAACTGAACTCTGTAGCCGCGGTTTACCTGAACCTTGCCGTTGTCGTCAACCCAAGAAACGCGGAAGAAAATCTGGCGCTCAGGCTCAACTATTCTCTCAAGAATCCCGTTCTCCTCGAGCTTCGGATTAGCCTCTACAACCGGCTCTAAGGATTCGAGAACCTCTCTTACCGCCTGTAAAAACTCTTTTTCGTTCGGGTTACGCGCTTCAACGCCCGCATAAACCCTTTTTAAATATTCGGATTTAAACATTTTTAAACCTCCCTAAAATTTTCCTTGTTTTTAAGAATACTACTATTTTTTATTGCAGTCAATAAAAAATTAAGCTTTTTATAAAAAAATTTAATATTTTAAAGCGATAAAGCGTTTTTTCTTTAAAATATTTTTCTTGCAATCACATAGAAATGTGTTATAATAGTTATTAATTTAATAAATCTATATGATGCTTACAGGAAAAGTACTCGTACTGCCGAAGGAGTAACACTCTCAGGCGTCCGTTTTCGGGCAGAGACTGTAAGCTGATAGAACTTTGGAGAATTCCGTATTAAATCGGGTGCCGAAGGTGCAAGGCGGTTTTCCGCTAATCTCTCAGGCGAAAGGACAAAGCTTATTAACCCTTTCATTATAAGGGTGTTTTTGCAGTTACTTTTGCCGAGCCTTTTTTTGGCTCGGCTTTAATATTTTTTAAGGAGTTTTTAAATTATGGAGGCTTTATTGTCAAAAATCGAAGAGCTGAACGGTGCCGTCAACGGTTTTGTTTGGGGCTGGGTAGGGCTTATACTTCTGCTTGGTACCGGATTAATTGCTACGCTTGCTACAAAGGTGTTTCAAGTATCCCATCTAAAGCATTGGTGGAGCAATACAATAGGCAGTCTTTTTCACAAGGATGTAATAGGCCACACTAAAGAAAAGGGAGCTATTTCCCCGTTTCAGGCATTATGTACCGCTCTTGCGGCTACGGTTGGTACCGGTAATATAGCCGGTGTTGCCGCCGCAATCTGCGTAGGCGGTGCAGGTGCGGTTTTCTGGATGTGGGTAGCTGCATTTTTGGGTATGATGACAAACTATTCCGAAAATGTTTTGGGTATATTCTTCCGCCGCAGAAACGCAAATGACGAATGGTCGGGCGGTGCTATGTACTACTTGCAGGACGGTCTCGGCAAAAAGAAGCATTGCAAATACATAGGTAAGGTTTTGGCTGTTCTTTTCTGTATCTTTACAATGCTCGCGTCCTTCGGTATAGGCAGTATGGGTCAGGTTAACAAGATTGTTGCCAATGTTGCCGTAGCATTTGATGTATCTTCTCTTTCTTCTATCAAAGTATTTTCAGGCGTTTCGCTTTATAATATTATTTTAGGCGCAGTTATAATGGTTTTAGTCGCCCTTATAACACTCGGCGGACTTAAAAGAATTGCCGGTGTTGCAGAAAAAATCGTACCCTTTATGGTTGTGCTTTTTGTAGCAGGAAGCCTTGTAGTTATCGGAGTAAATTACGCACACATTCTCCCTGCGTTTAAGGCTATATTTGTAAACGCATTCAAGCCCGAAGCTTTTGTAGGCGGAACTCTCGGAAGCGCTATTATGCTTGCGGCTCAGCAGGGCTTTAAGCGCGGTGTATTCTCAAACGAAGCCGGTCTTGGTTCTTCGGTTATGGTTCACTCCAACTCCAATGTTAAAGAGCCTGTCAAGCAGGGCATGTGGGGCATATTCGAAGTATTTGCCGATACTATGATAGTTTGCACAATGACCGCTCTTGTCGTTTTAACATCGGGTGTATTTAATGCAAAAACAGGTGCTGTTGCAGACGGACTTAATGACGCAACGCTGGTCGGCGGCGCATTTAATACCGTTTTCAGCTGGGGCAACATCGGTCAAAAGTTTATTGCGATTGCTATGTTCCTTTTCGCCTTCACCACAGTTCTCGGCTGGTCTCATTACGGCGCAAAGGCTTGGGAATATCTCTTCGGCGCTAAAACTACAATTATATTCAAGATAATTCATGTTTGCACCGTTATATTCGGTGCTGTGCTTACTTCAAGCCTCGCTTGGGATATTTCGGACACCTTCAACGGTCTTATGATGATGCCCAACCTTATAGGTGTTATTGTTTTGATTCCGCTTGTGGTTAAGATTACCAAGAACTATGTTGACAGGAAGATTAAGGGCAAGGATGTTGAGCCGCTTCTTTCTCATGAGCAGCTTGACGGCGCTCCCGCAGAGGAAAAAGAAACTGTATCTGTTTCGGAATAATTACCGATTATCTTTAGGCTGTCGAATTCAACTATTTCGCAAAAATAGCCTCCCTCTGACGAGGGTGCGGATTGCCTGTGGCAATCTCTAAGCGTAAGCTTAGAAGCACCGACCGAAACGGCAGTTGAGAGGTGGCAAAACCGTAGGTTTTGACGAAGGGAGAGAAAAAGTAAATCCTGATAAAAAAACAGACTTTTCTCTCCCTCAGTCTCGCTACGCTCGACAGCTCCCTCGTCAGAGGGAGCCTTTTATATAAGGAGAAAAATGAACAATTACAAATACATTTTATTTGATTTAGACGGAACGATAACCGATTCCGCTTTGGGTATTACAAACTCGGTAAAATACGCACTAAACAAATTAAATGCCCCTATTCCGCCCTATGAAACCCTTTGCCGATTTATAGGTCCTCCCCTTTTGGACGGGTTCAGGGAGTTTTGCGGATTTAATAATAAAAAAGCACATACGGCTGTTAATTTATATAGGGAGTATTACAGCACTACGGGAATTTTTGAAAACGCTGTATATGACGGTATACCCGAGCTTTTAAAGTCACTTAAAGAAAACGGCAAAACCGTTATTCTCGCCACCTCTAAGCCCGAGAAATTCGCAAAACGAATTTTAGAGCATTTTAAATTAATGCAGTATTTCGACCTTACGGCAGGGGCATCTATGGACGAAACGCGAAACAATAAGGACGCAGTCATAGACTACGCCCTTACAGAATGTAATATCAAGGATAAGTCTCTCGCCGTAATGGTCGGTGACCGCCACCACGATATTGACGGTGCAAAGCGTAACGGCATTTCCTCAATAGGGGTGCTTTACGGCTTCGGCGACCGTGAGGAATTAGAAGCCGCAGGGACTGATTATATCGCAGAGGATATAAACGCACTTTATAAAATATTGCTTTAACAATATGCTTTCACATTGTAGGGGAGGGTCTCTGTGCCCTCCCGTTAATTTGCAAAAAAATTC
>JBGUUB010000026.1:0-2009 GCA_045133355.1 Acutalibacteraceae bacterium
AATTATCGGCGGTTTAAACGCGGTTCTTATGCCTAATGATGTGCTAACTGAGGAAAAGGCCGCCCGTTTTTCGCTGTCACCATTGAGCACGGTGGGCTATGCCGCGGATCACCTTATAACTTTTCAGGATCTAGGCACTGACCCGAGCGACCATTTGTTCCGCATTGTGGAAGTAAAGTGCGGGAGTCCTTTTCCGTTCCGGTGCCGTGTAGTGGGAAATGCGGCCGCGATCGGGGATTTTTCCTTTTTTATTCCCGCTGAACAGGTAGCCGCGTTCTGTGATGCACCGAAGGAAAAACAATATAGACCATTTAAAGACACAAGAGAATTTTTCATAAAAACAAATTTCGAGGAGGGTGATTTAATACACATACGCTCGAAAGATAAAATCGAATATTGGGTTATGTTTGTAGGGTGGACTGACATCGGGCTTATGCTAGGTACAGAAAATTTCACGTTTGATAAACTTTTTGATAAGTTTGAATTGTGGGACGGAGAAGAAAATTTTATACCCTTTGGCGTGGAGGTGGCAGAATGAAATTAGATAAAAGAATTGAAAATGAGCGTTTAATTTATACACCGTTTACCACAACCAAACCTAAATTACATGAAAAAGGCTATTTCACTGACGATATACACGCTTTCAATAGTTTAGAAGATTGTGATTGCAGATATGGTGAATTAGTTGAACATGATGATGATGTAGATTATGCGTATCCGTACTGCTGCAAATATGACGATGGATGTGGCGATGGTATTACTACTTGCGATTGGTTTGCTTTCTACATTCCAGAAAGTAGCCTTAAACAAAAAGAAAAACAGAAACAATACAGAGCCTTTACCCTTGACGAATTTTGCGAAAAGTTCCATTTTGGCGACAGTATAATTTTACGGCCTAAAAACCATAAAAGTTTACAATTTAATGTTGTCTATAATGGCTATTCAGTTGATGCTGGTAATAACGAGATTAAGTTATATTTAGGCCCTGGAATATATGCACTGTCTGAATTATGCCAAAGTTATGAGCGTTTCTATTGCGGTAGATGGTATCCTTTCGGAGTGGAGGTGACAGAATGAAGAATAAGCTAACTGATCTTAATAACCATTTATTCATGCAGCTGGAGCGGCTGAATGATGAGAGTTTGACAGGCGGAGCACTGGAGCAGGAGTGCACCCGGGCACGTGCTATGGCCGATATTGCAACGCATATCATAGCGAACGCGAACACTCAGATCGCCGCGGCCAAAACCTATGCGGAGTATTATCGCACGTCGGCCGATAAGGGCGCTGTAGGAATTAAAGAACTGGTGATCAAGGATGAGTAACGGTTTCACTCCTGAGCAGATAGCCTGGTTGCGGGAGCACGCTCCGGGTACATACTTTGCACAGTTGACCGCTGAATTTAATCGCGTTTTTGGTCAATCCCGCAGCCAGGCCGCGATCGTATCCGCATGTTTTTACCGTGGGATCGGCAACGGCCTGAAAAGCAAAAACCTGGAAGATCTAGAGGTGAAGGGCAGACAATACCGCTTTAAGCCTGGATACGTTCCGCCGAATAAGGGTGTTAAGGGTTATAGTACCGACGATCCGCGAAAGCTGGCCAACATGCAAAAAACGCAGTTTAAAAAAGGCCAGCAGGCGGCAAACTATTTGCCCGTAGGTTCGATCCGCTATACGGTCAAAAGCGGATGCCTGATTAAGGTTCAGGATAACGGAGCGTATAACGAGCGCTGGAAATCAGCAGGGCGGTTCCTGTGGAACAAGCATCACCCTGAGGATCCGGTGCAGAAAACCGACCGGATCATATATGCCGACGGTAACCCGCAGAACCTTGACCGTGGTAATTTAATTAAATTAAGCGGCGCCGAGTACGTGGCATATACACATTTACGCGGGGAACTGATAGAAAAAGGGAACGTCGATCCGGATGCCCTGCAAGCTGTTATCACGCTAGCAAAGATCCGGAGCAGGCTAAGAGAGAAGAGGAAAAATAAGGGATGAGGGAGAAA
>JBGUUB010000027.1:0-11084 GCA_045133355.1 Acutalibacteraceae bacterium
TGCTTTATCGGTGAATATTACATAGTAGATAAAACCGACAATAGCACAAAAAATAAGAGAAAATCCGAAAGGTCGGCGCCAATAGATAGCGTAAAACACGCCCCACAGGCAGACAGCGGTCAGTATAAGGTAGACAAGAAAGCGCACCGCTTTTGATTTTGCATCTACAAGGACGAGAACTGCGGGGATATACAACATTGAAAGTGCAAATCTCATCACTATAGCATCATCAAGATATATAAATATGTAACCGGTCATTATTCCTGCTACAAGTTCGATTAGGTATGTACAAACCATACAACTATTACTGCGGGACACGGTAGATTACCTCACTTTCGATTAAATTTCTGCAGGTTTTATCAGGGAAATACGGTATGTATTTAGTGATTTGCTTTTGGGTTATGCGATTTTCCGCTATATAGTCAGATATGAGTTTGCGCTTGTACTCGTCAAGGGTTTCAATTTCGATACCGTTCATTAGTTCCAAAAGGCATTGAACAGGTGCGTTGTGTTTGTCGATGGTTGTTCTGGCTTTATGAAGTATTACTAACTGACTGCCAACTGTAATTTTCGTAACATCCTTACTTGCATTGTTACTAAATATGTCTATGGCATTGATATTGTATTTAATTAAACCTAAAAGTTTTTGAATATATCTCCCCGAATAATACCCATAAACCAAATCACCGTCAGAAATATATTTTTTCTCAATAACTTTGTTTTGATTAAAAAACGATGTGCCAAACTTTGTCTTTCGCGGAATATAATACATTCCGCGTTCAAAGCGAATTACCTTTTTTGCCTCACATAATTTTGTAACCTCTTTAATTATTTGCTGTTTGCTATAATCTTCTTTTTCAATTTCAGATAACATAAACGGTGTATTATATCCAAATTGTTTTATTAAACTATCAATTAATTTCATTTTTATACCTCCTTTGCGGAAATAACTTTCAGTCGGCAACTGAAATTAAATTCCAAAATTTTGTGATTGTTTACTCGTTCTTGACATTCAAACCCAAGTGTTTTATACTGTGATATGAGCATTACTGAATATGCTCAAAACCCGCATAAATACAGGGATTTTAAGACTTTATGTGGTGAAATAAACCTCCCTTTATGTAGATTTATGTGTAGAAAAAGACCATACCCTCGTGTCTTGGGTATGGTCTTATTTTAACATCTTCAGGTGCCATTGCCGCACCCATATTATTTATATCCTTAATTCCGTAATCCTCGATTTCGCCGAAGGTTACCGAATTGATATAGGGCTTGCCATCGCCCTGACCCAAAACAAGCGCGCCCGAGCCTGTGACCGTCCATTGAGCGGTGGGAGTGCGCTGTGAGCCGTAGTTAAGCGGGAAACGGTACTGCCGCTCTGCCGAGCAGAAGTGAGAAGATGTGACGGCTACTGCCTTTTTTGCCGCGCCGCTGTCCACGAAAATTGACGCGAGACCTGTCGAGAGGGCCATTGTAGAGCAAGCTCCGTAAAGACCGATAAAGGGTATTCCAAACTCACGGAGTCCGAAGGAGCTTCCGATACATTGGTTTAAAAGGTCGCCCGCAAAAATGTTATCAATATCGCTGTCCTTAAAGCCGCCCTTGTCGAGCGCGGTTTGCACGGCGGTTCTTTGAAGCTTACTTTCCGCCTTTTCAAAGGTCTTTTCGCCAAAAAAGCTATCGGTTGTATAAGAGTCAAACTCGTTTGAAAGTGGGCCCTCGTGCTCCTTTTTCCCAACAACCGAGCCGTAGCTTAATATTGTCGGCTTATTTTCAAAAATAATTGTACGCTGACCTATTCTTTTCATTTTTCCGCCCCCTAAAACAAACCTATTATATAAAGAATCAGTCCGTAAATAACCGATGCGGTAATGCCAAATACCAGCACCGGCCCTGCTATTGTGAACATTTTAGCGCCGAGTCCCAATACCTGACCCTCGCTTTTAAACTCTATAGCAGGCGATACAATCGCGTTTGCAAAACCCGTTATCGGAACTAAAGTGCCTGCTCCCGCGTGCTTTGCTATTTTATCAAAAAGCTTTAAGCCCGTAAGCAGGGCGGCGATAAAAACGAGGGTGGACGGCACAGCCATTTTTACCACCTTTTCGGGCAGTCCGAGCGCGTTGTACCACTCCATCAAAAGCTGACCTATCACGCAGATAAGCCCGCCTATCACATAGGCACAGACAAAATCCTTTATTTTGGGTGACGGCGGAGACTGTTTTTCCGCCATTTTATTGTATTCCTGATTACTTGGACGCATAAAAATTCCTCCCTTTTCTGCTATTCTTTGCAGAAAAAAGAGGAGTTATTCATATTTAAACCGTCAGACTAATTATATATTTTCCGAAAATATTGATTTTTAATTAAATGCGGTATATAATTTACAAAAAGGCAGAGAGGTTGTTATGAAAAAGCTTGTTTGTGTATTTTTAGTGCTTTTATGCTTATGCGGCTGTGCTCCGAGTAATTCAGATATGACCGACAATACCCATTCTCAGATAACAATTAATCTGCCGACAGACGATACCGTAAACGGCTACCGTCAGGACAGCGAGTCCCAAAGTATGCCGCAAACCATATCTGCCGATGAGGTAAAGCCTGCCTCGCCCGAGCAAAATTCTTCAGTTTCAAAAGAACAAAATTCTTCCGCGGAAAACACAAAAGTCGAATACATAGGCAATTTGAATACACATATTTTTCACAAATCAACCTGCGGCTCGGTAGGTACTATGAAGGAGGAAAACAAGATTATCTTTGAAGGGCGTGACGACGCAATAAGCAACGGCTATACACCCTGTAAAAGATGTAAGCCTTAAGCTTTGGTATAACGCCTTGCACCCAAGAAATAGGCGATACGCGCGGGGATACGCGGTGACGGTTATGCTATCTCATATTATCGCGAATATATCAATTTGCAAAGACACATAACTGTCACCTATCTCCTCTAATTCAGCCTTTATAAAGCCTCCTGATATTTAGGACAAAACAAAAAAGAACCCCAATTTTTTTCAGAGTTCTAAAAATAATATAAACTTTTTAAAATAGATTAATACAGAATATAAGAACAAATAGGAGAGGTCGCGTATTTCAGCGACCTCAATATAAGCTTGAGTACTTTGGCAGGCGTCCAATTCTCCTGCATCTCTCAGGGCTTCCCCTTGTCAAACCATCGGCGTGTGGACGTGGACGTATTCTTCCACCTCAAAGTACCTATCTTATCCTATGCTTATTATACACCAACCATTCAGATTTGTAAAGAATTTTTTTATTTCTTAATAATCTATTCCATTCCTTTTGATTGATTTTCATAAAAGTTATAATTGAATTTTTATATTTCGGATTGTCTGTAGAAGTGACCAATCGCAAAACCGTTTTGAACTGTTTTTCACCATCAGAAAACGATTTAAGAATTAAAGCGGTTTTTTCTTTATTCGCTTCAATTATGTATTCAGGATGTTCTACAATTTGTTACATATACAAGCAGTATTGTTCATAATCGTTTGGATGTCCTTCTATAATATGTTGAATACGCTCATCAGTTATTATTACATCATCAGCAACAATATCTTTTGAAACACATTTATAGATTTCCCTGTCTATCTTACCGACATAATGCACTTCCGGCACCTCTGCATTTTTGTTCTTGCTTGAAATTATACCCTTATCCGCAGGTTTTGTCAATGCATTGTTGGTTTGAATGTGCTTATCCCTCAACCCATGTCCTTTCAGGCTGAGCGAAAACACCTTTTAGGAAGGCTGTCCCCTGATAGCATTAAATCTGCAATTTCTCTGTATTCAAAAAAAGCCGCCGTTTAAAATCGGCGGCTTTAAATGTTTAATTAGAGCTTTTCAATAGTCTGCATAAGGTAATCGCCGAACTGGGAGCAGGTGGCTCCGTCCTCGTGTCCTGTGATTACATACTTCTTCTCAGCCTCGGTGCAGATGTGAAGAGCCTCGTTAAGCTTGTTTGCCTGCTCGACATAGCCTATATGGCGCAGGAGCATTTCGGTGGCCTTGAACATACTTGTCGGGTTGGCAAACTGGCCTCTGCCCGTTTCAATCATACGGGGAGCAGAGCCGTGGATAGCCTCGAACATAGCGTAAACATCACCGAGATTTGCGCTTCCCGCCGTGCCGACACCGCCCTGAATCTGCGCCGCCTCGTCGGTGATAATATCACCGTATAGGTTAGGCAGAACGAAAACCTGGAACTTGCTTCTTGTGCGCTCATTTACGAGGTTTGCGGTCATAATATCAATGTACCAGTCCTCTGCCTCGATACCCGGATAATCCTTTGCAACCTCGTGGCAAAGGTCGGAGAACTTACCGTCGGTCTTCTTCATAATATTCGCCTTTGTAACTATAGCTACGCTTGTTTTGCCGTTGTTTTTCGCGTACTCAAAGGCGGCGCGGGCGATACGCTTTGTACCCTCGTTAGTTGTAACCTTAAAGTCAAAAGCCAAGGTATCGGGAATTTCAACTCCGCGGCTGCCTAAAACATACTCTCCCTCGGTATTCTCGCGGAAGAAGGTCCAATCAATTCCCAATTCGGGCACAGCAACAGGGCGGACATTCGCATAAAGGTCAAGCTCACGGCGCATTGCAACATTTGCGCTCTCAAGCGTTCCGCCCTTAAGGGTGGTGGTCGGAGCCTTCAGAATAACATTGCAGGCCTTGATTTCAGCCAAAACATCATCGGGGATAGCCTTATTGTGGGCGATACGGTTTTCGATAGTGAGTCCCTCAATAGTACGAAGCTCAATTTTTCCTGCCGCAATTTCGTCCTTTAAAATAAACTGCAAAAGTCTTTCGGACTCGGCGGAAATAATCGGCCCTATGCCGTCGCCGCCGCAGATACCGATTATTATCTTATCAAGCTTTGAATAATCGGTAAACCTTTTGTCCTGCTCCATTTTGCGCTCACGCGCGATTTGCTCGGTTAAAATACTTCTGAATTGTTCAACCGCCGCGTCAATGTACTTATCCATCTTAATTTTCTCCATTCTTTGTATATTCAAGCAGTCCGCCCGCTTTAAGTATTGCCTTTTGTCTCTCCGTAAACGAGCAGGAAAGCGGGAAGCTCTCGCCCGTGGTTTCGTCCGTAAGGATGATTTCGCCCTTATCCATACCCGCGAAAACATCTGTAAGGGTAAGCTTATCGCCCTGATTCAGTTTATCGTAATCCTCGGGATTTTTAAAGGTAAGGGGCATAATACCCGCGTTTATAAGGTTTGCGACATGGATTCTCGCAAAGCTCTTGGTTATAACCGCGCGCACGCCCAGATACATAGGAACAAGTGCCGCGTGCTCACGGGACGAGCCCTGACCGTAGTTACTGCCGCCTACGATAATGCTCTTGCCTAAAGCCTTCGCCCTTTCGGGGAAGGTTTCGTCGCAAACCCCAAAGCAGAACTGCGAGAGATGCGGGATATTAGAGCGGTAGGGAAGAATCTTCGCGCCTGCCGGCATAATATGGTCGGTAGTGATATTGTCGCCCACCTTGAGCACCAATTCGGCAGTAAGCGAATCCTCTTGAGGAGCAGATTTCGGGAAGGGCTTAATGTTAGGTCCGCGTAGTACCTCTAAATTTTTCGCTTCTTCGGGTGTTGCAGGAGCTATAACCGCGCTGTCGTCAAGCTTAAATGCCTCTGGCATATTAACCTTTATATCATCACCCAAAAGTCTCGGGTCGGTGATTTCGCCCGTTAATGCCGCCGCAACCGCGGTTTCGGGAGAAACCAAATAAACCTGAGCGTCGGCAGTTCCGCTTCTTCCTATAAAGTTGCGGTTAAAGGTTCTGAGCGATACTCCCGCGGAATTAGGCGAAAAGCCCATTCCTATGCAAGGTCCGCAGGCGCACTCAAGCACGCGCGCACCGCTTGCTAAAATATCGCTTAACGCTCCGCAATCTGCAAGCATTGAAAGCACCTGCTTGGAGCCGGGGGAAATCGAAAGGCTTACAGAGGGCGAAATGGTCTTGCCCTTCAAGATAGCCGCCACCTTGAGCATATCGAAAAGTGAAGAGTTGGTGCAAGAGCCGATACAAACCTGATCGACCTTTGTGCCCTTTAAGGACTCAACAGTTACAACATTATCAGGGCTGTGGGGGCAGGCAATCATCGGCTTTAATTCGTCAAGGTTGATATCGATAACCCTGTCGTAAACCGCGTCGGGGTCGCTTGCAAGAGGTGTGTAATCTTCCACTCTGCCCTCTGCCTCCAAGAACTTCCTTGTAACCTCGTCGGAGGGGAAAATTGAGGTGGTAGCGCCAAGCTCTGTTCCCATATTGGTAATGGTAGCGCGCTCGGGCACCGAAAGATACTTAATGCCCTCGCCGCCCCACTCAATAATAGCGCCCACGCCGCCCTTAACCGAAAGGATACGCAGAATTTCAAGGCTTATATCCTTTGCGGTGACAAAGGGGTTTAATTTACCCGTAAGATTTACCTTAAACATCTTAGGCATAGTGATATAATATGCGCCGCCGCCCATTGCAACCGCAACATCAAGACCGCCCGCACCCATTGCGAGCATACCGATACCGCCGCCTGTGGGGGTATGGCTGTCCGAGCCTATCAGGGTCTTACCCGGCTTGCCGAAACGCTCCAAATGCACCTGATGGCAGATGCCGTTACCGGGGCGGGAGAAGTAAATGCCGTGCTTTTTGGCGACCGATTGAATATATCTGTGGTCGTCCGCGTTTTCAAAGCCCGACTGGAGGGTATTGTGGTCGATATAAGCCACGCTCCGCTCGGTTTTAACGCGGTCGAGCCCCATAGTCTCAAACTCGAGATACGCCATTGTTCCCGTAGCGTCCTGAGTCAAGGTCTGGTCGATTTTAAGCGCGACCTCACTGCCAACGGTCATATCGCCGCTGAGCATATGCGCTTTGATGATTTTTTGTGCAATAGTTAAGCCCATTTTTTGTTAATCCTTTCTTATAATATGCTTATATGCGTTTTCGACATGCTCGGAAGCACATTTCGCCGCAAGAGGCGCGTCCTGTGCTTTTACAGCGTCAAAAATTTTACGGTGCTCGGATACCGACGCATTGGCTCTGCTCCTGTTTTCAACAGAGGCGCGGCGGTATTTCTGAATTTTTTTGTGAAGCGGTACTAAGGTATCGTAAAAAGCGGTGCTGCCGCTCAATTTGTAGAGCAACTCGTGGAAACGGCCGTCCATAAGCTTAATCTGCTCGGCATCGTGCTTTTCGAGATAAAATTCTTGAAATTCAAGCGCCTGTTTTAATTCCTTTAGCTGCTCCTCGGTACGGTTTTGCGCCGCAAGCGCCGCCGCCTGACATTCAAGGCTCTTTCTTATCATAAATATATCGGCTAAATCCTTTTCATTAATACCGATAACCACCGAGCCTTTGCCCGTCTCCTCAATTATATGCTCCTGCTCAAGCCTTCTCAAAGCCTCTCTTATAGGTGTTCGGCTCACTCCGAGCTCGGCACTCAGCTTGCTTTCGGTGAGAATTTCGCCGCGCTGATACTTGCCGCTTAAAATATCGTTTTCAAGGTGTTCAAACACCTGATCGGCAAGGGATATAGTCTTATGCTCTATCATACTTACCCTCCGTAAATCTGCCGCCTGACAGCTCTTCAAGTTTCTTTTCAAGCTCGCCGTTTGAAATGGCAGTCTGTCTTCCCTGCTCGTACTCTGAATCGACCCATTCCTTGAGGCTCGCTACAAGCGGGTCTCTCTTATCAATCTCTTCGTTCTTAGGCAATTTGTAATTATGGTTTATCCAGTAGGCTATGCCCGCAAGTCCGCTTGTTTTGCTGATTGAGACCGAGGCGGGGCGGTTTAGGATTTTCTCGGTATCGAAAATATTGTAAATTTCCTCGTCCTTTAAAAGTCCGTCGGCGTGTATGCCCGCCCTTGTTACATTAAAGTTCCTGCCGACAAAGGGGGTCATAGGCGGAATATCATAGCCCATCTCATTCTTGAAATACTCGGCTATTTCGGTAATAGCGGTGGTATCCATTCCGTCAAGCGAACCGCGCAGAGACGCATACTCCATAACCATTGCTTCAAGCGGAACATTACCCGTGCGCTCACCAATGCCTAAAAGGGAGCAGTTAACAGCCGACGCGCCGTAAAGCCAAGCGGTAGATGCGTTTGCAACCGCTTTATAGAAATCGTTATGTCCGTGCCATTCGAGCATTTCACTCGGCACATCGGAATAATGCTGAAGACCGTAAATAATACCCGGAACACTTCGCGGCAACGCGACTTCCGGGTACGGAACACCGTAGCCCATAGTATCGCAAGCCCTTATTCTTACGGGTATTTTCGCGTCCGCCGACATCTTCATAAGCTCGTTTACAAAGGGAACGACAAAGCCGTAAAAGTCCGCTCTTGTAATATCCTCAAGGTGACAGCGCGGCATTACGCCTGCTTCAAAAGCCTCATAAACCGCCTCAAGGTAGGTTTTCATAGCCTCAGAGCGTTTCATTTTAAGCTTTTTGAAAATGTGATAGTCACTGCAGGAAACCAAAATTCCCGTTTCCCTTATACCCAAATCCCTGACAAGCTTGAAGTCCTCCTTGCTCGCCCTTATCCAGGTGGTGATTTCAGGAAATTTAAGTCCCAATTCCTGACATTTCTCTATAGCTTCCCTATCCTTTTTGCTGTAAACAAAAAACTCGGTCTGGCGGATAATTCCGTAGGGACCGCTGAGCTTTGACATCAACTTATAAAGGTCTACAATCTGTTTTACCGTGTACGGCTCTACCGACTGCTGACCGTCCCTTAGCGAAGTATCTGTAATCCAAATATCCTTCGGCATACCCATAGGCACTCTGCGGTGGTTAAATGCCACGCGCGGAACATCCTCATATGTATAAAAATCACGGTACAGATTGGGCTCGTCTATATCCTGCAACTCATATTTGTAATTATCCTGTTCAAGCAAATTTGTCTTGTTCGATAACTCAAACATCTGTCTCACCCCTATTTGTATTAATGTATACAATTATACGCTTATACCTTTGCTTTGTCAAGATGAGCATACAGAAAAATTTATGTATAACAACAAGAAATTTATGTATATTAAGTATATAAATCAAATTGAGGTAGGGCTTATGGATTACATTACGGTTATTATAACATCTTTCGTTTCGCTGTTTGTGTTATTTTTGTTAACAAAATTAATCGGAAACAAGCAGCTGTCCGAGCTTACTATGTTTGATTATATCGTAAGCATTACGATAGGCTCAATCGCCGCTGAAATGGCAACCGAGCTTGAAAAACCCGAAAGACCTCTTATCGCAATGTGCGTATACGCCTTTGTTTCCTTTACAATTTCGTTGCTTGTTTCAAAAAGCCTGAAGCTCCGCCGTCTGCTTTTCGGTCATTCGGTGGTTTTAATGCGCGCAGGCAAGCTATACCGCAAAAATTTTAAAAAAGCCAACCTCGACCTTAACGAATTTTTAATGCAGGCGCGTCTTTGCGGATATTTTGATTTATCGGCTATTGATACTGCGATTATGGAAGCAAGCGGCAAAATAAGCTTTATGCCCTATGCGGCAAAGCGACCTGCTACACCTGAAGACTTAAATTTAGTTCCGAATGCCGAGACGGTATTTTTTAATGTAATTATGGATGGTGAGGTTTTAGCGGAAAACCTTAAATATGCAGGGAGAGATTTAAACTGGCTTAATAATGAGCTAAAGGTACAGGGAATTAAAGCGATGTCCGAGGTATTTCTCGCCACACTCGACAATAACGGCACACTCAATGTTTTTAAAAATTACGATTACGAGGAAAAGAACGATTATTACGAATAACCTAAAGAGATAAGCTCACCTGAAATCCGCCGCTGTAATCATCATAATCTTCATTTAAATTAATGATATGACGGCCTTTTTTGGCGGCATATTTAAGGGTGTTTTCCGTACCGCCGTGCTTTCCGTCAAACCAAGTGACCACATAATCGCTGTTATCCACCATAAAAGCATTCCGCTTGGCATAACAGCCGGTGAAATAATCCTCGGACACCTTTATTACCTTATCCGCACTGTATAATATTTTTTCGTGCCTTTCCCGCCAAGGCTCGTGAAAGCCCAAGCCCTGCCCCGCAAATGGCAAAGCGCAAATAAGCTTAATCTGCGGATTGCGGCTTTTTAAAAGCAATACCGCCTCCGCCGCGATAATATCAAACCCCATTGCCATACCGCTTACAAAGGTGAAGCACTCTTCCTCCGGAAGTGAAAAGACCGTTTCGATAAGACGGTTTTCAAAGGCGGTGTACTCCGCGTTTTCCCTTTCAAGCTTAAAGGGAAACTTTTCCGGTCTGTAACCGGTAAAGCAACACACTTTTTCAAATTCGCTTTTTCTGTTTTTATCAAACATTTTACATCACCGCATTTTTTAATTGACTTTACGCGCCGATTAATTTATTATTATATTAAGTTTTTACCGAAAGAGGCGCGACTGATGGATGCAATAGACTTAAAAATAATAACTCTTCTTCAAAAAAACGCCCGTATGCCCCTAAAGCTTTTAGCCGAGCAGGTTTTTCTCTCCTCCCCTGCCACCGCGGCGAGAATAGAAAAGCTTGAGCGGGAGGGAATACTCGAATCCTATACGGCAAATATAAACCTTAAAAAGGCGGGATATCCTATAATCGCCTTTATTCAGCTTGACCTTGACCCGAAATTAAAGCCAACCTTTTACCCGTTTATAAGGTCAAATCCCAATGTACTTGAATGTAACTGCGTAACCGGCAGATATTCACAGCTTATAAAGGTTGCTTTTGAATCGACCGAGGCGCTCGACGCTTTTATAGGGGAGCTTAACAGCTACGGTAACACCGAAACGCAAATAGCTTTTTCCACGCCGCAGCCGCCCCGCGGCTTAGGTCTTGAAGCGCTTAAAACCGAAGATTAGCCAAAACTTTCTTACCTTGATTATACCGAACATTTGTTCATATGTCAAGAACGGATTTATCATTGCATAAAAGGGACTCTAAATAAACAAATCGGGGTTTGTCTGTGTGTTTGTAGGGGAGGGTCTCTGCGCCCTCCCGAAACATTTGGAGTATAAACGGGAGGGCACAGAGACCCTCCCCTACG
>JBGUUB010000028.1:0-21917 GCA_045133355.1 Acutalibacteraceae bacterium
AATTTTTTGAGATTTTCTGAAATTAAAATTCGGGAAATTTCAAAAGGTTGACTTTCAAGTAAATTCTTTTTATTAAATTGCAAGAGGGTGAATAAATGGATAGAAAAGCGGCATTGACAAAGCTATGCACTGAACTAGATAACGCGGCAAAGACAACAATAGAACCGCTGATAGATGATATAGTGTTTATCGAAGATCAGCTTGCAATATTGAAAAAATATCCGTTTATCAAGGTAAATCCCAAAGACCCTACACAGCAAAAGCCAACACCCGCGGCAAAACAGTACAAAGAGTTGTTACAGCAATATAATAACTGCATAAAGATATTTTTAGGCGTGCTATCAACGGTTGAAAAAGCCGAAACAAGCCCGCTAAGAGAATATTTGAACCGCATGAAAGCGGGCATGAATGAATGAGCAACTATTTGATACAATACCGTGAAGCAATAAGGCGCGGTGAGATATTAGCGGGTATAGATATGATATCCGAGTTGGACAATCTCATAGCAGACTTAGACGATGAACAATATCGATATGATACCAAAGCCGCAGAACTGCGTATAGATTTTATCGAACATTGTATAAGACTGACAAAAGCCCCTTTTTACGGTAAGCCAATGCAATTGATGTTATGGCAAAAGGCATTTATTGAGGTTGTTTACAGCTTTAAAATATGGAGCATTGATATTAATTCTTGGGTAGATCGTTTTCAAGAAATATTATTGCTTATCACAAGAAAAGGCGGTAAAACTGAATTTATTGCGGCTATACTGCTAACTGAATTGTTAATCGGCGGCGTGGGTATTGATTTAGTATGTTCTGGAATGGACGACGGCACAGCAGATTTGTGTTATAGTGCTATTGATACAATGCGTTTATTGATAGACCCGCAAAGCATAGACACGTGGAGAAATCAAAAGGGCATCAAGTGCTTTTTCAATAACAATCATATCTATAAACTTTCGGCAAGCACAAGACAGCGCGAGGGTAGAAATATTGATATGGCATCGTTGGACGAATGCTGGTCTTTGCCGGCTGACGGTGATATATACAAGAGCATTCAGCAATCAACGTCAGTAAAGGACAGCTACAAAATATTCATATTCGGTTCAGAGGGATTTGTACAAGACGGTTTTCTTGACCGAAAACGTGCGGAGTACACTAAGATAATACAGGGTGAAGATGATGCGGAATCATCAAAAAGAAAATTGCCGTGGTTATATACACAGGATAGCGAACAAGAAGTCTGGGCGACGGACGAAAACGGCATAAATAAAGCATGGCAAAAGTCGAATCCGTCAATCGGTACAGTAAAGAAATGGAGTTATCTCCGAGATCGAGTTGATGAAGCGCGTAAATCCAAATCGGACAGAGTTTTTACACTTGCAAAAGATTTTAATTTCAAGCAAAACGCGGTTCAAGCGTGGTTGACTACAAACGACTATAAATATCAAGCTGTATATGATATCGAACAGTTTAGAGGGGCGTTCTGTTTGGGCGCGGTTGATTTATCGGAAACCACGGATATGACAAGCGCAAAAATTTTGATGCTGAAACCAAACGACCGCACCAAATACATTTATCAGCACTATTTCATACCCGAAAGCAAGCTGACAAATGCAGATGATAAAGCGGCAGGCGCAAAGTACAAGGAATGGGCGAAAGCGGGCTTACTTACTATATGTGAGGGCAATGACATAGACTTGACTTTGGTTGCAGATTGGTTTTATAGTCTGTATAAACAATATGGCATAAAGCTTTATAAATGCGGCTATGATGTAAGGTTTTCAAAAGAGTTCCTTAAACGCATGGACGAATACGGTTTTGAATGTGAGATCGTTATACAAGACAAAAAGACACTGTCAAACGCTATGAAACTATGTGAAGCAGACCTCAAAGCCCAAATTATCAACTATAATGAAAATGAAATCGATAGTTGGTGCTTGGGAAATGCCGCAATTGACGTTGACAACACAGGGAATTGTCAAGCCGTAAAAATCGCAGGACAGCCGAACAAACGTATAGACGGTGCAGTTACGTTTATAATCGCATACGAAATGTATAGACGTTACCGCAGTGACTTTATAAAATTGCTTGGAAAGGGGTGAGAAAATGGGACTATTCGATAAAATATTTCACAGACCGCCCAAAAATAGCAAATTCGCGCCCACAATGGACGGGTTCATACCGATTTATACGCAGTTAGGCACAAACATATACGCGTCAGACGTTGTACAACAGGCGTTAAAGTGCATCGTTGACGAAATGAAAAAGTTAAACCCCGTGCACGTAAGATATAACGGCGTTGACCCAGTACCCGTTAAAAGCACGGTGCAAGACGTACTTGACGAGCCTAACCCGCTAATGACAACAAGCGAGTTTATTGAAAAGACAATGTATTTACTTTTGATGAACTACAATGCTTTTATCATTCCTACCTATTATACATGGGTAGACGAAAAGACGGGCGTTGAACGTCGTTATTACGAAAGCTTATACCCGATACAGCCGACACAAGTTGACTTTATCGAGGATAACAGCGGGCGATTGTTTGTAAAGTTCTATTTCTGGAACGGAGAACAAACAACGATCTTATACGATAATGTCATACACCTAAGATATAACTATTCTGTAAATCAGTATATGGGCGGCGGCATCACAGGACAGCCCGACCACGCGGCATTACTGAAAACAGTACAGTTAAATGAACAGCTATTGCAAGGCGTGGCAAAGGCAATGAACGCAAGCTATTCCGTCAACGGTTGTGTAAAATACAACACTTTGATTGACGACGGCACGGTTGAAAAGAACTTGCAGGAGTTAGAACGCAAGCTAAAGAACAGTGAAAGCGGATTTTTGCCGCTTGACCTCAAAGCCGAGTTTATACCTTTTGAACGTAAAGCGCAGATCGTGGACGATAAAACGCTAAAATTTATCGATGAAAAGATACTAAGATATTTCGGCGTGCCGCTTGCAATATTGACGGGCGACTATACGAAAGAACAATACGAAGCGTTTTACCAAAAGACGTTAGAACCAATTGTGAAATCACTATCACAGGCGTTTACAAAAAAACTGTTTACAAAGCGTGAAAAGGCGTTTGGAAACCGTGTTGAACTTTATCCGGCTGAATTAATTTTTATGACAATTTCGCAAAAAATCGAAATGGTCGGACAACTAGCACCAACGGGCGCAATGTTGGAAAACGAAAAGCGTACTATATACGGTTTAAGACCGTTACCCGAATTGGCGGGCAAACGCTATATGTCGTTGAACTGGGTTGATGCAGATATGGCGGCACAATATCAGCTAGGCAATAAAGGCAAGGTGAATATTGACATTGTAGACGAAACGAAAGAGGGTGTTTGATAGGTGGTAACACTAGAGGGCGCAAACGCAAAATACACAGGACTAAGCACAGACACAAAGCCCGCAGACGCGTTTCCAAATACGCTATTCAAGGAACTTGACACGGGCGACACGTATTATTATAACGGCACGGAGTGGGCGAAAGTAGGTGAACCAATTGTCGCAGAAGCGTAAACAGACACAAAAAGCGGCGACGCAGGACCAACAGAAAAGTAAAAGCGAGTTAGAAAGTAGAAGCTTTTCTTTTGAGGTAAGGGCAGAGGAAACCGAAAGCGGGCATATCATCACAGGCAGACCGATTGTTTATAACAGTATAACAGATATAGGCGGCTTTAGTGAAGTGATTGAACGCGGCGCACTTGATAACGCAGATTTGACAGACGTTAGATTTTTAACAAATCACGATCTATCAAAGATACCGCTTGCAAGGTCACGCAGAAACAACGGTAACAGCACAATGCAGTTAACCGTTGATTATGAGGGCATGGCAATTCGTGTTGACCTTGACACGGAAAACAATGCAGAAGCGCGCGCGTTATATAGCGCGGTACAGCGTGGAGATATCACCGGTATGTCATTCATGTTTAGTATAACTGATGAAAGATGGGAAGATTTAGACACAGATCACCCAACACGGCATATACTGGCAATTGGCACAGTGATTGAAGTAAGCGCAGTTTCGTTCCCTGCGTATGGCAGCACTAGCATATCGGCCCGAAGCCTTGAAGCGTTGGAGAACGCGCGGGCGGCGTTGGAGAACGCAAGGGCGGCGGCGGTGGACACCGACGCGCTAGAGTTGGCAAAAGCAAAGTACGAATTTAGATCAAAGTTTTGAAAGAGAGGTAAAAAAGCATGAACAGAAAGAAAAGACTTGAAGCAAGAATGGCAAGGCTTATCGCAAAGAAAAACAGCCTTGACGCAAGATGCAAGGCAAGCACAGACGTTAACGAGGTTAGAGAAATGACTGAACAGCTTGACGATATCAACGCAGATATTGCAGATATTCAAGCAGAAATTGACGAGATCGACGCAGAGGAAAGAGCAAAGGCACAGGACGCAGAAAAGAGAGCGACAGCACCCGCGGGCGCACAGCTTGTAAACCCCGTTTCAGTTAGCGGTACAGTGGTAGCAAGCGCAAAGACAACAGATGCAAGAAGTGCAGACCCATTCGGCACTATGGAGTACAGAAAGGCGTTCATGGAGTATGCACAGCGCGGTACACCTATTCCCGCCGACCTTGTAAAGCGTGATGGTATTCCCGCAAACACTGACAATCTGGGCGCAACTATTCCAACAACTATCCTTAACGAGTTTATCAACGAAATCCGCGTAAGGTACGGAAACCTTTACAACAAGGTAAGGAAACTGAACATTAAGGGTAATTTGAGAGTTCCTATTGCACGGTTACAGGCGCATTTTAAGTGGGTTACTGAAAGCACAGTAGCACCCAGAGAGAGCGCGGGAAATATCGAAAACTATGTTGAGTTCGGCGCGAATATGGCTGAAATCAGAGTAGCGCAGACACTGCTATCAAGCATCGTAACTCTTGACATCTTTGAACGTGAAGTAGTTAGAGTTATGCTTGTCGCATATCTGCAAGCTATGGACACAGGAATTGTCAAGGGTACGGGCAACGGTCAAATGCTTGGCATTATCAACGACCCCCGAGTTACAGGACAGGCAAACCACACAATTTCAATGAGTGCGGCAGATATGTCGAACTGGACTGCTTGGCGTAAGAAGTTCTTTGCAAAACTCCCACTGGGTTACAGATCGGGCGAGTTTATTTTCCCACTTTCGACCGTTGAAAGCTATCTGGAAACTATGGCAGATAACAACAATAACCCTGTGTTCAGACAGGCGACAGGGCTTGAAGTTAACGACGGCGACGCAGTGAACCCCAACGGCGTATTTTTCGGCAGAGGTATTTCACTGGTTGAACCGGATATACTCCCAGACTTTGACACAGCATCGAGCGGCGACGTAATCGGCATTTTCTGGCAGCCCGAGGAATACGCTATCAATACAAATATGGAGTTTTTCATGACTAGATATTTAGATCAAGATCGCAACGAGTGGGTTAACAAGATGCTGACCGTTGTAGACGGTAAGACCCTTAACCCCTGCGGTTTTTATCTGATAACTAAGGCGTAATAATGTAAGGTAAGGTGATAACATGACAAATGTTGAAGCCCTTAAAATCTTATATACTGCATTTGGTGGAAATGCGGACGATGTAGCGTCCGCGTCCACAAATGTGGAAGTGCTTAACGCTATTTCGGAGAAGTTCAGCGGTGAAGAAACCGCGCTGACTATTTCCGAAGCGATTTATAATATATCGCAAGTAGCGGTAAACATAAGTAAAAGCGGCATGACACTGAAAACAAAGACAATTACACCCACAAAATCAAATCAAACTGTTAATGCGTCGAGTGATAGCGCTGACGGTTTTAGCGCGGTAACAGTAAACGGCGTAACCGCCGCAATTGACGCGAATATCACAGCGGGCAATATAAAGCACGGTGTAACAATACTGGGTGTAACAGGCACATATGAGGGCGACGCGCCCGCAACAACTTAAAAGGAGAGTGACATAACATGATTAATAATGACAGAATTGTTCCTATCACAAAAATTGATCTTCTTTCGATGTACGGTCTTATCATCAAAGCAAGAGGTACAAGTGTAAACGCAATCAACGCGAACGACGTTGACGGCAATTTCTCACAGAGCGCAAACGGTACAACTTTTGCATCACAGCCCGTTAAGTCGTATGACTTTGGTAACAGCGTAACAAGCGCAACGGTTTATTTTGTACCCGCATATGATTTTGTAGACTTTACAAAGGGCGGCGCGGCAATTACCACAAGCGGCACAGTTGAAAAGGACAGCGCAACACTTTACGTAGCAACTCTTGCAAGTGGTACAGTAACCTATACCAAAGCGGGCTTTTAATATATAGGGGTGATAATATGACCGACGCAACGATTTTAACGGGCGTAAAAAATGCGCTAGGCATAACGGGAACGTACATGGACGATACCATAAACGTGTATATTGAGGAAGTGACCGACTATATGTCTAATGCGGGCGTGACCGATAGCATAATATTTGCGTCGGTCGGCGTTATTGCCCGCGGCGTGAATGATTTGTGGAATAACAGCGCGGGAAACGGTAAACTTAGCCCGTATTTCTACGACAGGGTTACACAACTTGTAATGCGCAGTAAATAGGCGGTGAGAGTGTGCAATACAGACCAAAAGACAAAAACGAACTGAGAACGCCCGTTAAACTGCTTATACCGACAGGCACGGAGAGGTACAACGGCGTGAACCGCTGTGTATATCCCGACGACGGCGATATAATATTTGTGGCGTGGAAGTCGTATGGCGGCACAGAAACGACCGTGAACGGCGTTTACAGCGTGATAGATACCGCTAGTATAACAACATGGTACAGACCCGATATCGCCGCAAATTGCCGCATATTGCGCGAGGACGGGGCTATATATGAGATAATCAACGAGCCCGAAAACATTGAACAGCAAAACACGTTTTTGCAGTTCAAAGTGCGGCGCGTAAAAGGCGGTGCATGATATGGCAAAGAACAAGTTTACAGTTGATTTTTCGGGATTTGAACAATATCAAAGAAAGCTTGAAGAACTGGCGGGCGGCGACGCTGTGAAAAAGGCGTTAAACGTCGCACTGGAAGAAACACAAAGCATTATAGCGGAAAACGTGAGCGCGGCAATGTCGTCGCATACCGACACGGGAAAAGTCGCTAAAACGATCATACGCAAAGACCCGCCCGAATGGACGGCGGGCGTTGGTTCTGTGAATGTCGGTTTTGATATCACGGCGGGCGGCACGTATGACGGTTTGCCGTCAATATTCCTTATGTACGGAACACAATTGAACGGACAGCCGCATATAAAACCCGATAAAAATTTATATAATGCTGTGTATGGCGCGGCTACAAAAAAGCAAATACAGAACATACAAAAGAAAGCTTTTGAGGACGCAATTACAGGGGTGATGAAATGATAAAAAATGATTTGGTTGTACTGCTTGAAACCTTAAATTTTCCCGTGTTTTTACAAGGGAGTTTAAACCCCGATGAAGCATATCCCGACAGCTTTTTTACGTTCTGGAACTTTGACACGCCCGAAACGGCTTTTTATGACGATAACGCAAACCGTGCTAATTGGGGATTTTGGATATACTTTTATTCAACAGACCCTCTAAAAGTTGAACAGATACCCGAACAGGCGCGGCAATTGTTAAAGGCAAACGGCTATATATTAAGCGGTAAGCCAAATGATATAGCGGTTGACCGTGCAACACATACGGGCGTAATGTTCACGGTGTATAAAATGGAAAACTATTGATTTTTGAAAGCGAGGTAATAATATGGGTAAAACAGTAGAATTTCGCGGCTGTGATAGCTTGGTGTATGCGGAAGTTCTGACCGACGACGCAAGCGGGATAACTTTCGGCGCGGTTGCACCTTTATCACCCGTTGCAGAGATTGCAAAGACTGTATCAAGCAATTCGGAAACACACTATTATGATAATGTCGGACAAATCATCATAAGATCAGAGGGCGACGACGAAATTACACTAACTGTACCCGTTCTGCCCCTTGACATTCTGGCGGCGGTAACAGGCAAGACTTACGACGCAAACACAGGAGCGTTTATCGATGGTGAAAGCACTGAAAAGTACTATGCTATCGGTTACAGGCTTAGACTTACAGACGGTTCTTATCGCTATGTATGGCGTTTGAAAGGTTCGTTTAACATTCCCGACAGTACAAGTGCGGCAGAAAACGACGGCACAGATACAAATAACCAACAGCTTACCTATACAGGTGTTAAGACAATTTATGCATTTACCAACGGCGGACGCGCAAAGGGCGTAGTTGTTGACGAGAGGGACGGCAAGACCGATTGCACAGACTGGTTTAACAACGTCGTAACACCTGACACACTGGCAACATTCGATACTAGCTATGTAACAGGCGTAACAGTAGCACCTGCGACCGTTGCAAGCCTTGCAGTTGGCGCAACAAGAGGGCTGACCGCAACAGTAGCAGTTACAAGCGGACACGCCGCATATTCGGGACCTATTCGTTGGCAGACTACCAACGAACAAGTAGCAACAGTTGCAAGTAATGGTCTGGTAACTGCCGTAGGCGTGGGAACTGCCGTTATCACTGCCGAAGTTGGCAATTATGCAAGCGGTAGTATTATAACCGTTGTAGCGGGCGGCTAAGAATAACTGAACAAGGGGCGGGAAACTGCCCCTATTTTTTTAAAATAATATTAAAAGCTTAATTTGGTGCAAAGGGGATATAAAAAATATGACTATTAAACTGCCTATCTATGAGGGAAGCAAAATTATAAAAACATATGAAGCACAGACAATTGACTTTTCGTTCGGTGTGGTTGAAGATGTACTGGACGCGCTGAACTTTGAGAACATGAAAACAGGCAATAATGCAGAAATTGCGGCTATGGTTGTTAAGTGTAGCAAGCAGTTAAAGCCGTTTCTGATGGATATATTTAGTGGGCTGACCGCCGACGAAGTAAGACACACACACATTCGAGACATTATAAAAGTGTTCAAAGATTTGTACAAGTACGCTACAAACGAAATAGCACAAATTGCGGGTGATGAAAAAAACTAAATAGCGGGGAAGTAACCCCCGCTACAATGTACGAAGTATTTTTTGACTTGAATGTAAATCTGTGTGATCGTTTTACAGGGCTTGACCCGTTCACGGTGAGAAAACAGCGTTTTCATGATGTAATGTTGATATTCCGTAGACTTGCGGAACGTAACAAGAAAAAGCGGAAAACAGAGGGTTACACAAAGAACGGCGTAACATACAGACCCGCAAAGAATGATGATTGGTATTGATATAGGTAGGTGATTTTATGCCGAATGAAAATGAGAACGTTACAACGAAATTTAAAGTTGACGTTTCCGACCTAAAAAAGAACATAACAACGGCAAATAACACGATAAAATTGTTAAATGCCGAAATGAAAAATATATCCGCGGGCATGGAAAAGGGCGCGGAAACCGCTGATACACTAGCGGCAAAGATGCAAAAGCAAAGCCAAATTGTAGACGCGGAAAAGTCAAAGCTTAACGCGCTGAAATCTCAATTACAAAGACTAGTACAGGCGCAGGAAAGCGGCGCGGGCGTTGTAGCTGATCTTACAAGCAAGTACAAAAAAGCGGCTGAACAGTACGGAGAGAACAGCGCAGAAGCAAAGAAGTATTTGCAGGAGTTAAACAAAGCAGAAACCGCGCAGGACAAAAACGCGGCGGCAATAGAACGATTAAACGTTCAAATTGTAAATCAAGATACAGCGGTAAAACGCGCACAAGCACAAGTCAATAGCTATGCAAACGCGCTTGAAAATATGCAGAGTGAGAGTGACGGCGCGGCAAGCGATACGGACGCGCTGAATAAATCACTTGACGGCACAGAGAGCGACGCAAAGAAAGCGGGCGGCGGCTTTACGGTATTAAAGGGCGTATTAGCTGACCTTATCGCAAACGGCGTTAAACTTGCTATAAAAGCGTTTACAGACCTTGGAAAAGCGGCGGTAACCACTTACAAGGATATGGAAAAGGGCAGTGATAACCTTATCAAAGCAACGGGCGCAACGGGCGCAAGTGCGAAAAACCTTGAAAAAAGCTATAAAAATGTTAGTAAAAACATAGTGGCAGATTTTGGGGATATCGGCGCGGCAATGGGCGAAGTTAACACCCGTTTTGGATATACGGGCGGCGAACTGGAAAAGGCTACACAACAGTTTTTAAAATTCGCAGATATAACAGGCACAGACGCGACAAACGCCGTGCAAATCGTTTCTAAAGCGATAGAGGGCGCAGGGCTTGACAGCAAAGAATACACGGTATTGTTAGACCAATTGGCAGTAGCGGCGCAAGCAAGCGGCGTTTCCGTTGACACACTGGCAGACGGCATAACAAAGAACGGCGCGACAATGCGTTCACTTGGTTTTGACACGTCGGAAACTATTGCTATAATTGCCCAAATGGAAAAGGCGGGCGTAAACACAGAAACCGCGTTTGCAGGAATGAAAAAGGCGGCGGCAGAATGGGCGAAAGACGGTAAAAACCCGCGTGAAGAATTTCAAAAGACAATTGACCTTATATCAAACGCAGACAGCGACACGAAAGCGGCTGAAATAGCTTTAGAAAATTTCGGCAATAAAGCAGGAACTGAACTTGCAGACGCTATTCGCACGGGGCGTTTTGAGTATAGCGAATTTGCGAAAACAGTTACGGGAAGTAGTGGGACTGTAAACAAGACGTATGAAGAAACACAAAGCGAACTTGACAAAGTAAAGTTAGCAACTCAAAAGCTGAAAGTTTCCGCGGCTGATATGATAGATAAAGTTGTTACAAAGTATTCGCCGCAGATACAGAAAGCACTTGAAAAAGCTATGAAGATCACGGATAAACTTTTTCCCGCTATTGAAAAGGGGTTCAAATGGATATCCGAAAACGGCGGCACAGTTGCAAGCGTGATCGTTGGCATAGGTTCAGCAATAGGCGTATTTGTAGCGGCGACAACGGGCGTGACGGCACTTAAAACGGCGTTTGCTGGTTTATGGGCGGTTATGGCGGCAAACCCAATTGGCTTAATTGTGGCGGCAATAGCGGGCTTAGTGGCGGCGATCGTCACGTTATGGAACACAAACGAAGATTTTCGTAACTGGGTAATAGGCACGTGGGAAACCATAAAAAGCGCGGTAGAAACTGCAATAACAGCGGTTGCAGAGTTCTTTCAATCCGCGTGGGACGGCGTGGAGTTAGTCAAAGAAGAATTTGCAACGGCGTGGGAAAATATCAAGAGTGTTTGGAGTGCGGCGGGTGACTTTTTCGCGGGCGTATGGACTGCGATAAAAGGCAAGTTTACAAGCGTTGGCACATGGTTTAAAACCACATTTGAAACCGCGTGGACGAACATAAAAAACGTATTTTCAACCGTAGGTGACTTTTTCGGCGGCATTTGGGACACGATTAAAAGCAAGTTTACAAGCATTGGTACAAAGGTAGGTGAAGCGATCGGCGGCGCGTTTAAGTCTGCAATTAACGCAGTACTTGAAACCGTAGAAAACGCAATAAACGCAGTACCCGACGCAATCAACGGCGCACTAGATGTAATTAACAAAATTCCGGGGGTTAATATCAGCCATATGGGATATGTTGAGTTACCACGACTAGCAAAGGGTGGTATTGTAGATAAGTCAATGCTTGCAAATATCGGTGAAGCAGGAAAGGAAGCGGTAATTCCACTTGAAAGAAACAAAGCAGGACTGAAAGAAATAGCGCGTTTACTTTCAAACGAAATGCCAGCTATCGGCGGCACAAATGGCGGCGTAAAGGGCGGCACGGTCTACAACTTCAATCAGACGAACAACAGCCCGAAAGCACTAAGCAGATATGAGATATACAGGCAAACAAAGAACCTTATAAACGCGGCGAAAGGGGCGAAATAACTATGATGTTTGATTTAGCGGTAACATACGCGCCGTTACCGTCGGCGTATGAAATATCGGCAGAACGTGAGCGTTGGCGTTTACTGCGGGTAGAGGGCTTAACGCCCCCGCCCGTAAACATAAACACGTCGGCGGCGGGCGCGGTTGATGGTACGTTTTTCAATTCCGCGGTAATGGAGCAAAGAAACATTGTTTTGACCATTATGCCGCGCGGGAATATCAGCGAGAACAGACGACAAATATACAAAATGTTCCCATTGCACAAAGAGATACAATTGATATTTAGCGATTATTACGATAGTACGAACAAATATATAAACGGATACGTCGAAAGCATTGAGGGCAGTTTTTTTGATAATCCCGAAACGCTGACAATATCAATTATATGCCCGCGCCCGTATTTTGAAAGCGCGTCAACATCTACCGACATTGCAAGCGCGTCGCAAGGCGGCACGAATCTGCGAAATGACGGAGACACCGAAACGGGGTTTGAAGCTGATATAACAATATCGTCTGATTTGGCGTCAGGTTCGCTTGTAGAGGGATTGACGATAACGAACGCCACAACAGGCAAATTTATAGGATTTTCAATACCTTTTCGAAGAAACGACAGAATACACATATCTACAATCAACGGGCAACTTGAAGCCGTTCTTAATCGTCAATCAATTTCAACGCCTATCAACTTAATGAACTATCTGACTGACAATTCAACGTGGTTTAAACTCAAAACAGGCACAAACTATCTGGGATATAGCACGACGAACAGCACCGAAAGCTATGTTTCCGCGACTGTATCACGGTCAAATCTTTATGGGGGTGTATAGTACATGATTTTGTACATATATGAAAAAATAGGCGGCAGTGACAGCTTATCACCCGTAACAATAATAGATAATGCTAGTTCTGTGATTTGGGTTGAGCGGTACAACGACGCGGGCGAATTTGAAATACACATGAGGGCGACACCCGAAATCGTTAATCTGTTTTTGTCTGAAAAATATATCATGAGGGACGGCAAAACCACGGCTATGATATCGGAGAAAATAGAGATAACCACCGACCCGTTAAACGGTAACTACATAACGATAACGGGCAGAAGTGCCGAAAGTCTGCTAGGACGCAGAGTTGTAAACCGCGTTGTAAATTATACCAATGATGTAAATGTTGAGTCGGTTATGCGTAATTTATACCGCAGTTTTGTAGGAGATCAAGCGGGCAGTGATAGGCAGATTACAATAATAACGTTGGGTAATTCCGCGGGGCTGACTGCTACAATCCCGCGTAAACAGATAACGGGCGCGAACGTACTTGAAGCTATTAGCGGGCTTGCAAAGCAATTTAACTATGGTTTTCGGCTAAAGTGGGATAAAGCAAACGGCGTATTTATATATGAGGTATACGCGGGAAAAGACCGCAGTTACGGAAACGCGATAAACCCGCCCGTAACATTCAGCCCGAATTTTGAAAATTTGGGTAACACATCATACAGCAACGACCGCACCGAAACGTATAATTTCGCTTATGTAGCGGGTGAGGGCGAGGGTGGCGCAAGAACAATAGTAACCACACCGACGCAGAGTATACCAACGGGCTTGACGCGGCGCGAATGTTGGGTAGACGCGCGTAACACGTCAAAAGGCAGTATGACTGACGCACAGTACACGGCGGCGTTACAAGCAGAGGGCAACGAAACACTTGCAGAAAGTCAGGATACAGCGGAGTTTTCGGGCGAGGTCTTAAACTATGGTATGTACAAATACGGCGAGGACTATTATCTTGGCGACCGTGTACAAGTCGAAAATGAATACGGGATAGCGGGTAAAGCCTACGTTACGGAAGTTACAGAAGTTGAGGATGAAAGCGGATATAAAATGTATCCCACACTTTCACAATGGGAACAAGTATAAAGCTAACACCTTGTATTATATGCAAGGTGTTTTATTTTGCACAAAAACGAATAACAAAGTTTGTGCAAAATTTTTATAATATAAGTATTGACTTATTGATATAGGTATGCTATAATATAGATACAGTAAAGAATAACACAGACCACGAAAGGCGGTAAATATTATGAATAATTACATGATAATTGCAAGAATTAAAGGCGTTGACTATTTGACAAAGGTTGAAGCTGAAAGCGAAATGAGCGCAGAACACAAAATACTCGGTTTGGGTATATGCGGCAAACACGAATACGGCGTTGAATGTTGTATGGCTTATGATTATGATATGATGTCAACAGAAACATTCAGATCACACGCGCTTAACTCTGAACCAATTTCATTAGAAGCTTTGACAGCAAAAATCGAAGTAAGAAATAAAGAAATCAAAAAGCGCGACAACGCCGAAAAGGAAATAGAAAGAATCCAAAAGCAAATCAAAGAACTTGAAAAACAGCTTGAAGAAAACAAGAAAATTCTTGAATAAAGGGGCGGTAAATATGAAAAACATAATTGACAAAGCTATCGAAAGCGGCGTAATGAAAAGAAAGTACAAGGGCATAATTGAAATATACCCACACAAAGTTACTAATACATACGTATTCGGAGCGGCTATGCAGAAACTAGCAGAAACGCACGAAATAATAAAAATGACTGACAATTGGTTAAGAGCATTCGAGAAGTAAACGGTGGGCGGCGCAAATGCCGCCCACAAAATAATATTAAGTGAGGTATACAAACATGAAAAACACAGCAAAGAAAACAAGTACGGCACAGATCGAAGCAGTTAATAGATACAACGCAAAGAACACGACAGCTACAATTATAAGGCTGAACAATAAGACCGACGCGGATTTAATTGAGTTTTTGGAAAATTGCGGAAACAAGCAAGGGACTATAAAAGCGGCGTTAAAGCTTTATATAAAAGAGTGTAAAAAATATCCAATTTAAAATATATCCCCCGAATGATCGGGGGATTTTTTGCGTTTACAAACTATTTACAATTAAAAATCAAAAACCCATTGACAAAGTTATATAAGTATGATATAATATAATTACAGTAAGGGAAACGAAAGCCCGCTGAAAAAAATCTGAAAGAGGTAATCACAATGAAAAAGTTTGAGGTTGGAAATTATTACACAAGATTTGAGGACGATAACAACGTTGAAAACGCTAGTATAGTTTATGAGGTTGTAAAAAGAACCACAAAAACAATAACAATCGTTGAAATACAGCACTTTGGAAAATACAACGAAAGCAAAAGCGAACCTAAAACGATCAAAATAAAAGATAGAGAATGGAACGGTAGTGAGTTTGCAGTTAAGGGCGAAAGATTAATAGTAGCATAAACAAAACACCCGCCCCGCGGCGGGAAATCCGCGGGAGAAATGAGGTATTAACATGAGTAAAGAGGTAAAAGCATTAATCACGATCTACAAACAGATAAAGAGCGTAAACGAATATAGGTTTATAGGCTTTACGCCGTATGAAATAGCAATAGAGTTGCAAAAGTTCACAAGTGTATCATTGGAGTATGCGCAAGAGCAGGAATTAATTAACGCTATAAAGAGGGTAAGAAAATGAGATCAGAACTTGACATATACGCCGAAATGACATTGAAGCGCGGCGAGTTTTGGCATAGATTATATAAAAAGAATGGATATTCAGTGTATAGCGCAGGATATACAAACCCCGTATATCGAATATTCAATGCGAATGGAAAAAGAGTTTATACAAGCACGAATTATGATGCTACTATGATCGAATTTGAACGCCTAACCGAATAACGAAATATAAAGCCCCTTAGAGGGCTTTTATTTTTTATAGGGTAGTTTGTAGGGGTATACCCTTAAAACGTCATAGCGGGCAAATTTGACGGCATACAGCGCATATTACAACACGCGCACGGGCGCGAATATGTTTTGCAAAACCCGCGATTTAATTAAATGAAGTTTTAAACACTTTCAACAGAGTTTTCAACATTTTGCAAGCTGTGTTTTCAACAAACTTTCAACAAATTGAGTTTTCAACAATGTTATAAACTTTATCAAGTTGAAGTTATCAAGATTTGTCAACAAACTTTCAACAGTGCTTTGTTAAAAACTTGCATTTGAAAAAGCCCTATTTTACGCCGTTTCAAGAGTTTTCAACACTTTCAACAGACCCTAATAATACTACTGATAATTATAGTTATTATTATGTTTGTGTTACGCCAAAAACTAAAAATTTTTGAAAAACGCTTTTGAAGTTTGAGTTTATAAACAGTTTACATTTTACCCGCTGAATTGTTCATAAACGAAAAGTATAATAAAATCATAACAAGTAATACAGAAAATTACTTGAAACGATCTGAAAGGCGGTATATTTTATGAAAACAATGTCAAGGGCTGAATGTGTGGGCTACTGTGAAACCCGTTTAATTGATCTTTGGAAAAAGCACGGCAAAGAAGCGGCGCACAGCGTAAGGCACGAAAGATATCTTGAATGTAAGGACTTTTGCAAGCGTCACGGCTTCAATGCAGTTGAATTCTATGAAATGTGGAAAAGGGCGTTGACGCTTGCGAAAAGATCATACACGGAATAAAAGGCGGTGAAGCAATGAACATTATCCGTTATGAATACAACGGCAAATACTATTCAGCGGCGCAAATATGGCAAAGAATAGAAGGCGGCAAGTTTGACGAAGAAAAATACAACGCGCTACACAAAGCGCTAAAAACGCCCGTTTGGGTTGATGAAAACAAAGTGAAGAATCAGAAAACAGACCCGCTATTATAAGCGGGTTTTTATTATTCACAAACTATTTACAAACAAAATCTCAAAAAGTGTTGACAATGTTATATAAGTATGCTATAATATAATCACAGAAAGGGAAACAAACCTTGAAACACTGAAAGGACGGTATTTATTATGAATAATTACATCATCAAAGAAAAAACAAATCACACTGTAAACAACACAGGCAATATTATCGGATATACTTTGTACATTAGCACTAAAAAGGGAAAACGCAGAAAGTGGGCGGGCGAACGTGAAACTATGCACGATTTAGAAATACTTATCATACAAAACTATTTGAATAAAGGTTTTGACTACATTAGCGCAAATATAGTTGTAAAGTATACGACGGGACAAAGTTTAATTGAAAGACAGTATATTTTACAGTAAACAATACAGATCACAAAAAGCGGGCGTAAAAACCCGCTTTTATTGTCAATAGTCACATCGAACAAACATTCAATGTAAAATTTGTGATACATTTTACAGATAAAAATATCAAAAACTATTGCAAAATGTATCATTTTGTGCTATAATAAGAACATGGAAAACGACAAACCCGAAACTTTGAAAGGTGGTTAAACATGGAACACAAATTTAACGTTGGCGACAAGGTGAAAGTGATAGGTAATAGTGGTCGTACAAATATCGACTATTATATCGACTATTTACACGCTATGGAAAAATATCGCGGAGATATTTCAGAAATAACAAGTTTTCGCTTTTACGAAAATAACCGCGTTTTTTATAGCTTAAAAAATATTCCGTATGAATGGGACGAAAGCTTACTTGAAGCGGTGAAGAATAACATGGAATTCAAATTTAAAATCGGCGATAAGGTAAAAATCCTTGACGGAACTAACATTAATGGATATACGGGCGGTTGGCTTCCAAGTATGTTAAAATATTGTGGAAAAATAGCCACGATAGCCTCACGCGGCACAATGTCAAACGGGAAACATTATTATAGTCTTATTTTTGATGATATCAAAGGTTGTGCGTTTGTGTACGATGAAAGAGGTCTTAAAATAGCCAACGAAGAAAGAAAGATCATTATAACGACCGACGGCACGACAACACGCGCGGCACTTTACGACGACCGCAAACTTATCAGAGAAGCGAAAGCAATATGCAGTAAAGAAGATGCATTTAATTTTGAAACGGGCGCAAAAATTGCGTTTGAAAGGCTGACAGCAAAGCCCGCAGAACCAAAGCCCAAAAAAGATTTAAAACCGTTGAATACAAAGATATTTGTAATTGATGGTCGGGGAGAATTTAAAACCGGACACATATATGAAATAAAGAACGGTAAAATATGCTGTGATGGTTGGGAGTACCCAGTGTTTGGGGGCAATTTGTACAACATGGACGACGTTCATAAATATTTCAACGGGAAAGATGATGTAAAATTTAATTCAGTTGGCGAACCAATTTGCGGTTATAGCATAGAAAAGCAGATCAAGGTCGCGGAAGTAAAAGAGGGGTGAGAACGTGGGCAAAAGGTTGAAGTTAAAGGCATTTCGTGTTGAACACGGGTTAAATCAATTTGAAATGTCTAACAAACTGCATTGTAGCCGCGCGACTTATGCGGGCATCGAAGCAGGAACGCGCGGCGGCGGCTTTTGGTTCTGGCAGACCTTGCAAACCGCGTTCAATATTCCCGATGAAAAAATGTGGGCGTTAACCAAAGACAATGACTAAGAAAGAGGTATGAAAAATGGACGAAATAACAATAACAATAACACAGGCAGAGTATAAAGAATTACACGAAATAGCGGTAAGATATAAGATACTCAAAGAAATACACAGCAGTGACAAATATATTTCAAAAGAAGATAGCGCGCTGTATAACATAAACTTAAAATCTGAAAGCGAGGACTAAAACAATGTGGAGTATTGAAGAAGCAAAAAGGCTTAAAAGCCAATATGAACACGGTTGGAGTGTGACAGAAAGCGCGGAAATCCTTGAACGTTCTGAACTGGATATTAGAAACAAACTTTTAGCAATGGGATTAAAACCTATTGAGGACGGAGAAAAGCCCGTAAACGTAAAAGCAAGAAAGAAGCGTCAGACGGTCAACGCGGAGATCAAAGCTAAAATTATACAGCTTAGATCACAGGGATATGACTATAAATACATAGGCGAACAAACAAACACGTCAAAAGCTACAGTTGCAAGGATATTACAGCAAAGCGGAAACACAAACGCAGAACATAAAAAAGCGGGTAATAATGGGCTTGCGGAAAAGTACGCAAAACTTGAAAAACACGTTAAATCCGTTGAAGAAATCGACGAAAAAAGGCGTATAGAACTTAAAAGAACGGCTGAAAACCTTGCAAACGCAAATCTTGAAATACAGATGTTGCAAAATAAAATAAAAGTGCTTGAAAGTGAAAGAACAAAGAAGCCGAAAAAAGCCGCAGACAATTGGAGCATTAAAGAATTAAAGAACGTTCTTGAACTGCTTGAACCGCTTGCAATTGATAACGGCGCGGACGCTATGACGATAGGTGAAGCAATAGGACGCTTGAAAATGATGATATCCATAGCATACGAAACGGAAAGGCGGCACGGATTTTGAGCGCATACGACAACACGCAAGAGCGCGGCGACGAATGGAGCAAGCCAATACAAGGCACGGGCGGCGCGTCGTATATAGCGGCAGAAAAGAACGGGCTTTACACGTCGGACGAATGTTATAAAATGGCATTAACGGACGCTATTTCGGTAGCTTGTAAGGCGTTAGGCGTGGGCGCGGATATATATTGGAGTGCTGACAGTGAGGGCAAATATGCAAACGGATATAACAATGCGCCCCAGACAAACGCACAGCCCACACAGCAAGCCGCAAATAATACAAGGGCAAGCGGACGGGCGGCGGCACAGAACGCCACACAGCGCAACACAGAACGCCGCACGGCGCAAGAGAAGATTAGCGGCGTAATGATCGACACGTTAACACGGTTAATCACTGAAACAAACAGCGACGCGGGAAAATTCCTTGCATTTTTCAAGGTTGAAAAGACCGAGGATTTAACGACAGAACAGGCAAAAAAAGCGTATAATATGCTAATGAGTAAAAAGAAGCAATGCACGAAATAAAATTCACAAAAGCCGATAAAATCAAAGTAATAGCGGAATTGTCAAGCTATATTGACAGCTTGAAAGACGGCGTAAATTATAGCTTGACGATATCCGAAAAGAAGAAAAAAAGAAGCCTTGACGCTAACGCTTATTGTTGGGTATTGCTTGACAAATTGGCGGCGGTGCTTGGAATTGCCAAAGAAGAATTATATAAAAGCTATATAAAAGAGATCGGCGGCAATTCTGAAACCGTTTGTGTAAAAAATGAAGCGGTTGACGCGCTTTGTAAACGTTGGGGCTATAATCGTTTGGGCTGGGTAACAGATACGTTTAAATCCCGCCTTGACGGTTGCACAAACGTAATTTTATATTACGGGTCTAGTGTTTACGATACGGCGCAAATGAGCAGATTAATAAATTTGATTGTGCAAGATTGTGAAATTTTCGGCATTGAAACGGCAGACACGGAAAAGCTTGAAAAACTCTTGCAAGAATGGGGCGTAAACGATGGATAAGAAGATAAAAACAATAAAAGCTATGATATCAAAGGCAGATAACGCCGACGAAAAGAAAGCATTAAAATCAGCGTTGCGGGCTATGAACAGCAGAAAGCCGCGCCCGCCGATATATGAGCAAGGCGGCAGTGATGAACCAATTATAATTTTATGCCCCGCTTGCGATAATGAACTTGAAAGCAAATACACGCCCGATTTTTGCCCCGCTTGCGGACAGGCTATTGAATGGTACAAATATTTTGACAGGGAGTTGACACAATGAAAGCACATAACAGACTAACAAACAGGCAGAAGCAAGAAGCCAACAAAGCTGTGTCAGAATACAGAGAACAGATATTTACAGAGTGTGCAAACGATATAACCGCGCAATTATTAGGTACTGTATTTTGGACGCTTGCAACTAACTTGAATTGGGGCGCGGGACGTTTGCGAAAGTTCGCTGATCTATTGCACGAAACAAAAGATTTGATGGATAACCCGTCGTATTTACATCACAAATTTAGCGGGCTTGAATGTTTGGAAATCATCAAAGAAAAATACGGCATAGATTTAGCCGCCGAGTTTTCGGCAGAAATCGAGGTAAAACCATGAAATTATGTACTAAATGCGGCAGAGTAATGAAAAGAACTTTACTCATAGATACAGTATCTAAAGAGTGTTTTCAGAAGTATAATTGCATTTATTGTGGTGTAGAAATACGGCAAAAAATAAATGTAAATGTCAAAGGGAGTGCAAACAATGAACAGGCTGAAAAAATGGATAATTGAAAAGCTAGGCGGCTATACCACGATACCGACGGCGCAAATAGTTAATGAAATGCCGTTTATACTGCACAACACAGAACGCCCGATAATCACATTGCAAGGGACTTTTGAAATCCCCGATAATACAAGAATGAACGAGGAAATGAAAACGGAGATCATAAAGCGAAATATATGCAAATGAAATATACAAGGCGGGCGCATACGAACAAACAAAAATGCGTGATGAATGTTTACAGCGCGATTTTTATAAAATCATCGTGCGAGTTTTAGAGGGTGAAAACACATGGAGAGATTGACCGACAGGAAAACAGCCGCCGCGTTGAAGAAAAACGCGGACGGGCTGAAATCAAAGGGCATTGAGCCGAATATGTCAGATTTGCGATATATTAAACTTGCAGAGTATGAAAACAGAGAAGAACGGGCGCGAAGTGATTTTTATTTGACTTGTTACCCGTTCCCAGCAGAAATCAAGCCAACAAAGACAATTGACAAAACGTCGGCGTATGAGTTAGACGACGACCCGAAAAATGAAACGAAGTGGTTTTTGATGATAATTACCGAAGTATACATTGTTGGCAATGCTTTATAAATCCCGATGAAATCAAGCTTAACGAAGTAACAAGCGAGGGAAATTTATATAAAAGATATAATGTTTTTGTAGCCGCAAAGAACAAAGAAAAGGCTTTGAAAATTGCGCGTGATAAACTGACAGAATACAAGGCGCGGGAGTTAGGCATATAAAGGCGGGTGGAATATGAGCGTTAACACAAATATCAAAGCTATTAAAACGCGCGTGAGAGTTCCGACAGATTTAATTTTAATGTGGACTTTATGGGGGGATATTATGAGTAAGCCGTATAGGTTTGAATACTGCATGATTTGCCACAAACAATTAATAGTGCAAAACATTGACGGGTGGACG
>JBGUUB010000029.1:0-18494 GCA_045133355.1 Acutalibacteraceae bacterium
AACTTGTGCGGGAGGAACAGCGGCGGGTTCAAGACGCCTCCCTGTTCCCGGTCTATTATGGCAGCGCCAAAAAGGGCCTTGGCATTCAACCGTTGATGGATGCGGTGACAGGGCTGTTCCAACCGATTGGGGAACAGGGGAGCGCCGCCCTATGCGGCAGCGTTTTCAAGGTGGAGTATACAGATTGCGGCCAGCGGCGTGTCTATCTACGGCTATACAGCGGAACGCTGCGCCTGCGGGATACGGTGGCCCTGGCCGGGAGAGAAAAGCTGAAAATCACAGAGATGCGTATTCCATCCAAAGGGGAAATTGTTCGGACAGACACCGCCCATAAGGGCGAAATTGTCATCCTTCCCAGCGACAGCTTGAGATTAAACGATATATTGGGGGACAAAACCCAACTTCCTCGTGAAATGTGGAGTGATGTTCCCTTCCCTATGCTGCGGACGACGATTACGCCAAAAACGGCAGAGCAAAGAGACCGGTTGCTGGACGCTCTTACGCAAATTGCGGATACTGACCCGCTTTTGCACTACGAGGTGGATTCCACCACCCATGAGATCATTCTTTCTTTTTTGGGTCGGATGCAGTTGGAGGTTGTTTCCGCTTTGCTGACGGAAAAATACAAGATTGAAACAGCAGTGAAGGAACCCACCGTCATTTATTTAGAGCGGCCGCTCAAAGTGGCCAGTCACACCATCCATATCGAGGTGCCGCCTAACCCGTTTTGGGCATCTATCGGACTGTCTGTTACACCGCTCCCGCTTGGCTCCGGTGTAAAATACGAGAGCCGGGTTTCCCTGGGATACCTGAACCAGAGTTTTCAAAACGCTGTCATGGATGGTATCCGTTACGGTTTGGGGCAAGGCTTGTGTGGCTGGAACGTAACGGACTGTAAGATTTGCTTTGAATACGGACTTTACTATAGCCCGGTCAGTACGCCGGCGGACTTCCGCTCATTGGCCCCGATTGTATTGGAACAGGCATTGAAGAAATCTGGGACGCAGTTGCTGGAACCTTATCTCTCCTTCACCCTCTATGCGCCCCAGGAATACCTTTCCAGGGCTTATCATGATGCGCCGAAATACTGTGCCACCATCGAAACGGCCCAGATAAAAAAGGATGAAGTTGTCTTTACTGGCGAGATTCCCGCCCGTTGCATACAGGCATACCGTACTGATTTGGCCTTTTACACCAACGGGCGGAGTGTGTGCCTGACGGAACTGAAAGGGTATCAGGCCACTGTCGGCGAGCCAATCATCCAGCCCCGTCGTCCAAACAGCCGTTTGGATAAGGTGCGCCATATGTTCAGTAAGATTCCTTGATACGCCACAGCAAGGATGGTTATTGCATTTCCCTGCCTTTCGTGGTAAAATGTAGTTGTAAACCACCAGAGAAAACAACAACCCTGCTACCCCCCGTTATCACCACCGATAACAATTTGATAACAGCCCATCGTATAGGGCTGGATAATATGGACACATCAAATAATCAAAAAAATGAGGTATCAAATTTATGAAGCAAAATCCGTTAAATATGATGCCCAACAACGATTTTGAATAATGTACTTGATGGCTACTCAAACGAGCAGCCATCTTTTTCTTGACAAAATAGTTTTCCTTGTGTATAATGGGCATAGCACCTATCCCCATAAATATTTTAAGGAGGTCTCTATGGCACGAGTTTATTCAAATTACTCTGAGGAAGAAATTTTATTGCTTCAACGAGAAAGCGAAAAAATGGGATTAAGTTTATCTGCATATCAAAAGTACAGAACCTTGTTATCTTTGACCGATAACAACACCATTGATATTGCAGACTTAATTTCAAAAATGAAAGACACTCTTTCTGCAAAGAAAGAAGGCGATGTTTTTATAGTATCGTCACTAGTCCCTAATGAATGGGTATCATTATCAAGGTCCGAAAAGAATACACTTTCTAAAGCACTAAAAAAGATTGTAGATGAGAACCCCAAAGCATACCAAGTTAACGATGTTTTACCGGGAAAAATCAATCAATACATCGTCTTAGGAGGTCAATCCGCTACAATACGGACATCTGCTCCCACCGGAACGGGTTGAAATAAGAGTGTGCCACTCGTTTCCGCAATTTTTGCATTTCCACCAAGCCTTACTGTTTGCAAAGGCTGTTACCATTGTAGGCAGCAACGGAAGATTTCTGTCAGACCATTCAGCAGCAATATCGGGATACTGTGAAGCAAGGTCATTGAATCCGGCAAGGACTTTATTGTGTGAGCAGTATGGACAGCCTGTACCGTTTATCGTTCTGCTTTTAACGCTTGCTTCCCATTCGTGTCCGTGTTTACATTTCCAAATAATCTTCTTATGAGAAGCAACAGAAACCTCAGTAGGTTTTAATTCGTTCTTTTCAGACCACTCCTGAGCCAGCAGGGGCTTCAATGTGGCTAAATCATTGATACCCTCTATTACTCTCGCTCCTGAGCATATCGGGCATTTCTCGCCCTTTGAGCGAGCTTTGACGCTCGTTTCCCACTCGTGTCCGCAAGCACCTTTCCACCATACTCTTTTATTTGAACCGAAGGTTATCTTATCCGGTGTCAGCGGTAAATTCTTCTCTGACCATTCAGAAATAAGCTCCGGGTGAACGCTTGCTAAACTGTTGCTCATAGTATAACCACCCCTTCCTCTGTGATTATCCTCATTATATTGAGAAAAACAGGATTGGTGTAGTTTGCGATGTAGTCCGAAAACTATGAGAAATGAAAGAAGCTCCTGAGAAGCAGTAACTTCTCAGGAGCTGTGTGAAACTTAAAATTATGCGATTTTTTAGTCTCTGCACCGTTTTTAGCACCGATTGGTGTAAATTTGGTGTAAAGAGGTAAATTTATTCGGTTTAGAAAGTCCCGAAACCCGCATAAACACTGGGTTTTTTCGACTTTTACTTGTCAATAGGCTTCATTGTGGGGAAGCAAATTACCTCACGGATAGTATCGGCACCGGTGAGGAGCATTACCACTCTGTCGATACCCATTCCCATACCGCCTGTGGGAGGCATACCGTACTCCATAGCGGTGAGGAAATCCTCATCAAGCATTTCCGCCTCGTCGTCGCCTCTGTCACGAAGCTCTAACTGCTTCATAAAGCGCTCGCGCTGAACAATCGGGTCGTTAAGCTCGGAATAAGCGTTTGCGAGCTCGCTGTGGCATACAAACAGCTCAAAGCGCTCAGTGAGTCTTGGGTCTTCGGGTGAAGCCTTAGTTAAAGGAGAAACCTCAACAGGATACATTGTGATAAATGTAGGCTGAATTAATTTTTCCTCAACCCTCTGGTCGAAGCAAGCATAAAGAGCATTACCCCATGTCTTATCAGCAGTTTCGGCTAACTCTACACCGATAGCCTCTGCGGCGGCAACAGCCTCTGCATCATCGGTAATAGCACCGAAATCAACACCTGCATATTCCTTAACGGCATCAACCATAGTAAGTCTGCGCCAACCCGGGGTAAGGTCGATTTTCTCACCTAACCATTCAAGCTCATATGTGCCTAAAATTTCCTTTGCGGCGCCTGCAATTATTCCCTCGGCAATATCCATCATATCATGGAAATCAGCATAAGCTTGATATAACTCAACAGTAGTAAATTCGGGATTGTGCTTGGGATCCATACCCTCGTTACGGAAAATTCTGCCTATTTCATAAACCCTATCCATACCGCCGACAATAAGTCTCTTTAAAGGAAGCTCTGTGGCAATACGCATATACATAGGTATATTTAAGGTATTATGATGCGTAACGAAGGGACGGGCTGCAGCACCGCCGACAATAGTATTAAGCACCGGAGTCTCAACCTCGATATAATTCATATTATCAAGGTAATTTCTCATAAACTTTATGAATTTTGAGCGAACAACAAAATTATTTTTAACCTCAGGGTTAACAATAAGGTCAACATAACGCTGACGGTATCTTAAATCGTTATCCTTAAGTCCGTGGAACTTTTCGGGAAGAGGTAAAAGGGATTTTGAAAGCAAGGTTATAGATGTTGCATGAACGGAGATTTCCTCGGTTTGGGTCTTGAAAATAAAGCCCTCAACTCCGACAATATCGCCGATATCCCACTTTTTGAAAGCGGCATAAACATCCTCGCCTACATCGTCACGCTTAACATAAAGCTGAATTTTGCCGGTGGAATCGCTTAAACCTACAAAGCTTGCCTTGCCCATAATTCTGCGGGCAATGATTCTGCCTGCGATTTTGACGGTTTTGCCCTCAAGCTCGTGGAAGTTTGTTTTAATATTAGCAGAATCGTTATCGAAATCAAACTTTGTAATTAAAAACGGATCGTTACCGCTTTCCTTTAAAGCCGCCAGCTTTTCGTGGCGAATCTTAACAATTTCATTCAAATCCTGAGTTGCAGGGTTATTATTCTGTGCCATTTTACTCTCCTTTCCACCGCTTTTACGGTGTTATAAACATCCTTAATTTATTTTGAAATTCCTACTACCTTAAGCTTAAATTCGCCGCCGGGAGCCTCGACGATAACTTCGTCGCCGATTTTTTTGCCCATAAGCGCTCTGCCAACAGGAGATTCGTCCGAAATTTTACCGTCTCTCGGGTCTGCCTCGGTAGAGCCGACAACGCGGTATTCGCACTCATCCCCGTATTCCTCGTCAAGCACCTTTACCTTTACGCCGACCATTACGGTTTTGGCTGTGCCCTTAACATCCTCAATGATTTCAACATTTTTGAGCATTTCCTCAATCTCGACAATCCTTGCCTCGATTTTAGCCTGCTCGTTCTTTGCCTCATCGTATTCGCTGTTTTCCGAAAGGTCACCGTATCCGCGGGCTACCTTGATTTTTTCTGCTATATCTGCCCTGCCCTCGGTTTTAAGAGTTTCGAGCTCCTCCTCGAGTTTTTTAAGACCGTCATCGGTAAGCTTGATTACCTTTGCCATGAAATAACCACCTTTATATATTAATGTGTCATAGAAGTCTATATAAATGACATTATATTATTATTATCCGATTATGTCAAGGATAACTATTTTAATAAATTTGAAATTTTTTCAAGATTTTTCATTTTCTGTTTTTGCTTTGCTGCCAAAAGCGAACAGCTTGATTATAACAAATGTAACAGGTGCTCCCGCAGCGGTTGCAAGCACCGTTGCCCAGAACTGATTCATTTGCATAACATTAATAGTAAGCAGGCTTACCAGCGTATAAATTATGAAATTAGGCACATATGAAAGTAAAAACCTAAAATACCGCCTTAAGGCGAGGCGGTTTTTAAAAACTATTATGCTGTTTAAAATATAATTTATCGTAAGTGAAATAAAATACCCTATGTAAGCGGCGACATTTTCCTGTAGCTTAAAATGCGCCAACCAGGAAAAAAACGCGGTGTTAAATGTATTAATAATACCTATGAGACAATAGCCGATAAACTTTTTACTTAAAAATGTGTGCTTTAATCCGCTTAAAAGCTTTTGCACCGACCTATCCTCCCCATTTTTAGTGTCATTGCCTAAGAGTTATTTTAAAACGCGGCGAACATCCTTTTTATGACCAAGCACAAGCAAATGCTCCTCTTTGGTGAAAACATAATCGGGTCGTATAGGCATAACCCTGCCGTCCGTCTTTACGGCGATTATATTAAGCTCGTATCTGTTTCTGAAATCGAGGTCGGTAACCGTTTTTCCTATCCATTTTTCTAAAGGCTCAATCTCGAAGATAGAGTATTCAGTCGATATATTTATGCAGTCAAATATATTTTCCGCGCTTTCAAGTCCCGCAATACGGCTGGCTACATCGCGTTCGGGATATATAACCCTGTCCGCCCCGTTACGAAGAAGGAACTTTTCCTCGACATCGCGGTTTGCAACGCTGTATACCTTTTTAGCACCTAAATCCTTAAGCAAATCGGTAATTTCAAGGCAGGCCTGAAAGAAATCCTCTATGCAAACGAAGCAGGCATCAAACTCCTCAACGCCGAGGGTTTTAAGCACATCTATTTTTGTACAGTCGCAAACTCTTGCACTTACTACCATAGGCATAATATCTTCCATAGTTTCGGCATTTATATCAGCCGCCATTATTTCACAGCCGTTTTTGGAAAGCTCGTTACAAAGGTGATGACCAAGCGAGCCCATACCGATTATAAGAAAAGATTTCATTTTATTATCTCCCTTAAAAAAATCTAACCTACCGTGACCGATTCCTCAGGATAGGAAACAGGCGGCTTTCTGCGCTCAAACAGGGATATTCCAAAGGATATACTCCCCACTCGACCGCAATACATAAGAAATATTATAACCAATTCAGAGATTAAATTCAAGTCCCTTGTTATACCTGTGGTCATTCCCACCGTGCTTATTGCCGAGGTGGTTTCAAAAACAGCGTCGGTAATGCTGACGCCCTGAACAGCGCAAAGCACTGTGGCACCGAAAAGCAGAAGCAGTAAATTGGTTGATATAATAATTACCGATTTTCTGAGTATATCGTCCCTGATGCGTCTTTTATAGAAATGAATATTGTCCTGTCCGCGCATTCCCGCTATGAGGAAAATCAGTATTACAGCAACGGTTGTAGTCTTAACACCGCCCGCGGTAGAGCCCGACGAGCCGCCTATGAACATCAGTATAATGGTTATAAGCTTTGAGGCAGAGCTGAGCGCCGCGGTATCCACGGTGTTAAAGCCCGCTGTTCTCGCAGTAACAGAGCCGAAAAGCGCCACCCATATTTCCTCGCTTAAAGGCTTATCAATCCCCGTGTTATTATGCTCAAATACAAAAAGCAGTACTGCCCCGCCTAAAACCAAAATCGCGGTCACAGTAAGCACGGTTTTAGTGTGTAAAGAAAATTTCCTGAAACTAAAGCGGCAAGCGGTAATATCGTCCCACACAAGGAAACCGATACCGCCTACTACGATAAGTATTATAAGCACGGCGTTTACCAAAATGTTGTCTGACAGTGAAGTGAATGAGGAATAACCTCCCATAAGGTCAAAGCCTGCGTTGCAAAATGCGGAAATCGCATGAAAAAAGCCGTAATAAACTCCCTTAAAAAAGCCCAATTCGGGTTGCCTTACAAAGTAGGTCGCAAGTAAAATTCCGCCTGCGCTCTCTAAAGCTATAGTTCCTATAACTATTTTTCTGACAATCCTCGAAAAGTCACCCATACGGGTGGTATTTATGCTTTCCGCCATTACAGCCCTTTCTCTCAGGCTTGACTTTTTGCTTATAAGCCTGAAAAAGAATATGGCAATCGTCATAAAGCCGAGACCGCCTATTTGAATAAGCGCGAGAATCACCAACTGACCGAACAGCGACCAGTAGGTTGCGGTATCCTGCAAAACAAGTCCCGTAACACAGGATGCCGAGGTAGCGGTGAAAAGTGCGGTCACAGGACCCGCACCTATCCCGTCCCGTGTAGCACAGGGAAGCATAAGCAAAAGCGTGCCGAAAAGTATCATAATAAAATAACCGAGTGTTATAACCCGAACATGAGAAAGCTTGTGATGTTTCATCAAATGCCTCCGTTAAAATACACATAAATCTTAACCAAACCTAAACCCTCCCGACCTGCGGGAGGGGTTACTGAAATTATGTATCTAAAGTATATTTTTCGCTGAATTTGTTGAAATCGTCCACAAATGTGCCGTTAAGTGAGCTTTTAAGCTTATGCAGATACTTGTGGGTATCAAGCATATCGGTCGGCAGCTGCATTGTGTAAACCGCAATATTTGAGCAATGGTCGGAAACGCGTTCGTAATTTGTAAGCAAATCGGTGAAGATAAAGCCCAGCTCAATGGTACATTCACCGTTTTGCAGACGGTTAATATGACGCGCCTTAAGCTCCTTATTAAGCTTATCAATAACCTGTTCAAGCGGCTCGACATGAGAAGCCTGCTCTATATCGTCGTTTATAAAGGAATCTATAGTCATATTAAGTATTTCGCTCACGGCGGAGGTAATAGTCTCTATTTCCTTTATTGCGTCCTTAGAAAAATGAATACCTTTGTCGTGCATTTCCTCAGCAACCTTGCAGATATTAAGAGCATGGTCGCCTATGCGCTCGAAATCGCCTATACTGTGCAGCATTCTCGCTATGCTGTGCGCGGTATTTTCCGACTGCTCGTTATTGCTTAAGCGCACAAGATAGGTGCCGAGCTTGTCCTCGTATTTATCGATAAGCTCCTCGTTTTCACGGATAAACTGCACGGTCTGTGCGTCATATTTTGAAATAACCGAAATGGATTTCAAAAGAGACACCCTCGCGTGCTCCGCCATTTCCGAGGTAAGTCTGTGACATTCCGAAACCGCAAGCGCCGTGTTGTTAAAGAGACGCTCGTCCAAAAATACGGTATGAGTTTTACCGTCATTTTTCTTGACGGTAAGCTCGCAAAGGCGTATTACCCACTTTCTGAAGGGTACAAGAATTACTGTGTTTACGAAATTAAACAGGGTATGAATCATTGCAACGCCAATCATGGAGACAGGCGATTTTATAAACGCTACGCCCGTAAATTCCGCAATATAAAGCAAAATCAAGCACAGCACCGAGCCTATCACATTAACATAAATATGCATTGCAACCACGCGCTTGGCGTTTTTGTTAGTACCGAAGCTTGAGATAAACGCCGTGACACAGGTGCCGATATTAGCGCCGAGTACCAGCGGTATCGCCATTTCATAGGTGATGCTACCCGTAAGGGCTAACGCCTGAACAATACCGATGGTCGCCGCCGAAGACTGGATAACCCCTGTGAAAAGCATAGATATTAAAAGTGCTACCATAGGACTGCTGAAGGCAAAGAGCAAGCTCTTAAAGCCCTCCATTTCCTGAACGGCGCTCATAGAATCACTCATAAAGTCCATTCCCGTCATAAGAACGGCAAAGCCTATGAGAATAAGTCCGATATTCTTCTTTCTGTCCTGCTTTGAAACCATTCTGAGAAGTATTCCGATAAAGGCAAGAATGGGCGCAAAGGTCATGGGCTTTAATAAAGTAAGGAAGAAATTGTCGCCACTTATGCCCGTAAGGCTTAAAAGCCAGGCAGTGAGGGTTGTTCCCACATTCGAGCCCATTATTATGCCGAAGGTGTCGCAGAAATTAACTATTCCTGAGTTTACAAGACCTACAAGCATTACGGTCATCGCCGAGGAGGACTGTATCGCAATGGTTATTCCCGCGCCAAGAAAAAAGCTTAAAAACTGGTTTTGCGTAACCTTTTTAAGGGTTTTTTCGAGAGCACCCCCTGCGACATTTTCAAGTCCGTCCGACAGTGTTGACATGCCGTAAAGGAAAAATGCAAGACCGCCTAACAGCTCGGCTGCCATTAACAAAATTTGGGTAGAAGTCATTTCATTACCTCTTTAAAGGCTGTCGCCCTGATTTTAGAATTTAACGGAGTCTGCAATATAAGCCTTAAGCTCCGAAATCGGAATACGCTTCTGCTCCATTGTGTCGCGGTCGCGCACGGTGACGCAGTTGTCTTCAAGCGAGTCGAAATCGTAGGTTATACAAATCGGCGTGCCGATTTCGTCCTGACGGCGGTAACGCTTGCCTATTGAGCCCGCGTCATCAAAATCAACCATAAAGTCCTTAGCCAAATCGCCGAATACCTCTGTGGCTTTCTCAGAAAGCTTCTTTGAAAGGGGCAAAACCGCCGCCTTAAAGGGAGCAAGCGCGGGATGCAGGCGAAGGACAACTCTGGTGTCGCCCTTTTCGTCCTCTTCTTCATCATACGCGTCGCAAAGGAATGCAAGCAATACACGGTCTGCACCCAAGGAGGGCTCTATTACATAAGGAATGTATTTTTCGTTTGTTTCGGGGTCAAAATACTCCATAGACTCACCCGAATGATTGGCGTGCTGTGTTAAATCGTAATCGGTACGGTCGGCAACGCCCCATAACTCGCCCCAGCCGAAGGGGAACAAGAACTCAAAGTCGGTTGTCGCCTTTGAATAGAAACAAAGCTCATCCTTATCGTGGTCGCGAAGTCTTAAATGCTCCTCGTTCATACCAAGGTCCAAAAGCCACTTCTTGCAGAAGCCGCGCCAGTACTCAAACCAGTAAAGGTCGGTGCCCGGCTTGCAGAAGAACTCAAGCTCCATCTGTTCAAATTCGCGTATTCTGAAAATGAAGTTACCCGGTGTTATCTCGTTTCTAAAGGACTTACCTACCTGCGCTACACCGAACGGAATCTTTTTTCTGGTAGTGCGGGCAATGTTCTTGAAGTTTACGAAAATGCCCTGTGCGGTTTCGGGACGGAGATAAAGGGTTGAGGAGCTGTCCTCCGTAACGCCCTGAAAGGTCTTGAACATAAGGTTGAACTTTCTTATATCGGTAAAATCGTGGGAGCCGCAGTTAGGGCAGGCGATACCCTTATCCTTGATGTACTGCATCATTTCCTCGTCGCTCATAGCGGCGGGGTTATCCGAAAGGCCGTTCTCGGCTACATAGTCTTCAATAAGCTTATCTGCTCTGTGCCTTGTCTTACAGGAACGGCAGTCCATAAGCGGGTCGGAAAATCCTCCCAAGTGACCCGAAGCTACCCATGTTTCGGGGTTCATTAAAATCGCACTGTCGAGTCCTACATTATAAGGGGACTCCTGAACGAACTTTTTAAGCCACGCCTTTTTTATGTTGTTTTTTAACTCAACGCCCAAGGGACCGTAATCCCAAGAATTTGCAAGACCGCCGTATATCTCGCTGCCGGGGTATACAAAGCCGCGGCCCTTTGCAAGGGCGACAATGGTATCCATACTTTTTTTTGCGTTATCCAAAATTTTATTCCTCCTGAAACCGAAATTCCTACAAATAATATAGTATAAGAAATTTGTCAAAAAGTCAACACTAATTTAACTTGACATATTAATATATATCGTTTATACTTTTAGCATAGAATAATTTGGGAGGTTTTGTTTTATGGATAACGGAAAAATTCAACTTCACAACATTGATTTTGATGATTTTATAAAAGCGATTGACGAATGCAAGGGCGATGTTTATCTCGAAACCAAGGACGGCGATGTGCTTAATCTTAAATCCAAGCTTTGCCAGATGTTAGGTCTCAGCACAATTTTAAGAAACTCCGAGGTTGCCGAGGCTACAATCCGATGCACCGACCCCGAGGACGAAACAATGCTCTTCAGATTCAATCTTTACGGTGAAATGCCGAAGGAGCAGTAAGAATTATGGCTGAAAATAATTTTTTAACCTATAAAGAAAAACCGCTTGTTAAGTGCGGAAATGAAATCTATTACGGCGATATGGCAGAACCCTTTGTTGTAAGATTTACCGTGCTTTCTACAGTAAAGGCGGGTGAGAATGAGATTCCGGGCAAGGTAAGGGTTGAGCTTTTAAAGAGCGATACCCAGCTTCCCCAAAAGGAAAGAACCGTAAAAGTATCGGAAAAGGATTCATTCTTTGATGCACTTGATGTCGGCTTCGTATGGCTTGAAAGAAATCTTAAATAATAAAAAGACTGTAACATTAAAGGCATTTGCAAAAACCTCCCTCGTCAGAGGGAGGTTTTTGCAAAGTTTGAACAAAAAAGGCCCCCTTGTGTAAAGGGGGCTGTCGAGCATAGCGAGACTGGGGGATTGTCTGCGGTTAAGCCGTTAAACGAACAATCCCTCCACCGCCATTCGGCGGTTCCCCTCCCTTTGCACAAGGGAGGCTTTTTTATTATTCCTTGGTCTCGTTTATTTCCTCTTTCTTGCCCGAAAGAATAAGATTTACGATTATTCCGAGGATAAGTGAGGTTGCAACCGCTGTAAGGGTAATCTTTCCGAAGGTAAGGGAAAGTCCGCCGATACCTGCGATAAGTATAGCCGATACAACAAAGAGATTTTTGTTTTCGTTAAGGTCAACCTTTTGTACCATCTTAAGACCGCTTACAGCGATAAAGCCATAAAGCGCCATACAAACGCCGCCCATTACGCAGGCGGGAATGGAATTAACGAAAGCGACAAAGGGGTTTACAAAGGAAACGATTATAGCTCCGAAGGCCGCCGCAATAATTGTAGCAACAGAAGCGTTTCTTGTGATAGCAACGCATGCTACCGACTCGCCGTATGTGGTGTTCGGGCAGCCGCCGAATAAAGCGCCTACCATTGAGCCTACACCGTCGCCCAAAAGTGTTCTGTGAAGTCCGGGTTCCTCAAGAAGATCCTTTTCAATAATGCTTGAAATGTTCTTGTGGTCGGCGATATGCTCGGCGAATACAACGAAAGCAACAGGTACATACGCAACCGCAACCGTACCGATATAGGAACCTGAAATTTCACCAAAGCCGCCGAAAGCGGTTAAGAATGTGAATTTAGGAACACTGATAAAGGTTTCAAGGGATACGCCGCCCGAAACAAGAGCCGTAAAGTTGCCGAAATTGATAAGCTTTAAAGCCTCGACATCAGCCGCGTAGCCTATAACCGTAAATATAAGAGCTACCGCATAGCCCGCGAGAATACCGAAAATAAAGGGGATAAGCTTTGCGGTCTTTTTGCCGTAGGTCGAGCAGAGCATGGTGACGATAAGGGTTATAATACCGATAAGTACGCAAAGAAGAACATTCGCAACCGAGTTGCCCTCAGCGTCTAAAACGCCGCCCTTCTGAAGGTCGCCGACAGCGTTGCCCGCAAGGGAAAGACCGATTATGGCAACCGTAGGTCCGATAACAACGGCAGGCATAAGCTTATTAATCCAGCCTACTCCCGCAAACTTAACGATTATCGCAATAACAACATAGACAAGACCCGCGAAAACCGCACCGAAAATAAGACCGAGATAACCGACGGCAACGCTTGCCGCACCTGCGAACGCCGCAGTCATTGAGCCGATGAATGCAAAGGACGAGCCTAAGAAAACCGGGCTTTTCTTCTTTGTGAAAAGGACATAAACAAGGGTTCCCACGCCGGCGCCGAAAAGTGCTGCGGCGGTGCTCATAGCGTCCTTGCCTGTAAGTCCTGCATTGCTGTTAATTATTACCGGAACAACGAGGGTTGCCGCCATAATGGCAAGCAGCTGCTGGATTGCGAAGACAATCAACTGCCCAAACTTAGGCTTGTCTTCAACATTGTAGTACATCTTCATTTATTACTTCCTCCATATTTTGCACGGAATTTAATCCCGTGCGTTTTATATATCAACAGCCTTAGGGCTGTTCATATCTCATAAAGCTCGGCTACGGTCTCGTCATCATAGGGCGGTATTTTTACCGCAATAATCTCGGACTTCGAGGTAGGGACATTCTTGCCGACATAGTCTCCCCTTATGGGAAGCTCCCTATGTCCCCTGTCAATAAGCACGGCAAGCTGAATCGATGCCGCTCTGCCAAACCGCATAATTGCATCCATAGCCGCCCTTACCGTTCTGCCCGTATAGAGCACATCGTCCACCAAAACCACCTTTTTGCCCACAATCGAAACCGTAAGCGCCGCCGAATGTATTACCGGGTCGGGGGAAATTGCGGTCAAATCGTCACGGTAGAAGGTTATATCAATCTCGCCTGTAGGGGGGCGAACTCCCTCTATATTATATATGTTGTCCGCTATAATATTTGCAAGGGCAACACCGCGGCGTTTTATACCTATAATACAAACATCGGTGCCGCCATCGTTTTTTTCTAATATTTCGTGTGAAATACGCTTAAGCGCCCTTGTTACAGCCGCCTCATCCATAAGCGTAGCCTTAAACTTATCCATAAAGCCTCCTTAGCTCATGAAAAGCGTCCCGCACACGGCAGGACGCTCGAATAGTTAACACAGTTTGGACATATACATATTATATATAATGTATGCCTATTTGTTAATCAGAGCCTTGCCGATATCTCCGTACCGTCTTAAAGGGATTCAACCGATAATAATATACCACATACATATATAATTGTAAAGATTTTTTTAACGGCTTTTTAAAAAAGTATTATACGCTATATTGTGCCTTAGTAAAGATATTTTGCATAAATCCCCCACTTTTGGTGTAAAATAGAGGTGTACAAGCGCAAGCTCACACCACTTTGTGCGATTTTGTAGGATTGCACAAGTTAAATGTAAAAAATTGACAATATCTTGCTTATTACAAAAGGTTACAAGCTTGTAACCTTTTTGAAATCAAATAGTTTTTAGCTGTTTTCACTAAAATTATTGATTTTTCTTCTTTTGACATTGCCGTTTCAATGCTATATAATAGCCCTCGGCTTGCGAGATTTGTTTCAAAGGAGTCATTTGATGTTAGAAAAAATAAAGTACCGTTTGTCAAAGAGCCTGCTCTCCAAACAAATGCGTATAAGCTGCATAGCGGTTATGACCGCAATTACGATTGCAGTTGTTACTTTACTCGGGCTATCATTAAATACAGTTGAAATATTTGACGGTGAACAAACCTACACAGTGCGTTCACTTAATATGAATGTTGCGAATGTTCTGTCAAACCTCAATTTAAAGTCCGAGTGTTACAAAATAACAAAAACCACGGTTGAAAACCGCAAGACAGCAGTTGAGATTGCCTACGCCTTCCCCGTTTACATTACAAGGGGCGATGAGACGATTGAAATCGAGTTTACAGGCGGCACCGTAGCCGATGCGCTTACCGCCGCCGGCTACACACCCGACGACAACGATTTTACAGAGCCCGCGTTAGACACGGTTATCACCGAGACCGCTTATATCGATTACACAGATATCGAATATATAAGCGGCAGTTATACTGAGGTTATTCCTCACACCACCGAAACGGTATATTCCTCAAGCAAAGCTGAAGGAACCACCTCCCTTCAAGAAGGCGCTGACGGTGTAAAACAGGTCAACTACACCGAAAAGCTTGTTAACGGCGTTTCCGAAGAAAAAATCATCACCGGCGAGGAGATAGTCACCGCCGCGGTTGACGCCAAGAAGATTGTGGGCACTAAAAAGGTGACAGGTGCGTCTGCAAGCACAGTTACAACCTCTGCTTCTGTCAAGAGTGTTTCCACCCTTATCCCCTCATCACCGATAGAGCTTGACCAAAACGGTAACCCCGTAAACTATAAATCAAAAATTACGGCAAGAGCCACCGCCTACACCTATACAGGCAATAGGTGCTCCACGGGCGTAGCGCCCCAGCCGGGATATATTGCAGTAAACCCCAACTATATCCCCTACGGCACTAAAATGTATATCAAAACCGCAGACGGCAGTGTTATTTACGGTTATGCCGTCGCAGCGGATACAGGCGGTTTTACAAAAAGATACCCGAAAGGCGTTGACCTTTTTATGTCTTCAGAAAGTGCCTGCAGAAGCTTCGGCGTACGCAATGTTGAAATTTATATTCTTGAATGATAAAACCACCCTTATGGGTGGTTTTATTCTGTTAATGCTTAATGCCAAAAGTGAAAAAGAGCCGTTTACACGGCTCTTTTTCACTTTTAAGGGGTTTGAGGAGAGAACTTCTCTTTTTTTAAAAGAGAAATTATACCAAAACGGGTGCGGCTCCCTTTTCGGTACGATTATATATTAAACCATAATTTTTTCGTTTCTGTGAACGGATTTTAAATTTTTAGGGAATATAATATGTATATTTGTTAATAATAAAAAGGAAAGGAACGATTGAAATGAAATATTCGGAATATCACTCAAAATCTAAATTTACGGGCAGCGCGGCATTTTATATCGTAATTGCCTGCTGTCTTATTGCGATAGGCGGCGCTTCTTGGTTTGCCGCGGCAAATTTAAGTAAGCGCGACAACAGCTCAAAAAGCGAAGGAGAAGCCTCGTACTCTTCCGAAAGCAGTACTTTTGAAAGCGGAGATATGCCGTTAATATCAAACCCTACAACCTCGCAAGAGGCAGGCAAGCCGGTCTCGGACGAGCCGTATTCTTCTGAAGCGGAAGCCCCGGACGAAAGCAACAATACCGCGGTTGTTTTCAGTATGCCCCTTCAAGGCGAAATAATTAAAAGTCACAGCGAAAAGGAGCTGCAGTATTCCGCCACCTTCGGCGATATGCGTATTCACACGGGGCTTGATATAGCCTGCGAGGCCGGCACATCGGTAAGTGCCGCGGGTGACGGAAAGGTGCTTTCGGTTGAAGAAAGCAGCACCCTCGGAACGGTAGTAACGGTTGAGCACAGCGGCGGCATAACCACCATGTATGCCTCTTTAAAGGATGTAAAGGTTAAGGCAGGAGATAAGGTATCCGCCGGAGATATAATCGGTGCAGTAGGGACTGTACCGAGTGAATGTGCCGACCAGAGCCATCTTCATTTTGAAGCAGAAAAGAACGGTCACCCCGCCGACCCTCTTGATGTTTTAGGGCTTGAATAGCCAAATTTTTTGAAAAAGCGCCGAGGTCTTTACGGTCACGGCGCTTTGTTGTTACAAAATCAATTTCTGTTTAAACTCTTCAAGAATTTCAAAGCTTAAAAATTTTCCTTTTATTATTCAAATGCTCACATTTTTTACCCGAAAATCGAGGTTTATAATAATTAATTAATACAGTAATTATGCTGTTAATTTTTACAATTTTGGAAAATTTACATATAAAAAAAGACCAAAACGCATATTTTTGATTGACAACACCTATTTTAATGAGTATAATAACTATGTATTAATTTTTAAGCGCGATGGCTTCAAGAACATTGGCTTGATTTAGTAGGAGGATAAGATACATGAAAAATATGATATTACACTGTATCGCCGTGCTGTTGTCGATTTTTGTATTGCTTCTCACAACAGGATGTGGTGATGAAGAAACACCGGCGAAAAAAAAGCCTGGAAAAACCACCGCCTCTCAAACAGAGGAAACAGACAGTGCTGCAGAATCAAGCAGTGAAGAGATAAGCTCAGAGATCGATATTTCTCTGCCTGATAGCACCTTTAACGAAGAATCTAACGATTTAACAAGCAGCGAACCCCAAAAAGTCACTGTAGAAGGTAATTTTATTATTTCGGAAACGACCATAGAGAATGCAACCCCCGAGGCTAATGACGCTGACCTCGAAGATGATATGTCGGTTGAAAAGAAGTTAATTGCTTTTACATTTGACGATGTTCCTGAGTTGAATGCCATGTCGGATATTATGGATTTGTTTGAAGAAGCCGGCGGTAAGGCAACCTTTATGGTTATCGGAGATTATATAAACTACTGCAATGAGCAAGCAGAGGATTCCGGCACTAAGTTACTTAAATCCGCCATTAAAAAAGGTTTTGAATTAGGCAATCACTCCATGACCACCGATAAACTTACCGATATAGCTGCAACAACTATTAGAAAGAAAATAACTGATTGTCAGAATTTGGTTTATGATGAAACCGGTTATACTATGAAAATTGTCAGACTTCCTGAACTTGCCGGTAATGAAACTGTATATTCTGTTATGACCGAGCTTGAACTGCCTATGATCAGCGGTTATTATGCAGACGAAAGCAAGAACAACAAATTCTACCTATCATCTAATGTAATAGACCTTGCAAAAGAAGGAAGAATAATTATTATGCACTCAACCTACAATACCGTTGAAGCACTTAAGATAATACTTCCTGAGCTTCAGAGCCAGGGTTATGAGTTTGTAACCGTAAGCGAACTGTTCGAGAAATCGGACCAGACTATACCGTTGGGCTCTCAGGTTAGTGAAATCAAATAAACCGTATACAAAGCTTTTACTACATAATTTCAGACAGCCGCATAAAATGCGGCTGTCTTTTTTGTCTGCTCAAATATAATGTTATTCCTTAACTTCCGGCAGACCCGCAATGCTTGTAAGCACCGATAGAAGCCCTGCAAGGAGCGAAGCGGAGATTACGATTTTCCAGTCCACCGCCGACAGCACCGCCGATGTGCCTATAGTCGCAACCGCAGTCTGTGCTACGGTTTTAACCGCTCGTACCGCCGCCGCCTTAAGCCATTTTTTTGCATTTTCAGAAATTTTCATATGTATTCCTCCTTAGGGTGGCAAAAATAATCCGAACCTGATTTTGGAGGATTATTTTGCACCCAAATGTTGTTAAAATACTCGTTAATCCGTTAGGATTAACTGCGTTTTTGCCTTATTTGTTTGCAAAATCATCAACTACAAAATTCCGTGACCTAAAATGATCGGAATTTTGGATGATTTTTAGATAACGAGGGCGCAGATAGGCTGACGCCTATCAAGATCGAATTGCCAAAAAGCGCCGAAATTCCGCCATTTTAGGCAGGTTCGGATTATTCTTGTCACCCTAATTATACACCGAGAATTTTTTTCCAAGTATTTATACCCACAACGCCGTCGGCGGTAAGTCCGTTTGCACGCTGATATTCCCTTACCGCTGCCTTTGTTTTCAGTCCAAACAGTCCGTCTGCCGTTACACCCACCTTTTTCTGAATGATTTTAGTCAGGTTTTTATTGGTGTATGTTAGGCGCTGTTTGCAGATTGCGGCTTTCGCCACGCTCTCACACTCTGCTCCCCACTTGCCGTCCGCGCCGTATTTCGGGAATTTATAGCCGTCTGCCATAGCGGCTTTCTGCCAGTCTAAAACAGCCGTATTAATGCCCGA
>JBGUUB010000030.1:0-19463 GCA_045133355.1 Acutalibacteraceae bacterium
TAAGGCTGTCCCCGGCGGAAGGCATATTACAATGGTACATATGGGCTGGGCGGGAACTGCACTGGCCGAAGGAAACGGTTGACAGGTTACCGGTTGACGAATTCTTTGACATTGTTGTTTTATATGACAAAATGAATCACCCGGAAGACTATGTGCCAGCCGAAGAGATTTTCAAGCCCTGCTAATGCTTTTGGCAGGGCTATTTTTCTAAAAACTGTAAACTTTTTTCCGGCAGCCTTTTTATCATGGCGGCGTGATCAGAGCCGGGGACAGCTGTAGAAAATCAATTTGTCTATCGTATAAAAACAAATTTGTTTTGTTGATGTATTCGAGGTTTACAACATGGCTAAAGACAATGACAAGGGCCTTTACCTGCCCTTAAAAATAAATCTGAGCGAATGGGAAAAGAGCCTTGCCCAGGCGGACGCGGATTTGCAGAAATCCATGCGTCAAATGAAAGACGCGGCTAAAGATTTAAGTTTGCAGTATGACGTTAAAATTGCTGGTGCCAAAGCTGCCGGGAACGATTTGAAAGCGCTGGAACTTGAAACGGCTAAGTTGAACCAGTTATACGCGACACAGAAACAGGCCGTAGAGGCTTTAAACAGGGCATACCAGCAGTCGGTCAAAGAAAAAGGCGCAAGCGCTAAAGAATCTCAAGCCCTTGCAAATGCCCTTGTCCGGGAATCGAAGCAGCTTGATAGATTGAAAACACAGATTGAATCTAAAGGCTTGAATATTGGCAAAAGCATTTCAGACGGGCTGGCAGGTGTATCACCTGAATTCGCAAAAATCCGGGGTGCCGTGTCGTCTGTGACAGGCGCGCTTGGTGGAATGGGCGGAAAAGCGGCTGTTGCGGCAAAAGCGCTGGGCGCTGTCGGTGTGGCTGCTGCTGCTATTGGCGCAGCTTGGACGGGCGCAAAAGCCATTTCTTCGAATTTGCGTGAAACGGCTGAAACAGCGGCCCAGGCGTCCGAGTCTGTGTTTATGCTGGCGGAACGCCTGAACTTGTCTTATAAAGAGGCGGAACAGCTTGACGCGGTGTTTACTCTTGACGGAACCAGCGCGGAAACTTTTGTGAACGCTGTACAGAAATTAAATAAACAGCTTTATACAGCCGGGGAAGACGGAAATAACGCAACAAAAATGCTACAGCGCTACGGCGTGGAGTTACGTAACGCGGACGGCACGCAAAAAAGCTATGTTGAACAGCTGCAGGCGCTGGCAGCTGGTTATCAAAAAGCAAAGGCCGCCGGGGAAGATCTGGACTTTGTGACAAATACACTTGGTTCCGGCGGGAACCAGTTTGTACACCTGTTAAACGGCCTTGATGATTATATCGCTAAGACAAATGAACTGGTGCGTGCAAAGCAGACAGATTATGACTTGAATCACGAACTGCTGACTATAAACGGCCAGATTTTATTGCAGCAAAAAGAATTAGCTAAAGCAAGCGGGAATGCTTACGGGAATTCAGCTGTTGAAGCTAAGAAGCAAGAGCTGGCTTATTTAAAAGAGCGCACGCGCCTCATGAATGAGAATAAGGAACTTTATAGTGAATTCGCGGAAAATATGAAAGTCTTTAACGAAATCGTGATTGCCGTCGAGGGAAACGTCTCTTTACTGTTTGATAAATTCAAAAACGGATTAGTTGGCGCTGTCAACGGCCTCGCTCAGCTTGCAGGCTTTAAACCGTCTGGCGTGGAAGGCGATCTGGATAAACAGCTGGCCGATATTGTGAAGCCTAAAGAGCCGGTAAAAGTGCCGGTAAAGATTGAAGGCCCGGACGAAAAAGAACTGAAAAAGCTGAAAGACGCGCAGGAAAAATTCAATAAAGAGCTGCGTGACGCCACCAGTACCGACTACCAGCGGCAGGTTAACGCCCTTGAGGATAAGAGACAAGCTTATATTAAAGAGGGCATTGCGGAAGTAGACGCAAACCGGCTTTTTGCAGTTGAAAAAGAAAAAATTGACAGACAGTATTTTGAAAAGTTGAACTCGGAACGGCAAAAACAGGTAAAAACCGCCGAAGACGCTTACAAAAAAGAGACAGAGGCCGCGCAAAAGGCCCGTGAAGCGGCCATTTCCGGCGCAGAGTCCGCACTGAAAAGCAATTTAAAAGTGCTCCGATATGCAGAAAAGCAGCGGGAAAACGGCACCTACAACGAAGCTGATATTAAAGCCTATGCTGACCGCCTTTATATGAGGCAGAACGGCTTCCGGCAGGCGGATGTGAACGCGCTCCGGGAAATCGGTGTTGACCGGCTGAAAGACTTTGGAAATGCAAGAGACAGGATTTTTGGCCAGTTTGCCGACATATCAGCCCCGGCCCCGGTGACAAATAACAACAATACGACGGTCAACAATTACTTTGATAACACCGTGGTAGAAGATGTGAGCGCCATGGATAAGCTGGCCAATAAAGTGGCTGCAATAATTACGCCAACGATAGAGCAGGCATTAAGAGGCGGCGCACAGTACCGGTATTAACGTTTTCAAAAGGCGGCGCGATATATTTATCGCGTCTGCCTTTAAAATGCATGTACGGGCTTTATATAAAGTTTTAGATGTGTTTAGTCGTAAGAGGTATAAAAATGGTAACAATTGGAAGCGTTAAAAGCCTTGGCCGGTCCAATGGCTTGGAACTTGTCCCGGATGACCGGCAGGAACTTGTAAAAATTATTGGCGGGGTTACGGTTGAGGATTACGGGGTAGTTGATGACGGGGAAGTCATTTCTTTTTCGGCTATTTTTTCTGCAGCCGACTATGAAACGTTAAAAGGCTATTGGTCTTCCCGGACGCTCGTTCCCGTTATTCTTGACGACGGGCGGGCCATTCAAAATGCCCGCGTGGTAATACGGCGCACCAGTTACGCAGATGATTTACTGAATAGTTATAAAAACGTTCAACTTGAAATCTGGAGAGTTTAAATGATTGCTATAAGTATTAACGAATTTTTAGCCAACGACGTTACAGAAACACAGGTAACGCTAACCGGCGCACTTCCCGGGCAGGATGTGGAAGCTGGCGTGGATGTATACGCTTATGTGTACAGCGATATACAAGGAATAGAATTGTCTCTGGATGGTAATAGCTACAGTGACGAAGTGCGGCTGCTTAGCAACGGCACACACACACTTTATGTACGTTGCGGGAACGTTCCCGGAACCTACACCGAGGCCGTGGGCTACACATATGTTGAAGAAAACGACGGCCAGCAGGATGGGTATTTTAGTGTTACGGTAAGCGGCGGAACGCCGCCTAAATTTGAAAGTATAAGTGTGTCGCTCGCGGCCCGGAGCGCCACCCTGCAATATAGCGCCAACGTGGTAAATACTGCTTTAACAGTCGGCGCTACACTCACAGGAAACATTCTTGACCACAGATATAGCTTTGAAATTGAACGAATTGCTGAGCAGGGGAACAAAGCGGCCATTTCTGGCGCGGCCCACGCAAATTCACTTGTAAACAAGCTTGTGATTTATCAGGTGAAATACGAAGGTACTATTTTGCTTGGCTGGAAGCGCCCAAAATTGACCGACCACTTGAACGCGATCAGCGCGGCTATTGGCATACCTATTGTTTTTCACGGTGCGGATTTTTACCCAAAAAGCGACATCAATATAAAACAGCGGCAATATATTGTGTTTCTATCTTTTTACGAAACTTTTTCGGGAAGCTTCGGCGAACACATTAACCGGCTTATTGGTTGGTCTGATACCGTTCCGGGAATGACGTACAATCTCTATATTGACGGCGGCAAGATATACATCATCCAGCGCGGATACGAAGAAAACACGTTAACTCCGGTAAATTGGACGTTACGCCCGACGTTAACACATACAATAAGACGCACGCAATGGGCGGACAGCCAATTTCAAGATGTAGTACCCAAAGAAATCAGCAGCAGCGACGCGTCAAACAGCAGTGAACCGTTTTCTGGTACGTTAACATGGGGTACTGTTAACCCGACTACTTTAGTGTATGAAGACGGATATTTGATAGAAGAAACGCGTGGGAATTTAACTACCACGTACACATATATTGACCTTGTTACCGGCGGGAAAACATTACAGTCAAAGGCCGTTGTTGACGTTGATAACGATACGCACACATTGACAACGTACAGTTATGAGACTACAGGGCAGCAGGAATATCTTTATGAAGAAAAGACCGTTGTTACGGAAGGCACGGACGGAACCGGCATTACTCTTGAATCAAGTATTATCCGGCACGTTCCTATCGGCGGCGGGTGGTATGGCACGACGACTTATGATACCACAGACGGCACGGAAGTTGAAGTCAGCAGCAGTTTAGGGCAGGGCGCGCCTGGGCAGAAAGTTTCACAATACATGGTCGACGCGCAGAATGACGCCTTAAAACCGTCCAGCGCGGCCCGTCAAATGACTGTACCTTTAACAGGTGTAGCAAAAGCCCGGCAAACTTACCCGGTTGCCGATTATGACACGCTGGAAGCAATTGCCAATTCCCTTGACCAATACGAAGGTGTAGAAGAAATCATGTTGCAGGGTGAAATTGCAGGCGGAACCCACGTGTACACCTTTAACGACAAGATTGTTTTTAATGGAAACACATATTACATAGTCAGCAATAGTATTTCACAAACATACAATCAGGTACGGCAAAGTATCACAGCGGTAAGGTGGGTATTATGAGCGAAGTACAGAGACTTGCAAATGTGATAGCAACGGCTGTAAAGCAGGCAAATAGCACGGTTGGCATGGCTGAGCGGGGTACTATTAGCGGAACGTCTGTAATTACAAACCACGGCGCGTATACATATGCCCTTGCCTGCCCTGTCAATGTGTATGACGGCAAAGTGGTATGGATTCAGGTAACCGAAGACGGAACTGCGGTTATTATTGGTGATTGATAATGTTGAAAAAAGTACCTTATAACAGCGGCCTTATTAGTATAGGCAATGCTGCGGTGTATGACGGCAAGCCGGTATATACAGACGGGCGAGTGGCTTACGGCTGGCACTTTACCCCGCAGCAAAAAGCCTCTGAAATGAATGATTATAAAGGCTTGTGGGTAGGTGAATACGGGAATTACAACACGGGGACGCTCGGGGAAGGCGCGTATAAACTGGTACAGCGCGGCATTGAACTGGGGAATGTTTTACGCGGCAGGAACATCAGGGCTATTGAGTACTGCCTGCCGTGGGTAGGAAAATACAGAAACGCTTATGATATACAAACCATTGACGGCCAGCAGGGCTACAGCTACGGTCAATATGAGGATATTATAGCTTTTACCCAGGACGGACGTCTGTTAACCTTAAATATGTTGACCGGCAAACTTTACCAGTACACAGCGGCGGGTTCCCGGGTGGAAACGGACTTGTCGCAAATTAACAAGTGCAAAGACCGCTTTAATCAGAACTCTCAAGAATGGGGAGTCATTCCCGGTATAATGCAGCTGGCCACGCCCGACGGCTGCTACATTTACGCAAAGTTGAAACAGCAGTCGGGCCAGCCTGCGCCGGTTTACAAAGAGTATTTTGCTGGCAACGGCGCGCTTATTGAACGTTCATACCCGCAGGAATTCTTTGTTGATGGCTACAATGGTCAGGACGGCCAGCCAGTCGTCAAGATCAGGCTGGCCGATATGGCTTTAACAATCGGCGCTAAGACTTATACAGGCGACCCACTGGGCTTATTACAGAACGTTACCAGCGATACGATAATAAACCCGGCTGCTATTCACGCATACGTCTTAAAGGACCGGCAGGAAAACGTTACAGGCGCATACATCATGAAGCGCGAGGAATTTACCGGGCATTTATGGCTTTTTGACAATTCGACGGAAACGTTTAAGTTAAAAGAATATGCCGGGCTGCGGCACTGCTGGAATCTGGCCATGTTAGAGAAACGTTTGATAATTACCGATTTTCAAAACAATGTAAATTCGTAATAGACAAATGTACACTGCATGTGATACAATAATGTAAAGTGAGGTACAAAAACATGCTGAAAGTTGTAAACAATGAAATCTATTTGACCCGGGGAGACACGGCTACACTTGAATTGACGGTTGAGAAAGATGGAGCGCCTTATGACTTTAGCGCTGACACGGTGCTTTTTTCTGTCAAAAAGTGCGTGGAAGAGCCTGAGCCCTTGATTCAAAAACAATTCATTAACGGTATAGTTACGCTTGAGGAATCAGACACAAACGATCTTCCCTTCGGCCAGTATCTCTTCGACGTGGTAATCAATAGGCCGGGCGGGGAAATTTGTACGGTGATTACACCGACGGTGTTCACAATTTGCGGTGAGGTACATGGATAACTTAAAAGGAACGTTGACGGCTTCCGGAACGATTACCGGTAAAATTGTAATCAGCGGCGGCGGCACCGGCAGGCTGCAGGAGAAAAGCGCGATACCGTCTGACACGGTACAGGTGATTAGGCCTGACACTGGCTACGACGGTCTGAGTATTGTGACGGTTGACGCGATACCGTCAAACTACGGGCATATTGCCCAAAACGGCAACATTTTAAGAGTGTATTAATTTTTTAAAAAGTGAGGTAAATAAAATGGTTAATGTAGTAATCAATGGTGTGACTTATTCGGACGTTCCTCAGGTTGACATTCCTAAAGCAGGCGGCGGCGGGGACGCAACGTTTTATTCCACGGAAGGCGATACCGGCGTTGCTGCTGACGTTTTGGCCGGGAAAACGGTGCATACAGCGGACGGCGCTGTTACCGGCTCCATGCCCAACAATGGGAGTGTTAGCGGAGCCATCAGCACGGTTGCAGGAACCGTGTCTGTACCGGCTGGCTATGCAAGCGGCGGTGTGATTGAAATTGCCCAGGCAGAACAGGCTAAAATCGTTTCCGGAAACATTAAAGCCGGTGTGACAATGCTCGGTGTAAGTGGTAAAAATTCCGTTGTAGATACGGAAATCAGCGCGGACGCGGCAAGCGCTGCTACTATTTTGAGCGGTAAAAAAGCGTTCGTTAACGGTTCTGAAATTACCGGAACCATGACGGCAGCCACGGTGTCGCAGGATAGCACTACCAAAGTGTTAAGCATTTCTTAAAGGGTGATTATTATGGCGGTAGATGTGAGGATTAACGGCGCGGATTACCCGGATGTGCCAGCTATTGACGTTCCCAAAACGAACAACGGCGGCACGGCCACGTTTTATGATTGCAGCGGCGATACGGCTACGGCGGCGGATGTTGCCAGCGGGAAAACATGTCACACGGCGGGCGGCCTTGTAACAGGGACGGCAAGTGGCGGGGATTACAGTTTCATGTTTAAAAACGGTTCCGTAATAGAGGTTTCGCCAGGTGCTTCCGGCACAAATTTTTTTAATGGGTTGCTTGGTGTTGAAGAACTAACTATTAACGGTGCTACGGCAATTCAAAACAGCGCGCTTTATTCCGATGGAAGTCCCCACTTAAAAAAGATTTATGGCCCCGAGATTACAATTATCTGGACAAATGGATTATACGGCCAGAGCAGCCTAATTGAGGCCGTTTTCCCTAAACTTGAACGAGTTGTTGCTTCCGCTTTTTATAGCTGCCGCAGCTTGCCCTTGATTAAAATTCCTAAAGCGACCTTTATCGGTAATAATGCTTTTTATGGTTGCCGAGTTTTAAAAGATTTATACATAGGCAGTATTGATAGTGTGCCCGATTTACAGGGAGTATCTGCTTTTAAAAATACTCCTATTGAAATGTCAGGAAGTTACTCTTCCGCGGACGCCCGTATTCATGTGCGTTCTGAAATGGTTGAAGCTTTTCAAGCGGCTACAAATTGGAGCACATTTGCAAGTAAAATTGTAGGTGATTACAGTGATTAAGAGAGAAAACGTAAAAATTGACAACAAAAACTTTGTGTACACGTATTCAGACACCGGATTTTATATAACGCGGGATGACGTTTTATATGAAAGTGCATACGACCCGGCAGAATTGGCGGCGGAACGGATTTACACAGAAACCGATAAGCTTGTTAATCCAATTGACGACGGCAACGAATGAGCATGCCCGCACGCACGTTTTTAAAAGGCGGCGCGATACATTTATCATGCCAATAACAAATAAGCCTGTATAAGGCAAAACGAAGCTTTAAAAAGGCTTTTAAACTTTTGAGGTAGAAACATGCATAAATATTTTTCGGAAATCTGCAATTACCTGCAATATAAGATACTGGCAGGTGTGGGAGCGGCCATTTTCAGCGAGGATTTTTTCAAGCTGCTACTGATATTTATAGGCCTTGAACTGCTGGACATCTTTACGCGCTGGCTTGCCCTTAGCCAGCAATGCTACCGGGCATTATACCCTCAGACGCCTTGCAATATGTATAGGGCTTTATTGTGGATGTATCAGGCCCATAAATGGCGCTTCATTAAGTCAGATGGCCTCCGGGACGGTTTCTGTGACAAAATGCTCATGTATTTACTGCTGCTTTTGGTTGGCGCTTTTGTCGACGCGGCCTTCCAGATCGCACACACTCCCCGGCTGTTGACAACAATTATTGTGGTAGTATTGGCGAGCACCGAAGGGCTTAGCATACTGGAAAATTTGAGCGAATGCAACGGGCTTGTTGGCCGGATTAAAGAGAAATTTTCCGCGGCGGTGAAAAAGAGTGATTCAGCTATATAACGCTGACTGTATGGAAAAGTTAAAAGAGATACCAGACGGCACGGTTGACATGATATTGTGTGATTTGCCTTACGGGACTACGGATAACGTCTGGGATAAGGTTTTACCGTTGCCGGAACTTTGGGCGCATTACAAACGCGTTACAAAAGAAAATGCAGCTATAGTCCTATTTTCCCAGCTTCCCTTTTCGTGCGATTTAATCAATGCTAACCGGCCAATGTTCCGCTACGAATGGATTTGGCGGAAGACAATGGCCGTTGGCTTTTTAAACGCTAATAAAATGCCCTTGAGGGCGCACGAAAACATTCTTGTGTTTTACCGGAAGCTGCCGGTTTATAACCCACAAAAGACTTACGGGAAGGCGTGGGCAAAGACCGGCGGCGCTCATGCGTCAACAAATTACGGCGGACAGAAAGAGCACGTCGGGCATTCGGACGGCAATACCCGGTTCCCGGTTGACGTGTTGACTTTCAGCAACGGAAACCATAAAAGCGTTCATCCAACCGCGAAGCCGGTTGAACTCATGGAATATTTTATTAAAACGTACACAAACCCCGGGGACACTGTGTTAGATAACACTATGGGGGGGGGTAGTACAGGCGTGGCCTGCGTGCATACAGGCCGTAGCTTCATTGGAATGGAGTTAAATAAAGATTACTTTCAGACGGCAGAAAGAAGGATTTACAATGCAGAATTCAACGGATTTGAGACCGGTAGATTTAAAGGAAGTGGAAGCAGCGGCGCGGAACTGCCATTGCAGGGCAATTTATTTGCATTGGACGGCGGGCAGATACGGGCAAATATTTCCTGAATACCATGTAAGCATTGATAAAGACGGGCGTGTTTATTTTCCAGACGACTGCGCCAATTTTGACATTACCCGTGAACATACTTGGTGTAGAAATACTGGCGCTATCGGCATTGCGTTATGTGGCTGTTTTGACGCGGTAGCTAACGGTGGGCCAGATTGTGACCTGGGCACAAACCCGGTAACGGGTACACAAATAGAAGTTTTGGCTGCGGTAGTAGCCACGATCTGCAGCGCGACCGGCATACCCTTATCAGACGTAAAGACGCACTGCGAAGTGGCTTACGAAGACGATTATGGACCCGGCAGCGGAGACCCTGAGACTAAGTGGGACTTATGGTTTTTACCGGACACCGACGGCAAAATCAAGCCGGGCGGGTATGTCATTCGCGGGAAGGCCGCGTGGTACATGAAAGAGTGGCGGAAATGAGGTTGAGGAGCTATGATGAAATCAAAGAATTTATTAACGACAATAAGATATTCTCTATATTCGTTGTTGGTCTGTTTATCTTGTGCGTTATTGGCGAATGCTGGATATTGTCAAGAATTATCAGCGGAACCTGCAGCGGAAACGAAAACGGACATCTTGATACCGGTGTCACAATGGAACGAATTGAAGCAGGAATTGAAGGCGCGCGAGACAGAGTTGAACGCGCTGGAAGCGACGTTGAAAACATTGAAACGTCCGTCAACGGAGCTGCAGAAGCAGTTAGAGACGGCACAATTGCTGCTGGAAAAATCGCAGCAGGAGTTGACGAATGCGAAAAGCGAATTGACGATATTAAACAGGGATTTGGCCGAATTGAAAACATTATCCGTGATGTTGAAACAGCAAATAGAGCACGAACGCAGGGTAGCAAGGCGTCGAGTGTGGCAAAATAGATTGTGGTTCCTATTAATCGGCGCTGCGGCGGGCGCTGCAGCGGCGCGATAAAAAATAAAAAATCAATTAATTTTCCGTACACAAAAAGTGTACGGATTTTTTTATAAAAAAAGACTTGACAAAAATTTACTACGGGAGTAAAATTGAATTAGAAAATTCAAGAAGCTGAATTTTTAAATCAAAGCAAGGGGGAATATATTATGAAGAAGTACAGAGAACGTCAAGCAAAGAAGATTTTTGCAGGATTGGAAAACAGGATTCAGCGACACATTGAAGCCTGCATTGACCTGTATGCCAAAGCAAACGCAAAAGACGATAAAGTAAACGCCACGCAATGGAGATGCCAAATTGCAGGCTTTTTAGATTGCTTGTATATGATGGACGTAATCACAATCAAAGAAGAAATGCTGTTAAACGAATACGCAATTAATCAAGCATGGGACATTGCAGAGGAGATTAAAAACGGGGTGGCATGAGCCATCCCCGAACTTAATGAAAGCGAGGTAAAAACAATGTTTAAATTTAAGCTGAGTAAAGCGGAACGGATTGCATTTGCGGAAAAAATGAAGGAAATTGAACTTTTCTGTGAAACGAATGGTATTTACCGGAGCCAGCGCGGTGATTCATACTACTTTAATTTGAACGGTAAGCAATACCGCGTGTCAAACCACACTGTGGCGGCCTCAAATAAAGGAGCGTTTGACGAGTACGGTGAACGGTTTAGACCCCTTTATCATCCCGAAGGCGAGAAAGAAGACACTATTTATATAACCGCCGGTAAGACACGAATTATTGACATATATAACGATTTAAAGGCCGGGTATGAACTTGACCGGCGGGGAAACAGGAAGAAGGGAGCTTGACATGGATAAACTTGAGAAATTAAGGAAAATAAAGGCTTTAATGGATAACGCGACCGGCGGGGAAAAAATGGCCGCAAAAGAGGCTTACGAAAAATTAAAAACATTGTATAATTTCACTGATAACATTGTCGACGCGGCAGCGGTAAAGGATCATGAATTTAAATATAATTCTAAACTTCACTTTTCGTTGTTGCGTCAAATTATCCGGTCAGTTTGTGGAAACGTAACTTTTTACAGGTACAGGAATGTTCGAAGGTTAACAATTATTAAATGTACTGATTTTGAGGCTGCCGAAATAAATATTATATATGACGTTTACAAACATGCGTTAGATAAACTTGTGGATTCTGCTTTTATTGCATTTGTCAACGTGAATGATATTTTTCCAGACGAAAACGTAAGGGTTCCGTTCGCGAAGGAAACGAATGAAAGGAAGCCTCTTACGGAAAAGCAGCGGCAGGCCTTGCGGCTTATGAAGCAAATGGATAAGACAATCGTTCCACATGGATTAATTGCAGGCGGGGATGTTTGAAATGAAATACAGCAGCAAAGAAGAGGCCCAGGCGGCGGCCATGAAGCGGCGGAACGAATGGAATAAGAGGAATTATAGAAAATTGACCGTTGATATTCCTTTAGATCTTGCTGAAAGACTGGAAGAGGCCGCTTCCAGCGCTGGGGAGTCGAAAAGAAATATTGTGATTTTAGCGCTGGAACGGCATTTGAAGCGTGGGGAATACGGGTACACATATTTCACCGTCGAGCGCTTCCTGCGTGGGAAATTCGTTTATACAAAGCCTTATGAAGATGTGCGAGACGCCCTTAATGAGTACGTTGAAATCGAAAAGAAACATCATGGCCGGAACGCTAAAGAGTTAAGGCTTGTTAAAAACACGGAAAAGTGCGGCAAGCTTGTAAAGATCGTGGTAATGACAAATAAATAAAGACATAAAAAGCCTGCTTGCGCGGGCTTTATTTTTTATAACAAACATAATGTTTGTAATGTTTATAATGTTTGTTACGTTCATAATATAAATAATGAAGATAATCACAATAATGAATATAATAAAAAACGTTCTGTTTACACTTTTTGTAAAAACAGAACGCTTTTTAAATGCTCGTTTACAGTGTTAAGCTGCCAATGGAAACTGTATATACAGTCGTCCGTCTTTTATTTTAATTTTTGTACACATACCGGATTGGTGGACGGAACCGGTATCGTGTACAAAATCGTCTGGCGGCGCGTCATAGCTGAATTTTATCGTGTTTTCGCCAGACGCGTCATAACTTAGCACGCCATATCCGTCAAAGACATCCAGCCTTGTGACGAACGTGTCAACCAGCTGCCGGTCATCCGACTGGTTAAAATTTTTAAGGAAGCGTTTCAAATCGTCTTTTTTCAACTTTGAAAAGTCAATATTGATTGTTTCTGCGTCAATTTGAGACAGCAGGTCTTTCTTCTCGAATTCGAGCGCCTCTAATTTGACGCACATACTTTCAGGAACGTTTTCAAATTTTGTCATGTTATTAATTATATTGGCTATGCTTTTTTCAACGGTTTTTAGCCTGTCCTGCAAGTCTTTAAGTGTATTATCGGTGTTAGCTTTTAGGTGCGTATATAAATCGTTGGCCAGGCGTTCTATAACATCATCTTTAAATATTACGCTTTTGAGCGCACGCATAGCAGCCGGTTCTATAATTTCTGCTGGAACCCTTTTTTTATTACAGGTTTTAAATTTTTTCTGCCCGGGGCAGGTATAGTATCTGTACAGCTTCCCGGTATGGGACTGCGCTGACTCCCCGCACATGGCGGCACCACAATACCCGCAGTATATGAGACCTGAGAATAAATATCTATACGGTTTGGCTTGTGGATTTTTCTGATGTTTCTTCGACATGGCTCGCACTTTTTCGAATTCCTCTTTAGATATAATTTTCGGCATTCCGCCGTCAATCTTGACGTCTCCGGAAATATATACCCCTGTGTAGCGTTCATTTTGGATCAGGTATGATACCCAATTGTGGGAGCGCTTATACCCCTTTTTAGACATAAATTCAAGCGCTTCTTTCTGTGATTTACCGGCCAGCAGCATATCAAAGACATCTTTAACAAGCCTCGCTTCCTTTTCGTTTAAAACGAATTTGTGTGTGTTTTTGTCAATGGAATAGCCGAAGGGCGGTTTGGAATTGACCATTCCTTTTAATGCGTTCCCGTACATTCCGCGCTTCACGTTTTCCGCTAAATTCTCGCTGTATTCCTCAGCCATGGCCGTATAAATACTTTCAAGAATCTTTGCTCCGTGCCCGTCTGGAATCGGTTCCGCCACAGCAACGACTTTAACCCCGTTGTCTTTCAACCGTTTTTTATATATGACGGAATCGTATTGGTTCCGGGCAAAGCGGTCATGTTTATAGACCAGCACGTGAGAAAAGGCGCGCTTTTCTGAATCGGAAATCAATTTCAAGAATTCTTTTCTTTTTTCGGCGCTCCGGCCTGAAACAGCGCGGTCGGCATAAATTTTAACAATTTCAAAATCGTTCCTTTTGGCATATTCCCGGACTTCCCTGATTTGGTCATCAATTGACACGTCCCGCTGCCCTGAATAGCTGTATCTTGCATATATCACGGCTTTATTCATGTTCATCCCGCCTTCTTTTATTAGCTACAATAATTATATTCAATAACTCAAAAAAATTCAATATTAAAAAATTTTATTCGAAATCAAAAAAGCCTGCAAACAAAGATAAACACAACGTTTTGCAGGTTTTTTTAATTCGTTTTTTCGATTCTCAAAAATTCAATATCTTGAATTAAGTATTGACAACGTTTTAAAAAGGCGATAAAATTTATACAACAAATTGAATAAATTTGTTGAAAATACTGAATGAACGGGGGTGAAGTGATGAAAAGTACTACAGGGGAAATTTTTAATTTTAAAGCCGACTACTTTAAGGCCCGGGCAAAAGAAAACGCGATTAAAAGCGGTAAGCGCTTGAATGACTACTACAGGGCCTGTGGCCTGCAGCCGAGCACGGTTTGTACGGTTTGCAATGCGAAAAGCAGCCTCAGAGTAGAAACCCTTGTCAAAATGGCCAGGGCGGCGCGCTGCAGCCCGTTAAAGCTTATCGAATTTTAGGGGGGAGCCATGACAGAAATACAGTACCAGCAATTATTAAGAATCGTTTCTGAAAGCATTGAAAGACAAATTAAAGAAAGCGAGGGCAAAGATGTACAGGACAAAGACAAATGCGCTTGAAAAAGCTTGGTGCCTTTTATACGGCATGTTAATTGTTTACGGGAAGGCGGCATTGAACGCGCTGGACTGGATGGGCGCGAAGCTGGTTGAATTAATTGACCACAATGACTTTTTCGCCGGTGCCGTCTGGACGTTGGCGGCGGTATTGATTTTGGAAATTTTGACAAAAAAATAACCGCCTGTTGCAGCAGACGGAAAACAGAAAATAAAAAATACACTAAATTAATTATATTAAAGGTGAAGCCATGAAGTCAACTATTTTAAGCGGGTGGGCCACGGATTTTGACACATCTTTCATGGGCGTGCATGAACTTGAGACGGTTCCAAAAGACGACTTTGAACGGTTCCTGCAATACGCTTTGAATAAAAACCCGGGCGTTATAGCCTTGACGGCTTGCATATGTGGGCTTGACATCTATACTTCGCTGCAGATGTTCTGTGGAATCCGTTCAAACCTTCACAATCGTTTCCGGAAGCCGAAATCCAAAACAGGCTATTTATTAATCGACACGGAACGTTTCAAGCGGGAGTGTAGAAATCAGGGGTTTTCGCAGAGAAAGATTGCGGCCTTGACCGGGTGTTCCCGTACGGCTATACAGGACATTTTTAAACCCGGAAAAACCGTGAGGAAATCAAAGGCCTTTATCCGGATCGCGGAACACGTTTTAAGTTTAGAAAGCGGCAGCTTGATTTTAGAAAGGAGTAAAGCATGAGAAATATTTTAGTCGTAGGAGCGGTTGAATACGATATTTTAGACGCAATGGCGAAGAGAAACCCAGATGTTATATTTTTCCGAGAACAATCAATATACTGGCACGGCCCGGAACAATTGATTGCGCTGGTAGATGTTTTTGACGGTGTCTTGTTTTCGGATCATGTTGACGAAAATGAGAAAACTTCATTCGAGGTGGCGTGTATCATGAACCATGTTGCTGTTTTGACAATGGCTGATTTTCCTACAGGTGACGCGGAAGAGACAGCCAGCCCGGTGGTAGAAATGGAGTGCGAAGGATGAACTTATTTGAAATTGATGAACGAATTAAAGCCTGCGTTAAGTTGCAGGAAGGTGACAATTACGTTGACACGGAAACCGGCGAGATAATCGACGTGGCCGCTTTAAAATCGCTTGAAATGCAGCGGGACAAGAAAATTAGAAATATTGCGTGCTGGATAAGAAACCTTGATTCAGACGAAAAAGCCCTTGCCGAGCAGGAAAAACGTTTCAAAGACAGGAAGACCGCATGCAGAAATAAAAAAGAAGCTTTAAAAGGATACCTGGCCGCCTTCTTACAGGGCGCTAATTGGCTAAACGACGAAGTTAGAATTAGTTGGCGGGAATCTGAGGCCGTTGAATTTGAGAGCGGTTTTGATTTTAAAAACCTTCCGGAAATATACCTTCGTTATAAAGACCCGGAGCCGAACCGTGATTTGCTGAAAAAAGATTTGAAAGCGGGGACCGTAGTCCCGGGCGCGGCGCTTGTAAAGAAAAACAATCTAATCGTGAGGTGAAAAATGAACCCTGCTGAGATGTTAGAGAAAAGCAAAGAATTATTTCTCAAGAATGCAGAACCGCCGGAAGGCGCTACAAAGCCCATAACAGCGGGACGCCTTAAAGGCAAGAGTGATATTAATCCACAATGGCGCATTCAGGCCATGACTGAGACCTTCGGCCTGTACGGGACAGGATGGTACGTTAAAATCAATGATTTAAGTATTCAAGATGTTCCGGCCACCGGTGAACGAATGGTTTATATAACCGTAGCCTTATATATCCGAGATTTGAATACCGGCAAATGGGCCCCGCCTGCGCTGGGAATCGGCGGCGATTTTATAATCGTGCGCGAGAAGAACGGCTTCCATGCGAATGATGAGGCTTTTGCCATGGCGCTGACAGACGCGCTTGGTAAGGCAATGAAAAGCTTCGGCGTGGCAAACAACGTGTACAGGGGAATCTTTGACGGCAAGAAGCGCGGGGAAGAAAAGCCTCCCGCTCCGCCAAAGCAGGAACCGGCTTTTAGGTTCGATAAGGAAAATGAACGCATATTTATTAAGGGCAAGGCCGGGGAAGTTGACCTGTACGATCTGGATGTTGGCAGCCTCGAAGCCATTGTGAATTTTAAGAAATTTGAACCAATTAAAGGCGTCATTCAGTCGAGAATACAAGAATTGACGGAAATTTCTATTAACCCGCCGGAAGAGGTGGAATTCTCGTGAGAAGGATTAGAAGTATTATCTCAGACAAACGGCGCTGCTTTCTTTGTGGAAGCACAATGAATCTTGAGCGGCACCATTGTATGCACGGACGCGGCTGGCGGCCTCTGGCTGACAAATACGGTCTGACGGTTTATTTATGCGCAAGGTGTCACAGGGACTGGCAACACGGTGTACACGGGCAAAATAAAGTGGCTGACTTGTATTTAAAGCGCGTGGCACAGCGGGCTTTTGAAGAAAAGCACGGCTTCTCTGAGTGGATGAAAGTTTTCGGAAGGAACTACAGGCCGCACGAAGACTTTAAAGACGCGCTTAATGAGTGTATAAGGAGTGATGAAATTGATGAATAGAGCGGAACGTGTTTTGCAGTACATACAGGAATTTGGGAGCATTTCCCCACTGGAAGCATTTCAAGATTTAGGCTATACGCGTCTTTCTGCAGCGATTTTTGAATTAAAGCGGAACGGGTACAGGATTAAAACGGAAGTGGAGTGCGGTGTGAACCGGTACGGCCAGCCCGTGCACTATGCCCGGTACAGCCTGCATAAGGCTAAAAACCATGCGCTTTAAACCGACGGCTGTTACGGCCACAAACTGCGGCACAGGGCTTGTTTTAAACATTGGCTTGAATACTTCCTCAGGCAAAGACATTGACGCGCTTGTGGGCCATTTCCGGCCCGGTAACGAATACGAACTGAAACAGGTGCGCCGGAAAAGAAGCCTTGACGCGAACGCATATTTTTGGATTTTAGTTGACAAGATTGCCCGGGCGGTCGGGAATACCAAAGAGAAAATCTATCAGCACATAATCGGTCAAGTCGGTGTTTTTGAGACATTGCAGTTTACCAGTCGGGAAGCCATGCAGCGCTTTAAACAGGAATGGCACGCAAACGGTCTCGGGTGGGGAACGCGCACCGTTGATAAAGAAAACTTTATCATTCAAGCTTATTACGGAAGTAGCCGGTATGACAGCAAGGAAATGTCAACGCTGATTGATTATACGGTGCAGGCCGCCAAAGAATTGGGAATTGAGACGTTGACGCCAGAGGAGCTGGCGCGGATGAAAGAAAGCTGGGGTAGATAAATGAGTGAATTTCAAGAAAGACCGGCATTTTACGCAATATTGCCCGCTACAGTGAGGTATGATAAGGCTTTAAAGCCTATAGAGCGCCTTTTGTATGCGGAAATCACAAGCTTGTGCAACGCGCACGGCTATTGCTATGCCACGTCAAAATATTTCGCGGAGTTGTATGAAATGCGCCGGGAATCCATCTCAAGATGTATATCGCATTTAGAGAAATGCGGTTATATCCGGGTGGAAATTTCAAATGACGAAAAAACTGGGAGCACAAGAAAGATTTTCTTGACAGGAAAAGCGGACGGGGGGTGTGACCAAAAAGTCACACCGGGGTGTGACCAAAAAGTCACACAGAATAATATTAATAACTATAATAAACCGAGTAAAAATATTAATACTAAAGAGAATAAGAGAGAGAGCGCGCGCGAGGAACGGCACAAATACGGGCAGTATAAAAACGTCATGCTGAGTGACAAGGAACTTGAGACATTAAAAGAGGAATTCCCCGTAGACTGGCAGGAACGCATTGAGAGAGTTAGTGAATATTGTGCAAGCAGCGGCAAGAATTATAAAAGCTACCTTGCCACGATCCGAAACTGGGCGCGCCGGGATAAAGAAAAAGCAAACAGGGCACCGGCGAGGCCGGTAAGAAAGAATGACGCTAAAGCCGGCTTTCAGAATGCACTTGAAATTTTGGGAATTGACGAAGAAAGCGAGGATTAAGAAATGGACGAAAAAAAGACAGAAAAAATCGCACGGGTGAAAGCATTGACAATGTTGTTTACAGCCTTCGGGAGCGGTGATGACGCAAATAGAATAGCCGTTTACGCGAAGGCATTTGACGGAATGCCGGTTGATGTTCTGGACGCGGCCTGCCGGAAATGTATGTATGAACTTAAATTCTTACCTTCCATATCGGAAATTCTTGAAGCAGCCCAGGCGCTTGTTGAAGAAAGCAATGACCGTAGACAGCTGGAATGGGGTGAAGCCCTTGCCGAAATTGAAGCCCGGATGAATGACAGTTTTTATCAGACGGGCGGGAAGGTTAAATTTTCGACACCGGAACTCGAAGCAACGGTAAAGGCTATCGGTTGGCGGAACATATGCTACTGCAGCGCGCACGAATACCCGGTTGTCAGGGCACAAGTGCGGAAGGTGTACGAGGATTACTGCCGTAGGGCGCGTGCTAAAACCGTCAACAAGATTGTGTTTAATCAAGAGAAACTTGTTGAACTGGAAGAAAAAATGAGAATGATTTGCTAAAACAGCAAAAGGCCCGACAAGGCTTTTAAATTTGCCGGGCCTATACAAAGTATTAAACGGCTGTTAAAAAACGCGCTGTGATGAAAATATGAGGTGTGAATGGTATGGCTGACGAAAGAGTAGTTTCCGTTTACGCAGACGGAGACGTATTTAAAGTTTATGACCACGTGCATGATAAAGAAATGGTTTATAAATCCGTTTCGGCAGCGGAAAATGGCGTCAAGTCTATTTTAAACAAATGGCCGCGCCGGGTGAAGCGTAAGAGAAAACGCAAGAGTGTAATCCGGATCAGGGAAATGGTCTTCGCTGATTACCGTGTGGCTAAACAAACTTATACGTGCCACGGCTGCGGTTCCACAATACTGGTTGGCAATAGTTACTGGCGCGTATATGGGAAGCTTGGGCACGTTGGCCGGTTCGGCGATTGCTGTTACTGTCAAAATTGTGGCGGTTCCATTTTAAAG
>JBGUUB010000031.1:0-4469 GCA_045133355.1 Acutalibacteraceae bacterium
ACTTATAGAAAAGGAGTAGAAATCATGAAAAAGAACAGCAAAATGAAAACAAGAGTAATCGCATCCGCACTTTCAGTAATCACAGTTTTTTTCAGCCGCAAGCGTAATGACAACCACAGCGGCTTCTGATTCGTAGACAGAAGCCTAATATGGTTACAAAATTGTAATTATCGGACTAATCAATCAATAAAATCGTTTTGATGATTGAAAAAAAGCGCGGCAGTTGATATAATAGATTTAAGGATGTGAAATGTATGATTATTAAATACTCAAAAGCAGCTTTGAAGTTTCTTGCAAAAGCAGATAAGTCCACTTTGACAAGAATACGCAACGCAATTGAGGGTTTAACACATCTTCCTCCGGATGGCGATATAAAAATCATGCAAGGTTATTCCGACGGCAGACAACGGCTCATAGTCGGAAAATACCGGATTGTGTTCAGATTTACCGTTGAGAATGAAATAGAACTTGTTTATATCATTGATATAGGCTCTCGCGGCGACATTTATAAATAAGGAGTGATTCGTATGTCTGACAAAGCACTGCAAATGGCTGAAATGATTGAAATGCTGCCTGCACAGGAACAAGCGCTTGCTTTTGAAATGCTGAAACGCATTGTATTGGCTTGGGATCCCGATTTTACCAAAGTAACCGCTGCCGAAGCGAAAAGTATTGAAGAAGCGGAGCAGAGTGGATTCGTAGCAGAGGACGATATTGATTGGGAGAATCTTGAAAAGTATGTATAACAGAAAGAAAGGAGCTGGCTCAAAACTCAAAAGAGTTTTGGGTCAGTTTTTTTGCAAAAAAATACGAGAGGCTATGAAACCTCTCGCAGTTGGTGTATAATTTAATTAGGACAAAAAACCACACCCCAACATAAAGGATTGTACACCAATGAAGATAAATAATCAAGTCATTTCGCTGTTTAATTCAAATTTTTTTATCAAGGAGAACGATATTGTTTTTCTTGTGTTTAAAATATGCAGCAAGCTCAATTACAAAAAACTCATTGATTCATACGCCAAGGAAGGCAGACCGCCTGCGCTTCCGCTTGACGTCATGTTCATGGTGGTTGTGTACGCATATATTAACGGTATCTACTCGAGCCGGAAGATAGAATATGCCTGCAAAACACATATTTGTTTTCTGTGGCTGCTGCAGCAATATGAAGCACCGAGCAAGAGCACAATCAACCGGTTCAGATACGGACACGCCGAAGAGCTTCAGGATTTGTTCAATCAGTTCATCACAGAATTGAAAGAACGAGAGGAAATCAGCTGCGAAAACATCTTCATAGACGGCACAAAAATCGAAGCCAATGCCAATCGGTACAGCTTTGTCTGGGGAAAGGCTGTCGCAAAGAACAAAGCCAAGCTCGAAAACAAGGCGGAAAGCTATCTCGCGGAATTGAGAAAAGTATATTCCCATAACTTTTCGAGTGTTGTTGAAGCATTGGAGTTTTTATCCAATCAAATTGATGAAGCTGAAATTGAGTTTGTCCACGGCAGAGGAAAGCGTAAAACACAGCTTCAAAGGGATTATGAGAAGTGTGAGGAGATTCTCGCAAAAAGCAGCCAATATGCCGAATATCAGGAGATACTCGGAGACAGAAACAGCTTTTCCAAAACAGATAATGACGCTACCTTTATGAGGATGAAGGACGACCATATGAAGAACGGTCAGCTCAAAGCCGGCTACAATATTCAGATTGGCGTTGACAGCGAATACATCGTGAGCATGGACGTGTATCAGGACAGAAACGATGTTACAACGTTCATACCGTTTATGGAAACGACAAAAGAAAATCTGGGATTTACATATCCAAACGCAACAACAGACGCCGGATACGAGAGCGAAGAAAACTATGTTTATCTGGTAAAAAACAAGCAAAACAGTTACATCAAGCCGCAGAACTACGAACAAATCAAGAAAAGCAAAAAGAAGAAACACCCATACGCAAAATTCAATTTTGAGTACAACGAAGAAAAAGATACATTTACCTGTCCGGGCGGAGAGACATTAACGCTGCGCGGAGAAAAGAAATCGAAATCTGCCACAGGCTATGAATCCAAAAAAGGAGTTTACTACACGGAAAAATGCACGGAATGCCCTCACCGCAACCAATGCACCAAAAGCAAGGACGGCATCAGAAAGCTTGTACATTCAAAGCTTTTTCACAAATACAGACAACAGTCGCTGAATAATATCACAAGCGAGAAAGGCATTGTTTTGAGAACGAACCGCTCTATTCAGGTAGAGGGAGCTTTTGGCGTGCTCAAGGAGGACTACGGCTTCAGACGGTTTCTGACACGCGGAAAGAAGAATGTCAAAACCGAAATGCTTTTTCATTGCTTTGCGTATAACTTCAAAAAGTACTACAACAAAATCGTTCAAAAAAGAACAAAAACATATCTTTTCGAGAAAAAGAAACCCAACAAGAAACTAACCGCCTGATTTTTCCACAATTTAACATCAAAAAACAGAGGATAGCGATACCCTCTGTTTGTGTTGCTTGGATTTTTGAAAAACTGAATCTTTTCCGTAGTAATAATGGGGCTGGCTATTTTTCACTTTTGAGCCAACCCCTTGTTACACGCCGTCAAAGTTGACGCCCTGAGCCAGGTTTTCGTAGCTTTCCTGTTCGCCGCGGCTTTTTGGCGCGGCAGGCACGGCGCCTGTCATTTCATTCATTAGGGCGGCTTCGGCAAAGGGATCGTATTCGGGATCGTAAACGCCGTTGTAGCGCTTTGTTTTCTTTATCTTTTTTGCTGTATTTTTAACAGCTCCTCGTTTTTTCAATAAAAACACCTCCAAGGCTATTTTGCCACGGAGGTGTGTTTTTATTCTATTCCTGCTATATTTCTTATGACCTCTCCGGCTATTATCAGCCCGGCGGCGGACGGCACAAACGCCGTTGAACCGGGGATGTCGCGCCGCACGGTTTCTTCTCCGCTTTTTTTCAGCGGACGGACCGGCGGTTCCTTTGAGTAAACCACCTTTAGCTTTTTTATTCCGCGCTTGCGAAGCTCGGCGCGCATTACCCGAGCGAGCGGACACACCGAGGTTTGGTAAATGTCGGCAAGCTCGAAAAGCTCGGGGTGAAGCTTGTTGCCTGCTCCCATTGAGCTGATTACCGGAACTCCTGCCTGCTGTGCTTTTTCAACAAGCGCAAGCTTGCCCTTTACGGTGTCGATGGCGTCAACCACATAGTCATATTGCGTAAAGTCAAATTCACCTTCGGTTTCGGGCATAAAAAAGATGTTGTACGCCGTGACAACACAGTCCGGATTGATGTCGCGGATTCTTTGCTTTGCCGCGTCGGTTTTGTACATTCCGAGCGTGCTGTGAGTGGCTATGATTTGTCTGTTAAGGTTAGAAAGAGCTACAGTGTCGTTGTCGATAATATCAAGCATACCGACACCCGAACGCGCGAGCGCTTCAACGACATAGCCGCCTACTCCTCCTATTCCGAAAACCGCGACACGGGCGTTTTTCAGTCTTTGCATCGCCTCGTCTCCGAGTAAAATTTCCGTTCGTGAAAACTGATTCATATTCTTCCCCCTGTTTTCTGCTATATTATCCGATAACGATTTCGTAAAGGTTTTCGAGCCGCTCGCCTTTGGTTGAACGGTTAAAGCGTCCGCCGTGGGTTTCAACATAGGTCATACCGAGCTTTTCCATTACACGGACAGATGCTTGGTTTTCGGCGTCGCAGTGAGCTATGAAGCGTTTGAGGTTCATTTTTTCAGCGAAGAAATCAATCAGTCCCTGCGCGGCTTCAACAGCGTAGCCGTGTCCCCAGTAATCGCGGTGCACAATCCAGCCCAGCTCGCCGCGCGTGTAATCGCCTTCAAAGTACATTGTCATTCCGCCGATGTGCCTGCCGTCAAGCAGCATCGCGAATTCGCAGACGTCGGGCTGAGGGAGCTTCCACTGCGCCTCGGCTTTTTTTATAAAGTCCGCTGTTTCTTCTTTGCTTTGATTTGGGAGATATACCATCAGCCTGGCGTTTTCAGCGCTCATCGCGTAGCCGCAGGTTGTGTCAAAATATTTCATACTCAGCGGCACAAGGGTAAGCCGCTTGGTGCGGACGGTAAAATCTGTTCTCATATAAAATCCCTCTGATTGAAAAGCCGCCCGTTAAGGCAGCTTTTTATAATGCTATCGACGGTTTTGGTTGGAATAAACATCGCCGTAAAACATAAACGAGGCGATTATATTAACTATCGAAAGAGAAAGGACGGATGAAATAATCATCACTATCCATAACGCTTTTGGCTTTTTTCCGAAAGTAAAAATAACCATCATAGCCGCTGTTACAAGCATTGCCGTTATTATTACAATAAGAATAGCCTGAGGCTTTACCCATTGGTTTGCTTTGGTAACCACAATGCCCAATACCTCAAGAACTATTCCGATCCAGCCGAGAATAATCGCGGCGGTTGAGTTTCCGGTTTTCGATTCACGGT
>JBGUUB010000032.1:0-1634 GCA_045133355.1 Acutalibacteraceae bacterium
TATTAAGATTGTTTGGCTCAAATATTATACCATTATTTCTTGAAAAAAGAAAGACCTTTTGAAAAAATATCTTGACTTTGCTCAAAAAATATGGTAAGGAGCTGTTTTTATCAGTAAATGTATGTAATCCCGCAAGGCAGGAAAACTGCCCTGCGGTGTTGTTTTCGGTGTTAAAGCTATCTTTCTCTGTCGTGGGATCGGTGCTTGTGTTTGGGTTGTCTGCCCTCAGCCTGTAACCGTCTGAGTTGGTCACGGACACTTTGTTTTTCAGGCGGCGCATACCGTTCTTTTTCGGCAGGTCTGCTTTTTTCCTTGACCTTGCGTTCCCATTCTGCAAGCTCTCTGTTGTAGTTATCAACTACGGCTTCTGCCTTGCGGTAGGTTGCCATAAACGCCTGCACGTCGGGATAACCGTCATCTTTCAGAATATCGGGTATTGCTTCAAGCATAGCGGAGATTTTTTCTTTCCTCTGCTGTATCTGTGTTTCCAACGCCTTTCGCTCCTTGCCTTTGAATATACCCTTTGTTTCGGCAAGCTGTGCCTTTAACTTCGGTACTTCCTCCTGCAAGCTGCGGATTTCTTTTGCCTTGTCCTGCACCCGTATCATCAGCTTCTGCATTGTGCGGAACTCTGCCATATCCATATTGGGTACCGGCTTGGGCGGTAGTGCTGTCTGCCGTATTAAGTTCTGCAAAAATTCCTTTGCCTTGCTCACAATACTGCGGAATAGGTTAGGCAGCCACCCATTTGTTTTAATGGACTGACTTGCTTTTTGGTGGATTTTCTCTCTCTTGATTTCCAGTATCTTTGCTTCTTCAATCCCCGATATGAGTGCCATATCCGCCGTTCTGTTCCATTCCTGCCTTGCGGCATTGTCTGCTTCGATCTCTGCGGCTTTGGGATTGTTCTTGCCGATCTTCTTGGTCGGCAGATAGATACTGTCGGGATTGAACACCTTTAAGTGCTGTTCGGGATCGGAGATATGCCGATTGATAAGGTCGGTATAAACTTCCTTTATTTCTCGAAGAAAAGGATCGCTTTTGAAACGATCATCCTTTACGCTGAAAAGGTGCTGTTCATAAACGCCGCCTTTGGGGATTATGGTGCAACCCTCACGGATCTTTCCGCTTTCATCGGTTATCTCTTTCTTGGTGCGTACCCGCTTACCCGCTTCATCATAGAATACACTTCGGGTGGCAATCTTTATATCAGGCTCGGCAAGTAACCGCCGTTCGCTGAATATGAGGTGGATGTGGTAATTGGTCTTTCTCTTGTTGTGGTGGAGTGCCGATACACATTCCACATTGTACCGTCTGCGAAATTCCTCTGTGAAATCTTCAAGTACCTGTTGCGGCTCGTAGGTGGTGTAAACTTCGGGCAGGGCAATTATCAGTTCCCTTGCTTCGATACACTTCCCGTCTGCTCCGCTTCGCCTAAACTGTAAATCGTAACTTTCTACGCTTCTTTTTTCTTCATTTTTACGCAAATTAAAAGAAGGCACAGTATAAATTATTCTGATGTATTATCCGTCAGATTGTGTTATCCTGTACCTTCTGTTATTATAGTCAAGTTACTATTAAACAAAGAAGCAGGAACCTCCCCGACCAAAGTTTGGTTTCCTGCCTCGCACACT
>JBGUUB010000033.1:0-7658 GCA_045133355.1 Acutalibacteraceae bacterium
GCCTCCCTCTGACGAGGGAGGTGGCACGGCTTTGCCGTGACGGAGGGAGAGAAGGTGTAAAGCTACAAGAAAATGCAACTTTTTCTCTCCCTCAGTCTCGCTACGCTCGCCAGCTCCCTCGTCAGAGGGAGCCAAATGAGACCCCAACTTTTGCAAAAGAACCTTTTATCTCTTTTTGACGGGAATCGACCGAATGATTTTATATATCTTGATTGACAGTAAAAAACGGACGCTCAGGGAAGCGGGTCTCTACGGTGCTAAACTACCTTTTTCGTAGGGACATGCATCCTCGACTGTCCGTAACACAGGGTAAAAAAATTTCAAAAAATCATACTTTTCGGGTAAACTAATAAGGAATAATTATCTGAGGAGGCAAAGAAAATGAAAGGACGAATCTTAACAAGGGAAATAATATCTGATTTCAAAGAATATTTGATTTTAGAGGAAAGGAGCGGGGCAACGGTTGAGAAGTATATTCGGGATGTAAAGGCTTTTTCTGCTTTTGTAAACGGTGCGGAGATTACAAAAGAAGTAGTGATTGAATATAAAAAGTATTTACAGGATAGTTACGCTGTGCGGAGCATTAATTCCATGCTTGCTTCAATTAACAGCCTGTTTGTTTTTCTCAGTTGGCACGATTTGAAAGTGAAGTCGATAAAACTACAACAGCAAATCTACTGCCCCGAAGAAAAGGAGCTTACCAAAGCGGAATATACACGGCTTTGCAGAGCCGCTAAGCATAAGCATAATGAGCGGTTAAATCTTATTTTGCAAACGATATGCGGTACGGGAATCAGGGTAAGTGAATTACGGTTTATAACGGTTGAAGCGGCAAGGCATGGTGAAGCCACCGTTTCATGCAAGGCGAAAACGCGCTCGGTCTTTATCGTGAAAGAATTGCAAAAGAAATTGCTCCGCTATGCAGCAGAGCAAGGAATCAAAAGCGGTATGATTTTTGTGACAAGAACGGGGAAACCGATTAGCCGCACCAACATTTGGCGCGAAATGAAAGCCTTATGCGAAGAAGCGGGTGTAAATCCCCAAAAGGTCTTTCCGCATAACCTCCGCCACCTATTTGCCCGCGTGTTTTACGGAATAGAAAAGGATATTGCAAAGTTAGCCGATATTTTAGGTCACAGCAGTATCAACACCACACGAATTTATATCATTTCCACCGGCACCGAACACCGCCGCCGTATGGAAAATATGCGCCTTGTAATTTAAAAACCGCCGTAAAAACAGCGGTTGCAACTTAATATGCATTATGTAATAAACCCGTTGTTTCAGGCTCAATTTTCAGAGGGTCGGTCGCCAAAAAAACGGCTTAGACAGGCGCTGAAAATGCAAAAAGCTAAGCCTTTTTTACAAAATTAAGTAAAAAGGCTTAGCTGACTTTGTCATTTTTTCTGTTTATGCCCAAAAAATTATAATAATTATAATTTTTTTAAAAAAAGCATTGAAATAAGCTTAAGGCTGTGATAATATTTAATATATATGTAATCTGTGCTTGTTTTAAAAATTATATTAATTACATAATGCATATTATGTATACAGTTTTTTAAAAAGGGGGCGGCTGTATTGGAGGAAGGGAAAAAGAAAAAAGCGGTAAAGGTATTGATAATTACACTTTCCGTTCTGCTTGTCATCAGTCTTGTTTCGCTTGTCGGTATATTGCTTTTTAAGCGTTTCAACCCTTCAAAGCCTGCCTCTGTTACGGTGTCGGACAATATTATTACGCACGAAAAAGAGAATTCGGATATTTCCTCTGCACCCGAAAGCCTGCAAGGCATAGGGGAGACCTCCGAGTCCGCTTCATCGGGTTCGTCTTACGGGAGCGAAAAAGCCCTGTATTTACATAGACGCGCTACGGGTGACAATACCCCGTTTAAGGTTATCAATATGTTCCCCGGCGACAGCGAAACCAATTATTACTGCGTTCGGGTTTCCCATAAGGGAGATGTGATTCTGCGTTTTCATGCGGATGTCCGCCCCGGTTATGAAAAGCTTGCCGAGGTGCTCCGTTGCCGCATTACTCTGCCCGAAAACGGAAAAGTCCTTTATGACGGACTGATGCGGGATATGCCCAAATCGCTGAATAATGCGCTTAACGCCGATAAAAGCACGACAAGTGAAGTCTACTATGAAATTACCGCCTATTTAGATGTAAGCGTTGGTAACGGATACCAAAATCTCGACCTTGTCGCCGACTTTGACTGGTGGGTTGAGGAAACCGAAAATCTTGAACCGCCCAAAACAGGGGACGAAACAAAGCTGATTTTTTGGATATGCCTTGCGGCAGTCGCATTATTAATCCTTATACTTCTTTGGAGCAAGCTTAAAAAGGAGGATAATCAGGGTGACAAATAGAAGCGAAGCCGAAAAAAAGCTTACAAGGGGCATCATCACAGCGATAATTTTAGCCGTCTGCCTTTGCATTACCACCTTCGCTCTTGTGTGGGAAACTCTTTCTGTAGAAAACAATCTGTTTTCTACAGGTCAGGTAAAGATAAACCTGAATGACGGCAAACCGGTTATAGAAGAACACGAATTTCTGTTTGAACCCGGTATGACGGTTAAAAAGGACTTTTTTCTCGAGAACGAAAGTACTTGTGATGTTTATTACAAGCTGTATTTCGGTAATGTAAACGGCGGTCTTGCGGATGTACTTCAAATCACCGTTAAGGACGGGGACAAAACCCTGTATCAAGGCACGGCGGCAGAGCTTAACCGCACCGAAGTCGCGGTTGCGGACGATGCTTTGAAAATTAAAGAACGGCGGGAATTGACCGTTTATTTCTACTTCCCCGAAGAAGCGGGAAACAGCGCACAGAATCTGACCCTCACCTTTGATATGTGCGCAGACGCGGTTCAGACCAAGAACAACCCGAATAAACTTTTCGTTTAGGAGCGGTAAAAATGAAGATAAAAAAGCTGTTTAAATTTTTTTTTGGGGGGGGGGTAGGCCTGTGAGCATAGAGGTTGTAAAAATCCCGCAATCCGAAGACCCAAACGAGCGTTGCGTAGCTTGCTATGCAGATACGGGAATACCCAAGGATATGCCGGTTGAAAAAAGAAAGCATTATGTAATAGGCTGCGGTCAGCTCTGCCCCGACTGCTATGCAAAGATTAAGCTTAACAGCGAAAGCGAGGAAGGCTTAACGCAAGGGGATTTAGAGCTTTTGCTTGAAATAACGGCTCGGAGCAGCGAATAAATCAGGGAGTGCGATTATGAAAAAGATATTGAACATAATAAAAAACATATTTGTCTGGCTTATGGTGGCATTGGCGGTCTGTATGATGATATTCACGGTCGTTTCGGTGAATACTTTTGATCGCTCCGACCGCAGTTTGTTCGGCTTCAAGGCGTTTATAGTCCTGTCTGACTCAATGAGTAAGACCGATTTTGACGCGGGCGATCTTGTACTGGTAAAAGAGGTTGATCCCTCAACCTTAAAGGAAGGGGATATCATCGCCTACACCTCGCAGAACACCTCGAATTACGGCGAAACCGTAACCCATAAAATAAGAAAGCTTACCACCGACGCCAACGGTGAGGCGGGCTTTATCACCTACGGTACTACGACCGATACCGACGACGAGACCGTGGTTACATACCCTTATGTTTTGGGTAAATACAAAACCAATATCCCGAAGGTCGGCAGATTCTTTATGTTTTTGAAGACCACGCCCGGGTATATTGTGTGTATTTTAATTCCCTTCCTTTTGCTTATTTTAATTCAGGGGCTTAACTGCATTAAGCTCTTCCGCCGCTATAAGCTTGAACAGATGGCGGAAATGAAGGAGGAGCGGGCAAAGATAGAAGAGGAGCGCGCCGAAAGTCAAAAAATGATGGCGGAGCTGTTGGCGCTCAAAGCACAGCTTGCCGAAAAGGAAAATCAAAATAATGACAGCGAGATGAACACCGCGGAAAATGGAACAGACGGGAATTTATGATATTTTGATCGCGCTTTTTATCGGCATAATAGTCTTCTTGCTTATACTTCGTCTCGTATTTCGTTTGGACAGCCTTAAAAGAGATATTAGATATGTAAATATGGAAATCAGGCGGACAAGGGGCTCGGAGCGCAAGGCTTGGCAAAGGGAAAAACGCCGCCTGTGGCTTTCCCTTATTCCCTTTTATAAAAGATAAAAATCAAATCTGTTTCGGCAGCCCAAAGGCATAAACGCCTTGCGGACAACGAATAACAATTATCTCTCTACTCTTATTTTATTTTTTTAAGCGAGGGGTTTATGTCTTTCGGTTGCCGAAATAAAGGCTCCCTTGTGTAAAGGGAGCTGGCACGAAGTGACTGAGGGATTGCCGAAAATTAGACATTTTACGGTATGCGGGACGATGTGGGCATCGTCCCCTACAAGGGTAAGTTGAATATGCGTAGGGGACGGTGCCCACACCGTCCCGTATAAACTGTAGACATTAGATGTTAGACAACGGTATTGGTTGAAAATTTGCTCTATACAAAGCCTCCCTTGTGTAAAGGGAGGTGCTGAGGAACGAGGCGGAGGGATTGTGAAATTAACTAGAGCTCTATATAGTCTGAAGTTTTTTAAATTCATTATTGTACAATCCCTCAGTCAGCTATGCTGACAGCTCCCTTTACACAAGGGAGCCTTTGGAAATGTCATTCTGAGCGAAAGCGAAGAATCTTCAATTACGAATCAAATTTGTTGTAAACGGCGAAATGCCGATTACATAGTGTTATTCCATGGCAAAAAAATAAATTTTAAGGAGGAAAAAACAATGAATAACACAAAGACAACGAAGCGCGCGTTGTTGTCTTCCGTAATGGCAATGCTCATCTGCGTTGCAATGCTTATCGGAACAACCTTTGCGTGGTTCACAGACACAAAAACCGCAAGTGTCAACACAATCAAGGCAGGTAATCTTAAGATCGCAATCGTAGACGAAAACGAAGACGATCTAACCGAGGCTCTGTCTTTCAAGAATGTTGAAGGTAACACCAATATCCTATGGGAACCCGGTGCAACATTCCGAACCGACAAATTCTACATTATGAACAAAGGCGACCTGCACCTGACTTACAAGATCGAAATCAACAACACCGAAGTCAGCTACAATAAGCTGAATGAGGTCATTGACTTCTGTTTGGTTGATGAAAACGGAACTGAATTTGATCTGAACAGTGAGCTTGATCTTGCTCCTAATGACAAGAGCGATGCACTGCAGATTCAGGGTACTATGTCTCAAGATGCTGACAATGCTTACCAAGATAAAAGCTTGGACGGCGTAGCTATTACTGTTTATGCAAAGCAGAAGACTTTTGAAAAGGATTACAAGGATGACCAGTACGACAAGGATGCTCTTTACGATGACGAGATCATCACCGTTAATACCGCCGACGCTTTTATCGCTGCCTTTGCTAACCTTCAGCAAGATCAGATTATCACCTTAACAGGCAACATTGATATGACCAGCAAGACCTGGACTCCTGTCAGGAACATGGGCTTTACTCTGAACGGCAACGGAAATACAGTTACGGGTCTCAACGGTCCTTTAGTGGCTACCACTTCCGGCAATCAGGACTATACCATTAAAAACATCACCTTTGACCGTCTAACAGTTACTGATGCTGCCGTCACTGAGTATGCTGCTTTGATTGCTTATGCTGATACCTGTAATTATATTATGATGGATAATGTCACCATTACGAACGCTAACATTACATCCACCAAATATGCTGCAGGTTTCGTTGCTTACGCTTCCGGCTACGGCGCTGACTGGGATGGCCCCGTCTATGCATCCCATAATTTCATCAATTGTAAGCTGGAAAATTCCACCATTACAGGTAATGGTTCCACCGGCGGTTTGATCGCTCATGCCGGCGGAAATAAGGCCACTACTACAACCGTTACAGACTTTACTCAGTCCGGCAATACTATTCAGGGCGAAGACAGAGAGCATACCGGTAACATCATTGGTACTGCAGGTTGCGGTATAGCTTACCTCAACGGCACCGGTGTAACCGCCGATGATCTTGGGCGCTTTGTTCCTGCTACGACCGGCAAACTCTACATCAATGGCGTTGAGCAGGATGCACAGGAACCCTTTACTAATGTTAATACCAATTAATTTTTAAACCCCGTCTCTTCCCCTCCTTGGAGGGGAAGGGGCAATCAAAGGGCATAAGCGCTCTGCGAGCAACGAATAACAATTATCTCTCTGCTCCAATATATTTTTTTACCGCAGGGCGCTTGTGCCTTTTGATTGCCGAAAACAAGCTTTTTCGACAGACTGCGGACGACCAATGGTCGCCCCTACAAGGGTAAATTGAATATGCGTAGGGGACGGTGCCCACACCGTCCCGATAATCTAATATCTAACATCTAGCGTCTAAAACGGCGGGCATCCTTGACCGCCCGCCTAATTACAAACGGGATGATGTGGGCATCATCCCCTACATAAGCCAATATAGTATGAGTAGGGGACGATGCCTACATCGTCCCAATTACTCGTTCTAACTTCTAACATCTAATATCTAATATCTAACAGGGGAGGTAATTTTCCGTGAAACATTCAAAGCGTTTATTAAGCAGTTTATTTTATGTTCCTAAGTATGAAAAAGTATCGGAAAAAGCATTTTTACGGATAATGCTTTCCTCTATATTCGGTATTCTGATTTGCGGTATATGCCTTGCGGGGCTTACCTGGGCGTGGTTTACAGGCAGTGTCTCAAGCACGGCAAACACGATTACTGCCGCAAAATTTACGGTTGATATAAGTGTGATTGAAGAGGTGACTGATACTCAGTTGACCCCGACAGAGGAGAACGGAGCGTATATATATGCGTTGAACACGGACAAAGAATACACCGTCACCGTTAAGGCAAGCGGAAGTGCAACTACAGGATATTGCACGGTGAAATTGGGTTCTGATACATATCACACTATACAGCTTTACTACGCCGGCGGGGAGGGAAAACCGCAGTCGGTCGATTTTACCGTTAATGCTTCCGACGGTTCTCCCCTCGTAATTACACCGCAATGGGGAACATTTGGGACTACTGCAGGGGAATCGCTTATCGGGAACGGCTTAAGCGGCATTCCCGCGACAGAAACAAGCACCGAACCGCAGGCTACCGTATCAGCGGTTTCGCCCGAAGCAGGGCAACAAGCGACAGAATCAGTCACTACATACACCCTGACCGATACCGAGCAGAGCTACACCGTACAGCAGGGCGACACCCTGTCCGAAATTGCGAATCGTTACGGCACAACGGCGGAGGAACTTTCCGCTTACAACAATATTGAAAATGCCGCTGAAATCAAAGCGGGAGATACCCTTAAAATCTCGCCTGCAAATGTTGCGGAGGAAATCACTGCTTCGGGAACACAGAGTGTGCCGGACACCGATACGACCGTAGCCGCAACCGACGAGCCGTAATTATTGTTATTTTTTGGACGCGGAGATAATAAATCAAAATAAAGGTTCTTTTGCAAAAGTTGGGGTCTCATTTGGCTCCCTCTGACGAGGGAGCTGTCTGCATCGCAGACTGAGGGAGAGACTTTTTAAGAGTCATAGGCGACTGAGGGTAGTCAAAAAAGGCTTTATTAATGCTTTTGTCCCTTTTTTCTCTCCCTCCGCCTCGTCCCTCGGCACCTCCCTCGTCAGAGGGAGGCGA
>JBGUUB010000034.1:0-74543 GCA_045133355.1 Acutalibacteraceae bacterium
TATAGGGACGGCGTTCCGCTCGCCTTTTATAAAATAAAAGGCAACCGCAGAACATGCCGGTTTAATCACCATTCGCCGCTAAGGGAGATTTCATAACCTATTTGTGCTTACGCTTTAGCGGCAGAATGGAGATTAATATGAAGCTTGTTAATATCGGATTCGGAAATATGGTGTCTGCCAGCCGTATGGTTGCGATTGTAAGCCCTGAATCTGCACCTATAAAGCGCATAATTCAGGACGCAAAGGAACGCGGCACGCTGATTGACGCTACCCACGGCAGACGCACAAGGGCGGTTATTATAACCGACAGTGACCACATAATTTTAACCTATCTCCAGTCGGAAACGGTTGCAAACCGTATGACCGAGGATGAGGAGGCGATCGAGGATGAGGAGGAAGAAGATGAATAAGGGCGGTGTGTTTATAATCTCAGGTCCGTCAGGCTCGGGAAAGGATACGGTTTTAGCCGAGCTTTTTAAGAAAAGACCCGATGTGCTTTTTTCAATATCATCTATAACAAGGCCTATGCGTCAGGGGGAAAAGGAGGGCGAAAAATACAACTTTATATCCAAAGAAAAGTTTGAATATATGATAGAGAACGATATGCTCCTTGAGCATAATATCTTTGTAGAGAATTATTACGGTACTCCGCGCGAGCCTGTGGAAAGGGCAGTCGCAGAGGGTAAGGATATTATAATCGAGGTAGATGTAAACGGTGCGGCACAGATAAGAGAGAAGCTGCCCGAGGCTGTGAGCATATTTATTATGCCGCCCTCCTTCCACGAGCTTAAAAGAAGGCTAAAGGGCAGAGGAACGGAATCCGAGGAGCTTATAGAAAAAAGACTTAACAGCGCGCTCGGCGAGATTAAACGCGCGTCGGAGTACGATTATATTATTGTAAATGATGATATTACGGCGGCAGCCGATAATATATTATCTGTTATTTTAAGCGCAAGCTTTAAAACCGACAGACAGAAAAATATTATTGATGAGGTGCTTTCAAAATGTTAAATCCCAATATCGGAAAACTTATTAAGAATTATGACAACAGATACCGTCTTGTAATCGACATCGCTCATAACGCGAGAGAGATTTCACAGAATTTAGAGGAAGCGGGCGAGATTACGACCGAAAAACCGGTTAGTATGGCTATTGATAAATTAGCCGGAGAGCTTGACGCTTAAAATTAACTGTACAGTTGGGAGGAATTGTAATGGAAGGCCTTACGGCACAAATCGCGCTTGACGGCGCGGCGTTTGCCTTTGACAGGCTTTACAGCTATATAATTCCCCCCGAGCTTCAAAAAGAAGCCGCCGCGGGTATGCGGGTCACAGTACCCTTCGGAAAGGGAAACCTTAAGAAGCAGGGTATGATTTTTAGAATAGAAACGGCCGAGCTTAAAGGGCTTAAGCCTATTATTTCACTTTCGGATAAAGCTTCTGTTTTAAGCGGAGAAATGCTGGCACTTTGCGAATATATGCGGGAAAATTATTTCTGCACATACTATGAGGCAGTACATGCGGCTTTGCCGGCGGGAATGAGCTTTAAACTCATAAGCTTTTATTCGGCAAATGAGGAGTTCTCTTTGTTTTCTTCGCTTGACGGTACGGAAAAGCAAATTTTTGACTACCTTAAATCAAAGGGCGAAAAGGACTCCGACAGCCTTAAAAGAAAATTCGGCGTAACGGACGAGCTTTTATACTGTCTTGCCGAAAAGCAGGCGCTTATTTTAAGCCGTGAGCCAAAACGCAGGATAAATGACGCTAATGAAAAATGGGTAAGACTTGCCGTACCTTATGATGAGCTTGAAAGCTTAAAGCTAACGCCGAGACAGCGCGAGGTTTGCGAGCTTGTAAGCGGTACGGACGGCATAAGCGTTAAGGAAATTAAATATTTCATGGGTGTTTCGCAGTCGGTTATTGATGCGCTTATAAGCCGAGAAATTCTGATAAGCTTTGAAAAACGGGCTTTTAGGACCGAGAGGAAGAATATTGCGGTTACAGACAATGCCGAAATCACACTTACAGAAGAACAACAGACTGCTTTTGAAGGGCTTATTTCAAAATATGACGAGAAAAACGGCAATATTTCGCTCCTTTACGGTATAACCGGCTCAGGTAAAACTCAGGTGTTTTTAAAGCTTGTTGATGAGGTTTCCGCTAACGGACGCGGGGTTATTGTGATGGTGCCCGAAATAGCGCTAACACCGCAGATGTTAAGGATTTTTACCGAGCGTTACGGAGATAAGGTCGCGGTTTTTCACAGCGCGATGTCCCAGGGTGCCCGTATGGACGAGTGGGAGCGGGTGAGAAGCGGAAAGGCGCTTATAGCTTTAGGCACAAGGAGCGCGGTTTTCGCCCCGTTTAACAATTTAGGGCTTATTATAATTGACGAGGAGCAGGAGCATACCTATAAGTCGGAGCGGTCTCCGCGTTTTCACGCAAGGGAGCTTGCCGCTTTCCGTACCAAATACAATAAGGGACTTTTATGCTTAGCCTCGGCAACTCCGTCGGTCGAAAGCTTTACCGCGGCATTAAAGGGCAAATACTCGCTGTTTAAGCTAAAAAACCGCTACGGCGGTGCGGTTCTGCCTAAGGTAGAGACCGTTGATATGAAAAAAGAGATATTAAGCGGTAATTCCTCGCCTGTAAGCCACAGGCTTTATGAGGCGGTTAATGAAACGCTTGATAATAATAAGCAAGCAATACTTCTTTTAAACCGCAGAGGGCATAACACTTATATATCCTGCCCTAATTGCGGGTATGTTATGACCTGTCCTAATTGCAGTATATCCCTTACATATCATTCGGCCAATCACCGACTGATGTGCCACTACTGCGGTTATTCTGCCGCGGTGGATACTAAATGCCCCGAGTGCGGCAATGAGCATATGAAGTTTTTGGGAGCGGGAACTCAAAAATTAGAAGAAGAGATTAAAAACCTTTTCCCGAAAGCGAGGGTCTTGCGGGTTGACGCGGACAGCACTTTGGCTCGCGAATCATACTCCGAGTATTTGACCGCCTTTGCAGAGGGCAAATACGATGTACTCTTAGGCACACAGATGGTCGCAAAGGGACTTGATTTCCCGAATGTCACGCTGGTAGGCGTTTTGGGGGCGGACAGCGCCGCCTTCAGCGAGGATTTCAGAAGCTTTGAACGAACCTTTTCGCTCCTTACACAGGTGGTCGGCAGAGCGGGCAGGGGTGAAAGTAAGGGTCTTGCGATAATCCAGTCGGTAAACCCCGACAGCGAGCTTATAGGCCTTGCCGCAAAGCAAGATTATGAGGGCTTTTACGAGAGCGAGATAATGACCAGAAAGCTTATGATTTACCCGCCGTATTGCGATATTTGCGTAGTTTCTGCCCGCGCTAATGTTCGACAAAATGCAGAAGCGGCGATAAAGGGAATTTTTGGTAAAATTAAGGAAAAGCTAAAGGGTGAGTACGCCGATGTTAAGCTTATTATTTTAGGCCCCGCACCGGCAGCTATACCCGTTGTAAACGGAAAATACCGTTACAGAATGATAATTAAATGTAAGAACAGTAAAAGATTCAGAGAAATGTTAAGAAAGGCGCTTGAAATTAAGCCTTTACCCGATACGGCAGTTATCGCGGATATAAATCCCGATAACATAATTTAGGAGGACATAGCAATGGCTATAAGAAACATAGTAAAGTTGGGCGATGATGTTTTAAGAAAGGTATGCCGTACACAGATGACCTTTGACGATAAACTGGCTACCACGCTTGATGATATGGCGGAAACAATGTATAAGGCGGAGGGCGTCGGCCTTGCCGCACCGCAAATTGGAATACTAAGGCGCTATTGTGTAGTAGATGTGGGGGACGGCATAATCGAGCTTGTAAACCCCGTTATTGAGAGTATGAGCGGCGAGCAGACGGGGGAGGAAGGCTGTCTTTCCATTCCTAACAGATACGAGAGCGTAACAAGACCTATGACGGTCACCGTCCGCGCACAGGACAGAAGGGGTAACAGCTTTACCATAACCGCCGAAGGCTTTAAGGCGAGGGCTTTATGCCACGAAATCGACCACCTTGACGGTATACTTTATATAGATAAGACCGATAAAAAAATTCGTCGCAGGGGTGAATAAATGAAGCTTGTTTTTATGGGAACGCCCGATTACGCAGTTAATACTTTAGAGGCGTTAATAGCTGCGGGGCATAATGTTGCGGCGGTTTTCGCACAGCCCGATAAGCCTGTCGGCAGAAAGCATATAATAACCGCTCCGCCGGTTAAGGTCTGCGCCGAAAAGCACGGGATTACGGTGTATCAGCCCAATACGCTGAGGGACGGCAAAGCGGAGGAAATCTTAAAGGAAATTGCGCCTGATGTTATAGTTGTTGTTGCATACGGAAAGATATTACCGAAAGAAATACTCGAAATCCCGAAATACGGCTGTGTGAACGGTCACGCGTCATTATTGCCGAAATACCGCGGAGCTTCGCCGATTCAGTGGTGCATTGTCTGCGGAGAAAAAGAAACAGGCGTTACTGCAATGCTGATGGACGAGGGTATGGACACGGGGGATATTTTAAAAACCGTAGAAACCGAAATCGGAGCGGAGGAAACCGCCGAGGAGCTTTTTGAGCGTTTGTCAGGTATCACCGCCGAGCTTTTGGTAAATACCCTTGCCGATTTAGAAAAGGGAAATATTACGCCCCAAAAACAGGACGAGGAAAAGGCAAGCTACGCGCCTATAATTAAAAAGGAAATGGCACAGCTTGATTTTAAAAATATGACCGCTACAGAAATTCACAACGCGGTCAGGGGCTATTACTCTTGGCCCTGCGCCTACTTTTTCCTTGAAAATAAGCGTGTAAAGGTTATAAAGGCGGCGGTTGCAGAAAACACGAACTCAAAGGCGGGAACGGTTATTAAAAGCGATGACAGCCTTGTTATCGCCTGTAAGGACGGTACGTCGGTGGAGCTTGTAACGGTTCAGCCCGAGGGCTCAAAGCCGATGACGGCTAAGCAGATGCTTTGCGGCAGACCGATAGCGCAAGGTACGGTGATAGGCTGTGAGTAACCCGAGAAAGGCGGCGGTTAAGGCGCTTTTAAAGGTGGAAAACGACGCTGCCTATTCAAATATAGCTCTTAACGCAGTTTTAAGGGAAAGCGGGCTTGAAAATGCGGACAGGGCGTTTGTCTCGGCGGTTTTTTACGGCGTGCTTGACCGCAGAATTACAATAGATTATATACTTTCAAGGTTTATTAAAACCCCGCTTAAAAAGGTCGCGCCCTTTACCCTTGAGGTTTTGCGGAGCGCGGTTTACCAGATAATGTTTATGGATAAAGTCCCCGACAGCGCGGCGGTGAACGAGGCGGTAAAGCTTATAAAGTCATCAAAGGAGAGCCGCAATGCGGGCTTTGCTAATGCGGTTTTGCGTAATATATTGAGAAATGAAATCACCTTACCCAAAGGAAATGATGCGTATTCCCTTTCGGTGCGGTATTCCTGCCCCGAATGGATAATAAAAAGCTTTATAACCGATTACGGCGCTGAGACGGCGGAGGAGCTTTTAAAGGAAAGCCTTAAGCCCGCGCCCGTTGTTATAAGGGTTAATACCTTAAAAACCGATACGAAGACTCTTAAAGCCGAGCTTGAAAAGTGCGGGATACCCTCAGACACAGCGGAAAAAGAAAATGCGCTTATACTTAAAAAGGGAATTGATGCCGCCGAGTTTGATTTATATAAAAAGGGTTTCTTCTATGCGGAGGACCTTTCTTCCCAAACCGCGGTTTCGGTGCTTAATCCTAAAAAGGGGGAGCGAGTACTTGATATGTGCGCCGCTCCCGGAGGAAAAAGCTTTACAATGGCACTTTTAATGGAAAACGCGGGGGAGATTATTTCCTGCGACCTGTATGAACAGCGGGTAGGACTTATTAAAAGCGGGGCGGAGCGGTTAGGAATTGATATAATAAAGCCAATGACGGCGGACGCTTGTGTTTATAATATGGATTTAGGCGAGTTTGACTGTATACTCTGCGATGTTCCCTGCTCCGGTTTAGGGGTGCTAAGGCGTAAGCCGGATATTAAATATAAACCTGAAAGCGATTTTACAGAGCTTAAGATTCTCCAGTATAAAATACTCGAAAACGCCGCGCGATACCTTAAAAAGGGCGGCAGAATTTTGTACTCCACCTGCACCCTAAGGCGGGAAGAAAACGAAAAGCTTGTAAATTCCTTTATAATGGAGTATAATGGGTTTCATAAAATGTATGAACATACCTATTTACCGCATATTGATAAAACAGACGGGTTCTATTGCGCCTTGATTGTAAAAGAGTAAAGGAGGTCGGCGTTTGGAAAAACAGGATATAAGGTCTATGTATTTAACCGAGCTTGAAGAAATGCTCGGCGGCTTAGGACAGCCTAAATTCCGCGCCGCACAGCTTTTCCGTTGGTTACAGTCGGGCGAGACCGAATTTGACAATATGACGAACATACCCGTATCGCTTAGAGACGAGCTAAATGAAAAGACCTATATCGCCGATGTTAAGATTGTACGGCGTTTGGCATCCAAGCTTGACGAAACGGTAAAATATGTTTACGAGCTTTATGACGGGGAGTATATCGAGTCGGTGATGATGAAGTACGAACACGGCTATACGGTTTGTATTTCGACACAGGTCGGCTGCAGAATGGGGTGCAGCTTCTGCGCTTCGGGTATAGCGGGGCTTACAAGAAACCTCACCGCCTCGGAAATGTTAGCCCAGATAACCGCCGCCCAGCGGGATAACGGCATAAGGGTTTCCAATATCGTTATGATGGGTATGGGAGAGCCGCTTGATAACTTTGATAATTCGGTAAGGTTTTTAAAGCTTGTATCAGACAGCGGCGGTCTTAATATCGGACTCAGGCATATTTCGCTTTCAACATCGGGTGTCGTAAGCGGGATAAAAAAGCTTAAGGAGTATAATTTTCCTGTTACACTTTCAATTTCACTTCATGCGCCCAACGATAAAATTCGTTCCTCGATAATGCGGGTGAACAGAAAGTGGAATATTGACGAATTGCTAAAGGCTTGCAAGGAATATCAGTCGGTTACAACTCGGCGCATTTCCTTTGAGTATGCCCTTATTGATGGGGTGAATGACAGCGATGAGTGCGCTGAAGAATTAGCAAAGAGGCTAAAGGGTATTATGTGTCATGTTAATCTGATACCCGCTAATCCGGTTAAAGAAAATTCCTTTAAAAAGCCGGATAAGAATAAGATAATCCATTTTAGGGATTTACTTATAAAAAAAGGTATAAACGCAACTGTCAGAAGAACTCTGGGAGCGGATATTGACGCTTCCTGCGGACAGTTGAGAAAACGAGTGAAGGAGGGGGAAGAAAATGAGAATATTCAGTAAAACCGACAAAGGACGGGTACGAACCGATAATCAGGACGCGTATTTTGCGGGCAGTATAGCCGATAATGCGGTCTTCGCGGTGGTGTGCGACGGAATGGGCGGCGCAAACGCAGGAAATGTCGCAAGTGAGAGCGCCGTAAGGCATATTTCGGAATATATAATAAGGTCTTATCGGGACGGTATGGATGCGGTTGAACTCGAAAAAACCGTACGAAACGCGGTCGCGAGCGCTAATATCGAGCTGTTTGATATGTCATCAAGCGAACAGGTTCTGTCAGGTATGGGTACTACCGCGGTTATCGCCCTTATAAAGGACGGGGAAGCCGTTATCGCAAATGTGGGGGACAGCAGAATTTATCTTGTGAATGAGGAAATCAAACAGCTTACCCGTGACCATTCGGTTGTGCAGTCGCTTATTGAGAGCGGAAAGATAACACCTGAGGACGCGAAGTTTCATCCCCGAAAGAATGTGATTACAAGGGCGATAGGAGCTGAAGGCGCAGTCACGGCAGACAGTGCCGTTATTAAGCTTAACAGCGGCGATACATTGTTGCTTTGCACTGACGGGCTCAGCAATTATCTTGACGATAACGAGATTTTGAGCGTTTTTAAAAATACGGATATATCCTCCGTGCCTGAGACACTTGTCCTAAAGGCAAATCTGAACGGCGGCGGAGATAATATAACAGTTGTCACACTTACCGAGTAGAAAGGAAAAGACTTATGGATAAATTTGTAGGAAAACGACTTGACGGCAGATATGAAATTAAGGAGATTATCGGCGTCGGCGGTATGGCGGTTGTCTATAAGGCATATGACAATCAGGAAAACCGTACGGTTGCAGTTAAAATTCTAAAGGAGGAGTTTATCTCCAACGAGGAATTTATACGCCGCTTTAAGAACGAGTCTAAGGCTATTGCGATGCTTGCTCACCCGAATATTGTTAAGGTATACGATGTCAGCTTCGGTGACCTTATTCAGTATATCGTAATGGAGTACATTGACGGTATTACCCTTAAGGAGTTTATCGAGCGTGAGGGAAGCCTGCGCTGGAAGGACGCGGTGCATTTTACCATTCAGATTTTAAAGGGCTTACAGCACGCCCACGATAAGGGCATTGTTCACAGGGATGTTAAGCCGCAGAACATAATGGTTTTGCCCGACGGCACTATTAAGGTTACCGATTTCGGTATTGCCCGTTTTTCAAGGAGCGAACAGCGCACCATTACAGACAAGGCGATTGGCTCTGTTCATTACATCAGCCCTGAGCAGGCAAGGGGCGAGCGCACCGACGAGAAGGCCGATATCTATTCTGTAGGCGTTATGCTTTATGAAATGCTTACGGGTCAGCTGCCTTTCCAGGCGGAAAGTGCTGTTTCTGTTGCTATAATGCAGTTACAGCGTGACCCGCAGCTCCCGACCGAGATAAACGGCTCTATTCCCTTGGGCCTTGAGCAGATAACCATGCACGCTATGCAGAAGAATCCAGAGCGCCGCTATCAGTCTGCGGCGGAGATGCTCTGCGACCTCGGTCAGTTTAGAAAAGACCCGTCTATAACCTTTGATTATTCCTATTTTGTGGACGATTCTCCCACAAAGTTTGTATCTTCTAATTTCGATTACGACAGCGTGCAGATTAATGATCGCGAAGAAGAAAAAGAAGTTAAAGAAAAGAACAATATGATTCCTATTCTCGCGGGAATAGCTGCCACGCTGGTTGTCGCTATTATAATTCTTGCCGCGATTTTTGTGCCGAAGCTTCTTTCGGGTACAGGCGGTGAGCTTAGCTGTCCAAACTTTGTAGGCAAAACTATTGAGGAAATTACATCAAATAAAGAATATACCGATAACTATAAATTTGAGCAGGAATGGCAGTCCAACGCGGATTACGCATACGGCTATGTATATGAGCAATCCAAGGCAGAGGGTCAAAAGCTCAAAAAAGGAGCTACTATTACCCTTTATATAAGCAAGGGTCAGTCCACTAAAAAGGTGCCGGACACCTACGGAAAAACCGAGTCTGCCGCTGTTTCGGAGCTTAAAGCCGCAGGCTTCCAGACTGTAGTTACCGAAATGCCCAGTGAGGATGTCGAAAAGGGACTTGTTATTAAGACTGAGCCTCAGCGTACCGAGGTTGTAGAGGAAAATGCTAAAATCACCGTTTATGTAAGCAGCGGTGAGTCTATTCAGAATGTTTCTGTTCCGTCGGTTGTCGGAATGAAGCAGGCGGACGCCGAAAAACAGCTTAAGGATAAAAAGCTTGTTCCCGAGGTTAAGGAAATGACCCTTACATCCGATGACAAATATTATCCTGTAGGCTATGTCGCAAAACAGGAGCCCGATACAGGCTCTTCACAGATACCCGAGGGCTCGACCGTGACTATTTATGTAAGCAACGGATCTTCAATGGATATTACTGTTGATTTGCCTGACATACCAATCGGTAAGGAAATCAACGGAGACTACAGCTTGTCTTTATATGATGAAGATGGTAAAATGGTTGCTGAAGGTTCTATGGTAAGCTCAGATACTAAGAGCTATACATTTAAAAATATCGTATCTACAAGTGAATCGGTCATTTATACAGTTAAAATTAAAAACGCCAGTAGCAAAAAACTGGATATGTGTAGCATTAGTGCTAATTTCAAAACAAGTAAATGTAATAAAGTGGGCGAGTTCAGCGAATGGAAAGATCTGTTAATAGTAAGCACTGATATGGATTTGGATAATTCGGGTTCAAGCAACGACGGCTCAGGTTCAAGCAACTCGTCTGGCTCAAGCAATACAACGAGCACAACCGGCACAGCAAGTAGATAATGAACGGAATAATTATAAAGGCAATTTCAGGCTTTTATTATGTTTCAGACGGGGAAAAAACCTATGAATGTAAGGCAAGGGGAAGCTTCCGCGAAAGCGGAGTTTCCCCTTTGGTCGGAGACAGGGTTGAGTTTGAACAGACAGAGGAGCAAAAGGGGATTGTAACCGCCGTATTGCCGCGCAAAAATCTGCTTTCAAGACCGCCTGTTGCTAATATTGATAAGCTTTTTATTATTTCCTCATACGAAAAGCCGGCACCTAACGCTTATATTATAGATAAGCTGACCGCACTTGCCGAGTACAATAAAATCGAGCCGATAATTGTCTTCAATAAGTGCGATATGGGCGGCTTTGAAGAGTGGGAAAGAATTTATAAAAATGCGGGCTTTAGGGTATATACGGTATCAGCCGAAAACGGCGAGGGTATTGACGCACTCAGAACCGAGCTTAAAGACTGTATAAGCGCCTTTACGGGCAATTCGGGCGTGGGGAAATCAAGTATTCTTAATGTCCTGTTCGGTGATTTAAAACTGGAAACAGGTGCTGTAAGCGTAAAGCTCGGCAGAGGCAGGCACACCACGCGCCATACCGAACTGTTTTCTCTGCCTGAGGGCGGCTTTGCCGCCGATACACCGGGCTTTTCCTCGCTTGAATGTGAGTGTAACGATTATGCCTTCAAGGAAAATCTTGTGTACTGCTTCCGCGATTTAAGTGAATATGCGGACGGCTGCCGCTTTACCTCCTGCACCCACACGGTTGAAAAGGGCTGTAATATAATTGAGGCCGTAGAAAACGGCAAAATTGCAGAAAGCCGACATAAATCTTATGTTACATTATTTGAAGAATTAAAGGATTTAAAGCCTTGGAACACCTCTAAAAATAAATTAAAGTAACATTTTTTCGTTTTCTCTATATACTGTAGTGTAAGGAGGGAACGATATGCGTAAACGCTTTAACATCAACAAGGGTGCCGTGGGCCTTACCTTTGCTTTGGGACTGCTGATAAGCTGTTTTTGCCCTCCTAAATTTTTGGTGGCGATACTCGCGATTTGGGTAATAATACTCGGAATTTCCTGCTGGCGCTGCTGATAAATTTTAAAAAGCGGAGGGTGCTTTTATGAAGGTAGTATTGGTCAAAAGTCCGAAGTTTTTAAGTGGTATTTTAAGAATGATTTTCGGAATTAAAAAGCAGAACATATAAATAAAAACGGGACGATGAAACATCGCCCCGTTTTACCTATTTCTCTAAAAGACTGAGGTAGCCGTCACCGAAAAGCTTGTCCGCAAACCACACCCCGTTTACGGTAAAGTGTTTGCCGTTCAGGTAATTGAGTATTCCCGCGTCGGTCTTAAAGGTAAATTTAAGGCTGTAGGAATAAAGCGCCTGCTTATCAAAGCCAAGCTTTTTATCGGCGGCAAGCTTGCCGTATTTTCCGTCACCCAAAAGTGGGTGGCCTATGGACGCCATATGCGCTCTTATTTGATGGGTGCGTCCCGTGAGCAGTTCAACCTCGATAAGTGAAAGACCGTTTTTGCTTTGGAGGACGGTGTATTTTGTTTTTACTGTGCGGGTGTCCTCGGTTTTTCGGCTTTTTAAGAACACCTTGTTTTTATCCTCATTTTTTTCGAGAAAGCCCTCTAAAAGGGCGGTTTTCTTCTCGGGTATGCCATGGATAACCGCAAGGTATTTTTTTTCTATCTCACGGTATTTAATCTTGTCACAAAGAATTTTAAGCGCCTCTGCATTTTTTGCGGCGATTACTATTCCGCCCGTGTTACGGTCTATGCGGTTTGCAAGTGCGGGACGGAAGCTGTTTTCTTCTTCGGGATTGTATTCGCCTTTATCATACAGGTAGTGCTGTATTCTTGCAATCAGCGTATCGTTATATTCGTTTTTATCGGGGTGGACGAGCAAGCCCTGTTTTTTGTCGGCTAAGAGTATGTTTTCGTCCTCATATACAATGCTTAATTTTGCAGGGGCGGATAAAAAGTCATACTTCGGTTGCTTTGAAATAAAAAATTCATCGTTTATATATGCGTCCACTATATCGCCGATATTGAGACGAGTGCTTATTTCCGCGCGTTTGCCGTTAACCTTTATGCGTTTTGTTCTTATATATTTGAACATAAGCGATGAGGGGAGGGCGGGACAGTTTTGTGTTATGAATTTGTCAAGACGCTTTGAAGCATCATTTTTGGTTACGGTAAAGCTTTTCATTGATAGCTCCTTAAATAATGTGTCAAAATAACTTGAAAGCAAAAGGAATTTATAATATAATAAGATAAATAGCGAAAGGGGCTTATAAAATGGATAAAGGAGTGCACGACGGTCATCGGGAAAGAGTAAAGCAGGAATTTTTGAAAAACGGCTTTAATGAAAATACACCGCCGCATAAAATCCTTGAGATGCTTTTGTTTTACAGTATTCCGCGCAAGGATACCAACGAAATTGCGCACGATTTAATAAATCGTTTCGGTTCTGTTGCGGGAGTTATTGACGCTCCCTTGGAAGAGCTTGTTAAGATAAAGGGCGTCAGCCTTCACACCGCGTCACTGATAAAACTGCTTGTTCCGATAATTCGCTGTTATGTTAATGAAAAGAACGAAAAGAAGATAAGCTATTCTAAAATTGATGATGTGTGCGATTTTTTGGTACAGCAGTATATCGGCTACAACAAGGAAGTGTTTTCGGTTCTTTCCTTCAGCGGCAGCGGGCGTATGCTCGGTTTTGATGCTTTAGGGCATGGTAATGTATCCGAGGTTAACATATCCGTAAGAGAGGTTGTTGAAACAGTACTTAAACGAAATGCCGTATGTGTGATTATAGCACACAACCATCCGGGCGGTTTGGCACTTCCCAGCAATGAGGATATTGCAGTAACATATAATATAAAAAGTGCGTTAAGCCATATAAACATAAGACTGCTTGACCATATTGTAATCAGTGATGACGATTATGTTTCAATGGCGCAAAGCCGACTTTATAAGGATATTTTTCAATAAGCAAATCAAGTCAGCGCGAAACCTCGCGCTGATTTTAGTCTGACGAAAAACCTGTATTTGAAATGGTCGGCGGCGGTCAGTCGCATTTTTGATTTTCTGCCATACGGTAACCGACGCCGTTCTCGGTGAACAGATACAGCGGACTATTGCTGTTCTGTTCAATTTTTTTGCGCAGGTTTGTAATGTTGACCCTTAAAATTCCGTTTCCGCCCGAAGCTCCGTTTCCCCATACCGATTTGATTATAAAATCGTAGGTAAGCACCCTCCCTGAATATCTGCAAAGCAGAGTTAGTATTTTAAACTCGTTTTTTGTAAGGTGAACCTCTTTGCCGTTAAGAAGTACTAAATGCCTGTCGTACTCGACAATGAGTCCGTCCCGTTCATAGCTTTCAAGATTGTCTATTCCCAAAAGCTTTTCGTACTGCTCGATTCGCCTTATCGCGGCTTTTATGCGTGAGAGCAGTTCGCCCGATAAAAAGGGCTTTCTTATATAATCGTCCGCCCCTGCGTCAAGCGCTTCGGTGACGGCGCGTTCGCTGCCGTTTTCGCTTACGGCGATTATCGGGAAAGTACCGTACCCACGCAACTTTTTTACGGCTTTAATTCCGTCAGAAAGGGGAAATTCAGGGTCGATAATAACAATATCGGGTGTGTTAAGCGAAACGAGTGTAAAGCATTCGATGAAGCTTGAGGCTATCGCCGCTTCGTGTCCTGCGGCGGAAAGTAAATTTTTAATAAGTCTTGCGCTTTGTTTATCCGAGTCGGCGACAATTATTCTGCGTTTCACGCTGCTTCATCTCCGTTTCTTTTGATTGGTTATTCTTCCTCTTCTTCGGCACGCTGTGCTACCGATTCTGCGGAATAGTAGTTTTCCTCATATATAAAATCGCGTATTTCGCTTTTTGCGGTATTAAGGTCATATACATAATACCAAACACCTTTTATAATCTTACCCGAAGACGGAACATTATCGTTTGGAATACTGAGCTGTTCAAATTCGGGTGAAGATAGGATTGCCCACAGACCTAAGGACATAATATCATTTTGTGTAAGCGAGGTTTCACACTCGCTTACAATCATTTGAGCTACCTTAGGAAGCTTCAGCGGATTCATTTTCTTTACAGCGGCAAACATTGCCGTGAGCACCTCTTTTTGGCGGTTGCCGCGCATAATATCGCTGTCGGTATGGCGTATGCGGGCATAACAAACTGCCTGACCTCCGTTTAAAAGCTGTGTCCCCGCGCTTGTAAGGTCGGGACATTCAACGCCTAAATAGCGCATTTCGGGGAAAATATTGGTATTCATTTCTATTCTTTCTTTTTCGTCAACATCTATTGTCACTCCGCCTATGTAGTCGATGACCCTTGCGAGCCCGAAAAAGTTCATTGTGACATAATCTTCGATTTCAAGGTCAAAATTCTGATTCAGGGTTTTGACCGCAAGCTGGGACTTGCCGTAGGCATAGGCATGGGTGAGCTTGTCCTTTGAATGACCGTCAATCGATACATATGTATCCCTTGCAATCGAGGTGAGCTTTAGCTTTTTATGTTTTTTGTCGATTGTCAAGATAACTATGGCATCACTTCGACCTGAATCGTTATCCTGCCTTGAATCTATACCCAATAGCGCTATATTACGCACGCTTTTGTAATCTGCAGTTTCAATGCCTAAATCGCTTTCGTCGAGCGGGGTGCGTTCTATGCCTGACAGGGTTTTGTAGGCGTAGCCGTAAAAAGTGCCTGCAAGTGCGACAATAACGCAAAGAATGACAATAAGGGTGTTACGAAGCTTATGGGTTTTGCGCTTTTTTTTCTTTTTGTTTCTGCCGTTTGAACTGTTCGTATGTGCTGCTCGGTACTTTGATGAGGTTGAAGAAATATCCTCGTATTTTTGGGAGGGAGTTTTCTTTCCCGAGCTTGAATATAAATCTATTTTATCATCGTCATCATCGTAATTATAATCAAAATCAAAATCTTCGTATTTCATAGTTCATTATCCTTGATTCTTATTTTTGCATAGAAAAAACAAGCCGCCCAATGGCGGCCGCAAATAAAAACAAGCTGTCCCGCACTGCCGTAATGCGCTTAAAATAACCTGCGTAGAGCAGGTGGGTGCCGGCTATGCGGTTTCGCGCTCCCTTCTTCCGAACTCGGCACAGCCGCGGGAGGTCTGCAAGCCCGCCGCATAAGCTTTGGCCCCTTATTAAAAGGTTGTAGGGTTATATAAGACGCGGTCCGCGAACAGCGCAGGACATAGGTTTAGGCTAACGAGAGTCGAACCAGCCTACTGATTGTCTATTTCAAAAAAATCTTCAAGTCTTTCGACGAAGGCATCGGCTACAGTCTCGTATTCGTCGTCGTCCTCGATTTCGTAATAATACTCGTCTCCGTCTTCTTCTCCGACCTTTACTATTACCAGCTCGCCGCTGTCGTTAAGCTGATCCTGCGGGTCATCATATATAGGAAGCATAGCAAGATAACGACCCATATCGGTTTCTATAGCGTCAAGCACCTCAAAGGTGTATTCCTTGCCGTCATCGTCCGAAAGGGTTACTATATCGGGATTGTAATCGTCTGTATTCTTAATTTCGTCCATAATTGTCCTCCGTACAGAAGTCTTTACTATATTGTACCCCTAAACCTATTTTAAGTCAATGGTAAAAAGGTGTAAATTTATATTTTTTCCGCCTTATCTTTATTAGCCTCGTAATCGATTACCTTTTTGAACTGAGTTTCATACAGCTGTCGGTATTTTTCACTGGTGTTAATAAGCTCTGAGTGAGTTCCTGTTTCGGTAATTTCGCCGTTTTCCACAACCATAATTTTATCGGCGGCTATTACTGTTGAAAGACGGTGGGCGATAACAATGCTTGTGCGGTTTTGCATTACTGCATTGAGCGCCGATTGTATAAGGCTTTCGGAAATCGAATCAAGGGAGGAAGTCGCCTCATCAAGGATTAGTATTTTCGGGTTTTTAAGCACTACCCTTGCTATAGATACGCGCTGTTTTTCGCCGCCCGAAAGCTTAAGCCCGCGGTTTCCTACAACAGTATCGAATTTTTGGGGGAGACCCATAATAAAGTCGTAAATATTAGCGACCTTACAGGCGCTTTCTATTTCCTCTCTTGTCGCGCTCGGCTTTGCGTAAAGCAGGTTGTCGAGAATAGTGCCGTTAAATAGATATGTGTCCTGAGTTACGATTCCTATATTCGTGCGGAGATAGGCGAGGTCAAAGTCGCGCACATCTGTACCCGCAACCTTTACACAGCCGCCGCTTACATCATAGAGCCGCGGTATCATACCTATAATAGTCGATTTTCCTGCGCCCGATGTGCCTACAATCGCGTACATTTTGCCGTTCGGCACAAAAAAACTTATTCCCTTTAAAATTTCGTGACCTGTTTCGTAGGAGAAACGAACATCGCAAAACTCAACCGTGCTGTTATTAAGCGGCGGTTTTACGGGGCTTTCGGGATTTTCAATATCGCACTTGCGGTCAAAATATTCAAAAATTCTGCTGAACAGGGCAAGGGAGCGAACAAAGTCAACCTGTAAATCAAGAAGCTGTCTTACAGGCTGGTAAAGGCGGTTCACAAGGGAAACTACTACCGAAATATCCCCCACGGTAAGACCCTTATCGTGACCGCTTATTATCAGAAAGCCGCCGACAAAATAAATCATGAGAGGGGCTATTTGAATAAACATACCCAGAAATACATGAAACCAGCTGCCCGCCCGCTGTTCCTTTATTGTAATATCGGTTGCCTCGCCGTTAATTTTACGGAATTTTTCGTATTCGGTCTTTTCTTTGGTAAAGAGCTTTACAAGCATAGAGCCGCTGACCGAAAGGGTCTCGTCAACATGCTGGTTTAATTCGTCCTGCCTTTCCTGCGCCTTACTAACAAGCTCCCAGCGCTTTTTGCCGACCGCTTTTGTAGGGAGAATAAGGAGCGGCAGAACAATAAGCCCCACAAGAGCAAGCCGCCAATCGGTGTAAAATAGATAGAAAACACAGGTGGCCACCGTAAGCGCGTTGCTTAAGGTTGAGGTCAGCATTACCGATATTACCGAGCTTACGCCGTTTATATCGCTGTTCATTCGGGTAATTATATCCCCTTGCTTTTCGTTTGTGAAAAAGGAATGGGGCATATGCTGCAGATGGTCGTACATCTGGTTTCGCATATCGTAAATTATTTTTTGCGAAATCCAAGAGTTTATGTACTGCTCAAGCACGCTTATTATCTGCGCCGCCGCAAGGACGACAAAGGCGAGCACTACAAGCTGTGCTAACATTTTAATTTCACGGCTGTCGCCGATTATTGCATCAACGATTTTTCCCGTGATAATCGAAGGGAAGAGCCCGAGTACCGCCGAAATTAGTATTGCGGCGAATACAGCCGTAAACTGCCATTTGTAGGGCTTTAAGTAGCTGAGTATTCTCAGTAACAGCTTTTTTGTAACCTTAGGTCGGTTTTCCTTCTCTTCATCGGTTAAATATCCGCGCGGTCCTCCGCCGATGTGCATAGGTCCTCTCGCCCCTGCGGGAGGCGGCATCATAGGTCTCATTTTTATTCTCCGTTCTTGAATATTATATGTATATATTGTATTTTAACACATTTTAGAAAGTTTGCCATATTTTTTAATAAAATGTTAATTTGCACAAAAGTTATTAAGATTTTAAAAAAAATTTGAAAAAAGTACTTGACAAATTGAATTTTATCGGTTATAATAAAGCCAGACAAAAGGGAAGGAGTTAAAGAAAATGAAAGAAGCAACTCCGCCGGCAAATTGTCAGAATAAAATGAAAGCGGTGATTCCAATGAAGTAAGAAGCTGTAAACCCAAAGTGTAATATCAAAAAGTATTGAGTTAGTAATTCCCAAAAGGGGATTAATATATTAAAAACCTTAACAGGTGATTTATTATGATTGTGAGGAAAATTGCTTTCAAATAAATTGTTAAAGGTGAGTCCAATGTACTAAGCTATGCTTCCCCAAAAGGGATATGTATAAAACCTTAACAGGAGATTTATTATGATTGTGAGAAAAGTCGCTATCAAATAAATTATTAAAGGTGATTCCAATGTACAATATGAGTTAGCGCTCAGTTAAATTGCATTCTTAAAATCAGATATTAAATTGTCTTTGCAATTAGAAATAAATTCGACAGTTTCAATTAATATTAAAATATCACCGAATTATCGGTCAACGAATTAAGATTTAATTTTGAGCAAAGGAAAAAACTGAATATGATAAAATTTTAGACAGCCGTAACGGAAGGGTTACGGCTGTTTTTGCACGGTGTTACTTTTCTTACTTGGAAACGGAGGAGCTGTCACGGCAAAGCCGTGACAGCTCCCTGTTCTATTCATTCGCACTCGCAAATTTTCTTGCGTGTTTTTAAAATTGAATTGGGCGTTACCGAAAACTTGTCAAGTCCCCACTCTACAAGCTTAGGGATAAGCTCGCTGTCCGCCGCGGATTCACCGCACATACCTACGGGAATACCCGCGGCTTTTGCGCTCTTTACGGTCATTTCAATAGCTTTGAGCACAGCGGGCTTTTGTACGCTGTAAAGCCCCGATACCTTACCGTTTCCGCGGTCAACCGCCATAACATAGCCTGTCAGGTCATTTGTACCGATGCTGAAGAAATCGGCGATTTTTGCCAATTCGTTGGCGATAAGTACTGCCGCGGGGGTTTCAATCATAACACCGAGCGGTATGTCCTTCTTAAAGAGCGCGCCCTCTGACTCAAGCTCTCTTTCACATTCCGCTATAAGCGCCTTAGCGGACAGCACCTCTTCGGTATCGGTAATAAGGGGCAGCATAATTTTTATATTGCCGAAATACGCGGCTCTTAAAATTGCTCTGAGTTGAATTTTGAAAATATCGGGATTATCAAGGCAGTACCTTATGGCGCGGTAGCCTAAAAACGGATTGTCCTCCTTGGGTATTTCAAGGTAAGGCACGGCTTTGTCTCCGCCGATATCAAGTGTTCGGATGATAACCTCTTTGTTTCCCATTGTTTTAGCGACTGTAGAGTATGCCTCGAACTGCTCCTCCTCGGTGGGGAGAGAGGGACGATCCATAAAGAGAAATTCGGTTCTGAAAAGACCTATTCCCTCGCCGCCGTTTTGTATAACCTTTTCTGCGTCCTCGGGCTTGCCGATATTGCCGTAAACAGCCTTTTTAATCCCGCTTTTCGTAACGGTTTCCCTGCTGAAATACTCGGCAAGGGAAGCTTTTTCCTCGAAATAGCTTCGGCGGGCGTTTTCGTATTCCTGCACTGTTTCTTGGTCGGGCTCAAAAAGTATTTTACCCTTACTGCCGTCTATTGCAAGCAGGTCGCCGTCCTTAATAAGCTCGGACGCGTCCTTAACGCTTAAAACGGCGGGGATATCTATCGCCCTTGCAAGTATTGCGGAATGGGAGGTGACCGAGCCGACCTCGGCTATAATAGCGTAGACATTTTCGCGGTTTATCCGCGAGGTCATAGAGGGCGTAAAGTCCTTTGCTATAAGCACCGAGCCCTTAGGAACATCCTCAATAGCGACGCCGTTTTCTCCGCAGAGTATACCGATAATGCTGTTTTTGATGTCAAGAATATCGGAGGCTCTCTGCTTCATCATTTCATCGTCCACCGCCGCAAACATATCGTAAAAGCCGTTGCAGACCGCGTCGGTTGCTTGAGCCGCCGTTTTGCCGCTCTCTATGCTTTCCTTTATCTGGGAAAGCATAAAGGGGTCATTAAGCATTACAATGTGACCGTTTAAAATGTCTGCGTTTTCCTTGCCCGCGGATCTTGTGAGACTCTCAATAAGCTCTCGGGTCTTTTTTGTGAAAACGGCTACGGCATTCTGAAACTTTTTCATTTCCTCCTCTGCCGAGGTATAGGCAGAGGAGTTTATGTCTATTGAAGTTTCTTTAATAATGATTGCTTTTCCGACCGCATAACCGGGGCTTACCCCGATACCCTTAAGAGTTTTCATTATTCCAACCCGCTTTCGATTAGTTTTACCGCCTCGTCAAGCATTGCCTGTTCGTCTTCGCCGTCGCAAATGATTGTAATATGACTGCCGTATTTAATGCAGGCCGCCATGATATTCATAATGCTTTTTCCGTTAATCTTATTGCCGCCGAAGTCTATCGTTATGTCCGACTTATATTTTGTCATAGCGGCGATAAAGTTGTTTGCGGGGCGCATATGAAGCCCCATTTTATCTACTACTACCGTGTCCTTTGATACCATAATTCCAATACCTCGTTAATTAGTTCTTTTCTTTTTAAGAAGAGCCAGCATCAGCGCGCCTACTACAGAGCCTGCTACAAGAGCTACCAAATATCCGAGCGGATTGCCTACGACCGCGAAGGTGAAGATTCCGCCGTGGGGAGCAGGGCAGGTGCAGCCGAAGAGTGCTGTGACAGCGCCCGCTGCTGCGGAACCGACAATGCAGGAGGGGATAACTCTCAGCGGGTCGGAGGCGGCGTAGGGGATTGCGCCCTCTGTGATGAAGCAGAGACCCATAAGATAGTTTACAGGGCCGCTCTTAAGCTCGTCTTTTGTCCAGCGGTTTTTGCAGAAGGTGGTTGCAAGGGCTATAGCGATGGGAGGTACCATACCGCCTATCATAACCGCCGCCATAATCCAGGTGTTGCCGTCGGCAATAGCCGCGGTGCCGAATACATAAGCCGCCTTGTTGAACGGGCCGCCCATATCAATCGCCATCATACCCGCAAGCACAATGGAGAGAAGCAGCTTGCTTGTGTCGCCGAGAGAAGAAAGACCGCTGGAAACCGCGCCGTTGATAACTCCCATAATCGGGTTGATTACAAGCATAAACAAGCCAATAAGAAGTGTCCCTAAGAGCGGATAAATGAAGACCGGCTTTATTCCGTCCATTGATTTTGGCATCCAGTTAAAGGCTTTCTTAAGGAGATTTACAAGTATACCTGCGATAAAGCCCGCAAGCAGAGCGCCCAAGAAGCCCGAAACCGCCGTGTCGTTGCCTGTGGGGGAAGCGAGGGTTGCGCCTGTGGTTGCAAGATAACCGCCTACAATACCGGGCAAGAGTCCCGGACGGTCGGCAATCGACTGTGCTATATAGCCCGCTAATATCGGGAGCATAAAGGCGAATGCCGCTTTTCCTATCCAGAAAACAACTGCCGCTATCGGGTTGGTAAAGCCGAAGTTGCCGCCGACATTGGCATTACCTGCGATTGTATCAATAAGGAAGCCGAGGGCAATCAGCACACCGCCGCCCACAACAAAGGGGAGCATATGCGAAACGCCGTTCATAAGGTGCTTGTAAAGCTTTCTGCCAAAGCTCTCTTTTTCCTCGCCGTCAATATCCGAGCTTACTTCACCTTCGTGGTGATAAACGGGAGCTTTGCCGTCAATAACCTTTTGTATAAGCTCCTCGGGCTTGTTGATACCGCTTGAAACCGATACCTTTAAGACCGGCTTTCCGTCAAAGCGTGCCATTTCTACATTTTTGTCGGCAGCGATGATAATGCCGTCACATTCGGCTATCTCTTTTTTGGTAAGTACATTTTTAGCGCCGCCCGAGCCGTTGGTCTCAGCCTTTAGGGCGTAACCCATTTTTTCGCCCGCCTTTTCGAGAGCTTCAGCCGCCATATAGGTATGGGCTATACCTGTCGGGCAGGCAGTAACCGCCAAAATACGGTAGCCTTCCTTTTTAGGCTCAACCTTTTTCTCATCGGGGTATTTTTCGGTTTCCTTATCGTCAATAATTTTTAAGAATTCCTCGGTGCTTTTAGCATTTCTGAGCGCGTTTGCGAAATCCGCGTCCATAAGCATAACCATAAGACGGGAGAGGATTTCCAGATGTACGTCTCCGTCCTCGGTGGCGGCAATCATAAATATAAGGTCTGAGGGTTTGCCGTCGGGCGCGGAGTAATCAACGCCTGCGGGAAGGGTGATGCAGGAAAGGGCGGGTGCCTTAACCGCGGCTGATTTTGCGTGAGGAACGGCTATTCCTTCGCCGATAGCGGTTGTGGAATGCTCCTCTCTCTTTAAAATGTCCTCCTTGAATTTCGCGGGATCCTTAAGGTTACCCGCCTTTTCGTGGAGTGCAATGAGTTTGTCGATAACCTCATCCTTTGAAGTGAGGTTAACGCCGAGCTCTATTGCGTTTGATTTTAACAAATCGGTGATGCGCATAGTGTTTTCCCCTTTCATAAAGTTTTATAAATTTTATTTATTTCCTCGGCTTTAGCCAATCCCTTTGAGAATGCCGTTGCCGCCGAGCTTGCAACCGAAAGTTTAAGTGCGTCCTTATAATTGCCGCTTTTAATGCAACCTGCGATAAAGCCCGCTACCATTGAATCGCCGCAGCCCACCGAGTTTACGAGCTTTCCCTCGACTGCGTCTGCTATATGAACGCCGCCGTCCCCGTCTACAAGCACCGCGCCGTCTTTTCCCCTTGAAACGAGGACATTTACCGCACCCATCTCACGAAGCTTTTTGGCATAACGGGTTATTTTTTCGGCGGTATCCATCTCTTCACCGAAAATCTCTGCAAGCTCGTGGTGGTTAGGCTTTATTAAAAAGGGTTTGTATTTAAGAACATTTAAAAGCTGATTGCCCGTGGTATCAACAACCACCCTTATTCCCTTGCCATAAAGCCCTTCTGAAATTTTGCTGTACAAATCATCGGGTAGGGAGGGGGGAACGCTTCCCGCAAGCACCAGCCAGTCGCCCTCGTGAAGCCTGCTTAATTTTGAAAAAAGCTCTGTTAGCCTGTCTTCGTTGATTTCGGGGCCGTTTGCGTTAATGTCAAGCTCCTTGCCGTATTTAATTTTTACATTTATTCTGGTAAAGCCGCCTTCAAGCTCAATAAAATCGTTTTTAATTCCGTCTTTGTCAAGCATTTCCTTAAGCTTTTTTCCCGTAAATCCCGCGGCAAAGCCGAGGGCAATATTGGGAATTTCGAGCTGTGAAAGAATTGACGACACATTTATACCCTTGCCGCCGTAGTACAGCTCCTCGGATTCGGTGCGGTTAATATCGTCGGTGGAAAGCGCATTTAGGTTCATCACATAATCAAGTGCGGGATTAAATGTTACTGTATATACCATTTTTTGTACTCCTTTCTAAACTTATTCTATAACCTTTACAACCGTCAGCTTTTCAAAAAGACCGTCCGGCTTTTTGCCTGTGATAACGCAGGCGCGGTCAACCGTCGCAAAGCTTACGGATGAGACCTTACCGAATTTTGAGGAATCTGCAAGCACATAGGATACAAAGGAACGGTTAATCGCCGCCGCCTTAACAAATGCCTCCTCGCTGTCGGGCGTGGAAAAGCCCTGAGCTTCGGTTATGCCGTTTGTCCCCAAAAAAGCCTTTGTGAAATTGTAATTTTGCAGATTGTTTGCCGCGGCAAGACCTATGACCGCCTCGGTGGTGCTTTTAAGCTGTCCGCCGAGAATTACAACCCGAAAATTCCTTTTTGAGAGAAGCTTCGCGTGGCTTATCCCGTTGGTGACAAAGCTCGCTTTGAGATTATCGGGAAAATAATCTATCATAAACAGTGTGGTCGTTCCCGCGTCAAGAAATACAAAGTCGCTGTCGGAAATTTGCTCGGCGGCGTATTTTGCAATTCGGCGCTTTTCGTCGACGTTCTTATCCTGCTTGTCGCTTACCGTATCCTCGCTGACGATAAACTGCCTTCGGTTAAGCGTTGCGCCGCCGTGAACCTTTTTAAGACTGCCGCTGTTTGAAAGCTCAAGCAAATCCCTGCGGATAGTCGATTCCGAAACCCCGAGCGCTTCTGTAAGCTCGGTGACCGATGCGGCGCCCTTTTCGTTTACTATTTTGAGAATAGCCTCGTGTCTTTCCTGATTGAGCATTTTAGTACGCCCTCTTTCGTCAAGTGTATTGTAACATAATTTACAGGCAATTTCAATCATTTTTAATCAATTTCAGTCAAATTCGTGCAAAAGCATAAACGGATAAGCAGGTGTTTGGTCATAAATATCTGAAAAAAAGGAATAATATGACTGATTTTGACTGATTTTTAAAAATCAATCGTCAAATCGGTCATACAAAAAAGAACGCCGAGTTAACCGTGGCTTTACAAAAGTCTGATAGTACACTTAACATTAGAACGGTATAATTTAAAATGTATTTTAGGTACAGAAAATACTTTGGATAAGTAAACTATTGGAGGAGTAAAAATGAAACGATTAACAAGTATTTTGTTGGCGTTTGTACTTCTGCTGTCATTGGCTTTTAATGCCTTTGCGACAGTCGGACAAGCGCTGCCTGATAGGATCGACGGTAATACGGTATGGTCTTATCTGGACGACAACAGAGATCCGTCAGGTGACCCATCGGACGCGGGCTATAACCGCACAGCGTGGACCGAAAAGGATTTTGACGACAGCGAATGGAAAACAGGTGTCGGCGGTTTCGGCGCGAAAAACGGCGGTGAATACAGCGGAGCGGCGGTTAAACTTGACGGCTGCACCGGTACAGCAAATTATCCAACCTATTATTTTCGCACTAAAGTTAATGTAAATAAGGCGTCTGCCGTTACGGCGATAAAGGGAAGCATATCTTACGATGACGCCGCCATAATATACATTAACGGTGTAAAGGCTGCCGCCTTTAATGAAGCGGGTTGCGACTCAAACAACAGTTATGCCACAAACAAGGCAAATGCAACCGATAACTTTGAAATTACCAATTCAGACGTACTTAACGCTCTTGAAGACGGCGAGAATGTAGTTGCTGTTGAGGTACACAACGAATCTGCCGACAGTTCCGATATTTGGTTTGCAATGAATGAGTTGAACTTTGCGACCGATACGGTATTGCTTGACGGGTCAGCACAATGGAAATATCTTGACAACAACACCGACCCTGCGGGGGATTCTTCCGCAGCCGATTACAACCGCACATCATGGACTACCGCTGATTTTGACGACAGCGGTTGGAAAACCGCCGCAGGCTCTTCCGGTTCAAAAAGAGGCGGTGCGGCTTACGACAGCACACATACTGCCACTACCGTTCTTAACGGCTGTGACGGCATCAACAATACTCCCGCTTATTTCTTCCGCACTACATTTAACATAAGCAATCTTGACAGATATACAAAACTTGTGGGTAGTTTAGAGTATGACGACGGAGTAATAGTTTACATTAACGGTCAGCGTGTTGCGGCAGGGCATGATAATGCCTGCGACGAGAACGGAATTTCATTAGAACACGGCTTTGACGCTAATTTACAGTACGGCGGCTCCAATCAGGGTCCCGACACCCTTCAAATTTCCCTTTTGGATTTAAGCCTGCTTCATAACGGCGAAAACACCATTGCCGTTGAACTGCACAACGGACGCAGAACAAGCTCGGATGTTTGGTTCTCATTCAGAGGATTGTATCTTTCTACCGAGGAGGTTGCTTATCAAAACAACATAAGCCTCTCGGTTGGCGCTGATGAAAGCAAAACGAATTTCACTTGGTATTCACCCCTTGATGAGGCTTCGGTTGAGGTATCCGAAAACTCTGATATGACAAACGGAAATACCTTTACTGCGACAGCGTCCGTTGCCAATGACGGGCAATATAGTTGCAAAACAACGGTGACAGGTCTTAAGCACAGCACAACCTATTATTATCAGCTTAGCAATAAAGGAAATAAAGGAAAAATATATTCCTTTACCACCGGCGGAGACGGCGCATTCTCCTTTGCCTTGGTCGGTGATCCTCAAATCGGTGCAGGAGGAAATACCGAGAGCGACACCGCAGGTTGGGAAAACACCTTAAATGTTGCGAAAGACAGCGGACTTTTCTCTGATATATCCTTCCTCGTTTCCGCGGGAGATCAGGTAAATTCCGCTTCGAACGAAGCTCAGTATGACGGTTATCTTGAACACAATGCTTTGTTCGGATTACCCGTTGCCACCGCAATCGGAAATCACGATTCTTCTTCTAATGCCTACAGCCAGCATTTTAACATCGCTAACGAATCGGGTGAATACGGCAAGACTGAGGCAGGCGGCGACTATTACTTTGTTTACAATAATACGCTGTTCCTTGTTCTTAACAGTAATGCCCAGAGTGCGGATGCCGTTAACGGTCACAAGGCGTTTATGGAGGCCGCAGTTGAGGCTACAAAGGACAGAAATATTGTATGGAAAGTAGCCGTATTCCACCACACCTTATTCACCGTGGCTTCCCACGCTCACGACGGTTATATCGATAATGCAGACGGCTTTAAAAACCTAATTATTCCGGTTTTAGAGGAACTTGACATTGATGCGGTACTCACGGGTCACGACCATGTTTATTGCAGAACATATATTATGAACGGCACAATGCCCGTAACCGAATTTGAGGGTTATGAATACAGCAACGGAGAGGAAAAGGCTCCCACGGCAGTTAACGATCCCAACGGTTTCCTTCATATTACCGCAAATTCAGGCTCGGGTTCAAAGACCTACGGTATTTTAAATGAGACCTTCCCGTTCTCTGCGGTTCAGAATCAGGAGAACAGCGCAAACATTTCCAAAATAACGGTTTCCGATACTGCGTTCACCATTACAACCTACCGCGTATCGGATATGAGTGTAATTGATACCTTTACAATCAAGAAAAACAGCGGAACACAGACTGTAAATCCGATTATCGAACAGGTTTACGGCGGCGGAGGAAAGAGCGAAACTCCTATTTCCAACAGCTTTATTGAGCTTTACAATCCGTCAAATGAGGAAATCGACCTTTCGGCTTACTCACTTAAGTACGGTAGCGAAACCCTTAACCTTAACGGAGTAATTCCCGCAAACGGTTCCTATCTTATAGTCGGTGCGGCAGAGGCTACCACAGACGAATATTTGACCTACGATTTGCCCGATGCCGATAAGACCTGTGATTGGGTTATAAACAACAAGAGCTATACAATCGAACTTATAAAAGACGGAACAGCGGTTGATTCTGTGACCGCAGGAGACAAGGCGGAAACGAAGATTTCAAAGCAAAAATCTCTTAAGCGTGTAGACCACGGCGATGAGTTTAAGTTGGTTGTATGGGAAAAAGGCGAGGTTATCGTGGACGAAGCGTATGTTCAGGCTAACGCTCCCCGCAACAGCAAGGGTGCGTTCGGAAGCGTTCACACCGTAGCCCAAGAACCGACCTACACTCCCGTGGTAGCAGGAGATGTCCGTGTGAAGGGATTCTTCAACTCGGACGGCACAGTTAAATTAGAGCTTGCGGGAAGATACAATTCGGGCGCTAAGAACGCCGACGGCGGAAGCCTTGAAATTGTAGCATATAATCCCACAAACGGTTACGCCTATGCCGTAAGCGGTGTTAAGGGCAAGCTTATCGCCGTGGATTTAAACGAAAATACCGACGGCGATAAGGTTAAGGAGCTTACGGGAACCGAATATGATGTTAAATCTCTTGTAAACGGTTTCAACTATGGAGATATGACCTCTGTAGCCGTATCCCCCGACGGCAAAAAAATAGCGGTTGCTATTCAGGCGGAAAATTATGCGGATAATGGTGTTGCGGCGCTCTTCTCCTGTGCTCAGGACGGCTCCCTTACCCTGCTTTCCACCGTCAAGGTCGGCGTTCAGCCCGATATGATAACCTTTGCGGACAATAACACAATCCTTACAGCCGACGAGGGTGAGCCGCGCTTGGGCGAAAACGGCAACGACCCGAAAGGCTCTGTAACCATTGTAAAAATCGGACAGGATAACGCACTTACGGCAAATACCGTATACTTTGACAGCTTTGATGAAAAGCGTGAAGAACTCACCTCAAACGGCGTGCTTATTCAGAAGAACACACAGCCCTCAACCGATTTTGAACCCGAATACATTGCGGTAAACGGCAATACCGCCTACATTTCCTTGCAGGAGGCTAACGCCATAGCGGTGCTTAATATCACTTCGGGCGAATTTACAGGCGTGTATCCCCTTGGTTTCCAGGATTTCGGCGAAACAAAGGTTGACCTTCAGAAGAACGATGCGGTTGAGCTTAAGAATTATCCCAATGTTTACGGAATTAAGATGCCCGACGGTATATCCGTTACCGAAATAGGCGGAAAAACCTATCTGCTTACCGCCAACGAGGGCGACAGTCGTGCCGACTGGGCAGGACTTAAGAACGAAGATGAAAATGTAACCTCACCCACAGGCAATGTTACCCTTGAGAAAAAGGTTGTTTGGTTCAACGCTTCTATGTGGGACGGTCTTGACAGCGACAAGGCTTATGTATTCGGAGGACGCTCATTCTCAATTTACGAAGCAACAGATAAGGGACTTACACTTGTATACGATAGCGGCAGTGACTTTGAGGAAATAACGGCTCAAAAGCTTCCTGATTATTTCAACACTTCCAACGATAAAACAAGCATTGACAACCGTTCGGGCAAAAAGGGCCCCGAGCCTGAGAGCGTAGTCACCGGCGTTATCGGCAATAAAACCTTCGCCTTTATCGCCCTTGAAAGAATAGGCGGAATAATGGTTTACGACATCACCGACCCCGCAAATACCAAATTCGCAAACTATATCAATTCCCGCGAATTTGACGAGGTAATTAAGGGCGATGTTTCACCCGAGGGACTCTGCTTTATACCGGCTAAGGACAGCAAAAACGGAAAGGCAACCCTTCTTGCCGCCTGCGAGGTTTCGGGCACTTTAGCCGCATATCAATGCGATTACGAGCAACCCGAAACAAACGATTACAAAATCACCGAGGGCGCTAACGGAACATGGAACCAAAACAGTGACGGAACACTCACTATCCGAGCAAATGGTGATATTGCTAAGTTTACAGGAATTAAGGTTGACGGTAAGCTGATTGATAAGAGCAATTATACAGCGGTTTCCGGTTCCACGGTAGTCACTCTTAAAGCCGAATACCTCAAAACACTTTCTGCCGGCACCCATGAAGTGACATTTGTCTACACAGACGGTGAATGCAGCACGAATTTGGAGGTTAAGAGTGTAGCCTCGGAGGAGACAAAGCAGACAGAGTCCGTTAAGGATACTTCTAATTCCGACACTTTAAGCGGTGCGGAATCACCGAAAACGGGTGATGAATTTAATTTGGCACTCTGGCTGTCGCTTAGCATAATTTCTCTTGCGGGATTGGCATTTACCTTGAAATATAAAAAGTCACACTCTTAAGCGATAATACAGCGTTAAAAAAACGGATTAATTGAAAAAACCAAGCTCGGCAAAGCTTATTAATAAAGCTTATGCCGAGCTTGGTTGCTTTTAGGCGGATAAATCGGGGTTTGTAGGGGTGAAGCTGTAGCAATCGCCCTTGCCTCCCTCTGACGAGGGAGGTGGCTTTTTGCACAAGCAAAAAGACGGAGGGAGAGAAATAAAACCGCATAAAACCGCAACCTTTTCTCTCCCTCAGTCTCGCTTCGCTCGACAGCCGCTGACGGCGGCGGTCCCCTCTGTCACTTCGTGACATCTCCCCACACTGTGGGGAGTCACCCTCGTCAGAGGGAGCCAAAGTTTAGCTATTGCAAACATCCCTACAAACCCCGATTTGTTTTTTACGGTCTACACACTCGGCGTAAAGCCTAAGTCGCCTGTTTTGGTTTCATCATAATTTACGGTCATTTTGCCCGTTATCAGGTTTACTTCACAGCTTTCGACCCCGGTAAGCTTTGAAACCACCCTTTGCACCGAGCTTGAACACGCCGCGCAGGACATACCGCTTATATTGTATTGTTCTTGTTTCATCATTTTTTTCCTAAAGGTTTTATACGGGGCGATGTGGGCATCGCCCCCTACGAATATTAAATTTACCGTTGTAGGGGACGATGCCCACATCGTCCCGCACAAATTCTGAAAATGTTTACATTGTCGACATCCGAGTAAATTATATACCCCCACAGGGTATTTGTCAAGCGTATTTTCTGCCGAAAAATAAAAATAATTCATAAAGTACTTGACAAATGCTGAACAATATCGTATTATTGTATTAGTTAATTAATACACTAAGAAAGTGAGGCGATAAAATGTCTTGGAGCTTTTCAAATGACAAACCGATTTTTCAACAGCTGGTCGATATTATCACGCTCAAGATAATTAGCGGGGAATATCCGGCGGGAAGTAAGCTTGAAGCGGTGCGGGAGCTTGCGGTTGTGGCGGGGGTAAACCCCAACACAATGCAAAGGGCATTGGCTGAAATTGAAAGCACGGGGCTTATCTTCACAAAGCGGGGAGACGGGCGTTATGTCACCGAGGACGGGGAAAAAATAACCGCGGCTAAAACTTACTATGCTTCGGGTAAGGTGCGCTTGTTTATCGAATCGGTTAAGGCTTTGGGGCTTGATGATGAGGAGATTTTAAAGGCGGTAAATAACGAATTAAGGAGGCAAATTTAATGGACAATATTTTAGAATGTGCGAATCTTTCAAAGATTTACAAAAACGCGATTGCGCTGTCGGGCGTTAATCTGCAAATTAAAAAGGGAAGAATCGTAGGGCTGTTAGGGCCTAACGGCAGTGGCAAGACCACCCTTATTAAGCTTGCAAACGGTCTGCTTACGCCTACTATGGGTGAAATTCTTATAGACGGCAAGCCTATAGGGGTAGAGACTAAGAAAATCGTTTCATATCTGCCCGACCACAATTTTTTAACAGGGTGGATGACGGTTAACCAGATGGTTGAGTATTTTTCCGACTTTTACAGCGACTTTAATCACGACAGAGCCGACAGAATGCTTGAAAGCTTAGGGATTGACCGCACAAAGAAGATAAAAACCCTCTCAAAGGGTACTAAAGAAAAGGTGGCGCTTATACTTGTGATGAGCAGAGAAGCGGAGCTTTACCTGCTTGACGAGCCGATTGCGGGGGTTGACCCGGCAACCAGAGATTATATTTTGCGCACGATTATCGCTAACTACAACGAAAACGCGACGATAATTATTTCCACCCACCTGATTTCGGATGTTGAGCAGGTTTTAAGCGATGTAATTTTTATCAATCACGGCGATATCGTGCTGTGCGATACGGTCGATAACATACGCCGGCGCGAGGGTAAAAGCGTTGACGAGCTGTTCAGGGAGGTATTCAGATGCTAAAGAAGCTTTATAAACACGAATTTCATTCGCTTTTCAGGAATCTTTTGCCTATTTGGGCGGCGCTTATCGGGTTTGCGGCGTTATCTCGTCTTACCTTTTTAATGGATTTCGATAATAATATTTTAAATACTGTCAGGGTGCTGAGCGTAACCGCATATGTGCTGGGGATTTTCGCCGTATTTATTGTAGGACTTGTAATCGTGGTAATGCGGTTTTACAAAAACCTCCTAACCCACGAGGGGTATCTCACCTTTACTCTGCCCTTTACACCCACACAGCATATAGTCTGCAAGCTTGTTTGCGGCGCTGTGGTTATGATAATCGATTTTGTTATTGTTATCTGCTCGCTCCTTATTTTAGGCGCGGGGACGGAAGTGTTGGGCGAGATATTAGGTGCTATTAATTTAGCACTTACCGAATTACCCGAGTATCTTTCCGCGGGACAGATAGCCTTAATTTCTTCGGAAATCTTTCTGCTTATGCTCTTAGCTTCATTCCAGTCGCTTCTTATGTTTTACGCGGCTATGGCGCTGGGTCAGCAGTTTAAAAACAAGGTCGGCGGCGCGGCGATATCCTATATCTGTCTTTATGCCGCGGTTCAGATAATCACTTCGCTTATTATGATACCGGTTTCCTTTGTCACGGCGGGAAGTATGGACGAGTTTGATAATCTCATAAACAATTCAGTAATGTATTTAGGCATATTCCTGCTGTTTATGATTGTGTTGTCGGCTGTGCTTTCGGCGGTTTATTTCATAATTACCCGTCATTTCCTTACTAAAAAGCTGAATCTCGAATAAATTGTTTAAGTGCTAAGTTAATAAACCGCTCTTTTTATGGGAATAATATCCCGAGAAAGGGCGGTATTTTTAATGAACAATTATGACCTGTGGACCAAGTATTTAGACGGTGAATTAAAGCCCGATAAAAGCTTTGATATTATTAAAAGAGAACTGGAAATAGGCGGAAGACGGGCGGCGCTTTATTTTATTGACGGCTTTATAAAGGACGAGGTTTACGAAAAAATACTGGAATTTCTTTATAAGCAGACTCCGGAGGATATTGATAAAATCACCGATATGACACAGTTTGCACGCCTTAAAATGCCCTATGTTGAGGTGGACAGTACAGAGGATAAAGAGGCGGCTGTGACAGCGGTGCTGTCGGGTCCCTCTGTGCTTGTTATAGACGGAATAAGCGGAGCGCTTATGATAGACACCCGCACCTATCCTATGCGAGGTGTGGACGAGCCGCAGAAGGATAAGTCGCTAAGGGGTGCCAGAGACGGCTTTGTAGAAACTCTTGTTATGAATACTGCTATGATACGCCGCAGAATACGGGACAGCCGCCTTAGAATGGAGTATATGCAGATAGGTAAGGGTACAAAGCTTGATATAGCGATAAGCTACCTTGACGGGGTTGCGGACGAAAGGGTGCTTAATATTTTAAGAAGAAAGCTTCAGAATATGGAGCTTGACGGTGCCTCCATGACCCAGCAGGCGATAGCAGAAAAGTTACAGAAAAACGCTTTTTTCAATCCTTTCCCGAAATTTAAGACCACAGAGCGCCCTGACTATGCCTCCGCCTGTATTTTTGACGGCAGAATTGTGCTTGTTATGGATAATTCCCCCTCGGTGATGATAATGCCGATTTCCCTTTCCGACTTTTTCAGGGAAACCGACGATTATTACTTTCAGCCCATAGTCGCAAGCTACACGAGGATTATCCGAATGGCGGTATCGATTTCTAATGTAATTATAACCCCGCTTTATTTACTGCTTGTGAATAACCCGGGGCTGGTGCCGCGATGGCTTGATGTCATTATGCCGAACGATACGGGGCAGATACCCCTGTTTTTACAGTTTTTAATACTTGAATTTATGGTTGACGGGCTAAGGCTTGCTTCCCTTAACACGCCCGATTCCCTCTCTAATTCCTTAGGCATTGTCGGAGGTCTTCTGCTTTCCCAGTTTGCGATAGATGCAGGCTGGTTTATAACCGAGGCGATACTTTTTATGGCATTTATCACGATTGCAAGCTTTTCGCTGCCAAGCTTTGAAATGGGCTACGCTATGAAATTTGAGCGGCTTTTACTGCTTCTAACTACTCAGCTTTTCGGCGTTTGGGGCTTTGCAGGCGGAATAATATTTATTTTTATATGTATGCTGTTAATCAAGACCCTTTCGGGCAGAAATTATCTTTATCCGATTATACCCTTTAATCTAAAAGGCTTTTTGGAACTGTTCATACGCTATCCTATGAAATGAAAATTTTGTTAAAAACAGCTCCTATTTATTAACCGAAAATTCATATATTTGAATTAGAAATGCAACAAAAAGGTTATATAATAAGCTCAAACAAACAGGAGGAGCGTTTTATTATGGACGATTTCAATAAACAAAGCGGCGAGCTTAACGGATTTGATTCGGTAAACGGTAACGATACACCGAGTGGAAATAACGGTTACACCGTAACCCCGGACGGCGGCTTTTACACCAAAAGCCGTGAGGATATTATTCAGGACGAAGCTTTCCCGGGCGGAGATACCGCTTATACGGCAGAACCCGTAAACGCTACCGAAGAGAAAGAAAGCGCACAGCAGACCCCGCCGCCGCGCAGGGACTTTTTCCCGAACGGCGAATACGGTGGGTATAACGGGGGCGCAAATTATGACCCGCATACGGGAAGACCGCTTTATAACTATAAACCGCCGAAGCCTAGGGAGCCGAAAACAGGCAAGAAATACGGCGCAGGTGTAGTGATTGCCGCGGCTTTGCTTGCGGCGGTTATAGGTGCGGTAAGCGGCATTGCGGCAGTAAATTTCGGCAAAAGCGATAGTGATACCTCACCTGTTACATCTAATGTTTCGGGTCAAAATGTAAATATCAATATTGACGAAACCGCCGAATCGGTGGTTGAAGCGGTAGCGCAGAAGGTGACACCGAGCGTAGTCGGGATAAGAACCACCACTTCGGTTACAAGCTTTTTCGGCGGCAGCAGTGAGTCAACAGGCGAGGGGAGCGGAGTTGTTTATTCCTCGGACGGATATATAATTACCAATTACCATGTTATTTCGGGCGCGATTACAAATAAGTCGGGCTCTAAAATAGAGGTGTTTGTTGACAGTCTTGATTCGGATTCCTACGAGGCGAGCGTTGTCGGCTACAATATAAACACCGACCTTGCGGTTTTAAAGATAAACGCGAGCGGACTTGCCGCCGCGGAGTTTGCGGATTCCTCCGATTTAAAGGTGGGTCAGTATGTAATAACTGTGGGAAATCCCGGCGGACTTGAATTTATGGACAGCGTGACCTACGGCGTTATAAGCGGTCTTGACCGTGTGGTTTCTTCGGATTCGGATGTAAAGCTTATTCAGACCGACGCCGCGATTAACCCCGGCAACTCGGGCGGAGCGCTTGTGAATGTTAAGGGTCAGCTGGTCGGTATTAACAGCTCAAAAATTGTTTCCGAAGAATTTGAGGGAATGGGCTTTGCTATTCCGTCAAACACAGTTGATGAAATTTGCAAAAAAATAATTGAAAAGCAAAACGACCCTGAGCCTTATATCGGAGTTACAATAAGTGAAAAATATACTGCAAGCGTGCTTCAATATTACGGCTATCCCACGGGAGCGGTTATTTCAAGCGTTGCCGAGGGCAGTCCTGCCGAAAACGCAGGTCTCCAAAAGGGTGATATTATAACCGAGTTTGCAGGCAAGACAATAAGCGACTACACCGTTTTAGGAGAGGCGCTCGAGGATTGCAAGCCGAACGATAAGGTAAGCGTTAAAATCTATCGAAGCGGACGGTACTATACCACCACGGTTACGGTGGGCTCAAATAACGCGGTTAGCTGATTTAGATGTTAAATGTAAGAATATATTTTATACTGTAGAGGGCTGTATAAACAAATCGGGATTTGTCTGTGTGTTTGTAGGGGAGGGTCTCTGCGCCCTCCCGAAAAATTTGGAGTATAAACGGGAGGGCACAGAGACCCTCCCCTACGAATTATCTTTAAGCCTCGCCCCTACAAACCCCGATTTGCTTTTTACAGTCCCTTTGTCTAATGTCTAAAATCTAACATATAATTAATGAATAATAAGAAAACATATTGTTAAAAAAATAACAAACTTTTTCTATAATTTTTAAAATTGAGAAAAAAGATTGACAAGATTTTAACAATCCTATTGACAAATTACCTCTGTAGGAATATAATGTTATACATCACGCTGTCAGGAGCGTATCAGTCCTGACTATATAATATGGAGGGTTTTAAAATGGCAAGAGTTTATAATTTCAGCGCGGGACCGTCAATGCTTCCCGAGGAGGTTTTAAAGACCGCCGCCGCAGAGATGTTGGAGTACGGCGAAACAGGACAGTCTGTAATGGAGATGTCCCACCGTTCAAAGGAATATCAGGCGATTTTTGATCAGACCGTTGCAGACCTTAGGGAAATAATGAATATCCCCGACGATTACGAGGTACTTTTCTTACAGGGCGGTGCGTCCACCCAGTTCGCAATGATACCCCTTAACCTTATGAACAAAAACGGTAAGGCGGATTATATAATCACAGGTCAGTGGGCAAACAAGGCTTATAAGGAAGCGGCTCGTTACGGCAAGGCTCGTGAGGTTGCATCTTCTAAGGATAAGACTTTCTCTTATATCCCTAAGACCACAGCCGCAGATTTTGACCCCGAGGCGGACTATGTTCACATTTGTATGAACAACACCATTTACGGTACAAAATATCACGAACTGCCCGACACGGGCGATGTTCCGCTGGTAGCGGATATTTCGAGCTGCATTTTGTCCGAGCCTATCGATGTTACAAGGTTCGGCGTGCTTTACGCAGGCGCACAGAAGAATGTTGCTCCCGCAGGCGTTACAATCGTAATTATCCGCAAGGATTTAATCGGCAATGCTATGGATATTACTCCTACAATGCTTAACTATGCTACCCACGCGGACAACGGCTCTATGTTCAACACTCCGCCCTGCTATGCTATCTATATCGCGGGTCTTACCTTTAAGTGGATAAAGAAGATGGGCGGACTTGCCGAAATGAAGAAGATTAACGAGAAAAAGGCTAAAATCCTTTACGATTTCCTTGATAACTCTAAGCTCTTTAAGGGCACAGTTGTTCCCGAGGACCGCTCTTTGATGAATGTTCCTTTTGTTACAGGCAATGAGGAGCTTGACGCTAAATTTGTCGCAGAGGCTAAAAAGGCGGGCTTTGTAAACATCAAGGGTCACCGCACAGTCGGCGGAATGAGAGCCTCTATCTACAACGCTATGCCTGTTGAGGGTGTAGAAAAGTTAGTTGAGTTTATGAAGAAGTTTGAGGAGGAAAACGCGTAATGTATAAGATTAAAACCTATAACAAAATTTCCAAAACAGGCTTAGAGGTTTTTGATGATAAGTACACCGTAGGGGACGAGGTTGAAAATGCGGACGGCGCGATTGTGCGCTCGGCTTCTCTCCACGATACCGAGTTTCCCGAAAGCCTAAAGGCAATAGCCAGAGCGGGGGCGGGCACAAACAATATCCCGATTGACCGCTGTTCCGAGCAGGGCATTGTTGTTTTCAACACCCCCGGCGCTAATGCGAATGCGGTTAAAGAGCTTGTTATCGCAGGTATGCTTATCAGCTCTCGCCGTGTAATTTCGGGTATCGAGTGGGCTAAAACCCTAAAGGGCAACGGCGCAGAGGTCGGCAAGATGGTCGAAAAGGGCAAAAGCGCCTTTGCAGGTCCTGAAATTAAGGGCAAGTCGGTGGGCGTTATAGGTCTTGGCGCAATCGGCGTTATGGTTGCTAATGCGGCAAACGCTCTCGGTATGAAGGTTTACGGCTACGACCCGTATCTTTCGGTTAAGTCGGCGTGGAACCTTACCCACAACGCCGTGCATATTTTCGATATTAACGAAATTTTTGAAAAGTGCGATTATATCACAATTCATGTTCCGCTTACAGACGGAACAAAGAACCTTGTAAATAAGGACGCTATTGCAAAAATGAAGGACGGCGTTCGTATTCTCAACTTTGCACGCGGCGGTCTTGTAAACAACGACGATATCAAGGCGGCGCTTGAATCGGGCAAGGTTGCGGCTTATGTTACCGACTTCCCGTCAGATGATGTTTTAGGCGTTGACGGCGTTATCGCTATTCCGCATTTGGGAGCGTCCACCCCCGAATCCGAGGACAACTGCGCGGGAATGGCGGCTAAGGAGCTTATAGATTATATCGAGAACGGAAATATCGTAAACTCGGTAAATCTTCCCGAAATCACAATGCCCAGAAGCGGCGAAAACCGTGTCTGCGTTATCCACAGGAATATCCCGAATATGCTTACTGCAATCACGGGAATTTTCGCGGGCGATAACATCAACATTGAAAACCTCCTTAACAAATCCCGCGGCGACTACGCATATACTATGCTCGACATAGGCGCGGCTGATATTTCAGCGGTTGCGGAAAAAATCGGCGCGATAGACGGCGTAATCCGCGTTCGGGTAATTTAAAAGAGCAGTACAATAAAAAGGACATTGCCTTTCGGGTGATGTCCTTCAGTCTGTCGAAAAAGTCAGTTTTCGGCTCCCCTTGACAGGGGTGACTCCTCACAGCGTGAGGAGATGTCACGGAGTGACAGAGGAGACCGCCGTCAGCGGCTGTCACCGTAGGTGACTGAGGGGTAGTCAAAAAAGGCTTTATTAAAGCACTTTCTCTCCCTCCGTCACGGCAAAGCCGTGCCACCTCCCTCGTCAGAGGGAGGCGAATGAGACCCCCAACTTTTGCAAAAGAACCTAATTTAATAGGACATTAAATTTAAGGGCATTACCGAAAAAAGGTAATGCTCTTTCTATATGTAGACTGCTTTAAATTTAGCCTTACGGTAATTTTTCAGGACGGTGCCCACCCAAAGGTTTTTGAGAATTATCGGGAGGGCACTGAGACCCTCCCCTACAAATACCAAATTTACCTTTGTAGGGGATGGTGCCCCCCGCCGTCTAAAATCTAATTTCTACTGTCTAACATCTAAATAATCAGGTTTACTTTTTGCGGGTTTTGGTGTAGAATAATACTATAAAAATTTAATGCGGTGAAGAAATGAAAAAAATTGTAATAATCGGCGGCGGAGCGGCAGGGCTAATGGCGGCCTACAGCGTAGCACTTAAATACGGCAAAAGTGCCGAGATAACCGTTATCGAAAAAAATGAGCGACCTGCCAGAAAGGTTATGATAACAGGTAAGGGTCGATGTAATCTCACTAATAACTGTGATGTTGATACCCTTATCGCCAATGTGCCTAAAAACGGGAAATTTCTGTTTTCCGCCTTTTCGGGCTTTTCGGCGGGCGATACAATGCGGCTTTTTGAGTCCTTTGGCGTTCCGCTTAAAACCGAGCGTGGGAACAGGGTTTTTCCCGTTTCGGACAAGGCTGTCGATATCGTGGATGCGCTTGTGGGCGCGGTCAGGAAAAGCGGGGTTAAGCTTGTTTGCGGAGTTGCGGAAAAAATAATTGTAAGCGACGGCGCGGTTACAGGGGTTAAGACCGAAAGCGGCGAAATTCACCCCGCCGACAGCGTGATTTTAGCCACCGGAGGAATGTCCTACCCGCTTACGGGCTCTACGGGGGACGGCTACAGAATGGCGGCGGAGCTAACGCACACCGTGACCGAGCTTAAGCCGTCCCTTGTTCCCTTAACGGTACACGAGGGCTTTTGCTCAAGGCTTTCGGGGCTGACACTAAAAAATGTCACCCTCTCGGTCTATGAGGAGGGAAAGAAAAAGCCCGTTTTTTCGGAGCTTGGCGAAATGCTTTTTACCCATTTCGGAATATCGGGGCCGCTTACCTTAAGCGCGTCTTCACATATGCGGAAAATGGGAAAGACTGCCTACACCGCGTATATAGATTTAAAGCCCGCGCTGAGCCCCGAACAGCTCGACAGCCGTATTTTACGCGACTTTGAGGGCGAGAAGAATAAAGATTTTGCAAACTCGCTTGATAAATTACTGCCCAAAAGCATAATTCCCGTTATAATATCCCTGTCGGGTATAGAGCCGACCCTAAAGGTTAACCAAATAAGCCGTGAAATGCGCTCTGAGCTATGCAAGGTAATGAAAGCCTTGCCGCTTCATATTACGGGCTTCAGACCCATTGAAGAGGCGATAATCACCGGCGGCGGCATTTCGGTAAAAGAAATTAACCCCTCGACAATGGAATCAAAGCTTGTAAAGGGGCTTTACTTTGCGGGGGAGATAATCGACGCCGACGCATACACAGGCGGATTTAACCTGCAAATCGCCTTTTCAACAGGCTTTGCGGCGGGAAAAAACGCTTAGAAAAGCGAAATAAAAAAGAAATAAAATGTTTTGCTTTTTTATAGCTTTTATAGTATAATTAAAATGGTATATAGTAAATTACAGGACGGTGAGGATATGCATACTAATTTTACCATATCTCTTGAAAAAATTATTTCGGAATTTTCGCTTGAACAGCTCAATATGCCCGATAATCCCGAAAAAATCAAAATCACCAGCACCGAGGTTAACCGCCCGGGACTTCATATGGCGGGATATTTTGAGTTCTTTGACGAAAAAAGAATTCAAATTATCGGCAAAAGCGAGGAGGGCTTTATCCTGCGCTTTACCCCCGAAAAGGCGGAAAGCAGACTGCGGGAGTTTTTCTCCCATAAGCCTTCGGCGGTAATAATATGCCGCGATCTCGATGTAGGCGAGGTGTATGTAAAAATCGCTAAGGAATACGGAGTGCCCCTGCTTAGAACAAGTGAGTCAACCTCATCGTTTACTGCGGCGCTTATAGCGTATTTGAATCTCTGCCTTGCTCCGAGGGTTACCCGCCACGGCGTGCTTGTAGAGGTGTACGGCGAGGGTATACTTCTGCTCGGAGAGAGCGGCGTAGGTAAGAGCGAAACCGCGATTGAGCTTATTAAACGCGGTCACCGTCTGATAGCCGACGACGCGGTGGAAATACGCCGTGTATCGAATAAATCCCTTGTGGGTACCGCACCCGATAATATCAGGCATTTTATCGAGCTTCGCGGAATAGGTATTATTAACGCCAGCCGTATTTTCGGCGCGGGCGCTGTAAAGCTTACCGAAAAGATTGACCTTGTAATTAATATGGAGCCGTGGGATGTGAACAAGGTTTACGACCGTATGGGGCTTGAAAACCAGACCACAAGCATTTTGGGACTGGATGTGCCCTCCCATACAATCCCTGTAAAGCCGGGGCGTAACCTTGCGGTTATAATCGAGGTTGCCGCTATGAACAGCCGTCAGAAGAAGCTCGGCTACAATGCGGCGCAGGATTTGCTTCAAAAGCTGGGTATGACAGACGACGCGGAAGATATCGACAGCGGTGTCAAAACGGTAGAGCCGTTTTAAATAAAAAATGTTATAGGAGTGCAAAAATGTATAAGCTTGGAATTGATCTCGGAGGAACAAATATAGTAGCGGGAGTTGTGGACGGTAATTATCATATAGTCGCAACAGGCAAGGTTAAAACAAATCTTCCCCGTCCCGCCGGGGAGGTTATAGACGATATGGTAAAGGCGGCGAATATCGCAATCGAGAGTGCGGGACTGAAGCTCAGTGATATCGACTCTATGGGCGTAGGCTCACCCGGAGCTATCGACCCCGTGCACGGGGTTGTTTGCTATGCTAACAATCTCGGCTTTTACGATGTGCCTATGGCGCAAATGCTTAAGGAGCGTATGGGAGTAGATTTTTACATTGAAAATGACGCTAATGCGGCGGCGTACGGCGAGTATATTGCTGGTGCGGGCAAAGGCACAAGCAATTTTATTGCCATTACCTTGGGAACAGGCGTCGGCGGCGGCGTTATAATTGACGGTAAGATTTACTCGGGCTCAAACTACGCGGGCGCGGAGCTCGGTCATACTGTTATTGCTATGGGCGGCGAGATGTGCTCCTGCGGAAGACAGGGCTGTTGGGAGGCATATGCTTCGGCAACAGCACTTATCCGCCAGACCAAGCAAGCGATGATAAAATACCCGAAATCGGTTATGTGGGAGCTTTGCGAGAACGATATTAACAAGGTAAGCGGCAGAACCGCCTTTGATGCAATGCGCAAAAATGACGCGGCAGGCAAAATGGTGGTAGATAAATATGTTGAATATGTTGCGGTGGGAATATCCAATAATATTAATATATTCCAGCCCGATGTGCTTTGTATAGGCGGCGGAATTTCAAAAGAGGGCGACAACCTTGTAAAGCCGATAAAGGCTTTCTTGGAGGGCGAGAATTACGCAAGAAATATCGATAAAAAAACCGAAGTAAAGGTTGCCGAGCTTGGTAATGACGCAGGAATAATCGGTGCGGCTTATCTTTGCGACCTTTACAAGTAAATTTTTAATTTCGGAGCTATTATGAGTCTTAACACATTGATAAGATTTTGTGAGGAAAATTCGGTTGAATTCAAGGTAAACGAGCCGATGAATCTTCATACCAGCTTTAAAATCGGGGGAGCGGCGGATATTTTTATTTCTGTCCGCTCATCTGCCGAGCTTTCCGCCGTAATTAAAATGTGCGGCGAGCTTAATATTCCGCACTTTATTCTCGGAAAAGGTTCTAATCTATTAGTCTCGGATTCAGGGTTTGAAGGTGCGGTTATAAGCCTTGCCCGTATGAACGGTATTTCGGTTGATGGTGATAAAATTACCTGCGGTGCGGGTGCGGCGCTTTCTGATGTGTGCAGAGCGGCGCTTGAAAGCTCACTTGCGGGGCTTGAATTTGCCTACGGAATACCCGGGAGCATTGGCGGCGCAGTTTATATGAACGCAGGAGCATACGGCGGTGAAATATCGGCTGTGATTTTAAGCGCAGAGTGTCTTATTAAGGACGGCACGGTTGTTAGCGTTAAAGCCGAGAATATGGATTTCGGCTACCGTAAAAGTGTTTTCAAAGAAAACGGTATGACTATTATCAGCGCGGTGTTAAAGCTTCATAAAGGCGACAAAAAAGAAATTGAAGAAAAAATGCAGGATTATATATCCCGCCGTAAATCAAAACAACCCCTTGAATATCCGAGTGCGGGAAGCTTTTTCAAGCGGCCAGAGGGTTATTTTGCAGGTGCGCTTATAGAAAAAAACGGGCTTAAGGGAGTTTCGGTGGGCGGCGCGCAGGTAAGTCAGAAGCACGCAGGCTTCATAATAAACCTCGGCGGGGCGACCTGTGAGGATGTTAAGGAACTCAGCCGCAAGGTGAGTGAAACGGTTTTAGCTAATGACGGAGTGAAATTAGAACGCGAGGTCATCTTTATCGGTAGAGAGGAGAATTAAAAAAATGGAGCTTTTAATTGTAACCGGAATGTCGGGAGCGGGAAAATCTCAGGCGGCAAATGTCCTTGAGGACATCGGCTTTTATTGTGTTGATAATATTCCGCCCGCTATAATTCCCTCTTTTGTTGAGCTTTCCGCCAGAAGCGGTGACCTGCTTAATAAAATGGCAATCGTGACCGATATGCGCGGCGGTATTCTTTTTAACGAGATTGAAGATGTGCTTACAAGCCTTAAAAATAATCATACCGATTATAAAATTCTGTTTCTTGACGCGGCGGACGATGTGCTTATACGCCGTTATAAGGAAAACCGCCGTAAGCATCCCCTTTCTGACGGAGCTAATATGTCGGTTTCTGCCGCTGTCAAAAAAGAGCGGGAAATGCTAAAGAAAATACGGAATATGTCCGATTTTGTTGTCGATACCAGCCATATATCTATTTCTCAGCTTAAGGTACAGCTTTCAAATATTTTTTGCGGCAGTGTAAGCAATGTACTGAAAATTCAGTGCAAGTCCTTCGGCTTTAAGTACGGCTCGGATACCGAGGCGGATTTGGTGGTGGATGTGCGCTGTCTGCCGAATCCCTTTTATGTTGACGAGCTAAAGGAAAAAACAGGACTTGATAAAGAGGTCAGGGACTATGTAATGGCGAGTGGGGAAAGCAAAGAGTTTTTATCCCGCTTGCTTGCCTTTATAGATTGTGCCGTACCGCTTTATGCGAAAGAGGGAAAAAGCCAGCTTATAATTTCAATCGGCTGTACGGGCGGAAAGCACCGCTCGGTCACCTTTGCAAAACTTATCGGTGAGCATTTGATTGATGAGAATTATAACTGCTCTATAGAGCATCGCGATATTTACAAGCATTAATATTATGTCATTTTGCAAAGATGTTAAAAACGAGCTTTCTGCAATAAGGGTATCCGAGTGCTGTAAATTACCTCTTGCTTACGGGTTTATGCTGTTTGGCAGGTCCTTTTCGGTAAAGCGCATTTCTATGCAGACAAATAACAGAAAAACAGCGGAGTATTATGCCGCGTTGCTTTACGATACTTTTGGCGCTAAGGCTGTAATAACCGAGGGCGGGAGCGTGCGACCTACCTATAAGGCAGAGGTTGTATCCGAGACGGACAGGCTTAAAATTCTTGCCTCTTACGATTTCGGAATAGCGGAAAATCCCATAGATTTAGAAATAATAGACCGCGAATGTTGTTTTCAAAGCTTTATACGCGGTGCTTTTTTAGCATGCGGAAATATAAACGATCCTGAAAAAGAATACCGCGCCGAGTTTATGATACGAAATGTCGATACGGCGCAGGAATTTTGGGAGCTTTTGTCGGCTCACGGAATAACCCTTAAAAAGACAGAACGCGGTAAAACAACCGTGCTTTATACAAAGGAAAGCGGGCTTGTTGAAGACCTGCTTACCCTTATGGGTCTTCCTCACAGAACCCTCGATTTTATTGATACTAAAATAATGAAAAGTGTTAAGAATAATATTAACCGCGCAAATAATTGCGACAGTGCGAATATCTCGAAAACCGTTGAGGCGTCAATTAAACAGCGCGCGGCGATTGAGTATTTAAGAAGAACCGATCGGATTGATAGCCTGCCCCATGAGTTGTTGAAGGCGGCACTTTTGCGCGAAAACAATCCTGAGGCGACCTTAAAGGAGCTTTGTGCAATGTCGGACGAGCCTATCACCGTATCCGGACTTAACCACAGGCTTAATAAAATAATAGAACTTTATAACGAGCTGAAAAACCGATAAAAGGAAGTGAGCGTATGGATTTTACACATCTGCATGTGCATACCGAGTACAGCCTTTTAGACGGCTGCTGCAGAATAGAAAAGCTTATCGACCGTGCCGCTGAAATGGGTCAAAAATCGCTTGCGATTACCGACCACGGCGTTATGTACGGTGTGATAAGCTTTTATAAATACGCTCTTTCAAAGGGTGTCAAGCCGATTATCGGGTGCGAGGTTTATGTCGCCCCGCGCAGCCGCTTTGATAAGCAAAAGGGATTAGACAGCCGCTACAGCCACTTAGTACTGCTTTGCGAAAACAACGAGGGATACAGAAACTTAATAAAGCTTGTTTCATTAGGATTTACCGAGGGGTTTTATTCAAAGCCCCGTATCGACCGCGAGCTTTTAAAAAAATACCATAACGGAATAATCGCCCTTTCCGCCTGCCTTGCGGGGGAAATTCCCCAGCTTTTATTAAACGGAGAATACGAAAAGGCAAAGGAAACCGCTCTTTGGTATAGCGAGGTTTTCGGCGAAAATAATTATTTTTTAGAGCTTCAGGACCACGGAATTGATGAGCAAAAAAGGGTTAATCCGCAGATAATAAGGATATCCGAAGAGACGGGAATAGGGCTTGTTGCTACAAATGATGTCCATTATATTAAGCACGAAGATTTTAAGATGCACAAGGTGCTTTTGTGCATACAGACAGGCTCAAAAATTACAGAGGATAACCCGATTGAGTTTAAAACAAATGAATTTTATCTCAAATCTGCCGAGCAAATGGCGGAGCTTTTCGGCGGTGCGCCCTCTGCCTTGACAAACACCGCGAGGATAGCCGAGCGGTGTAATGTAAGCTTCGAATTCGGCAAAATAAAGCTTCCCCGCTTTGATATAGGGGAGCGCGACCATTTCCTGTATTTCAAGGAAAAGTGCCTTGAGGGACTGCACAGGATTTACGGCGATAACCCCGATAAAACGGTGACCGACCGACTTGATTACGAATTAGGGGTTATAGACCGTATGGGCTATGTTGACTACTATCTGATAGTAGCCGACTTTGTAAGCTATGCGAAAAGCCACGGCATACCCGTAGGCCCCGGCAGAGGCTCGGGAGCGGCAAGCCTTGCGGCCTACTGCATAGGAATTACGGGAATAGACCCGATTAAATACGACCTTTATTTCGAGCGTTTTCTAAACCCCGAAAGGGTTTCAATGCCCGATTTTGATATTGATTTTTGTTATGTTAACCGTCAAAAGGTAATAGATTATGTTATAAGAAAGTACGGAACAGACCGTGTTTCCCAAATTGTCACCTTCGGTACTATGGCGGCAAGGGCGGCAATACGCGATGTCGGCAGGGCTATGGATATTCCCTACGCCGTCTGCGACAAAACCGCGAAGCTTATTCCGCAATCCCTTGGAATGACTATCGATAGGGCATTGGCAGGCTCTAAGGAGCTTAGCACCCTCTACGATAACGACCCTCAGATAAAAGAGCTTATAGATATGGCTATGAAATTAGAGGGTATGCCAAGACACGCTTCCACCCACGCGGCGGGGGTTGTTATATCGGACAAGCCGATTGCCGAGTATGTACCGCTCGCCGTAAACGACGATGCGGTGGTTACCCAGTACACGATGACGGCGCTTGACGAGCTGGGACTCCTTAAAATGGACTTTTTGGGGCTTCGAAACCTGACGGTTATCGCCGACGCGCAGGAATTTATAAGAAAAAAGGAGCCTGAGTTCGATATCGAAAAGATATCTCTTGACGATAAAGACACCTACAAAATGATGGGCAAGGGGCTTACCGACGGGGTTTTCCAGTTTGAATCGGAGGGAATGAAGAGCGTGCTCCGTCAGTTCGGACCTAACAGTATAGAGGATTTGACGGCTATTCTCTCCCTTTACAGACCGGGTCCTATGGATTCTATTCCTAAATATATCCATAACCGCCACCACCCCGAGGATATAAAATACGATACCCCCCTTTTAAAACCTATTCTTGATGTAACCTACGGCTGTATTGTTTATCAGGAGCAGGTAATGCAGGTTTTCAGAACCCTTGCGGGCTATTCGCTCGGAAGGGCGGATATTGTAAGGCGTGCTATGGCAAAGAAAAAGCACGCGGTAATGGAGCGTGAGCGGGAATTTTTTATCCACGGAGAGAAGGATGAAAAGGGCAATGTTCTGTGCTGCGGCGCGCTCGAAAACGGGGTAAGCGAGGAAACTGCAAACAAGATTTTTGACGATATGTCAAGCTTCAGCTCCTACGCCTTTAATAAGGCACACGCGGCGGCATACTCCTTTGTCGCGTACAGGACGGCATATTTAAAATGCCACTATCCGTCCGAATATTTCGCGGCACTTATGACCTCGATGATGGATAACGGCTCTAAAATCGCTCTTTACACCGCAGATTTAAAGCGGGAAGGAATCAAGGTTTTGCCGCCTTCGGTAAACCGCAGCCTTGCCGGATTTACGCCCGACGGTAAAAATATCCGCTTCGGACTTATGGCAGTAAAAAATCTCGGTCAGGGCATAATAGAAAGGCTTATAAAAGAGCGGGAGGAAAACGGACTTTATACCTCGGTGTACGATTTTTGCCTGCGTAATTATTCGCGTGAGTTTAACCGCAAGGCGCTTGAAGGGCTTATCAAAAGCGGCGCTATGGACGGACTTAATGAGAACCGCAGACAGATGCTTTATAATATCGACGGCGTTATGGCGGCGGTCGACAGTGAAAAGCGCTTTTCGGCCGAGGGTCAGCTAAACCTGTTTGACGAGATGGGCGACGCGGTAAAATACGAGCCGCAGAGGGTAGAGGAAATGCCCAAGGAAATGCTTTTATCCCTTGAAAAGGAGGCGACGGGACTTTACCTTTCGGGTCATCCGCTTGACGAGTACGCGGGGTATTTGGCTTCGGCAAGGCTTAACAGTGTATCCGATATAGCGGCGCACAAATACCGTGACGGTGAAAGGGTAACGGTCGCGGGGCTTGTTTCGGGATTTAAGGTGCGCCAGCTTAAAAACAATAATTTAATGGGCTCCGGTTTTGCAGAGGGTATTGACGGCTCTGTTCCGATAACGGTTTTCGCCGCCGCGCTGGCAGAGTTCCGCTCCTTGCTTACATCTAATGAGCCGATTGTAATTGTCGGCAGAATTTCCGAGCGTGAGGACAGAGATACCGAAATTGTGGTTGACAGGGTGGAAAAAATTCCCGAATCCGCAAAGGGTATTAAGGCGGCAAAATATAAAAGCGGGCTTTATTTAAAGGTTAAGAATACCGACTGCGAGGAGTTCGCTGAGATAAAGAAAATTTTAGAGCGTTTTCACGGTAATACGGCGGTTTTCATATATTGTACCGAAACCGGTAAGAAGCTTGAGGCGCCGGAACGCTTAAAAATCACCCCTTCAGAACCGCTTTTTTCGGCTTTGAACGGTGTTTTAGGTAAAGAAAATGTGAAATTTATTAAATAAGCAAAAAAATTGTTGAAAATTTAACAATTATGGTTTATACTCATATTATATAATGCTTTTCGGAGATGATCTTATGAATACAATAGGTGTACTTACAAGCGGCGGCGACGCGCCGGGAATGAATTCCGCGGTGCGCGCGGTTGTAAGAACGGCAATAGCAATGGGTATGAAGGTTAAGGGTATCCGCCGCGGATATAACGGACTTATTGAGGGTGATATTATCGATTTAGATGTCCGTTCGGTATCGGATATAATTCATCGCGGAGGTACGGTGCTTTACACCGCAAGAAGTCCCCGCTTTAAAACCGAAGAGGGTATGAGGGAGGCAATCGACAACTGCAAAAAGCACGGTATTGAGGGCATTGTGGTTATCGGCGGCGACGGTTCTTACCGCGGCGCGCGCGACCTTTCTTTGCGCGGTATTCCCTGCGTGGGAGTTCCCGGCACCATAGATAACGATATTTCTTCTACCGAATATACAATCGGCTTTGATACCGCGATGAATACCGCCATGGAAATGGTGGATAAGCTTCGCGACACCGCCCAGTCTCACGACCGTTGCTCGGTGGTTGAGGTTATGGGAAGACGCGCAGGATACTTAGCCCTCCAGACGGGTATCGCCGTAGGCGCTACCGCCGTTCTGGTACCTGAGGTTGAGTTTAAAATCGAGGATGTAATCGAAAAGATTAAGGCAACTCAAAAGACAGGCAAAAAGCACTTCATCGTTGTTGTGGCCGAGGGCGTAGGCGGAGTTGAGGAAATTGCGAAGAAGATTGAGGAAGGCACCGGCGTTGAATCCCGCGCTACAATTTTAGGTCATGTTCAGCGCGGAGGTAACCCAACCGTAAGAGACCGCGTTATGGCGACCGAAATGGGCTATGCCGCCGTCAAACTTTTGAAGGAAGGCATAGGCAACCGCGTTATCGGCTGGAAGAAGGGCGAAATCGTTAATTACGATATTTACGAAGCTCTTAATATGAAAAAGCCGTTTGACGATGATATGTACGAGATAGCAAATACCACTTCAATTTAAGATATTTTTTACGCCCGAGAGACTTGTCTTTCGGGCGGATTTATAGGGGGGAAAATATTGTCGGCAGAAAGGATAATGGCGGGAATGAGCGGGGGAGTTGATTCTTCGGTCTGCGCCGCTCTGCTTTTAAAAGAGGGGTATGAGGTTTCGGGAGTGACCCTTCGACTTTATGACGGCGAGGACTATAACGCAGGGCTTACCAAAACTTGCTGTTCTCTCTCCGATGCAGAGGATGCTAAGGCTGTTTGTGTCAAGCTTGGCATACCTCATTATGTTTTTAATTTTAAGGATGCTTTCGGCGACTGTGTGATAAACAATTTCGTAAACGAATATATATCGGGCAGAACGCCGAACCCCTGTATTGAGTGTAATAGAAAAATTAAGTTTGAAGCGATGCTTGACAGGGCTAAAACCCTCGGTTACGGTAAAATCGCCACGGGGCATTATGCGGTTATCGAAAAAGCCGGAAACGGTCGTTATCTTTTAAAAAAGGCGGCGGATAAATCCAAAGACCAGACCTATGTGCTTTATTGCTTAACCCAAGAACAGCTCTCCCGAACCCTTTTTCCGTTAGGCACGCTTACAAAGGCGCAGGTGCGTGAAATTGCCGCCGAAAACGGCTTTGTAAATGCTAAAAAGCCCGACAGTCAGGATATATGCTTTGTCCCCGACGGCGATTATGCTTCGTTTATTGAACGGTATACAGGTGAAACTGCGAAAAAAGGCGATTTTACCGATACAGACGGCAAGATTTTAGGCGAGCATAAGGGGATTATCCGTTATACCGTAGGTCAACGCAAGGGGCTGGGTATTGCCCTTGGAAGACCTCGGTTTGTAATAAGCAAAAACGCCGAAACAGATACTGTTGTATTGGGCGATGAATATGCGCTGTTTTATAAGCGTGTGCTTGTAAATAAACTTAATTTTATTCCCTTCGATAATTTAGAGGGGAAAATGCGGGTCACCGCAAAGCTTCGTTACCGTCACACCGAACAGCCCGCCGTGATTTATCCTATTGACGGCGGTGTTATAGTGGAGTTTGATGAGCCCCAACGCGCACCGAGCCCGGGTCAGGCGGCGGTCTTTTATGACGGCGATATTGTTGTCGGCGGCGGTACAATCGTGAAAGGAATTGACTGAAATGAACGAACAGATAAGTAAGGTAATGAAAAGCCTCGAAAATAACAATATAAATGCAGCTTATGCTGAAACTAAAGAAGAGGTTTGCAAAATTGTAAAGAATATGCTTTTTGAGGGCGCAGTTATAACCGCAGGCGGCTCTATGTCGCTTAAAGAGAGCGGAGTATGGGATATTATCAGTTCCCCTGAATATGATTTTCGCGACCGCTCAAGGCAGGGAATCTCGGAGGAAGAAAGAACAGAAGCTTACAAAGCGGCTATCGGCTGTGACTTTTTCTTTTGTTCGTCAAACGCCGTCACTGAAAACGGCGAACTTATAAATGTTGACGGCAACGCTAACCGCATTTCCTCTATAGCGTTCGGTCCAAAAAAGGTTGTTATGGTTGTGGGTGTTAATAAGCTTGTAAAGGACATAGACGAAGGTTTGCTTAGAATAAAGAAAATCGCCGCACCGAAAAACGCGGTAAGGCTTAACACGGGCACTCCCTGTCAAAAATTAGGTCATTGCATAGCTTTGGAAAAAAGCGAATGTCCCGCTATGACCGACGGCTGTAAAAGTCCTCGCCGTATGTGCATAGAATATCTTATTTCGGGCTTTCATAAAGAAAAGGGTCGCTTAAACATAATCCTTTGCGGCGAAACGCTCGGTTATTAAAATAAATTAAACGGCATATCCTTTAACAGATAATTATTCTTTAAGGGGTGTGCCGTTTTGAAAAAAATCATTGCTTTTATGCTTTCGGTTTGTATGCTGTTCGGAATGACGGTTTCTGCTAAGGAATCGGTTACAGTCTCAAGCGAGTGCGATATTTCGGATATTGATGTCCCGCTTGACAGTACAACTGTAAATGCCGCTATCGGTCAGACACTTGATATTAAGGCAAAATCGGTCGTGCTTATGGAGCCTAATACGGGTAAGGTACTGTATGAGTCAAATTCCGATGAAAAGCTTCCGCCTGCGTCTATTACCAAAATAATGTCGCTGTTGCTTGTGATGGAGGCAATCGACCGCGGGGATATTTCACTTGAAACCGTGGTGACCGCAAGTGAGCACGCCTGCAGTATGGGCGGGTCGCAGATATGGCTTGAGCCGGGAGAGACTATGACGGTAAACGACCTCTTAAAGGCGGCGGTGATAGCATCTGCAAACGACGCCTGTGTGGCGCTCGGCGAAACGGTAGCGGGAAGCGAGGAGGGCTTTGTTGCCCTTATGAATGAACGCGCAGGAGAGCTTGGCATGACAAACACCCATTTTGTCAACTGCACGGGGCTTGACGCCGAGGAGCATTTAACAACCGCCTACGATGTCGCTTTAATGTCGAGCGCGCTTATAAAGCACGACCTTATTAAGGATTATTCTACGGTTTGGATGGACACTTTGCGCGATGGCAAAAGCGAGCTTGTAAACACAAATAAGCTGGTGAGGTTTTACGAGGGCACAACGGGCCTTAAAACGGGCACGACTTCTACTGCAAAATACTGCCTTTCTGCAACAGCTGAGCGCAACGGACTTGAGCTTGTGGCGGTGGTAATGGCGGGGGAGAGCAGTAACGACCGATTTAACGGGGCTAAAAAGCTTTTGGATTACGGCTTTGCAAATTATAATTATTCGAGTATTGAAGCAGGAATAGAAGAAAACACCGAGCTTGAGGTTTTAAAGGGAACGGAAAAAACGGTAGAAATTCAGCCGCAGGGCACACTTAATGTTTTACTCCCAAAATCCGCTTCGGGAAAAATCGAGCGTAAAACCGTTTTGAGCGAGAATGTTACGGCACCTGTTAAAAAGGGTGACATCTTGGGTACGGTTACAGTGACCCTTGACGGCGAGCAGCTGGGCGAAATTCCCTTGGTTGCAAACGAGGATGTGGGAAGGCTTACTTTAGGCGTTACTTTTGCCATGATTTTAAAAGGATTATTTCAATTATGAAAACTTTTAATGAATATGCGTTTTTTATCTTGAAAAAGTGTAAAATATATTGTAGAATATAAGAAAGCAATTTCAAAAAGAATCAGGGGTTTAAAATGGCATTAAAATTCAACTCAGCATATGCAAAGGATTTTATCAGGGAAAACGACCTTAAGGGTCTTGAGGCTCAGGTAGCCGCCGCTCACGAAACCGTGAACGCGAAGTCGGGGCTTGGCAATGACTTTTTAGGTTGGGTAGATTTACCTGTTAATTACGATAAAGAGGAATTTTCCCGCATTAAGGCGGCGGCCGCTAAAATAAGACAGGATACCGATATTCTTATAGTTATAGGCATCGGCGGCTCTTATTTGGGCGCAAGAGCGGCTATAGAGTTCTTAAAGGGACCGTATTACAACAATTTGCGCGACGGTGCTCCCGAAATTTATTTCGCGGGTAACAGCATAAGCGGAGCATATCTTTCGGATATTATGGAGCTTTGCAAGGGCAAGCGCGTTTCTGTTAACATTATTTCTAAGTCGGGTACAACAACCGAGCCTGCTGTAGCTTTCAGGGTGCTTCGCAAGTATCTTGAGGAGCAGTACGGCGAGGAAGAGGCCGCAAGGCGCATCTACTGTACAACAGATAAAGCGCGCGGCACACTTAAAAAGCTTGCCGACGAAAAGGGCTATGAATGTTTTGTAGTGCCGGATGATGTAGGCGGCAGATTTTCCGTTTTAACAGCCGTAGGACTTCTTCCGATTGCCGCGGCAGGTGCGGATATTGATAAGCTTATGTCAGGCGCGGCAGCAGCAAGAAAAGACTACAGCGAGCCTGATATGTATAAGAATGACTGTTATCTTTATGCGGCACTTCGCAACGCTTTTTACCGCAAGGGTAAGGCTGTCGAGCTGCTTGTAAGCTACGAGCCGCGCTTTACAATGATGGCGGAATGGTTTAAACAGCTCTTCGGCGAGAGCGAGGGCAAGGACAATAAGGGGCTTTTCCCTGCATCCGTTACCTTCTCAACAGACCTTCACTCAATGGGTCAGTTCATTCAGGACGGCAGCCGTGTAATGTTCGAAACTGTAGTTACCTTCGGTGAGAGTGATAAGGATATTACTATTGAGGCTGAAAGCGATGACGGCGACGGACTTAACTTCCTTGCAGGAAAAACTATGTCTTTTGTTAATTCCAAGGCTTTCGAGGGTACGGTGCTTGCCCATACAGACGGCGGTGTTCCGAATCTCGTTATTAATGTTGATAAGCCCGATGAAGAAAATTTAGGACGACTTATCTATTTCTTTGAAAAGGCATGCGCAATTTCGGGCTATATGCTCGGCGTAAATCCCTTTGACCAACCGGGCGTTGAAAGCTACAAAAAAAATATGTTTGCTCTTCTCGGAAAACCGGGCTACGAGGAGCAGAAGGCGGCGCTTGAAGCTCGTCTTAACGGATAATTCAATTCAGAAGAAACTGCTTTTGCAGTGAAATAAAAAAGGAGTTGTGACAAATGATTAAACTCATTATCGGAAAAAAAGGTTCGGGTAAAACCAAAAAGCTGGTAGATATGGTAAACGCCGCGGCGGAGACCAGTCTCGGCAATGTTGTATGCATTGAAAAGGGCGATACTCTTACTTATTCCGTTACACATAAGGCGCGCCTTATTGACGCGGAAAGCTACGGTATTTCCGGCTACGGCGAGTACTTCGGTATGGTTGCGGGAATTAAGGCAGGCAACAACGATGTAACCCACATTTTCGGCGATGCTACACTTAGAATCGGCGAGCGCGATTATGATAAACTTGCCGCTTTCTTAGAGAGAATTTCGGAAATCTCGGATGTAGAATTCATATTCACGGTTTCTGCCGATAAAGAGGAGCTTCCGAAAAAGCTTTTCGATATTGCAGAGGTTTGCTGAAAAACGGCATAATATAAAAGCCTCCCTTGCCTAAAGCTTGACTCCCCACGGTGTGGGGAGATGTCACGGCTACGCCGCGACAGCCCCCTTTTAGGCAAGGGGGTCTTGTTTTATCGATTTTTTCGCCTTAATGCGGCAGAAATACAGATTTCTTCGGAACGGAGCTTTATATGAAAAACAACCGGCTTAATAATAAAACTGTAATTATCACAGGTGCGTCAAGCGGTATAGGCAGAGGAATTGCAGTAAAGCTTATTAAGGAATATAACTGTACCGTTTTGGGAATTGCAAGAAACAAAGAAAAAATGGAGAGCCTTTCTGCCGAGTTAGGCTCTGATGCCGAAAAATTCTTATATACCCTGTTTGATGTGTCAGATAAGGAAAATTGGAAAAATTATCACACCTACCTAACGGAAAACGGAATTAGGCCTGATATTCTTATTAATAATGCAGGAATTTTGCCTGAATTTAAAAAGGCGGAAAGCTCTTCGACCGAAGAAATCGAGCGAACGATAAAGATAAATTTTTACGGTGCGGTGTATTCTATGAAAGAGTTATTGCCGCTTATTCTTGAATCTTCTTCACCTGCGGTTGTAAATATCGATTCCTCGGCGGCACTTATGTCACTTGCGGGAACAGCAGCCTATTCTGCGAGTAAAGCGGCGCTCAAAGCTTTTACCGAGTCAATGCGAGAGGAGCTAAGAGGCAGGTGCTATGTCGGTCTTATTTGTCCCGGTTTCACTAAAACCGATATTTTCCGCAGTCAAAATCTGACAGAAGAAAGGGAGAAAAAAATAATTAACGCTATCAGCACCTCCTGTGATTACGCGGTTAAAAGGATTGTCAAGAGCATCGCGAAAAAACGAGAGCTTACCGTAATCGGCGCGGATGCGCAGTTTATGAAGCTAATGGGCAAAATAATGCCCGTTAAGGGCGGAAGAATGGTAAGCGCGATTTTAAAAAAATCAGGATTTAAGCTGTTTGATGGATTAAATCAATAAGAAAATAATAAAAATTTTTTAAAAAAGTCTTGACAATATTAAAATATGGGGTATAATAATACTACTGTGAAAATTTTGGGGAATTGTGTAACGGTAGCACGACAGACTCTGACTCTGTTTGTTGGGGTTCGAATCCCTATTCCCCAGCCAAACGAAAAAGTCGCTTAAGTTTACTTAGGCGGCTTTTTCGTTTGTATAATTCATTATTAATTATTCATTCCTTCAATATTCATTAAAGCGACTTTTTCAAATGAATAATGAATATTGAAGTCGCTTCGCTAATGAATAGTGAATAATTGATTTTCACTCTTTAATTTGCTATAATCAGTAGAGAAAGGCTGTGAATTTAATGCGTGATAATATTCTAATAGATAAATCAATAACCTTTGCCGCAAGAATAATAAAGCTCAATCAATATCTTGTTAAAGATAAAAAGGAAAACATAATTTCTAAGCAAATCGTTCGCAGCGGAACTTCAATCGGTGCTAATATCAATGAGGCTAATTACGGTCAAAGCAAAGCGGATTTTATTTCCAAACTGCACATTGCATTGAAAGAAACCGCCGAAACTGAATATTGGATTAAATTATTGCAGTTATCCGAATATATAAGCGAAGAAATGGCAACTTCATTATTAAATGATTGTCTTGATATAAAACGGATTTTAATTTCCTCAATAAATACCGCAAAGGAAAATAACAAATGAGGTTTTAGTATGACTAAAAAAGAATTAATAGAATATGTTAAACTATATTTGAAAAAATATTGAAGTTAAAAATTGTATAATTAAAAATATTTAACCCGTATCTAAATTGCACCCACAAGCCAAACGAGAAAGTCGCTTGATGTAAATCGAGCGGCTTTTTCGTTTGTATTATTCATTATTAATTATTCATTCCTTCAATATTCATTGAAGCGACTTTTTCAAATGAATAATGAATATTGAAGCGCTTGCGCTAATAAACAGCGAATAATTGACTTTTACTATTGAATTTGATATAATAAAAAAAGGAAATTTTTAGATTTGTGTGACAATAAAGTAAAACGCATAAATTCAAAATCAGCTGTTGAAAAATTTACAAAGAGGGAACGCTATGATTAAATTCGACAAAGACAACGAAATATTTTATCTTAATACCAAAACCACCACCTACGCTATGGGATTGAACGGCGAAAAGCTATTTCACCGCTATTGGGGTAAAAGGCTTGTAAACCTGCTTGGTAAAACAGATTTAAGCGATTATGAAAAGAGAAACTTTCCGGCTTTGGACTTAGATGGCGGCAATTCCGATATTGTTCCCTTTGAGTATTCGACCTACGGCAATGCGGATATGCGTGTGCCATCGGTTGAATTCACCTTTACGGACGGCAGTCACATATCAAACCTTACATATAAAGGATATGAGATAATAAACGGTAAGCCCGCTTTAGAGGGACTTCCCGCTACCTACTGCGAGGAGGGGGATAAGGTTGAGACACTTACAATTCAACTTGAAGATACCTACCAAAATGTAGATGTTTTCCTTTCCTATTCGGTATTTGAGGACTTTGACGCCATCACCCGCAGTACTAAAATCGTAAACAGGGGAGATAAGCTTTTACTTGATTCTGCAATGAGCGCAACGGTGGATTTTTACGGCAGTCCCGAACGGGAAATACTTCACCTTGACGGCGCGTGGTCAAGGGAGAGGCATATTACAAGACAGCCGATTGTTCCAGGAAATCAGGGTATAAACAGCCGCTACGGCTGCAGCAGTCCTTTCCATAATCCATTTATCGCCCTTTGTGATAAAAACGCTGACGAAAATCACGGCAATGTTTACGGATTTAACCTTGTTTACAGCGGTAATTTTACTGCGGGAGCAGAACGCAATTCATATAACAGCGTACGCGCTTATATAGGAATTAATCCCACCAATTTTCAGTTTGTTCTGGAAACGGGCGGCAGCTTTCAGACTCCTGAGGCGGTGTTGGTTTATTCGGCTGAGGGCTTAGGCGGAATGTCAAGAATATACCATAAGCTTTACCGCACCCGCCTTTGCAGGGGCAAGTTTAGAGATACTGAACGCTTTGTTCTTATAAACAACTGGGAAGCCACCTACTTTGATTTTAATGAGGATAAGATTGTCGCGATCGCCGAAAAGGCGGCGAAGGTCGGAATAGATACAATGGTGCTTGATGACGGTTGGTTCAGCTCCCGTCTTGATGATACCAACGGTCTCGGCGACTGGTTCGAAAACCGCGACCGACTTCCTAACGGGCTTGAGGGTCTCTCTAAGCGTATAAATGCGCTCGGTATGCGTTTTGGACTTTGGTTTGAACCCGAAATGGTAAATCCGGGGACGGAATTATTAAATAAACACCCTGATTGGATTTTACATACAAAGGGAAGAAAATCATCTTTATCAAGGAATCAGTTAACCCTTGACCTTTCAAGAGATGATGTATGCGATTACATTATCGATACTTTAAGCGGAATTTTGAGCCGTGCCAATATTGAATACATAAAGTGGGATATGAACCGCGCAATGTCCGAGCCGGGATCTGCCTTTTGGGATAGCGAACATCAGGGCGAGGTAATGCACCGCTATATTTTAGGACTTTACAGGGTGCTTGAAACAATAACAAGCAGATTCCCGAATGTGCTTTTTGAAAGCTGTGCAAGCGGCGGCGCAAGATTTGACGCAGGTATGCTTTACTATATGCCCCAGACCTGGACGAGCGACGACAGCGACGCGGTGGAGCGGCTTAAAATTCAGTACGGCACAAGCATTGTTTACCCGTTCAGCGCTATGGGGGCTCATGTTTCGGCGGTTCCCAACCATCAGGTGGGCAGAATCACAAGCTTTGATATGCGGTGCAATGTTGCTATGGCGGGCCAGTTCGGCTTTGAGCTTGACCTTAACAAATGCTCGGAAAACGATCTTAAATCCGCCGAAAATGCGGTAAAGACCTACCGCGAATTAGGCGAGGTCTTCCACAAGGGCGACTGCTACCGATTAAAATCCCCGTTTGATAGTGATCTGTGTGCTATAGAATTTGTTTCGGAGGACAAGAACACGGTAATTTTGTCAATAAATTGCAGTAAGCCTATGCCGAACGCTCCCGATGAATATATTCTGCTTGAGGGACTTGAAGAAAACGCGGTTTACGCACTTGACGGAACGGATAGGCGTTTCGGAGGCGATTGCCTTATGAATATAGGCTATCATTACTTAAATGACTACGATAATAAATCGGTTACAGCTGTATTCAAGAAGGTTTAATATTATCTTGTTTTTGCATAACGCTTTGCAGACTTAAATGCGTACAAATTTATTAAATAAAACCTTGACAAAGAAGCAAGATAACGATATAATAGTCTTTGTGACGATAGAGGTGGAAGTATGATTATTGATTTAAAGAAAATTTTTGTCAATGAAAATTCTTCTTTACCGATTGAGTATTCGTTGGATATGAGCAATGTTGATTTTTCGGGCGACTATCCGCTCAAAAAACCCGCGGAAATCAAGGGCATCGTAACCAACAAAGCAAGCCTTGTGGAGCTTAATGCGGATATTACTTATGTGTTCGAGGCTCCGTGCGACCGTTGCGGTGTTTATACCGCAAAAAAGCATATCCTGCATATAGAGAAATCCTTGGCCCCGTCTATCGAGGAGGAGGAAAGCGACAGTATTTTACTTACTCCCGATATGAAGCTCGACCTTAGCGAGCTTGTTTATTCCGAGGTAATTGTAAGTCTTCCTATGAAGCATTTATGCAAGGAGGACTGCAAGGGAATATGCTTTAAATGCGGTAAAAATCTCAATGAGGGCAAATGCGACTGCCCCGAGAAGGAGCTTGACCCAAGGCTTTCGGCACTTGCCGAACTGTTAAATAATTAATAATACATTTTTATTATTTTAAGGAGGTGCTGAAAATGGCAGTACCAAAGAGAAAAACCTCTAAAGCAAGACGCGACAAAAGAAGAAATAACCTTTGGAAGCTTACCGCTCCGACACTCGTAAGATGCTCTAATTGCGGTGAATATAAGCGTCCGCACAGACTTTGCTCTGCCTGCGGCCAGTATGATGGACGCGAGGTAGTTAAGGTCGGCGAATAATTCTTTGCCGAACGGTCTTCGTAAAAAGGGGCAGAGGAGGAAGGTTTCCTCCTCTGCTTTTTTAGACGGTAGATGTTAGATATTAGACATTAGATTATTTTTAAATTTATCTCTGTTGTAATAAGGGGTGAAAATATGTCCGTAGTAATTAAATCTGTGGAAAAAGGCAGTCCCGCATATAAGGCGGGGATAAAAGACGGCGATACGCTCATTTCGATTGACGGTAACGAGATTGTAGATGTTTTAGACTACCGCTTTTATCAGGATAACGAACGCCTGACCGTGCAATTTATCGATTCTGTCGGAAAGACAAAAACTGCTAAGATTAAAAAGGACGAATACGAGGAATTAGGGCTTGATTTTGAAACCTATTTGATGGATAATAAACATTCCTGCCGTAATAAGTGCGTTTTCTGCTTTATCGATCAGCTCCCCAAAGGGCTTCGGGAGAGCCTTTATTTCAAGGACGACGATTCCCGCCTTTCCTTCCTTTTCGGAAATTATATCACCCTTACAAATATTACCGAGCATGAGGTTGAGCGCATTATTAAAATGCACATAAGCCCCATAAACATTTCGGTGCATACCACAAACCCCGAATTAAGGGTTAAAATGATGGCTAACAAAAATGCGGGTAAGGTACTCGAAATTATTGACCGCTTTAATAATGCAGGGATAAAGCTTAACTGCCAGTTAGTCCTCTGCCCCGGTTATAACGACGGGGAAGAGCTTGAAAGAACGCTTAGTGATTTAAGCAGCCTTGAGAACGCCGAGTGTATCGCCGCGGTGCCTGTTGGGCTTACAAGATACCGCGAGGGACTGGCACAAATTGAGCCCTTTAACAAGCAGACTGCGGGCGATGTGCTCCGAATAATCGATAAATACGGCGATATTTGCCTTAAAAAATACGGACAGCGCAGAATTTATGGCGCGGACGAATTCTACCTTTTAGCCGAAAGGGAAATACCCGAAGCGGACTACTACGGCGACTTTTTACAGCTTGAAAACGGCGTGGGGCTTTGGTCTTTGCTTAGAAGCGAGGCGCTGGCGGCGCTGGAAGATTGTGATGACGGTCTTAAAACCGAACGCAAGATTTCGCTTGCAAGCGGTGAGGCGGCATATCCTCTTATTAGTATGATAGCCGATAAATGCAAGGCAAAAAATCCGCTTTTAAACCCTCGGGTCTTTGCAATTAAAAATAACTTCTTCGGCGGAAAAATCAATGTTTCCGGGCTTGTGACTGCAACCGATATAGAGGAACAGCTAAAAGGCAAAGACTTGGGTGAGGAACTGCTTATCCCCTCTGTTATGCTCAGAGCCGAGGGTGATATGTTCCTTGACAGTGTGACGGTTGAGGAGCTGTCAGAGCGGTTAGGGATTAAAATTACACCCGTTAATAACGACGGATATGAGCTTGTAAACGCGATTTTGGGAATAAAATAATAAAGGGGGGCGCGCCTTATGGCAAAACCTGTTGTTGCGGTTGTCGGCAGACCGAATGTCGGCAAGTCGACTCTTTTCAATAAAATAATCGGTAAAAGACTTTCCATTGTGGATGATACACCCGGCGTTACGCGTGACCGTATTTACGGAGACGGTGAGTGGCTCGGCAAAAAATTTATGCTGGTGGATACCGGCGGTATTGAGCCGGATAACGGAGATGTAATACTTTCGGGTATGCGGGCGCAGGCTCAGCTTGCTATTGACACCGCTTCGGTTATAATCTTTGTTACCGATATAAAGTCGGGTGTTACGGCTTCGGATATGGAGGTTGCCGCCCTCTTACAAAAAAGCGGAAAGCCTGTGGTGCTGTGCGTCAACAAGTGTGACGGAATAGGTGATTTGCCGCCCGAATTTTACGAATTTTACAATTTAGGCATAGGCGAGCCTATCGCGGTTTCCTCGGTTCACGGTCACGGCACGGGCGACTTGTTAGACGAGGTTATAAAAAGTATTCCCGAGGCGGAGTTTGAGGACTCTGACGAGGATATTATAAATGTTGCGGTTATAGGTAAGCCCAACGCGGGAAAATCCTCCCTTATAAATCAAATTGCGGGCGAGGAACGCTCTATTGTGTCGGATATTGCGGGAACGACGCGTGACGCTATCGACACACGGGTTGAGCGTGACGGCGTTAAGTATAACTTTATTGATACCGCGGGTCTTCGCCGTAAAAGCCGTGTTGAGGATAAAATTGAAAAATACAGTGTGTTAAGGGCTAAAATGGCGGTTGAACGCGCAGATGTCTGTGTTATAATGATAGATGGCACAGAAGGCTTTACCGAGCAGGACTCAAAGGTTGCGGGGCTTGCGGTAGAGCAGGGCAAGGCGTGTATTATTGCTGTTAACAAATGGGACGCGGTGGATAAGGACGGCAAGACTATGGACAGCACAAGAAAAAGCCTAATGAAGGACTTTTCCTTTATGCCCTATGCGCCGATAATCTTTATTTCCGCAAAGACGGGGCAGAGAATCGACCGCCTTTTCGAGCTTATAAAATATGTAAACGAGCAGAACACAATGCGTATATCCACAGGTATGCTCAACGATATTTTAGCCGACGCGACCGCCCGTGTTCAGCCCCCGACAGATAAGGGAAAAAGACTTAAAATCTATTATATGACACAAGCTTCAACAAAGCCGCCGACCTTCGTTTGCTTCTGCAATAAGGCGGAGCTATTCCATTTTTCCTACCAGCGTTACCTTGAAAATCAGATTCGCTCGACCTTCGGGCTTGAGGGCACGCCGGTTCGTTTTGTAATTCGTGAAAGGGGAGACAAGTAATGATTTATTTAGGTCTTGTAGCGGCGGTGATTATCGCATATCTTTTGGGAAGTATTAATTTCGCGGTGATTTTCGCGAACGCTTTTCTTAAAAAGGATGTAAGGGAGCTTGGGAGCGGAAACGCGGGCACAACTAATGTTATGCGTACTGCAGGTTTTCTGCCCGGGGCGCTTACCTTTATTTGCGATGCACTCAAAGGTTTTGCCGCCTGCTTTATCGGTAAAGCAATTTTTATGTATATATTACCTGATACTATACCGTGGATATATGTCTGCTATATGTGCGGGGTCGCCTGTATGCTCGGTCATGTTTTCCCGATTTTCTTCGGCTTTAAGGGCGGTAAGGGAGTTGCTACAAGCGTGGGGATTTTTGCTGTCTGCTGTCCTATCGCCATTGTTATAGGGCTTACGGTTTTCGCGCTTATGACCCTTATTACAAAAATTGTGTCCTTAAGCTCCCTTATCGCAACCGTTACGGTTATTTCACTTTCTATAGTATTTTATAATTCAGATGCTAATTTCATACTGCCTGCACTTTTAAGCATTACAATGGGCGTTATAGTATTCTTAAAGCATAAGGATAACATAAAGCGTTTAGTAAAGGGCGAGGAGAAGAAAATTAAGGTAAGCAAAGCCGATAAATCCTAATCCGCCTAAAACGGCATAATTTCAGCGCTTTTCGGCTTGTCGTCACCCGCAGGCGTTAGCCTTGCGGCTTCCTTCGCACCAAAAATCACTCAAAATTCTGCTCATTTTAGCTCGTAGAATTTTAAAGAGGCGGATTTTTGTATGTGCGAGGCATAAAACGCAGTTAATCTTGACGGATTAACGAGTATTTTAACAATGCAAAGGAGAAAATCCGCCCTTTAAAATCGGGCTGGGATTTGTCGGCTTTGCTTATGGAGGAATAAGTAATGGCTAAAATTACGGTTCTGGGAGCCGGCGGCTGGGGAATGGCGCTGGCGATTTCCGCCTACGGCTCAGGTAATGAGGTTAATATCTGGTCGCCCTTTCCCGAAGAGGTCGCCGCACTTCAAAAAAACCGCGGCAATGAGCGGCTTTTAAGCGGGATAAGGCTTCCCGATGATATAGGCATTACCACGGATTTATCCGCCGTTAAGGGCTCGGCGATTACAATTATCGCAACCCCATCGATAGCTGTAAGGCAGACGGCAAAAAGACTTGCCGCTATGGAGGATTTCGGAATAGTCGTAAATGTTGCTAAGGGTTTTGAGAAGGACTCGCTGATAAGGCTTTCGGAGGTTATTTCAGAGGAATTACCCTCGGCTAAGGTAGCAGTGCTTTCCGGTCCCTCACACGCTGAGGAGGTTGCGCGCGGAATACCCACCTCTGTGGTTGTAGCGTCAAGCTCCGCTATTACCGCGCAGATTGTTCAAAGCATAATGTCGGGAGATAATTTAAGAATATACACCTCCGACGACCTTGTAGGCGTTGAGCTCGGCGGAGCGCTTAAAAATGTTATCGCAATAGCCGCAGGCTTTTGCGACGGCTTAGGACTCGGAGACAATTCAAAGGCGGCGCTTATAACAAGAGGTCTTGCGGAAATGGCGCGCTTGGGCGTTTGTATGGGCGCTAAGGAATACACCTTTTCGGGTCTTGCAGGTATAGGAGACCTTGTAGTAACCTGCACTTCACAGCATAGCCGCAACCACCGTTTCGGCGAAAAGGTGGGCTCGGGAATGCCTATAAAACAGGCGCTTGCCGAGGTAGGCACGGTCGAGGGCTACTACGCCGCCGACCTTGCATATAAGCTTGCCCAAAAGTATAAAATTGAAATGCCCATAACCGAGGAATGTTACGCCATACTGTATGAAAACAAGGATGTAAAGGATGTGCTTACCGATTTAATGAGCCGTCCCAAGCGCAGTGAACATTAAGAGTATATGTAAAGGGAACTGTAAAAACAAATCAGGGTTTGTAGAACTAAAATGATAGTTGTCATAGCCTCCCTTGTGTAAAGGGAGGTGGCTCGACTTTGTCGAGACGGAGGGATTGTTGTTAAAACAAAAATCAACAATAAAAAAGGGGCTTCAAAACAATCCCCCAGTCTCGCTATGCTCGACAGCCCCCTTTACACAAGGGGGCCTCATTATGCGCTAATCAATTCATCTCTACAAACCCCGATTTGTCCGCCTAAAAGCGAGCAAGCCCGGCAAAAGCTTTATTTTCGTGCTTTTGCCGGGCTTGTTTTTTTACATTCCCTTATATAATATAGTTTAACACTCTTGCTTTTTTCGTGACGCTATCATCTCGGGCAGTTGTGCTACGATAATCGCGGCGAAGACTAACGCGCAACCGCAAAACTCTTTAAGCGATAATGCGTTGCCCGATATTACCCAGCCTCCCAATGCTGCGAAAACACTTTCAAGGCTCATTGAAAGAGAGGCGACAGAGGGCTCGGCATACTTTTGACCCACAATTTGGAGCGTATACGCCACGCCGCTTGACATTATGCCGAGATAAAGTATCTGCGGGGCGGCGGCTAATATGTTTGAAAGCTCGGGGCGCTCAAATATAAGTGCTAAAACCGAGGATAAAACACCGACCACCGTAAACTGCATTATCGAAAGCTTTACCCCGCCCGTAATTCCGACAAATTTATCGATAGAGAGAATATGCAGACTGAATGAGACGGCGCATATAAATATAAGCAGGTCGCCTATGTAAATTCCCCCGACACCGCCCGAAAGGCAGAGCAGATAAAAACCCAAAAGCGCCACAAGGACGCTGAGCCATATGACGGGGCTTGTTTTTTTGCCCATAAAAAACGAGATTACGGGCACTAACACCACATAAAGCGCGGTGATAAAACCGCCGCGCGCTTCTGCCGCCGCTCCGTCAGGATAAGCCGCAAGCCCGAACTGCTGTAGATTAACAGAGATTGTAAGCATAAGCCCGCAGATTGCCGCCGCTAAGAAATACTGCTTTTTTTGTGCCTTATCAGCGGGGAAAAAGCTTTCTTTTCTTTTTCTGCTTGTGATTTTATAAAACACAAAGAGTGCCGCCGCTCCTATAAAGGAGCGCAGGGCATTGAAGGTAAAAGAGGGAACTAAATCCGCCGCATCACTCTGTGCTACAAAGGCAAGTCCCCATATAAGCGAAGCGGTGCAAAGAATAAGACTGCCCTTTAAATTATTATGTTTCATTTATTTTATCTTTCCTCATTGTAAGTGAAATTCTTTTTTTAGCCTCATCTACGCCGAGCACCCAAACCTTTACAATATCCCCGACCTTTAAAACCTCCGAGGGGTGCTTTATAAAGCGGTCTGTAATCTGCGAGATATGCACAAGCCCGTCCTGATGAACTCCGATATCGACAAACGCGCCGAAATCTATAACATTCCTGACCGTGCCCGTAAGCTCCATACCGGTCTTCAGGTCTTCCATAGACATAATATCACTGCGCAAAAGCGGCGGGGGAAGCTCGTCACGGGGGTCTCTGCCGGGGCGTTCAAGCTCCTTTATTATATCCTTTAGGGTTGGTATGCCGATTTGGAGGTCTTCTGCCAGACTTTCAAGCCCTCTTTGTTCGGCATTTTCGGCAATACCTGATGCCTTGCCGTTTTTAACATCTTTATCTGTATATCCGCAAAGCTTTAAAAGGCTTTCCGCCGCCTTGTAGCTTTCGGGGTGCACTGATGTGTTGTCAAGGGGTTGCTTTCCGTCTGAAATCCTTAAAAACCCCGCGCATTGTTCGAAGGCTTTAGGACCCAATTTTGAGACCTTTTTAAGCTGGGTGCGGCAGGTGAATTTTCCGTTTTCCTCGCGGTAGGCTACAATATTTTTCGCCATAGCTGATGACAGTCCCGCAACCCTGGATAAAAGCTGAACAGAGGCGGTGTTAAGGTCAACACCGACTGTGTTAACGCAATCCTCAACCACGCCGTCAAGGGCGGAGTTAAGCTTTGCTTGCGGCATATCGTGCTGATACTGACCTACTCCTATCGCTTTCGGGTCGATTTTAACAAGCTCGGCAAGGGGGTCTTGAAGTCTTCTTGCGATTGAGACCGCGCTCCGAAGGGAAACATCGTAATCGGGAAACTCCTCGGCGGCAAGCTTTGAAGCAGAGTAGACACTTGCGCCTGCCTCGGATACCACCATATAGGAAAGCCCGTCATTAAGCTCCTTTATAACCTCTGCGGCAAACATTTCGGTCTCGTGGCTTGCCGTGCCGTTGCCTATGGCGAAAACCTGTACCGAATGTTTTTTTACAAGGCTTTATACAATCTGTTTTGCCTCTTCAACCTTGTTTTTCGGCGGAACGGGATAAATTACGCCTGTATCAAGCACCTTGCCTGTGCCGTCAACAACCGCGACCTTACAGCCTGTTCTGTACCCCGGGTCAAGCCCTATCGTCACCTTATCCTTAACGGGCGGCTGCATTAAAAGCTGGCGCAGATTGGTGGAAAACACCTTAATTGCCGAAACGCTTGCGCGCTCGGTAAGCTCGGAGCGAATTTCCCTCTCGACAGAGGGGAAAATAAGCCGCGTATAGGCGTCCTCCGCCGCCGCTTTTACGGTATCGGTTGCGGGAGAGCCCTCTTTAATATGGTTTTTCGCGATTATAAACATCGCCTTGTCGCGGTCAAAATCAACAGAGACCTTTAGAAAGTCTTCCTTTTCGCCGCGGTTAATTGCAAGTATTCTGTGGTCGGGGATTTTCGATAACGGCTCGGAATAGTCTTTATACATTTCATAAACGCCTAATTCCTCGCCCGCCGCCTTGACCCTAAGAACGCCGTGAGCCGAGCAGACAAAGCGCATACGCTTTCTTATGTCCGCGTCGTCCGAGATTTTTTCGGCTATAATATCCATTGCGCCCTGTAAAGCGTCCTCGGCGGTTTCCACACCCTTTTCGGGGTCTATGTAGTTTTCGGCAAGCTTTATCGGCTCCCCGCAGTCGGGCGACTGGGCGTATAAAAGCTCCGCTAAGGGCTCTAAGCCTTTTTCCTTTGCAACAGACGCCCTTGTTTTGCGCTTTTTCTTAAAGGGTCTGTATATATCGTCAAGCTCGGTAAGAGTTTTTGCCGAATCTATCGCCGTGATAAGTTCATCAGTAAGCGCGCCCTGCTCCTCAATCGCCGCCTTAATCTTCCCTGCGGTTTCCTCCATATTCCGTAAATATGAAAGCCTTTCGGACAGCTCGCGGAGTATCTGGTCGTCAAGCGAGCCCGTCGCCTCCTTGCGGTAACGCGCGATAAAGGGTACGGTGTTGCCCTCGTCAATAAGCTTTACGGTGTTTTCCACCTGAAAGGGCTTAAGAGAAAATTCCTCGGTCAGTATCTTAATTATTTCCATTAAATCACCTAAAGCTTAAGTTCAAGGGTCTTGCCCGAAATCTGATATTCCCTGAATTTTACCCCCGCGGTAGTAAACATACGCTTTGAGGCTAAAACCGAGTCGGAGTCGGAATATTTATCCGACATATATACAACCTCCGCAATTCCCGACTGAATTATCGCCTTAGCGCATTCGTTGCAGGGGAAAAGGGTGGTGTATACAGTACAGCCGCGTACATTTCCGCTTGCGCAGTTGAGTATGGCGTTAAGCTCGGCGTGGCATACATAAAGGTATTTTGAATCCAGGGGATTTTCGTTTTTGTCCCACGGGAACTCATCGTCACTGCAGCAACGCGGCATACCGTTATATCCCATAGACAAAATGCGCTTTTCGGAGTTTACTATGCAAGCTCCAACCTGGGTTGAGGGGTCTTTGCTTCGCATTGAGGACAAAAGGGCGATACCCATAAAATATTCGTCCCAGCTTAAATAATCTTCTCTTTTCAACTAAAACGCCTCCCGTATTATTTCTTTTATTCCTTGAAGAAGAAAATTGCAGTAATAAGCATTATTATCGGGAAAATTGCGGTAAAGGCAATTCCCGTATGTAAGCTTTTAATATCGGCAATAATACCGAGTATCCAAGGCCCTAAGCAACAGCCGAGGTCGCCGCACATAGCGAAAACGCTGAACATAACCGCGTCTCCCCGCGGAAAGGATTTTGCTCCCGCAGAGTAAGTCCCCGGCCACATAACGCTTACGGTAAAGCCGCAGACCGCACAGGAAATAAGGGCTAAAAGCGGAAGTCTGCTTAAAGCCGTTGTTAAATAGCAAGCAGTGCAAAGTATACTTAAAACAATAACTGTTTTTCTAAAGGAAAGTCTTTCGGCAAACCTTGCGTAAAGCACTCGCCCCGTTCCCATAAAAATTGCAAAGGCGCAGGGGCCTGCTAAATCGCCGACCACCTTTGAAACGCCCAAAGCCTGCTGTGCGAACATCGAGGCCCATTCCGCCATTGCGATTTCGCTTGCTCCCGCGCAGAGCATCATAACCATAAAGCACCTGAAAAGCGGCGAGCTTAAAAGCGTTTTAAGGCTGTCGCTCTTTCTTTCGGGCTCGGGTTCAATAATCGGTACTTTTGTAAAGCTGAACATATTAATGAATGGCACTATCGCCCAAAGAATAGGTATATACATCCAGTTAATATATCCGAAAAGGCTTACCAAAAAGGTTGTAACAAGGGTTGTTACTGCCTGACCCCAACAGTAAAAGGAGTGGAGTACCGCCATATTTCCGCTCTTGTTCTTTGTCGGGAGCATTTCGACCATTGGGCTTAAAATAACCTCCATAAGCCCGCTTGCAAAGGCGTAAACCATAACCGAAATCACTATTCCGACATATGGGTCGGGCATTATACGCGGTAAAAATGAAAGCATCGTAAGTCCCAGCGCCGCAAAGCCCTGACATATTACAGCACTTTTTCTGTAACCCAGAACACCCACGATTTTAGGGGTGAGCATATCGGTTACAAGTTGGGTCACGAAGTTGAACATTATAAGTCTGCCTAATTTTTCGTACCCGATTTTATAGACATCCTGAAGCGCTATAAAAAGGATCGGCAGAAAGTTGTTGACTATCGCCTGAACAAAAAGACCTGCGTAGGAGGCGATTTTCGTTGAGGTATAGTTTATTCTCTTAGTCATTTTGCATTTCCTTGATTATATTTAAAATTTGAGCGGGGGTATCGGCAATATAATCCGCTCCGTTTTGTCTTAATTCCGTTTCGGTTCTAAAGCCCCACAATACGCCGATGCCTGTGGTTTTCGCGTTTACCGCCGCCGCCATATCCATTCCCGAATCGCCCACAAGCACAGAGGATTCGGGCGTTACGCCCAGCTCCTTTATAACCTCAAGCGTTAGGGCGGGGTCGGGCTTTGTTTTGTAGCCCTCGCGCTTGCCCGCGACGGCGTCAAATATATCGCCGAAGACCTTGTCAACCACTTTTTGCGCCATTTCCTGCGCCTTGTTGGAAATTACGGCGATTTTAAAGCCGTCTGCTTTGAGGGCGGAAAGCAATTCTTTAATTCCGTCGTATGCGTCGGTTTTGTCAAAATAATGCTCCCTGTATCGCGCCATAAAAAGCTCTAAGCATTTAGAACGGTTTTCCTCGGTTCTTTCGTTTTCGGGCAAAGCGCGTTCGATGAGCTTCGGTATTCCGTCACCTACAAGATATTTGTATTCCTCGGTTTCGTGAGTGGGGAAGTTTAATTTTTGCAGGGCGAAATTAGTGCTGTCGGCAAGGTCTGCAAGAGAGTTTACAAGAGTGCCGTCTAAATCAAACAATACCGCTTTTATCATTAATAATACCTTCTTACATACAAAAAATCCCTTAGCTTCCGCTAAGGGTTATTTTGCAAGTTAAAACTTTAGATAGCTCTGGTAACCTTTCCCGAGCGTAAGCAGCGGGTGCAAACATTGATACGACGCGGAGAACCGTTTACTATTGCTTTAACCTTCTTAACATTGGGCTTCCAGGTTCTGTTAGAACGCCTATGAGAGTGGGAAACCTTGATTCCGAAAGCAATTTCCTTATTGCAGATATCACATTTAGCCATGGTCTGCACCTCCTTCTTTCTTTCGGCCTACAGCCGAACTACATAGCAATAACTATAATAACAGATTGCGCGACAAAAATCAAGTCTTTTTTTAAATATTTAAGCCAAAAGCTGTGCTAAAGTGATTACAAGCGGCATTGTAACCGCTGCAGCCACCGTACTCAAGGAGACCATATCCACCGAAAGGGGAGTATCCGCCCCGTATTTTGAGGAGAACATTGCGGTGATTGCCGCAACGGGCGCGCTTACGGAAATGATAACCGAGACAAGCAGTGTTCCCCTTACGCCTATAAGGTACAGGAATCCGAGCACCGCAAGGGGATAAACTATCATTCTAAGCAGTACCGCTAAGAGGCACTTGGGGTCTTTAAACGCGGTAAGCGGGTTGTTCTGCGCTAAATGATAACCGATAATAAGCATAGGAAGGGGTGTATACAGTGCCGACATATAATCGATAGCGGAATAAATGATTTTTGGAATAGGGATAGAGAAAATGAAAATCACAAGCCCTATCGCAAGCCCGATTATCCCGGGGTTTACAAACAGCTTTTTAGGTTTTATATACTTTTTGTCTCCGCTTATTAAGAAAACGCCGTAGCTCCAAATGACAAGATTGAACATTATAACATAGGCAGAGCCGTAAAGTGTTCCGTCCGCTCCTAAAATTACCTGCTGCAGCGGCAAGGACATAAATCCGCAGTTTGCGAAAATTGTGCCGAAACGCAGTACCCGTTCCCGTGCTTTATCCTTTGAATGAAGTATAAGACGGCTTAAAAATATCATAAGTACCTGAACAAGCAGGGTAATGAAAATCGCAAAAGCCAGAGATTTCATTATTTCGTTGCTGTATTCGCGGATAAGTGATTTTATTATTACGCAGGGGGTTGCGATGATAAGGGCGATGTCGGTACAGCACCGCGCGCCCTCGGCGGTCATTATTTTAGCCTTTGCCGCGGCAAAGCCTACCGCTATCATTATCATTAATATCATTACCTGCGAAAAAACGGTTGTCAGCATTATTTTACGCTCTCCGCGAATTTCTTAAAGGCTAAAATACCCTCGGGTGTGCGTTTGTAAACACCGGCGTGCTCAAGCACCTTTGCGAATACAAGGCCTATTTCGTCCTTGACGATTTTATCGATATTTTCCTTTGTTATATTATCGTATTTACGCTTAATTTCCTCAGCCCAGTCATAATGCTTTGAAAGGACTTCATCGTTTTTAATATCCTTATTTTCGAGTATTGCATCTTCGAGCAGAGCCATCTCGTTTTTTAGGCGGGCGGGAAGTACTGCAAGACCCATAACCTCAATAAGACCGATATTTTCCTTTTTAATGTGGTGCAGCTCCTTGTGGGGGTGATATACGCCTAAAGGATGTTCTTCGGTTGTTATGTTGTTGCGGAGGACCAAATCAAGCTCAAAGCTTTCTTCTTTCTTACGGGCAATAGGTGTTATAGTGTTGTGGGGCTCGCCGTCTGTTTCGGCAAATATGAATGCCGACTCATCGGTATAGCCTCGCCAAGCCTTTAAAATCTTCTCGGCAAGCTCAATAAGTCTGTCAGAATCGGGGCAGGAAAGCCTTATAACCGACATAGGCCACTTTAAAATGCCCGCTTTGACATCGCTGAAGCCCTCAAAGGAGAGGGGGTATTCAACCTCAGCCCTTGCCATAGCGAAGGTGTAATTTCCGCCCTGAAAATGGTCGTGGCTTAAAATTGAACCGCCTACAATCGGCAAATCGGCGTTTGAACCGACAAAGTAATGCGGGAACTGCTTTACAAAGTCGAGCAGCTTTTTAAAGGTGTCGCGGTTTATCGCCATGGGGGTGTGCTTTGCGTTGAAAACAATGCAATGCTCGTTGTAGTAAACATAGGGCGAATACTGGAAGCACCAGTCGCTGTTGTTGATTTTAACAGGGATAACCCTGTGATTTTGCCTGGCGGGGAAGTTGAGTCTTCCCGCATAGCCCTCACATTCGCGGCAGAGCATACATTTAGGGTAACCCGCCTGCGGCGCGTTCTTTGCCGCGGCTATCGCTTTGGGGTCTTTTTCAGGCTTTGAAAGGTTGATTGTAATATCAAGATCGCCGTATTCGGTGGCGGCAACCCACTTAATGTCCTTTTCAACACGGTAGCGTCTTATGTAATCGCTGTCACAGCTGAGCTTATAAAAATAATCGGTCGCCGCCTTGGGAGATTCGTTGTAAAGCTCATTAAATCTGTCGGTGACCTCGGAGGGTCTCGGCATCATAGCCCCCATAAGCTTTGTATCAAACAAATCGCGGTGAACGATACTGTCCTCTATAATTCCCTTTTCCACCGCAAAATCTAAGAGCTCCTTTAGGGTCTCCTCAAGGTTTACATCGGTAAACTCTTCCTCGCAATCGTATTCGTCCAAATTTAAAATTTCGAGAATACGGTTTGTTACATAAATTCTGTCCCGCTCGGTAAACAGACCCTTTTCCATTCCGTAGCAAACGAGTTTTTTAATACTTTTATCAATCATTTTTAACACCGCCTATTTTTCTTTTTAAATTATACCTTTTTTAAGGCGTGCTGTCAATTAGATTTTAGACATTAGATACGGACGGTCGGGGACGCCCGTGTCTCGGCTGCCGCCTCGGTCGGTGCTGTTGGACTTTGTCCAACGGTTGCCACCGGCAACCCGCACCCTACAAAATGCCAATTAACCGCCGTAGGGGAGGGCATCCTTGACCGCCCGCATCTAACATCTAAATGTATAGGTAATTTTTGTGTTGTAAAAAGGAAATAATTATGATATTATTAATAGTATGATATAATCGGTATTTTATGTTTAGGAGGGAATCGCATTTTGAACAAATATAAAACGCTTTTGTCGAATACTCTCCTTATAAGCATAGGCACCTTCGGCTCTAAAATACTGGTTTTCTTTATGGTGCGGTTTTATACAGGCTATCTGACGCCCTCCGACTACGGCACGGCAGACCTTATTACCCAAACCGCAAATTTGCTTTTTCCGATTATCTCCCTTGGAATAACCGACGGGGTTTTCCGTTTTGCGCTCGATAACGAGCGGGGTCGTAGGAGCGTTTTTACTGTAGGCTTTATTACGATAACGGCGGGGTCGGTACTGTTTTTGGCGATTATTCCTTTGCTTAATACGGTCAAGGAGTTCAAGGGCTATATCTGGCTTATAGTTGTTTACACCTTGGCGTCCTGCTATCATTCGCTTTGTTCTCAATTTATAAGGGCGAGAGGAAATACCGTGCTGTTTTCGGTACAGGGCATTATAAACACCGCCCTCGTAATAGCTCTTAATATCCTTTTCCTCGCGGTTATGCGTATTGGGATTACAGGCTATGTGCTGTCGGTGGTTCTGGCAGACTTTCTCTGCACAATTTTCCTTTTTGCAAAGGAAAAGCTTTGGAAGCAGTTTACCCTTCACCCGCGTAAAATCGCATTCAAGCGAATGTTAAGGTACAGTATTCCCCTTATCCCCGCAACGATATTTTGGTGGATAACCAGCGTTTCCGACCGTTATATGGTAAACGCAATTATAGGCAGCGCCGAAAACGGAATTTACGCGGTATCCTATAAAATACCTACGATTTTAACCCTTGTCTCAACAATATTTATGCAGGCATGGCAGTTTTCGGCGGTTACCGAATCCCACGGGGACAGAAAAGAGCATATAAGGTTTTTTACCAATGTTTGGCGCTCCTTTCAGGCAGTTATGTTTCTTGCGGGCGGGGTTATAATAGCCTTTGCAAAGCCGGCTATCAGGATTCTTTCAACCGAGCAGTACTATTCCGCGTGGAAGTATGTTCCGCTTTTGTCCGCCGCTATGATTTTCACTGCCTTTGTATCCTTTACGGGTACGGTTTATATAGTCACTAAGCAGAGCGGAATATCCTTTATTACCGCTATGGCGGGCGCGGTGATTAATATTGCCCTTAATTTACTGCTTATTCCCTCGCCGCTTGGCGTTCAGGGCGCGGCTATAGCCACATTTTTAAGCTATTTTGCAGTATTTTTAATCCGCGCGGTCAATTCCAGAAAATATATTCCGTTTAAGCTTTACGGCGGTCATACAGCGGTGAATACAGCGCTGATTATGATACAGATTGTCTTTTCCGTGCTTGAGCTGCCGCTTTGGATTCCCGTTCAGGCGGTTTGCCTTATCGTTTTGACGGTAATAAACTTTAAATTCCTTTTGCCATCGCTTAAAAAAATATTTTCAGTAATAAAAAAATAAAATATTCGGAGGAAGAAAATTGAGCTTTTTCAGTACTTATTTCGGAAAAATTGTAATGACCTTTTTAATTTCAATGGTTCCTGTAATTGAACTTCGCGGAGCTATACCGATAGGTGTCGGCGCAGGACTCAGCCCCCTGGTCGCAATCGGGGTTTCGATTGTAGGCAATCTCGTTCCCGTTCCGTTTATTATTATTTTTATTAAAAAGATTTTTGCATGGCTGAGAACCGTGAGCAAAAAGCTTGACGGACTTGTAACCCGTCTTGAAAAAAGGGCGGAGGCAAAATCGGTTACGGTGCAGAGATATGCTTTTTGGGGACTTTTTATACTTGTGGCGATTCCCTTACCGGGTACAGGCGCGTGGACAGGCGCGCTTGTGGCGGCAATGCTTGAAATGCCGCTTAAAAAAGCTTTCCCTGCAATTTTGCTCGGCGTTTTGGGAGCAGGAGCAATAGTTTCCTTCGTCACCTACGGCGCGGGCGCTTTGCTCTTTTCGTGATAAATTAAATAGGGTAAAATTTGAGGCTTAAAGAACACAGTATCCGAAAAGACGGATTAATTGAGAGAAAAACCAAGCTCGGCAAAAGCAGAAAAAAGCTTATGCCGAGCTTGGTTACATTTTGGCGGACAAATCGGGGTTTGTAGGGGTGAGGCTTAAAGATAATTCGTAGGGGTGGGTGTCTGTG
>JBGUUB010000035.1:0-7696 GCA_045133355.1 Acutalibacteraceae bacterium
TATAATCCCGCATCCAACCCAAGAACTCATATCCCGATTTTGTGGGGGAGTATAAATCCTTACCGTATAAAACATTATAGCTTGTGGGGTTGTTCGGATCGTTAGTTCCTCCGTCCAAATCATAGGTGATGTTATAGGTATACGGATGATAATCATATTCAAAACCCATATTATAATTTTTTTGTGTAAATTTAGTACCATACGGATAATTTTGCCAAGAACCATTTACAGAACTAGTTCCTATCTGCCAAGTATTATTCAAATAAAAACCGTTAGGTATAGCGGTTGCATCAGCTTCTGTCAAAGTAAATACTTCACCGTACTGTTTCGTAAATGTTGTATCTGCAATTTTGAAAGCATTTCGATCGCCGTTGTGACCGTTTCCGTTAAAGCCCCACGCCCAATGAGCTACGCTGTTAGTATAGGTATTTGGATAGTAATAGTATTCTATCCAAACATTACACGCAGGTTGAATAAAGCTTGAGCCTATATTTTTATTAGACCAAGTGCCCGTTCCCCAATAAGAGCCTGCTACACCGGTATTGTAATATCCCGTATAGCTCTGTACTAAATTGCTTGGGATTGTTACGGAATTTCCTGCCTTGCCCGTGAATGTTGAAGTGCCCATTTTCTTGAATGTTCCGTTACCGTTGTCACCGCCCGTACCTACATATTTCCAGTGGGTTATGGAATTTGTGTATTCCGTTTTAATCGTAATAACATTTTTAACGGTTAAAACAGAGCACCCGTATCCGTTTTGAATAATCTCCTTATAGGTGTACCGACCGCTTGATTTAACAGATACCGCATTGTATACACCTGTATTAGACGATACATAAAGCGCGTTAGGAAACTCTCTGTTTATATAGTACATTAAATTCCATAATGTTCCCGAACCTGCATTGTAAAGGTTTCCGTTGCCGCCGTTATATCCATCGCCTCCCGATACAGCGGCTCCGTAAATTGCTAATTCGGTTGCAGTTGCCGCAGTTTGCGTACCTGCCAGCTTCATACGGAAAATTGGCTCTGTCAGCACATAATCGCTTTCGGTTGCGTTTGAAAGATTAGTGCCGCAGATAACATATATTCTTGAAAGATTCTGATAATTGTTAGATGAGTTTTTTATCCATGTGCCGATTGAATCGGGATTCTGCGGTAAAGAAGAATAAAAACCGCAGTTTCCCGATTTGTAATCACAGCCTTGAGTAGAAGCGGTACTGCTTACCTTTGTTCCGTTTGCTAATTGCTTCTTGTTTGCGGCAACTCCGCTTGATACAATAAAGCGCTGACCCGAGGAATAAGCGCTGTTTCCTATGGTAATGTCGCTAAGATAAACATTAACGGCTTTTGTGCCGCTTTTAGGCGTACCTGAAGCTGACACAACGCTGAATCTGTAACCGCAAATATTATCTTTTGCCTTATCGTATGAAACGGTAAAGCCCGATGTTGTTGCCGTAGCACCCGTATTATTAGAAGAAGACCCGCCGCTGTAATCAAGGCTTATAGCGTGGGTCTTCATTGTAAATACCGCTGTCATAGTCATAATAACAGTCAGTATCGTTATTAGCTTTTTGAATTTCTTTTTCAATAGAAATCTCTCCTATTCTAAGGAAATCCCGCAGGTGCCCAGACAATAACCGCTGTTTTCGTAATCCTCCGGCATTCCGGGTATGAAAAATCCGTACTTGTCCGGATTCCATATTTTCTTTCCGCAGTTAGGGCATATTTTTCCTGTTTCACCTGCAGTTTTAGGGTCGATATTATGGGTCTTAAGATAATCGTCTGCTGTATCTTTGAGCTCGGTTTTGCCCTCCTCAAAGGGCTGAACCTCAACACTCTCTGTTTCTTCAGCTTCAGAGCTTGCTATTGCGGATTCGGCTTTAGAATTATCTTTCGACTTATTTTTTTCGTTCAGCAATTTATCTGCCTCGGTTTCATCTGGTTCAATAAAGCTGACATTATCACTGCTGTTATTGTCCCCGCCGCTTTCGGTTTCCTCTATATTACCGATTTCTACAACCACATCTGATGCCGTACTGCTTGTGTTTGAAGCTTCATCAGGCTTGGCAGCGGGTTTATTAGCTTTAATCAGTGCCAACACAATAACCGCAATTAAGATAACAAGGGATACTGCTGTGCAAATAATAGTATACTTTTTCTTTTTCATTAAGAATTCCTCCTAAAATTTATCATTGAATTTTGATTCCACAGTGACAGGTATTTCAGCGGTATCTATCACTACTCCGGCAAAATCAATAGGATAATATACTGTATAACTCGCATTAATTTTTAATTTTCCTTCAGTAGTGAACGATATAATCGGCTTTGAAAGCTTGTATTTAAGTTTTCTGTCACCGGTATAAGCATATAAAAATTCTCCGTTTTTTTCAAATGTGCAAAAGTCGCATAAATCCTCGGTATACATATCCTCGTCAAGCTCTGCCGTGCAGTTGTTTCCGTTTTTAATCGAATCGTAAATAACGATTGAGTTTTTCATTACAAAGCTGTCAAGCACAACTCGGGAATTTCTTTGAACTGTTTTTACGGTATTTACCGATACCGCAAAAGTCACGAATACCGACAGAAGCATACAAACAATAACAATCATTACGCAGGTTGAGATATATCCGTCTCCCCGTTTATTTATCATACATCCTCCTACTTCCAGTATTTTTCCGAAAGTCCCGATTTTTTAACCTTTACGGTAACAGGAATTTTAAATGCGCCAAGTCCTTTGATATAAGTATTCTTCGATATTTCCACCCACATTCGCTCACCGAGCTGAACACGGCGGTAGGTACTGTTGAAATACCTGTCTGCTCCGTAATCAATATCGTAGTGGTAATACTGATCAAGCATATCGCTGTCAGCGTTCCAAAAATCATCATCAAAACAACCGGCGTAGGTTGCCGCTTCGATAAGCTCGTCGGCAATCTGATCCATCTCAATACGCAGGGTGATAAAGCTGAAAATGTTAATGGCGATAACGAGAATCATCACGAAAACGACCACCCCGACGCACATATCTACATAGCCTTCGCCCCTTTTAGAGTGTAATATTTTCTTCATCATACAACCCCTCCTTATCCGAACAGGACGCCGATAGAGTCCATGATTTGAGATAAAATTACGACCACATAAACGAGCATAAAGCAGATAAGCAGACACATGGAAAGGCGTTTGACTTTTCTCGGTACCTTCTGTGCCTGAAGTCTTAATTGCTGACGCTGAATATCGTTGAATTTAAGGGACAGTGACGCCCAATACATCTCGGTATCGTCACCACGGAGAATACCGATAAGACCGCGACACACATCGCTCATCATGGCAGAGCCGACTCTTGCTTCAAGCCTTGTAATCGCCGCCTCATAGTTGCCCGACTTCATATCCGCCACCGTAATATCCAGTTCGTGCTTCATTTCACGACCGGCATTCTTTGCATAGCTTTCAAGCATATACAGCACATCGCGGCTGTGCTTTAAGGTCTTATCTATCGTAAAGACCAGTCTCGGCAGTTCGCTTTCGATTTTCTCTCGCTTATGTCGTATCCGTACCGAAACGCTTTTTAGTTCTCTGCGGTAAAGAAATACCGCAAGGAACAGAACCACGGGAGAGAGAATGGGAAAGATGAACGCCATGGGAATGGCAAATATACCGATAAGCAGCGCTTTAACAACGGCATTCGCTTTGAACTTTTCGGGGGTAATGTCCATCTGCGCCGTTTTGAGATCGGCTTCAAGCTGGGCTTTTTTGAACTCGTTGAGCTTCATGTGCTTTGCAAGGAAATCCGCAAGGTTTCCGAGCCAGACATTCAGAGTTGAAGTCTTCACCTTCTGCTTTTTTGAAAGGCTCTCCACCGCCTTGGAGGTTTTCAGGTACGGAATACGGTACACATCCGCAAGTACAAAGAATAATCCGACTCCGCAAAGAGCGCCGATAATTGCCTGTAACATACTTTCAAACCTCCTTATCTCTTGTATTCAATCGGCTTCGTGTATTTCATCATAAACAATGCCGTAATCAGAATTACCATACCGCAAACGCCGCAAACAAGTTTGCCGGGCGTGGTAAAGAGCAGCGTGTGGAACCAGTCCTTATTGAGCAAATACAAAAGCGGGATATTGCCGACCACGAGCGCCACCATAAACCAATATTCGTTACGGGCTGAGGAAAGCATGGTTTTCAGCTCCGAGTTTACGATACGAACATCGGTTAGCTTTGCCACAATAGGTAAAAGCGTGTCTTTGAGTGTTCGGTCATCCTGACACTGAATAAGCGTGTCGCACCATTCCCAAAATATTTCATTGTCCACCATACTTTTAAGTTTGTAAAGTGCGCGTTTGATATTAGAGGAAATGGCGATGGCTTCGCCCTCAAAGGATTTGAACACATCACGAAGGGGCGGTTTGATATACTTGATATTTTCTCTGACCGCCGCCACGATATCGTCCGAGCGCACATACGAGGTTGTGATGATAGAGAGCGCCGTTTCAAGTTCTTCCTTTGTATTCCTTTCGTAATAGGAAAGGGTGCTTGTCGTATAAAAAAACGGTATCAGGGCAAATGCAACCGACAACACCGGCATAAGGAAGATGTTATCAATGAGCACCGATACGATAATACCCGCAGCAAAGAGAACCAGCGATGCACAGCAGACAATCGTGAACTGCTTGGATTTGCCCGTAACGGCAAGGGCAGTTTTCATCTTCACAAGAGTACGGTACAATCGGTGCTTTTTCTTGTTTCCACGAAGATTACGGGACTTATCCCGCATAGTATCGTTCGGGGTGATAAGCTTCATTAAATCGTCGGTGACTTGTTCGGGGGTTAGCCCGAAAAGACACACGATTGATATAATGATGAGAACCGAGCTTATGACCGAAAAAATCATTTGAAATCACCGTCCTTTACTAAAAACTGCTCTAAGGTTTTCTGCGGTACGCCGAACTGCATGAGCTTCGCCTTCAGGTGGTCGCTCATAATCTCCGGCTGTTCAAAGTAACCGTCAATTTTGTATTTGCCGCGCTTCAACTCATTTTTTGTGATACGAAAGCGGAAAAGCGTGTGATACTCCCGTTCTCCTGAGGGCGTAATAACACACTCGGAGATGTCCATAATTTTACGGGAATTATCTTCAAGCTTATGAGCGTACACAACAAGCGGAAACGCCTGTCCTGCCTGCATAAGTGAGGTTGCAAAGTTTATGGGAAAGCGCTTCTGACAAAGCAGAGCCAAACGCATATGAGCCGCGTCTGCCGCCGATGCATGAATAGTCGATACTACCGTGTGTCCGGTAAGACTTGCTTCCACCGCAGAATAAGCTTCGGTGTCTCGCATTTCTCCGACCACCACAATGTCGGGGTTGAATCGGAGGGATGCCACCACCAAGTCCTCTTGTGTTATATCATACGCCGGGTTATCCGACGGACGGGAAAGGGTATGCACCACATTATTGATAACTTCGCCGTCCTTCACCTTTACAAGCGACAGCTCGCGGGAGCCTGACTCAATGGTAAAGATACGCTTGTTATCCGGAATGGAAGTGAGAAGTGCGTTAAGCAGTGTGGTTTTACCGGAGGATGTTGCACCGGCTACCACAAAAGAAATACCGTAACGAAGGCACATACATAAAAAGTCGATCATTTTCTGCGTAGCATTACCGCCTTTAACAAGCGCCTTCATATCCACTCTTGACGGGTGCAGAAGTCGGATAGACACGCTGATTCCTCTGTCATCATCAACAAGCGGCTCTTTCAGTGCCGTAATACGGGTATTTCCCGGCAGATGTCCCTGTGACATTGGCGTAGCGTTATCAATAATCATACCCGAATGATGAAGCAGTCTTTTTACCACATCAACGGCGTGCTGCGGGTTGTAGAAATGCTCCTTTGCTTTCTCAATATGACCGTCCGTGTAGGTGACGGCAATGTCATCCCAACCGTTGATATTGATTTCCTCAATTTCATCACGACCGAGATATTTTGTAAGCACCGAATACTCCGCCATTTCGGAATAGAGCTTATCCGAGAGTTCACGGAAAGTCATGCCCTCCACTTCAAATCCGCTGTCGTGCAGATATTTCTCAATATATGAGCGGAGCTGCACAACCTTACTGCGGTCGGAAAGTGCCGCCGCATAGTTTTCGGATATATATTCTTGTGACTTGTGAAGTAATGATACGAAGTCGATTTTCTGTGCCACTAAATCACCGCCTTTGCAATTCCCGCCGCCACGCTCCTGTACTTTGCGTCGGGAAGTCTTTCAGAAAGCGTTCCCGTTATGGCCTGCTGTTTTAGTGCCTTTGAAAAGGGTAGAGTAAAATCCACACCCTTAAAGTGATTTGCCACTTCTGTAATAGGCAAGAACAAATCCTTATCCGAAATGTTCATAACCTTAATGCGGTTTTCGGCACCAAGCTCAAACATTCCCGAATTAGATGAATAGTACGCCATACACTTAAGGTCCGGAGTGATGAGCTGAACGAGCATATCTGCGTGGCTCTTTGCCATAGATGAGATAAGCTCGTCCGCACAGTCTACGATTACATAGTCTGCAAGTTCTCTCAAAATAGAGAACAGATTTAGGATTTTATCCTCAGTCGGTCGCGGATAGGAATACTTATTTTCCCCGGCTTTATATCCGAGAAAGCCGAAGTTCTCCATTGTTTTCACATGGTTCATCTGGCGGAGCACGTCCTCACGGTAAATGTCCGTGCGGTCCAGCGCAACACCGACAGAATACAGTTCTTCCTCCTTACAGTTCGGAAATACAAACGCAAGATAGGGCACGTTCAAATCGGGAGAAAGAAATATTACCGAGCCTTTTTTTGCGTAATAGATTTCCTCCGCAATTTTCAGTGCGGCGGTGGTTTTCCCGCTGCCGGGAGCACCGCAAACGGCAATCATCTTACCCATTGTTGCCACCTCCCGCAAAGAAAGCGTCTTGTTTTTCAATGAACTTATTTGCCGTCTCTGTATCGCCACGGTAAACAAGTGCCGCTTGGAGCGTAATGTCCGCTTCATACTTTGCAAGGAGCTTTGCCTGTTCGGTATTACAAAGCACGGTGATAGTGCTGGGAATTTCAAAACTGCCGTCCTCGTTCTTCACAATAGAGTCTTGGTCAATACCACCCGCAGTTGTGGTGGTGATAACCTTCATATATTTAAGCTCACCGGGAATAGAGGAAGTACCGGCATTTTTATCTACAACGATAAGGGAGATAATATCTCCGTTCTGAAGCTTGCCCGAAAGTCCTGCCGCAAAGGTATCTATGGTTACGCTGACCGCAACCTTACTGCCGTTAAGCGAAGCAAATACATCATCTGCACTGTTGGCATCCTTCGTAAGCTTTGCCTTTGTGAGAATATCTCCGGCGTAAAGGGTAGAAGAAGCATACTTACCGATAACATCAGCGGTGTTAACATACACGCCCTGCGGCATGGTATCTGTCTTAACCTTGACGGTTTCAACCTGTTCTGCTGTAATCTTTGCGCCTCTGCCGACTTCCTGTTTGAGCCGAACAACCGTAGTTGTATCGCTTGTCAGACGGTTTACAAGTGGTGCGACAGCAAAGGTCATGGCAACCGCAAGAATCATACAGACAATACCGATAATTGTTCTGTTCTTCATATTGAACCTCCTGTTTCTACATAAAATATGCCGCCATAAACCCGACGGCAAGGTATGGGATTAAGGG
>JBGUUB010000036.1:0-48734 GCA_045133355.1 Acutalibacteraceae bacterium
GAATTTGACAATTATTTAGTTAATAAGCTGGAGGTTTTCCAAAGTGAATAAAAAGAAAAACAGAGTAGCCATTGTGATAATGATTGCATTGGTATTTGGTTTTATACTATGTATACAACTAATCCCTGACGAATATAAGCCTGCTGATGATGAAATAGCATTGCATATACAAATGAATACAAAAGAAGATATCGGACTTTTGGTTTTTGATTACTATGTAGATGATGAAGAATACAGCGGCGGTATATCAAATGCAGACAAATCTTTAATCAAGTCTAATTCTGATAGCATAATGGTATGGAATAAGCAGGAACTAAGCAGTTCTTCTGATGCTGTAGAATTGTCAATACACTTCAGAATCATAACTGAGTACGTGGACCCCAATTATGAAAACATATATCCAGAGAATATTACCCAATATATAGATACTCCTATTTCGTGGAAGGCATACTTTGGCCAAGAATACTTCATTACAATTACTGGCGATAAAGCAAACGGGTATAAGGCTGTATTAAACTGACAAATTCCAATTTGTAGCTATGTAAAAGTCCTTTTGCATCGTGATTTGGGCAAATGGAAAAGGCATTTGATAGACGAAAGAACGAAGATCGACTTATACTGATGGCAGGTCGGTGAGCAAATCACGGCAGAATGGAGGTTAATTTATGGAACTTAATGAGCAAATCAAGAAATATCGAACGGAAATGAATATTTCCCAAGAAGAACTTGCTGAAAAGATATATGTAACACGGCAGAGCATATCAAATTGGGAGAACGGAAAAACTTACCCCGATATTCATAGTCTGCTCTTACTCAGCTCATTATTTGGTATCTCACTTGACCAATTAGTGAAAGGAGATATTGAAATTATGAAAGAGGAAATCAAAAAAGATGAAATCGCTAAAATGAATTGCTATGGAAAGATCTACACTATAATGCTAGTTGCAACGGCTATTTCTGCAGTTCCGCTGTTTATGTGGCTCGGTGATTGGGCATTCATTCCTTGGGGAATCATTTGGGCAATCTCTATGTACTTTGCCTTTAAGATTGAAAAGGTGAAGAAAGATAATGATGTTCAAACCTATAAGGAAATTGTCGCATTTACTGAAGGAAAGCGATTAGATGACATACAAAAGCAACGAGAGATCGGCAAACGTTCATATCAGAAGATTCTTTTGGTCATCGGTAGTGCGTTAATAACATTTATTGCTTGCATACTAATTGGCTTATTGATGCATATCTTTTTGTAAAAAGAAGTATAACTACTCACGACTTTATCGAATATATAATGCCAATATCGTAAATATTTTTACATATTCAAGCTACTATCGTTAGTGCTTCGCTATCGCCTTGTGTATTCTTTCACACCTTCCAATTATACTAATACCATCAGCATTAGTTGTTACGACTTTAGTGTGATTGGAGGTGGAATGTGTGCAAAACGGAAAGAGCGTTGAGCAGATAATCGGCAAACGTATTCAAAAGATTAGACGAGCAAAAGGATATACTCAGCAGCAGTTCGCTGAAATGATCGGTTTATCTACTAACTACTTATCGGACATTGAGCGTGGTAAAAGCTCTGCTCGATTAGATAAGTTAGTTGCTATTATAAATGCTTTGGAATGTTCAGCAGACGATGTGTTCTCTGATGTAATCAATTTCGGATACAAGATTAAGAGTTCACGCTTGTCAGAACGTCTTGAAGCATTACCGCCGGAGGAACAAGAAAAGGCATTTGCCATTCTTGATGCCTTTATTAGCAAGACAAATCAATAAGAACTTTTTAAGAGTCTACGGTTCGCCGTAGGCTCTTTTTCTATAATATCTTTAATTTTTCACAATTATATGCTATACTAATGATATTATCGTGAGTATATCGCTAATATCGTTATTATAGGAGTGGTTGTGTGAAAGAGAAAACTTGTTGCTTTACGGGACACAGAGATATACCTTCAGGAGCTTATCAACATATTTTCAATAAAACTGAAGAAACAGTTGAAAGCCTGATCAAAAAGGGATATTTATACTTTGGAGCAGGTGGAGCATTAGGCTTTGATACCATTGCAGCATTTACCGTTTTGAAGTTAAAAGAACGTTATCCTGATATTCGCCTGATTCTTGTGTTGCCTTGCTATTCTCAAACAAGAGGTTGGTTGAGCGAAGATGTGAGGATCTACGAGAACATCAAGAAGCAGGCTGATAAAGTAGTTTACACATCGGAAGAATACACGAGAGGTTGTATGCACAAACGAAACCGCCACCTTGTTGATAACAGTTCGGCTTGTATAGCATATCTTACCGAAGATAAAGGCGGAACAGCATACACAGTTGATTATGCTCAGAAACACGGCTTAACCGTTTACAATATAGCGGACCGCTTGTGATCTGCAATGGGAGGAATAAGATGAAAAAGAAACTGACAATTTCATTGATAGTGGTATTTATAATTTTGGGTGTAATATTTGCCGTTGGTGCAATGGCAAAAGAAAGCGAGGATACGCCGAGAGATATGGCAAACAGAATTGAAGCTGCCATAAAGGATGTTCTTGGTGATGATGTTAAGAAGCAGACCGAAACGGTTGTTGCGGGGACTATTAAGTATGGCGACAAAGAAGGCAACGAGATCAACTATCATATTTTGAAAACTACATATTATGAAGCCGATCCTTCAGCGGTGACGGGTTTGAATGTTGATGCTCTCGGCGTATTATTCAACCCTGATAGTGCGAAGAATTGTAAAGAAATGAAAATTAAAGATTGGGATGCAGCACTCTATGAGTTCGATGAACTCTCGTATCTTTGTTGGACTGATACACCGGAAGTGAGCTATGTTTTAGAGTACAATCCCAACGCTATACCTGACGAGGAAATATTAAAAATGGCAGAGAGTGCAGAAGCTCCGACCAAATAAACGAAAGATTTGTGAAATTTGAGCGTTATCGTTGCGAACACAATGATTTTATGATATAATGAGTGATAGCAAACCATTATATCAGGAGGTACACAAATGAAGATTAGTTATAAGAAATTATGGAAGTCGCTTATTGATCGTGATTTGCTCAAGAAAGATTTAATTGCAATGTCCGGTATAAGTCAATCTTCCGTAACGAAGCTCGGACACAATGACAATGTAAATACAGAGGTTCTCGTAAGAATATGTAATGCGTTGAACTGCGACCTATCGGATATTATGGAATTAGTATCCGATGAAACGAGGTAAAAAATGAGAACAGCATTTCAAATACTTGCAATACCATATCGAATTATTGACGGCACTCCTTTCTATTGTGTTTTTCACCGTGCAGACTTCGACCAATGGCAATTTATAGCCGGAGGTGGCGAAGATAATGAAACGCCTTTGGAATCTGCAAAAAGAGAAACTTTTGAAGAAGGTGGAATACAGTCGGATAAATGGGTAGAACTGAAAAGTCTATCGTATATTCCTGCTACGGTTATATCCGAAAGGCATCGGCAGTATTGGGATAAAGACACTTATGTAATTCCCGAATACACTTTTGGTTTTGAGTGCAAAGAAGATATAAAATTGTCCCACGAACATACGGAGTGTGTTTGGTTGACTTATGATGAAGCAACCAAGAAACTTAAATGGGATTCAAACCGCACAGCTCTTTATGAGCTTAATTGTCGTTTGGAGGTTAAGTAATGATTGGATTAAAACGAGGAACTGTAAAACTGTGCGAACACGAAAAAGAATGGGAAATTGAAGCTCAGAATACAATTTCTCGTTTGAAGAAGATTTTAGGTAATGTCGCTAAAGATATTCAGCACGTGGGAAGCACCTCTATACTTTCCATAAAGGCAAAGCCTATAATTGATATAGCAGTTGCAGTTGATGATTTTAATGATATTCTTGCTTTTGAAAAAGAGTTAAAAGACGATGGGTTTTATTACAGACCGCAAGTTGATCTTGGAGAGCAGTTGTTATTTGCTTCGGGCAGTTTTTATGAAGGTACGGGAGATTTGCAAACCCATTTTATCCACGTTGTCCGCACAAATAGTATGGATTGGATAAACTACATAAACTTCAGAAATTATCTTAACAGTACCCCTTCGGTCGCAAAAGAGTATGAAGATCTAAAGGTATCCCTTGCCTTGCAAGCTCCTATTGATAGCGGTAGAGAAAAGTATCTCAAAGGCAAACACGATTTTATCGTTTATACCTTGAGAAAAGCACTTGTAAAATCCTATCTTGGTAAAGCGGTTGATATTAGAATAGACCGACCTATTGGAAGTACACATCCTAAACACCCCGACCTCACCTATCCTATCAATTATGGATACATACCGAATGTCTTAGGCGGTGATGGTGAAGAACTTGATGTGTATTTGCTTGGTGTAGATACTCCGGTCAAGGAATACTCTGCTCGTATTATTGGAATTGTTCATCGTCATAATGATGTTGAAGATAAACTTGTCGCTGCTCCTGAAGGAATGAATTTCACTTCGATTGAAATCGAGGAAGCAGTATATTTTCAGGAGCAATACTATGATAGCGAAATAGAAAGTATTAGTTAAAGAGGTTTTGTATGCAAAATTTTGGAATGTCAATGTTATGGTTTTGGGTATGTTATGCAATCGTTACTTGCGTAGGCATTCTGCACACCATATTTAATATCTATGTCTTGAAAATGAAGCCAATGGACGAGAACAGTATGGGCGAAGGCTATGAGAAAACAAAGCCTTGGCATCCATTGTATAACATCATTCTGTTCTCTCTGTTCGGTTGGCTATATATGAACGGTCTTGCTGAACCGACTCTGACAGAAGCTCTTATCACGGGAGCAATATGGGCAGGCATTTGTATTGTGTTCGATGTGTTCGGTTGGGTACTTATAAAGCATCCTTGGAGTTTATCTTTTAAGGAGTTCTATGTAGAATATCAGCCTTGGATTACATTGATTTACATAGCTATCTTTGCCGGTCCGGTTGTTGGGTATTTGACTTTGCTTATTTAAGGAGAAAAAACAATGCCATTTGATTATAAAAAAGAATACAAAGAATTTTATATGCCCCCAAAGAAGCCAAGCATCGTAGAAGTGCCGCCAATGAACTATATTGCAGTTCGTGGTAAAGGAAATCCTAACGATGAGAATGGTGAATATAAGGAAACCATCGGTCTGCTTTATGGTATAGCCTTTACCATAAAAATGAGCTACAAAGGCGAACATAAGATTGACGGATATTTTGAATATGTCGTGCCGCCCCTTGAAGGCTTTTGGTGGCAAGAAGGCGTGGATGGTATCGACTACGCCCATAAGGAGAACTTTAGTTTTATTTCCCTTATTCGCCTGCCTGACTTTGTTACAAAGGCAGATTTTGATTGGGCGATTGCTGAAGCAACCAAAAAGAAGAAAACTGATTTTTCAAAAGTTGAGTTCCTTACATACAACGAGGGACTGTGTGTTCAATGTATGCACATTGGCTCTTACGATGACGAGCCTGCAACAATAGCTGCGATGCACGAATATGCGGAACAGAACGATTACGAGCTTGATATTAGTGAGTCACGCTATCACCACGAAGTCTATCTCTCTGATCCAAGAAAGTGTGATGCAAATAAACTCAAGACAGTGGTTAGACATCCGATAAAAAAGAAATGAGTGAACGATAACAAGTAGAAGGAGGTAAACTATGGGATTTTGGGTGTATATGTTTATAATGGATTTATTATTGCCTGCAATTATGATTTTGTTCGGTAGAGCATTCTGCAAGAAAGCTCCCAAAGAGATCAATTATGTTTTTGGATACCGCACAACAAGATCAATGAAGAACAAAGACACTTGGGAGTTTGCACATCTTTATTGTGGTCGGATATGGTTCATTAGTGGCTTGGCATTAATTCCGCTTGTCGTTGCAATAATGTTATGTTTCATTGGCAAGGACACAGAAACAGTGGGATATGTTGGAGCAGCAATATTGGTCTTTCCTTTGTTGCTTATTATTGTTTCTATTATCTTGACTGAGAAAGCATTAAAAAAGAACTTCGACAATGAAGGAAAAAGACTACACTAATAAGAGAATCGCATTTTACGAGGTGAAAACTAATGCCACAATATAAGTTTGTTTCAAAAGAGCTAATAGACAAAGGTTGGTCGGGAGATAAAAAGTATTGTGTTACTGACGAGCAAGGAAACAGGTTCTTGCTTCGTATTTCTCCGATTGAACAATATGAGCGAAAGAAAAGTGAATATGAACTTATGAGTCAGGTAGCAGCTCTCGGTGTACCAATGTGCAAACCGTTAGAGTTTGGCACGTCTGACGAAGGGGTTTACTCTATTCAAACTTGGATAGATGGTGTTGATGCAGAAGAAAATGCACACAACCTCACAAGTGATGAGCAGTATTCTTACGGCTTTAAAGCAGGACGAATACTAAAAGAAATTCATAAAATTCCTGCTCCGGAAGGAATAGAAGATTGGGAAATCTATTTTAACCGTAAAGCAGATCGCAAAATCAAAATGTATGAAGAATGTCCTATCAAGTATGAAAACGGACAAGCCTTTATTGATTACATTAACGCACACAGACACTTGCTTAGCGGTCGCCCTCGAACTTATCAGCACGGAGATTATCATATTGGCAATATGATGATAGGTAACGATAAGCAGCTCTACATCATTGACTTTAACAGAAATGACTTTGGAGATCCGTGGGAAGAATTTAACCGAATTGTGTGGTGCGCTCAAGCTACCCCTCTATTTGCTACCGGAATGGTCAACGGATACTTTGATAATGATGTGCCTATGGAATTTTGGAAACTTCTCGCACTTTATATCAGCAGTAATACGTTATCTTCTGTACCTTGGGCAATTCCTTTTGGTGACGAGCAAATTCAAGTAATGGTAAATCAAGCAAAAGATGTACTGAGTTGGTATGACGATATGAAAAACCCCGTTCCGACTTGGTATAAAGGAGTTATCGGCAAATGAACAACCGCATCATAACAGATATTTCAAACTACATATTTGTTTCTGACGAGCCTGAAAAAGTTGACGCCATCTTTCTGCCCGGCGGCTCACACCCTGAGCAACCTGAATATGCTGCCGAGCTTTATCGCAAGGGATATGCAAAGTGGCTTGTTCCGTCAGGTGGAGTTAGCGTTAAACGGGATAAATGGCCCGGTGTTCGCTCAAAGGCAGATATATACAATGGCGACTATCAATCTGACTGCGAGTTCTTTACAGATGTATTTGTTAAAAACGGTGTGCCTGCGGATGCGATCATTGGAGAGGATAAGTCAGGACATACTCGTGACAACGCTTTTCTATCTCGAAAGGTCGTTGACGAAAATGGTTTAGAGATAAAGACAGCTTTGATTGTCTGCAAGGCATTTCACGCTCGGCGTTGTCTGATGCTTTATCAGATGGCTTTCCCCGATGTGCAGATAAAGGTCTGTCCAATTCATTGTTACAACATTACAAAAGATAATTGGTATCAGACTGAACAAGGCATCAACCGTGTACTTGGCGAGCTTGCTCGTTGCGGAAATCAATTTGTCGGGGATATTAAGGAGTATTTGTTATGAGCAATACAGAAGTAATAAATCATTACGACCTACTCATTGGAGAAAACAACGATCCCGTACACGATCCGAAGCCTTTACGGGATTATATGGATAAATGGGACGGACAAGTCTTTATTGACAAAATGAAACTTGATAAAGATAAATCTGTTCTTGAAATCGGTGTAGGAACAGGTCGCCTTGCGGTTCGTGTAGCTCCCTTATGTGGTCAATTCTACGGCATTGATATTTCCACGAAAACCATAGACCGAGCAAAAGAAAACCTCTCTGAGCACACCAACGTGAAGTTGCTTTGCGGAGATTTTCAAACACTTGATATTTCTCAATCTTTCGATGTTATATATTCCTCTTTAACCTTTATGCACATTGAGGAAAAGCAGAAAGCAATAAACAAAACGGCTGCTTTGCTAAAAGACGGTGGAAAATTCGTTTTGTCAATCGACAAAAACCAAGACGGATTCATTGACACCGGAACGAGAAAAATCACAGTATTTCCGGATACACCTGCGGAAATGAAATCATATATCGCAAATTCAGGATTAATGTTACTCGAACACTACGAAACAGAATTTGCACATATCTTTATTGCAGAAAAAGGGTGATAATAATGAAATTATTATTTATGATAGGTAATGCCGCTGTCGGCAAAATGACCGTTGGGCAGGAACTTATGAAACTCACGGGATTGCGGTTGTTTCACAATCACATGACAATCGAACCCGTAATAGAAATCTTTGGTCAATATAATGGAAAAGCAATTAACAGACTTCGTCAGGTGGTTTTTGAGGAATTTTCGAAGTCAGATTGCTACGGAATGATTTTTACATATATGTGGGCTTTCGATCAACAAGCAGATTGGGATTATATCGAATATGTGAAAAGCATTTTTGAACCATATAATACAGAGTTTTACTATGTGGAACTTGTTGCTCCCCGTGAAATCAGATTAGAACGAAATGTTACTGAAAACCGCTTGCAAAACAAAGCATCGAAAAGGGATATTGAAGTATCGAACCAAAGACTTATCAACGATGACACCAAATATCGACTTGAAAGTTTTGATGGAGAAATTCCGTTTGAAAACTATATGAAAATTGACAATTCAAATCTTCCGCCCGATGTAGTTGCCAAAATGATTCAAGAAAAATTCAATTTGTAAAGGAGAAAGAAAATGATTGATTCAAGATGTGGACTTCATTGCACCGGATGTGAATACAAAGAAACCTGCGGATGCGGTGGTTGTATAGAAACAAACGGACATCCTTTTCACGGTGAATGTCCGGTAGCAGTTTGTTGTCAAAGTAAAGGGTTCGTTCATTGCGGAGAATGTCCTGATATTCCTTGTGAATTGCTAACTCAGTATTCTTGTGATCCTGAACACGGCGATACGCCTCAAGGAGCAAGAATTGAACAATGCAAGAAATGGAAAGAGAGCAATACATAATGGATAACACGAAAATCATTTCTCTCCGTATGGAACGTCAATGCTTCATAAACAAAGCGGATGAAGCTGAGTACATAGAATTATATAGAGATACTCAGCCTGGACAAAATGTTTATTGGAATGGCTTTGGTCAGCCACCTACGCTCACATTTCGTTCAGGCTTCAATGATATTGAGTTTAATCGTGACAGACAAAAAGATCGCAAACTGATAAAAGGTCGTTTCGCAGGCGGAAACTTGGGTTGGATTATGCCTGAAGATCTTGAACTGTTTGTAGCTCTTTATCGTAAGCCGCTGACAAAACCGACTGAACTGCAACTCAAATTACTTGAACTAATTGAAAATGCGGGACCGTTTAACATTCAGCAAATAAAAGAAGAAACAGGACTACTCGTAAAAGAGATTACCCCCATTCTTCATCGCCTGCAGGAAGCCTTTTTAATCTATGAGGATCAATATGACGGCGAATGGGACAGAGGTTGGTATAAGTTTAGAGAGATTTTTCCTGATGTAAATACAGAAAAATATACACGACTTGAAGCTCTTAAAATAGTTCTTCAAAGATTTGCATATCGCCTTGTATGGTTCGATACTGCAATGGCAAAGTCTTTCTATAAGATACCCGAAAAAGAGATCAAACTTGCTGTAGCGGAGCTTGAAAAGGTTGGTATTCTTGTGTCGGTTGATTGTGGCTACATACTTCAAAGCGATATGGAAGTATTAAATGAGTATGAGCCTAAGCCTATGAACTTTGTTTACGCAATACATAGGAACGATTTTCTCTATAAAGCAAATGAACAAATGCTAAAAGAGTGGATAAAACCACTTGTAGAAAACCTTGAGTACAATCACGAGCCTTTGCAGTATCTTCTAATTGACGGAGAATTTCACGGTGCATCGGTCGGTCACTTCCGTAACGGCCCGTATGACCTCAATGATATTGTTTGCGACTTGACTGATTCCGAAGAACGTAAAGAAGAAATAATCGAAGCAATTAAAGCGGTCAACTTTGGCAAGATGCCACAAAGGTTTATGGGAAAAGAATTGCAATGAAGTATGTCTTATCAGTTGTTTGTCCATATACATCAAGAATAAGTAATGGTATGGTGTTATCATAGATTAAGGGTGCAAGATGAATGATATAAAAGCGGTTGTTTTGGCACAGGAGTATATCAAAGCACATCACACAGATATAGAATTTAGTGTTGAGAATGTTTGTAGTGCAGTTGGATATTCCCGACGTCAAGTTGACAGATTGTTTCAAAAGCATATGAATATTACGCTCAGCGAATACATAAATGCTGTTGTATTGAGTGAGAGTGCAGAAAAACTACTCAATAGCGATAACTCTGTTATTGACGTTGCATTCGACAGTCACTATCAATCTCACGAGGGTTATACACGGTCGTTTGTGAAGCGTTTTTCTATTACTCCAAAAGAGTACCGTAAGCGCCAAATTGCTATTCCAATATTCACTCAGCACCCTGCTAATCATTATTATATTTTGAAAGAAGGACAAGCAATGGACACTACAACAATTTGCACGGTTACACCCGTCAACAGACCAAAGAGAAAATTGATTTATCTTACATCAAAGTCGGCAACCGACTACCTTTCTTATTGCGAGGAAGTTGGTTGTGATTGGGAAGGCTTACTTAATAGCATACACGAAAAATTTGATACTGCAGCATTGATTGATTTGCCTGATTCTCTGCAACAGAAAGGTATCAGCAAAATAGCCGCAGGAGTTGAAGTGCCTATCGACTACAAAAAAACTCTGCCTGATGGATATGAGGTGGCGGAGCTGCCTGAATGTGTAATGCTTTACTTTCAAAGTGAACCTTATGATAATCCCGATGATTTTGGCAAGTACATCGGGCAAGTGTTTAAGGCGATTGAAAACTACAACTTTGAACGCTACGGCTATAAATACGCAACAAGTATTGCTCCAACACTCAATCTCGGTGCAGAGCCTGAAATCGGAGCAAGAATTGCTATTCCTGTTGAGAGCATAAAATAACCATTGCAGTACTGAACACTCAGAATCAGGAAAACAAATTATTTTCGCTCTATAATGTAATCACACAGAAAGGAGGGATACGATGGATTGGATTACCGGAATACAAAATGCTATCAACTATATTGAAGAACACCTAACAGAAGAAATTGATTATGAGATAGTTGCTAAAGAAGCGGCTTGTTCAAGTTTCTATCTTCAAAGAATATTCAGTATTTTGTGCGGAATGACTCTTGGAGATTATATACGCAACAGACGGCTCACACTTGCCGGCAATGAGCTGAGTGCAGCAGATGACAAAGTGATTGATATTGCTTTGAAATATGGTTATGAAAGTCCTGAGAGCTTCACAAGAGCCTTTTCAAGATTTCACGGAGTTACACCTTCTGAAGCAAAGAAAGACGGCTCTAAACTTAAATCTTTTTCCCGACTTTCCGTGAAAATTACATTAAGCGGAGGTAATATAATGGATTACAAGATTATCGAAAAAGAAGCCTTTGATATTATAGAAAAGGTGGAAGCGCATACTGTTGAGGACTCTGAAAATGCAAAAAGCATTCCTGATTTTTGGACGAGATCACATAATGACGGTACAGTTAAGAAATTATTAGATACTACAACCGACAGAACCTACATCTTCGGTGTGTGTTACGGAAACTTACCGGAGAACGCAAAAACATTTGATTATTCTATTGCTGCCAAATGCAATGAGAATACAGTAGTACCGGAAGGTTTTAGAAAGAACACCATTCCTGCAAGAACTTGGGCAATATTTGAGTGTAAAGGTGCAATGCCTAATGCTATGCAAGATATGTGGCACAAGATTGTTTCTGAGTTCTTTCCTACATCGGGTTATCAGCCTACCTATGAAATGGATATAGAAGCCTATACCGAAGGAAATATGGGCAGTCCTGATTATCGCAGCGAGATTTGGGTTCCGGTAATTAAAAAATAAATTCACCAATGCCTTCTACTTAAAGTAAACCTTCGGTTTAGTAAACTCTACCTCCCTTCGGTTTACTCCATTTGAATGAGGTATTATACTGATTACAACGAAATTAGTAAAGGAGATAAATCAAATGGCAAACAAATCTATGGGAGAAATAATCAGCACGCTCCGAAAAGAAAAAGGTATGACTCAAAAAGAGTTGGCTGATAAATTGAACATTACTGATAAGGCGGTTTCTAAGTGGGAACGGGATATAGCTTGCCCCGACACAACAACCATACCAAAACTCGCTGAGATCCTTGAAGTATCACTTGAAGAACTTATGAACGCAAAAACTACTCCGATTTCCGGACATCGTGGTGCAGGCTATTTCCTCAATATAGTGTTGAAATCGATTCCGGTTGCTATGGGAATTGCGGTAGTTGTTACATCATTACTTGGTGAGCTTGATATAAAATCAGGATTTACAATGCTTGGTATAGGTCTTTCTTGTGTGGGTTTATACTTACTGAAAAACAAAGAATAACGTCAAAAAAGGCATCGCACGGAGCGATGCCTTTTATCGTCTTATTGTTTATTCTTTTCCCATTCGCTTCTGATAATACCGTAATCAGATATATCAAGGAATTCTCCGGTTGAGGTCTTGAAGTATTCACGTTTTGTTCCTTCAAAGGTTAGACCGCATTTTTGAGCAACCCTACCCGAAGCAGGATTTTTAACGGCGTGGGATATTCCAACACGGTTAACCCCAACTTCTGAGAACAAAAAGTCAATAACAGCTTTTGCTGCTTCAGGCATAAAACCTTTATTCCAATAAACGTAACCCATACAATATCCAAGCTCTGCGTATTCGCTTTTTTCACTTAACCGAACAACGCTGATGTTACCAATAGGCGTTCTTTCATATTCCATAACCCAATTATATGTATTCGGGTTTTCATAGGCAGCACACCAAAGCTCTAAGAGTTGCTTTGTTGCTTCAGGTGATTCGTGAGGACACCAAGTCAAGTAACGTGTAACTTTTTCATCGCTTGCCCAATTTTCAAACATTGCTTGAGCATCGTCAACGGTAAATTTTCGTAGTATAAGTCTTTCTGTATGTATAGTTTGTGTTCCTTTATGTGTAATCATTTTTTAGTCCTCCAATCTGTATTCCATTCTGCGGATACGGTCTGTCATTCCGCAATTCTCGTAAAATTTAATCGCATCCTCGTTAAATCCCCAAACACCAAGCTCGATCATTTTGCATTTTTTCTCTTGAGCTTTTTGCTTGCAGCATTCGAAAAGTCTTTTTCCTATTCCGTTTCTCTGATGAGATTTTAGGACACAAATATCATCAATGTAGAAACAGTCAAAGTCAATGTACGTAGAGTGATTTCTGTAAGAAACAATCCAAGCAAAAGCATATCCTACTACATCGCCATTATCAGTTTCGGCAATGTAGATGGTGTGTTTCGGATCATTTAACCTTTCTGCAAACGCTTCCTTTGTAAAGTAGCGAGCTTCGGTTTTGAATAAGTCAGGTCTGCCCTTATGATGTAAGTCTGCGATTTCTTTTTGAAGCGGGCGGACACGCTCGCAATCATCTATGACAGCAGTTCGTATATTTATGTTCATTTTCTCTATTCCTTTCTGAATATATCAAGTGTGTGATGAGAGTAACCAATCATATCTTGTCTTTCGCAAATTGCAAGATGATACTTTAGATACAGTTCGTACATTCGGTCATCCATTTTGTCTACGGTTTCCCTCATATGATTTGTGTAGCCATCAGAAGCTACAAAGTGAAGTTGAGTAACATTGAACTCATTTCTTAAATTGTCGATGTCCTCTTTACGGTGCAGCTCAAAAATGTCCCACGGATTTGAGAAAGTATCAAATGTTTCTGTGTTGAGCATACACTTCTCAATAATGTTGTAGATTTCCCCACGAATAAAACCGTATGACAAAACACTTGCATCTCCCATACAATAAGCGGCAAAAATAACACCGCCTTTCTTTGTGACTCGGATAGCTTCTGATAAGGCTTTTAGCTTATCTTCTCTTGTGAATAAATGATACATCGGACCGAGCAACAGAGTAATGTCATAAGTGTCACTCTCAAAAGCAGACAGATCCATAGCATTACCTTGTGTGATTGTGACGGGTTCGCCTTCGATGGTGTTTTGCTTGAAGATTTCGATATTATGCTCAACCAATTCGACCGCATCCACTTGATAGCCTTTCTGTGCTAAGGCGTGGCTATAACGACCTGTTGCTGCGCCGATCTCCAAGACTCGCATATTTGGCTTGAGATACTTTTCCACATATTTCATAGTGGTAAGATATTCCACCATACCGTGTTTAGAGATAAGACGACCATTCTCATCATATCTCTCATAATAGTTTGTTAAATACTCTTTTGTTTCCATCTCGAAACCTCCTATAAAAAAGTATAAAAAAACAGTGCAGGCTAAGATTCACTCATAGCTTGCACTGCGTTTAGCTTAATCAAATTAGAAAAACACTCTAATTACTTGAAAAAGGGTATAGCAATGTAAGCCCCTTGTTCTGCCAATAATAAGCAGGGACTGCGGACTGCATAACGACTACATTATTAAAACGGTCGATACGATTCAACATTGCCTTACCTCCTGAATAATTTTATATATTATACTCCTCCGTTTTGTATATGTCAATAGATTTAGCGGCTTCAATTTACATTCTTACAAAAAGTTCAAGCAAAATTCCAAAATATATGCTATAATAAGAACATCAAACCAATGGAGTGATCCTTATGGAACAAAAGACAAGTTTAAGACACTTACACATTCTTCAATACTTATATGAAAGAACTGACGATGAGCATCCTGCGACAACGGCGGATATTACAGACTATCTTGCTCAAAAAGGTCTGACAGTTCATCGCCAAACAATAGCAAGTGATATAGAATTGCTTGTTGATTTTGGCTTCGACATTATTACAGTAAGAAGCAGACAGAATCAATACTTTTTCGGCGCTCGTCAATTTGAATTGGCAGAGCTGAAAATGATGGTTGATGCAATTCAAGCAGCAAGGTTCGTGACAAATAAGAAAAGCGAAGTTCTCACAAACAAACTGATGCAGCTCACAAGCAGTCACCACGCTTCAAAACTTAATAGACAGTTGTTTGTTGCCGGACGAGTAAAGGCAACAAATGAGAGTGTTTTATATACGGTAGATTTGCTTTATGAAGCCATTAACGAAAACAAGCGGATACAGTTCAAATACTACGAGTACACTTCCGATAAGAAGAAAATATTAAAACACAAAGGCTATCTGTATGAGTTTAGTCCTTATGATCTTGCTTGGTACAATGACAGTTATTATGTGTTCGGATACTCAGAAAAACATCAGAAGGTCATAAAGTTCCGTGTAGATCGAATATATAAGCCGAGTATTATAGAAACTGAAGCACGAGTAAAGCCTGATGATTATGACCTTCCTACATATATTCGCCGCACGTTTTCAATGTATGACGATGACATCTTTACTGTTGAGCTGAAATGCGAAAACAGTCTGATGAACGCCGTGATAGATAACTTTGGAGAAAATGTAGTTGTAAGACCTGCTGATTACGGTCACTTTATTGCAACAGTTGAAGTGTCAGCAAACCCACCCTTCTATGCTTGGGTATTTACCTTCGGCGGGAAAATCAAAATTCTTTCACCCAAGAGCGTGGTCGATGAGTTTAAGACTCATCTTGAAGAAACACTAAACAATCAATAACGACCTTTCAATGATAAATGTTTATGATTGCGACGAAAAATTATCATAAGCTACAAAGAAGAAATGAATGTGCTATAATATAAACAGTTAGACAAACTTGAATTTGCTTAAGAGGGCGGGGTTGTGCAAAGCCCCGCTTTTTATTTTATTATTTTTTGAAATAACCGCACATTTGATACTCCTAATCCGTTAAACATTATGAAAGGAGGTTTTTCAGCGCATGGATATTGAAGAACAATACGACAAAATATACCGCTACTGTTATTTCAAGATATATGATGTTCAGTTAGCGCAGGATATTACACAAGAAACCTTCCTTCGATTTTACAAACAAGGGTTGAGTCTTAGCTCAGGCAAAGAACTGCCATATTTGTATACCATTGCAAAAAATATGTGCATAGACAACTTTCGCAAAAAAGCCGTTGAGAGTTTAGAAGATATGGCTGAGAAAGTTACATATGATCCTACTGTGGAGTGGATAGAGAGTTTGTCTTTGCGAATGCTTATTTCAAAACTTCCTGAAGATGAACAGGAATTGATTTTCCTACGATATGTAAATGACATCCCTATCACAGCGATTTGTAAAATCACGGGATTATCTCGCTTTGCCATTTATCGACGATTATCTAAATCATTGAAATGGCTTAAAGAAGAATTATTGAAGGAGGGATTTTCAAATGAATAATAAGTTCAAGCGGAGTATTCAAAAGGCGTTTGATTCTCCTAAGCCAAACCAACAGGAAAAGGCACGATTTCTAAGAACATTGCCGCAACCACGAATTAGTATGTTTCGCTTTATATTAGTACAGGCCACATACATGAGAAAAATTACATTGGTGTTTTCTGTCCTGCTGCTACTGCCTGCAGTGATTGGAGCAAATTACATCAGCGAAAATACATTACGGTTTGTATCTGCTTTTGTGCCGATTTTAGGGCTTTTGGCAGTAGCGGAAAGCACTCGGTCCACGATGTACGGAATGAGTGAATTTGAAATGTCTACTCGGTTTTCTTTGAAAAGCGTGGTGCTTGCAAGAATGAGCGTTTTAGGCGTACTTGATCTCATAATATTAGCCTGTATTATTCCTTTGTGCTACACCAGGAGCGAATTTTCTTTGTTGCAAACAGGGATATATCTGCTTGCACCTTATATGCTGACTGTCAATATCAGCTTATGGATCGTTCGTCACTTCCAAAGCCAGGAAACGATTTATGTATGTATGAGTATAGCAGTACTGGTTGGCGGAGCCGATGTTGGACTTCATTTTATCACAGACCTAATATATCAAAATACCTACATTGTATGGTGGTTTGCTTTGTCTGTACTCCTATTCGCAGGATTGGTGCATGAAATATATTTAACAATAAAACAAACGGAGGAATATACATGGAACTTGTTGTTGACAGATTAACAAAACAGTATCACAACAAAATCGCCGTTGATCGTGTCAGCTTTCGGTTGGGCAGCGGAATTTATGGATTGTTAGGTGCTAACGGAGCTGGTAAAACAACGCTGATGCGTATGCTCTGCGGTATTTTGAAGCCCACCAGCGGTACAGTCACATTTGATGGCATTGATGTTTCGTCAGAGGAATACAGGGCAAATCTGGGCTACTTGCCGCAAGACTTTGGTTACTATCCAGATTTTACCGGACTTGATTTTCTTTTGTATATGGCTTCGCTGAAAGGGCTTCGTAAATCTGTCGCTAAAAGAAAAGCAACGGAATTATTGGAATTTGTAAATCTGACGGAAAGTGCCAAACGGAAAATTAAAACCTACTCCGGTGGCATGAAGCAGCGGTTGGGCATTGCACAGGCACTTTTGAACGACCCCAAAATCCTTGTTCTTGACGAGCCTACTGCCGGACTTGACCCGAAAGAACGAGTTCGTTTTCGCAATCTTATCAAAGATTTGGGAGAGGACTGTATTGTGTTACTCTCCACACATATCGTTTCTGATATAGAGCATATTGCCGATGAAGTGATTATGATGAATGAGGGACAGATCATTTACCATGGTACGCTGGATAATATCGGTGATCTTGAAAGCTTCTATCTGGAAAAAATCGAGGAGTAATCAATGGGAAGATTATATAATTATGAGCTAAAAAAGCTAATCAAAAATAAACTCACCTTGCTGACAATGGGAATTATGGTGTTGATCGTTATTGGTTGGGGCGTATTTAGCGCATTTGCTGGTGCGTCCAATGAAATTGATGGTGATCGTCCTTCTCGTTACACCTTTAATCTAATGAGGCGAGAAGAATCAAAGAAAATTGAGGGATGTTCGATTGATGATACCATCTTATCCCAAATGAATCATTATTTGCCTGGCTCCGTTGACACAGAGGATTTTCTGCAATATTACGATATACACGAATTTGTTGGATTTACAATCGATACGATGTCAGATGTTCAGATTTCCCAAACAACGGCAACAGAACTTTACGACATACTCCATGAGAAACTTAATATAAAGCATTTAACGGACGAAGGATACTCCGAAACGGAGCAGGCATATTGGGCAGAACAAGCTGAAAACATTTTATCTGATTCCATAGTCTATAATGGATATTTTGAAGGCTGGCGCCAAATCACAAACATGATAAAAGTGTTGGTTTATTTGGTCGTATTGTTCATTGCCGTTTGCCTTTCTACAATATTCACTTATGAGAATACAAGAAAAACCGATCAGTTGATTTTTGCCAGCAGATACGGAAAATGCCGTTTATATTGGGCAAAAATAAGTGCTGGTATTACCGTAAGTGTCAGTTTTGCCTTGCTGCTGATCGCCTTGTTCGTTGGTGTTGTAGCCATCGTTTTTGGGTTGGATGGATTTAACACGATGCTCCAATTTGTTCTCATGCGCCCCTTTGATTTGAGTATCGGGCAAGCTGCACTAATTCTGTTTGGACTGCTTATCGTCGCAGCTCTCCTTACCGCTGTTTTCGTGATGATTGTTTCGTTTCTTACCCAAAACAGCATTGCAACAATCAGCGTTGTTGCAGGTATGCTTATGCTATCTCTGTTTGTAAGTGAAGTGCCGGGAAATATCCGTTGGCTGTCTGAATTATGGTATTTGATTCCGAGCAATTTGGTCAATCTGAATGGATCATTTCGTTATTCGCTTCTCTCTGTTGGCGATTTCCAGTTTGTTTCTTATCAATATGCATTTTTTGCCTACGTGCTGTTGTCTGCAGTTATTATTCTTGCTGGACGATGGGCATATGGCAAATATCAGATTAAAGCAAGGTAGATTTGGTTATAGAGTTATATCCAGTTTGCTTGAAATTTGTTCGCAAAACTTGAATTTGACGAAGGAGATGTTGTTTATGAGTATTGATATTGCCATTGTTATTGCAACTATTCTTGGCGTGCTTTTCCCTGCATACTTAATTGATGCTATTCGCAGTAATGATGAAAAAGCAGAACACAGCAAAGTAAAAGCCTGCATTGTTTTTGGTGCCATTGTGCTTATTACTCTGATGATTATTAACTCTTAATATACAAATTCCAATTTGACAAAGGAGGTGTGATTGTATGGAATGGTTATTTTTGCTTATTGCATATTTGCCTGTAATTAGTATTGTGTTTGGTATTGCATTACTGATTGCTGGCTTGGTATTGCGAAAGTCCAAAAAGCAATTATCCAAAGTATTTTTCGTCGTGGGTGGATTGTGTGTTGGAATCTTCTTACTTATTGTTATTGCATTATTTCTTGCTGGTGCATTAGGAATTGGACCTGTTCCAACCTAATTGACAAATTCCAATTTGACAAAGGAGCGTGATTATATGAATAAGAAAATTTCAAGAATAATTGGTCTGGTGATGGTGATAATTGCCATTGTATTTGTGGTATTCGCATTGAACCATCCCGAAATGAGTTTCCCTTGGAGCAATACTGTTACTTGGGTATTGTATGGTTTATATGCTCTTGTGACAGTTGTATTACTTATTGCTCCCACAAAGAAGAAGTAAGTAAATTCCAATTTGGCAAAGGAGTGTGATTATATGTTAAATGCATTGATTTTCAGTATATTAGGTATAGGTTTGTTAGGTGGATTAGTATATCTTTTTTTCCTTATCGTAAAGGCTTTGAAAAAGTATATCAACTCTGACAAAAACCATAAGGACAAGTAACCAAATTCCAATTTGTCGAAAAGATAGCTTATATTTTCCAACCTCATAAAAAAGATATGAAAGAAATGAGATGATGGCAAAAACCGTCATCTCATTTTTGTTTTCTTAAAACCTATTGCATCAGAACAAGTGTTCGATTATAATATACCTACGATGTTCAGTTTTGATTGAACACATCATAGAAAGGAGCATCTCTATGAACATAAACCATACATTTGGAACCTATATAAAGGACAAACGCTTGGCAAAGCAAATCTCACTGCGTAAATTTGCCGAGTTGCTTGATATATCTCCGGTTTACCTCTGCAATATTGAAAAGGATCGTAATCCCGCCCCGAAAGACGATATTATTTCCAATATGGCAAGGTTGCTTATGTTAAATGATACGGAAACGGCAGAACTCTATGACCTTGCTGCCAAAGCCAAAAGCAATCCGACCATTTCTCAAGATCTACCGGAATACATTATGGACAGAGATATTGTCCGTGTTGCTCTAAGAACGGCAAAAGATGTGGATGCCACCGATGAAGAATGGCAAGAATTTATTGCTCGTTTGGAGGAGCGTAGGAGGAAAATTCAGGAGGGCAAATGATGACAGAAATCAAATACCTTCGACCGGAATTGCTTGAAGCCATTGCTCGTAACACCCTAAAGAAATATGACTCAAGCCTGATTCTCGGTTATGAAGCAAAGAGTGTCCCCATCGAGGACATAATTGAAAGTCTTGGTCTGACACTTGAATATCAATACATTCGTAAGAACGGTCGTATACTTGGAGAAACCGTTTTTGATGATGACTACATTCCTATTTACAATATGGAAGCCAAACAGTACGAACTCATTTTTGTTGAGAGAGGTACTATAATTCTTGATGCAAGCCTTCTCAGATGTAGAACTCAAGGGCGATTACGTTTCACCGCAGCTCACGAGCTTGCACATTGGCTGATACATCAAGAACTGTACTCAGGCACGGGAGATATGGCTGCTATGTTAAAAAGCATTTCCAAGAGTTCCGATGCAGACAAGTACATTGAAAGACAAGCAGATATGCTTGGAAGTGCGTTGCTGCTTCCTATCTGTCAAGTAAAAAAAGCGTTTTATCGAACATCAGGTGATGATCGAGTTTTGAAGTTAGCCAACCAATTCGGTGTATCAAAACAAGCGATGGAAATTCGATTGAAAGAGCATCACTTGATCTAAAGCCGGTAAAACGGCTTTTTTTGCCCATAGTGTTCAGTTTTTACTGAACACAAAAAGGAGCCGCCTCATTATATCAGATAAAAATCGAAAAAAATGTCACTTTCGGTTACACAACTCAACAAATTTCTACCAATCATTTATGTATAATGATAGTGAGGATAGGCTCGAAATATAATGCTATTGCTGACTTCTTATCAAAACTAAGGTTTTTTAGGCTAAGCCAATATGAAAAACAAGGGAGGATTTATCAGCATTGGTCGAAAAAATATCCTCATATCTCAATATAAAGGAAGTGATCGGAATGTTGTTCATTGAACAAGTCTACGAAAAAAGCAATATCAAGAGTGACTATGTCAGGTGTCCTTCTTGCAAACGAGGAAGGCTCTGTGACAAACCCATTGGCGAAAAAGCGACGGTGATCGCTTTGAAGTCCGGTCACTCTGAAAGGACAAGCAGTAGTATAATACTCAAATGTCCGAAATGCTCACAAAAATTCATAATACATCTATCTAAAGAAAATTGATTATGTTTCGTACATAGTTCAACCGCCGGACAAGCTGAGTATTATCAGCATAGAAGCCGGAAAAGAGCCTGCATCCACCTAACAAGGTGAGAACGAGGACTTTCGAGTTAGAGCATGACAAACAGCTTTTAGGCTGTATTGTTATGCTCTTTTTCTATTTAAGCATCCTTTCTGCCTAAAAGCAGAAAGGATTTTTTATGCTCAACAAATGGCTCTGTTACATAGCTAAGTACCCGTAATCTCCGAATTTTTGATTTCAACCTTTTATATCAAAAATTCAAATTTCAAGGAGATTACATAATGAATAACATAATTATTTCTGCTCTTGATGAGCAATTCAATAAAGACTGTAAAGTGATCAGCACAAACAGTGAATATCCGAGCTATACGGGTATTGAGAAATGGATTATAATTACCGACCTTACCGAAGAAGAACTGAATAGCAAGTATTCAGAGCAAGTAAATCCATTAAGACCTTTTATTATACTCTCTCGTTCTTTTGGAAAAGTCCGTAATAAGTACATTAGAAATGAAAACAAGCACAGAATGAGAGCCGTTAGAACAATAGAACCATTTGATTATGATGATGAGCTTTTGGTAGCACATCATCCCGAAATTATTAGGGATACTTTCGAGGATGATTACATTTTTCGTCAGGATTGCTTATTGCTTCAGGAAGCGATTGCAAGGCTCAACGATAATCAAAAGAAACGTCTCACTCAGTTCTTCTTTGAGGGTAAAAGTTACGCTGAAATTGGCAAAGAAGAAGGTGTTACTTATCAGGCAGTTCAGCTTTCTGTTGAAGGTGCAATAAAAAAATTAAGAAAAATTCTTGAGAAAACCCTTGTGGTTTGACCTCTCTCTGTGCGAATTAGTGAAGGGACTAATATTTGTAATCCCTTCAAATAAAACATTGAGAGGTATTACAGATGGAAAAGAAAGACTTATCTAAAATCAAATGGGGCGAGATTTATACTTGTGATCTCGGCAAAATGAAGGGTTCGGTTCAATGTGGTGTACGCCCCGTATTGGTCGTACAGACTAACAAACTGAACGGCAGCAGTCCTACGGTCGTAGTGGCAGTTATTACATCGGTTCGCAAAAGAGAAGATATTGCTTCTCATATTCCGTTGGAAACGGATTGTGGACTCAACGAGCCGTCAATGGTAATGCTTGAGCAGATAAGAACTATCGACAAAGCCGAAGAACTGATTTCCCATATCGGAAGAATTGAGGACGGCGAAACAATCGCTAAAATCAAAGATGGTATCCGTTATCAGTTCCAACTTATGAGAAAGAGAAAGCCTATCCGCACGGGATATATTCTCAGTCTTTGTCCGAAGTGCCGTGCAGAGTTCTTCAGCGTACCGGAGAACATTCTTAGACGAGTAGATCCTTTGCAGGTCGAAAAAGAGCCGTGCGATAAGTGTCAGGTTGGTTACGGATACGACTACTTAATCACAAAACGTACCAAACGACCTAATAACGGTGGAGGTGGTTTAGATGTTTGAAGATAAAGTTGCCGACTTAAATCGACAGACTACGACACATCCCCCTTCCTATGAGAAGCGAACCTACACCGTTTCGGAAATTCAGGATATTCTCGGTATAGGTAGAAACGCTGCATACGCTATCGTGAAAAAGGGTTATTTCAGCACAGTCCGTATCGGCGGAATTATCCGTATTTCAAAAAGGAGTTTCGATGCTTGGCTTGATGAAAAGAGCAAATCTTGTCAAGTATGCGATGACACCTAATCGCATCATTAACAAAACTTCCGATTTTGAGTACCATATAGCCAAGCAAAGCAGCTTGGCTATATGGCTCAGAAAAAGGAGGTTCAATGATGAGCAAAACAAGTATGTCTGTAATGGAGATGGGCAGATCTCTCGGCTTATGCAAAACAGAGTCGTATTGGCTTGTTCATAAGGAACAGTTTGAAACACGGCTTGTCGCAGGCAAAATGCGAGTAATGATAGAGAGCTTCGAGAAATGGTATGCAAACCAACTTCATTATAAGAAGGTCAACGGCGAATTGCCCGGTACGGAACTGCTCAAGCGTACAATGACAGTTCCTACGATGGCAAAACTCTTGGGTATCAGAGAAGCAACCGCTTACGAGCTGATACACCGATTACATTTCAGGTCAGTAAAGACTGAATACAGCAGCCAAAGGTTGCTGATCGACAAAGCCACTTTCTATGAATGGCTCAAAAATCAATCTCACTACAAGATAGTCGAGGGAAAGGAGGACTTCTATGATAGAGAAGAATTGTCAGAAGCTCAATGAGAAGAACGGCGTTCACAAAGGCAAAACGAGTTATAACCTCTCGGAGATAACGGCAATTCTCGGTATCTGTCGTTCCTCTGCTACCAAACTTATCAAATCGAATCAGTTTCGTAGTATCCGTATCGGTAGAGAGGTTCGAGTCGTCAAGTCAGACTTTGATGCTTGGCTTGAAAATAACGCTAATAAGGAGGAAGTGCAGTATGGCATCCATAGTAAAAAGAAAAAATAAATTCTCTGTCGTTTACACCTACACAGATGACAAAGGCGAGAAGCGACAAAAGTGGGAAACCTTTGCGACTAACGCAGAAGCTAAAAGACGTAAAGCAGAAGTCGAGTTCCAACAAGAAACGGGAACTCTCGTTATTCCTGAAGCAAAGACCGTAAAGGAATTGCTTGAAGATTACACTTCGATTTACGGAGTAAACACTTGGGCAATGTCTACCTATGAAGCAAGACGAAGCCTGATATTCAATTACATTAACCCGATTATTGGAGATGTGAAACTCTCCGACCTGAACACCCGTATGATGGAGAGGTATTATCAGAACTTACTCAAGGTCAAATCAAGGGTGGTAAACAACCGCAAGCCGAACAATGAGTATCTATCCTGCCATACGGTTCGAGAAGTCCATAAACTGCTCCGTAGTGCCTTTAATCAGGCGGTAAAATGGGAGTTGATGGCGAAGAACCCTTGTGTAAATGCAACGCTCCCGCAAGAGGAACACAAGGCTCGTGATATATGGGATGCTCCCACTCTCTTTAAGGCTCTTGAGCTTTGCGATGACGATATATTGAAACTTGCCATCAACCTTGCTTTCTCTTGCTCCTTGCGAGTTGGTGAAATGCTCGGATTGACTTGGGACTGTGTTGAGATCTCCGATGCAAGTATCGCAAACGGTACGGCTTTCATATTCGTCAACAAGGAGCTTCAGCGAGTAAATCGTGATGCTCTTGAGAAGCTAAACGAGAAAGGCATAGTGTTCAAGTTTCCTGCTTTCTTTGCAAGAACGAACACCGCCTTAGTTCTCAAAGAGCCTAAGACAAAGACGAGTACCCGAAAGGTGTTCCTACCTAAGACGGTGGCAGAAATGCTCAAGGAACGTTATCAGGAAATTCAGGAATACAAAGAACTGTTCGGTGACGAGTTCCACGATTTCAACCTTGTATTCTGTAATGCAAATGGCAGACCGATGGAGAGTCAAATCATAACCCGTGCCTTGCAGAAACTCATAAAGGACAACGACCTACCGCCCGTGGTTTTCCATAGCTTACGACACTCAAGTATCACATACAAGCTGAAACTCAACGGTGGCGATATTAAGTCAGTTCAGGGCGACTCAGGACACGCTCAAGTAAAAATGGTTACTGATGTGTATTCTCACATCATAGACGAGGACAGACGGCTCAACGCTCAAAGATTTGAAGAAACATTCTATCAAAAGAAAAACCCGTCAGAGGTCAACGAAGCGACCGCAGAACCAAAGAAAGAGCCGCAAGGCATAACCGAAGAAGCGATGCTCAACTATATGGTTCAAAACCCCGAATTTCTACAAAAGTTCAAGGTTCTGCTCGGTGTAGGAAACTAAATACAAAGCACAACGGCAAGATCACTAAATGGTCTTGCCGTTTTCTTTTTGCTCCATTGTCTTGAAAAATTCATATTTTAAGATTATAATAATATACAGTATTTTAGGCGGTACTCGGTAACAAACCGAGGGATAAGCCGTCACTTGGCGTTCTCTTGTGGGGATAAAACCTTTTCCCTAAATCCGAACCCCTTGCTAATTTCCATCTAATCAGACCGCTGAAAACGGGGTAAAATTAGCAGTAATTCCGTAACACAGCTTAACACTCAAAATGTGAAAAAGCCTTGAAAATACGGGATTATCGGGTACAAGAAGTGACTCTACGACCGTGTTCCGAGGTCACTCCTAAGGGTTAGTTGCGCGTTCGATTCGCACAGGGGGTGCCACAAACAAAGCCTGAAAGCCTTGATTTTACAAGGCTTTCAGGCTTTGTTTTATCTGTGACAAAGTTAACAAACCACCGCACCGAGAAATCGGTGCGGTGGTTCAGTTTATGTGATTACTAGGTTAGGATTATTTCATATCCTTAATTGCAGCCTGTGCAGTATAGCATCAAGGGATGACTTTTTACCACACTTAGCAACGTTTGAGATTATACCATTTTGATTTTCGTTTTTCAATAGGTTCGGGAAAAATTGTTGCAATTCAGTCAACCCGATTACATCCCCGATATGTAGAGGAGGTTCATCCTCCTCGTCATCATTGAAGCTGATGACTGCATTGCTTTTTCTGCCCTCTGTTACCATATCTATTGTGGTTGTATCTTTCCCATCCAAGTTCATATACCAATGCTGACACCAAGCAGGTTTGTTACAGATAAATCTCTGTTACGTTGGTCTACAAGCTGAATGTAGTCGCCTAAAACCTTGTAATCCGTTCTCATTCCTTTCACCTCAACCAATGTATTTGCGGTGAGCAATCTTAACATTGCTCTGTTTGACCATAGCATATTGCAAGGTCGTGTCTATTCGTCTATGCCCTAAGAGTTGCTGAAGCTGCTCTATGGGCATTCCTTTATCTATTGCCATTGTTGCAAGAGTTCTTCTAAACTTGTGTGGATGCACCTTATTCAGTCCCAAGCGTTTACCATACTGCCGTAATCTAACTTCCACTCCGCTGATCTGTAAGCGATTATATGGCTTTTGTAAAGACACAAACAGAGCAGGGTTATTATCATCACGGCTATTAAGATAGTTCAACAAATGTATCTTCGTCCGTGCATCAAAGTAAACTATTCGTTCTTTATCGCCCTTGCCAAAAACAACACACTCTCGCTCGTTGAAATTTATATCTTCACGATTGAGCAGAACCATCTCGCCAACACGCATACCCGTTGAAGCAAGCATATCAATAATTGCTAAATCCCTGAGTTCTGTGCAGTTATCCCGCATCAGTTCAAGAGCTTCATCGGTATACGTTTCTTTTATGTTCGTTCCGGTCTTGACTTTGTGTATTCGCCGTACCGGACTCTTGAGAATGTAATCCTCATCTTCGAGCCAAGAGAAGAAACTTGAGAGTATTCTTCTGATATTGTCAATCGTAACCTTGCTTGATTGCTTGCGAGCTTGATACTCTGTCAGGTAAGTGCGAATGTCATCGGTAACGATGTGCTTCACATCCTTGCCTAAATCAGCGAGCAATGCCAAGATCGTTGACTCATAATATTTAAGGGACTTCTCGGAGCAACCCTCAATTCGTTTTGCTGCCAAGAACAACTCTACCAAGTTCTGCTCCGAGAGTTCCTTGTTGCTATCGTTTTCAACCACTTTGTAGTTGAATAGTGTGTGTTGCAACACTTCTTGCAACCTTTCCATTTGTCTGTTATTAAGGAATGGGAGCATCCCTTGAATAACCTCATTCATTAAGTTCTGTTTCATAGTCCATTCTCCTTTGAAATAAATTGAGAACGACTACGGAGTGGTGTTCTTTAGTTTAACTCTCGCCACTCACGGGAGTTATAGATGTATTCGCTAAATGATAATTTAGAAGCAACTGCTCAAGCCTATTTTGACAGTTTATTCTTTGGCAATGAAGACACCGACTGCACATTAGCTGATATTGCTCTTGTTAATCCGGTTCGTCAGCTTTCAAAAGGCGTTGAAGCACGTTGTTTTGATATGGCTACGTTGCCTACTAATGGTTGCATACCTACGGGCGATACAATCAAGCCATATAATATAATCGTAATTGTGCTTTACTTCGTTCAGGTAGTTTCTCAAAATGGCTTCACGGTTCATTGCGGTTACAAGACTGATTTCAAAATCAAAAAGGTCGCTGTTCGAGGGAATAAGGTCAACACCTTCTTTATGATGTAGAATACCTTTCATTGGTTCTTTGCATTTGTCCTGCATAACTTCAACCATTTTGTCCGGTAATGCAACGGGGAGATTGTCTGTGTCTTTCCATCCAAGACAAGTTGTGAGGTCGCCCTGTGGATCGGCATCTACAAGGAGTACCTTTTTACCTTGCATTGCCAAGCCTACGCCTAAGTTGACGGTCGTGGTCGTTTTACCAACGCCGCCTTTTTGATTACATATAGCAATCGTATTACAGTTAGGCATTGTCTTTGCTCCTTTCATTTAGATTTAGCATCTTATTATAAGGTGCTATGTAAAGACCGATATAAAATCGGTCTTTATGTTAAAATGCAGTATTTGTCCTCGACACCCCTGCATAGCAAAAAGCTGAACGGGAAACAATCAGGGAACGGTCTGCTAAACCATATCATAGGAATCTCACCTCAGCCGGGTACTCCGCCTGCTCCGTAGAGAAGTATCATTGTCATTCTGACTGTCATCGCCATATCAGGGGCAACCTGATATTTATAACGGGGATTCTCGCTCGTCCCTTTCGGAAGTCTTGGCGTACCCGTTAAGGTAGCTAATCATCAGAAATAAAGTCCTGAATGTTTGGATATTTAGTTTTCAAGGAACGTGAAGAAGTGTTCCTAAACGGAGTCAGGAATTAACCCCTTCACTAATTCCCACTGAGAGAGGTCAAATGCACACCCTAATTCTGAAAAAAATTAAAAAAATTTTTGAAAACAAAAAAGCCGCCTATTCCAAATTAGGAATAAGCGGCTATATGTACCGATTTACTTTATACAATTTTAATCTTAAATAACTTAGTATGTGCTTTCATCAACTTGCAAATAACTTCATCAATACCATCTGTGAACTTTCCCTGATGTGTCAGTTTATTCTTCTTAATCAAAAGGGAAGATAGGATTTCACTGCGTTCCCGATCAGTCAAATTGATATAATACTTTTGCTTTTTCAAACTGAACACCTCACTTTCATTCTTATTATATAATAGGTAAGAAAAAGGGACAAAGGTGCAAATGGGCATAAAAAAAGCAGGCATACTACTTTTTACAGTAATATGCCTGCTAATTGTTTTAGATAAAGACTTCAACAGTTAAATCTTCCCACTGTTTTGCACGAAGATATTGGTCTGTTGATTTTCTGTACGCTTCTGCTTGGTCGAAATTAACCTTAAAACTGAAGTACAGATTAGTCCTCCCCATATTTGATAGCAGCCTGTGCAGCAGCAAGGCGTGCAATCGGAACACGGAAGGGTGAGCAGGATACATAGTTAAGACCGATCTTGTGGCAGAACTCAACAGAAACGGGGTCACCGCCGTGCTCGCCGCAGATGCCGCAATGCATTTCGGGACGTACCTTCTTACCGAGTGTTACAGCCATCTCCATAAGCTTGCCTACGCCGTTCTGGTCGAGCTTAGCAAAGGGATCGTTCTCATAAATCTTGTTGTCATAGTAAGCACCGAGGAACTTACCTGCGTCGTCACGGCTGAAGCCGAATGTCATCTGGGTAAGGTCGTTAGTACCGAAGCAGAAGAACTCAGCTTCCTTAGCAATCTCGTCAGCAGTGAGGCATGCTCTCGGGATTTCCATCATAGTACCGACTTCGTACTTAAGCTCTGCGCCTGCAGCTGCGATTTCAGCGTCAGCTGTAGCAACAACGATATCCTTAACGAACTTCATTTCCTTAACTTCGCCTGTAAGCGGAATCATAATCTCGGGAACGATGCTCCAGTCGGGATGATTCTTCTTAACATTAATAGCCGCACGGATAACAGCTTGAGTCTGCATCTTGGCAATTTCCGGATAAGTAACTGCAAGACGGCAACCGCGGTGACCCATCATCGGGTTGAACTCATGGAGACCGGTGATGATATTCTTGATATCCTCAACAGACTTGCCCTGAGCCTTAGCAAGAGCCTCAATATCAGCTTCCTCAGTCGGAACGAACTCGTGAAGCGGAGGATCGAGGAAACGGATGGTAACCGGGTTACCCTCAAGTGCCTCGTAAAGCTTTTCAAAGTCGCCCTGCTGATAAGGAAGAATCTTAGCAAGAGCAGCTTCTCTCTCTTCTACTGTATCGGAGCAGATCATCTCACGGAAAGCAGCAATTCTGTCAGCCTCAAAGAACATATGCTCAGTACGGCAAAGACCGATACCCTCAGCGCCTAACTCGCGAGCCTTCTTAGCGTCGGCGGGAGTGTCGGCATTGGTGCGAACCTTAAGGGTTCTGAATTCGTCGGCCCAAGCCATAATTCTGCCGAACTCACCTGCGATTTCAGCGTCAACGGTCGGGATAATGCCGTCATAGATATTACCGGTTGAACCGTCAATGGAGATATAGTCGCCCTCGTGATAGGTCTTGCCTGCAAGGGTAAACTTCTTATTCTCTTCGTCCATAATGATGTCGCCGCAACCGGATACACAGCAGGTACCCATACCGCGTGCAACAACGGCAGCGTGAGAGGTCATACCGCCGCGAACTGTGAGTATACCCTGAGAAGCCTTCATACCTGTAATATCTTCAGGAGAGGTCTCAAGACGAACAAGAACAACCTTTTCGCCGCGGGCGTTCCAAGCTTCCGCATCCTCAGCGGTGAATACAACCTTACCGCAAGCGGCACCGGGAGAAGCGCCTAAGCCCTTACCTGCAGGTGTAGCAGCCTTTAATGCCTTAGCATCAAACTGCGGATGGAGAAGTGTATCAAGGTTACGGGGATCGATCATAGCGACAGCCTGCTTCTTATCGATCATACCCTCATCAACGAGGTCGCACGCAATCTTAAGAGCAGCCTTAGCAGTACGCTTACCGTTACGGGTTTGGAGCATATAAAGCTTACCTGCCTGAACGGTGAACTCCATATCCTGCATATCACGGTAGTGATCCTCAAGGATAGCGCAAACCTCTTTAAACTGAGCGAAAGCCTCGGGGAATTTATCAGCCATTTCGGCAATCGGCATAGGAGTACGAACGCCTGCAACAACGTCCTCGCCCTGTGCGTTGGTGAGGAACTCACCCATAAGTCCGCGCTCACCTGTAGCGGGGTCGCGGGTAAAGGCAACACCGGTACCGCAGTCATCGCCCATATTACCGAACGCCATCATCTGTACATTAACAGCGGTACCCCAAGAATAAGGAATATCGTTGTCACGGCGGTAAACATTAGCACGGGGGTTGTCCCAAGAACGGAAAACGGCTTCAACAGCGCCCATTAACTGCTCCTTAGGATCAGACGGGAAGTCCTTACCGATTTTGTTCTTGTATTCAGCCTTGAACTGACCTGCGAGAACCTTAAGGTCTTCAGCAGTAAGCTCGATATCCTGAGTAACGCCTTTTTCAGCCTTCATCTCGTCAATGAGCTGCTCGAAGTACTTCTTGCCGACTTCCATAACAACATCGGAATACATCTGAATAAATCTTCTGTAGCAGTCCCAAGCCCAACGGGGGTTGCCGGACTTCTTGGACATAACCTCAACAACCTCTTCGTTAAGACCGAGGTTAAGAATGGTATCCATCATACCGGGCATTGAAGCACGGGCACCTGAACGAACGGAAACGAGAAGCGGGTTCTCCTTATCACCGAATTTCATACCGGTGATGCCTTCCATTTTGTCGATGTACTCCATAATCTGTGCCTGGATTTCATCATTGATTTTTCTGCCGTCCTCATAATACTGGGTGCAAGCCTCGGTGGTTACGGTGAAGCCCTGCGGAACGGGAAGACCGATATTGGTCATTTCTGCAAGGTTAGCACCCTTACCGCCCAAAAGCTCACGCATGCTTGCGTTGCCTTCGCTGAAAAGGTAGACGTACTTGTGACTCATTAAGAATCAACCTCCTAATTTTTTTATGGATATTATCCAATATTAACTTTTTGACAACCTATATCCATAGGTATCCAATTCATTATAACAATTTTTTATGCAAAAATAAAGGATTTTTTTTTAAAAAAAGCTTTATTTTTTTTATTTGTAATATTAAGCATTAAATTAAACAAATTAATCGCTGAATATTTATATATTTTCACGGTTTTAATGTGTGATTTACTCAGCGGATACCGTAATTTCGGGGTCGGCAGTAACAGTAAGCTTATTTAAATTGCCCTCACCCTTTTCAACAATTATATCTACCGCCTTGTTTTCAATCTCACGGCGTATAATATTGCGAAGCTCTCTGGCGCCTCGTTTTCCTGAACCGCATTTATCGGCGAGATATTTGCAAACGCCTTCGTCATAAGAAAACTCAATAAGTCTTTCTTTAAGAGAGTCCTTAAGCTCATCGAGCATTATAGCCGCGATTTGCGAGAGCGACTCCGCCGACAGAGGATTAAATACTACTATCTCGTCAACACGGGCGATAAATTCGGGTCTTAAGAAGCCTTCAAGTGCCTTAAGCGCCTTTTCTTTTGAGGCGTCCGCCTGAGTTTTTCCGAAGCCCAGAAGATTTTCCGACCTTTCGCTGCCCGCGTTCGAGGTCATAACGATAATCGTGTTTTCAAAATTAACCGTTCTTCCCTGCGCGTCGGTAATTCTGCCGTCATCAAGAATCTGCAAAAGCACATTTAAAACATCGGGGTGGGCCTTTTCAATCTCGTCAAAAAGCACTACCGAATAGGGCTTTCTGCGTACCTTTTCGGTAAGCTGACCCGCCTCGTCATAGCCGACATATCCGGGAGGCGCGCCGATTATGCGGGATACAGAGTGTTTCTCCATAAATTCCGACATATCAAGACGGATAAGGGTCTCGGGAGTATCAAAAAGCTGTTCGGACAGCACCTTAACAAGTGCGGTTTTGCCCACGCCCGTAGGTCCTACAAATATAAATGATGCAGGTCGGTGAAGATTGCTTGTATGCACCCTTGAGCGCTTAACCGCCGATGCGACAAGCCTTGTTGCTTCCTCTTGACCTATTATCCTCTTATTAAGCGCGTCCTCAAGGTTTGAAAGCTTTTTGAGGTCGCTTTCCTGTACCTTAGATGCAGGAATACCTGTCCAAAGCTCAATAACCTTTGCGATATCCGCATCGGTTACGGTATTATGTGAAGCAGGTTCATACAATCCCTCGGCGATGTTTTTATATTTTTCAAGTTCAGCCTTTACCATTGCCTGCTTTTCGTAATCGGGGTTTTCAACCTCGCTTTCAAGGTTTTCAAGCTCGACAGAATATTCGGCAATCTTTTTATTTGCAAGATAAAGCTCATCAACCGCCTTATTTGCAAGGCTCGCACAGGCGCATGCCTCGTCTAAAAGATCAATAGCCTTATCGGGCAAATAGCGGTCGGTCACATAGCGTTCGGAGAGTAAGACTGCCTTTTTAACAATACTGTCAGGCACGGTAACACCGTGGAAGCCCTCGTAATAGCCCTTGACACCCATAAGCACCTCTTCTGCCTCAGCAATAGAAGGCTCTTCAACCGTAACAGGCTGGAAACGGCGTTCAAGCGCAGCATCCTTTTCAATATACTTGCGGTACTCTTTAAATGTAGTAGCGCCTATAACCTGAATTTCACCGCGCGAAAGAGCAGGCTTTAGGATATTTGCCGCGTTCATAGACCCTTCAGCCGAATCGCCCGCACCGACAAGGTTGTGAATTTCATCAATAAAGAGAATGATATTTCCCGCGCTTTTAACCTCTTCTATAAGCCCTTTGACGCGGCTTTCAAACTGGCCGCGGAACTGGGTACCCGCAACAAGTCCCGTAAGGTCGAGAAGATATATTTCTTTATCAAGGAGCCTTGCGGGTGCATCTCCGTTTGCAATTTTAAGGGCAAGACCCTCTGCGATAGCGGTTTTGCCCACACCCGGCTCACCTATAAGGCATGGGTTATTTTTAGTACGGCGAGATAAAATTTGAATAGTGCGATAAAGCTCCCTGTCCCTGCCGATTATGACATCAATCTGACCCGACCTTGCCTTATCTGTAAGGTTGGTACAATATTGCTCCATAAAGCGGCGACGTTTTTTCTTATGCTTTTTATCGTTGCTGTCCTTAACTTCAGATTTCTTTTCTTTTTCTGAATCCCCTGCGCCTGTGAGATTGCCGAAAAGCTTGTTAAACATCGGTATCGCGGGGGCAGTACCGAGGTCAAAGGTCTCATCGTTAAGCTCAGAGTCATCAGGCTCGCCGTCCTCTCCGAACGGCATCAGGTCCATAAACTGCTCGCTCATCTGTTCAATATCCTCATCGGAAATATTCATTTTTTTTAGCATATCGTCAATAGGCTTTATTCCTAATTCCTTAGCGCAGACGAGGCAAAGCCCGTTAGGCTCGGCGTTGGGGTTCATAGCGTCCGAGACGAAAACCACCGCCGGGCGCTTTTTACATTTTGAGCAAAGTTTCATATATATCTCCTTAAAAATAATCAGCTTAAATCAGTCTAAGCGAATCAACAAATGAGAAAAAGAGTGATTTTTCCATTGCATCATTGGTAAATATCAAAAATCCGTTCTGTGTAAAGGACACTACCAGAGTAATTATGAGGCAGAAGGCAACAGCGTATATTATTCCCTTGGGGACTCCTACAATTCCGCCTAAAGCGCGGTTTGCGGTGCCGATTACGCTGAAAGAGAAAAGCTTGTTTATAAGCTTTGCAAGGGGTTTTACAAGAGCCAGTAAAACTATAAGCAGAATTACCTGATAAATAAGTGTAAGCGTGCTTGTGGCTGCAGGCTTAATAACATTCTGAGAAGCTGATTCTGCCGCCGACTGAACACCGTTACCTATATTTGCAGTAATGCTTCCATCAAGGCTGTCCTTTGAAATTCCCGCCTTTTCAATACCGCTTCTTATCCATGCGGGAATCTCGTTCCAGAAGGCATCAACCGTATTTACGGAGCTATCCGCGGCGGTATCTGCCACGGAAGTTACCGAAGACACGATTGGCGGCTCAATTATTTTATCATATGTAGTATTAGCAAGTGGTGTACTGATTGTAAACGAAATGAAAACGGCGGCAATAAAGCCCACCAATTCAATCAAGGTCCTTACAAATCCGCGTTTTGCCGAGATTAAAACCGTCAAAACAATAATTGCCAATGCGATCAAGTCAAGAATAATACTCATTTTTCTTCTCCCCTACTGTTCAAGCTGTATTCTGTAAATTTGGTTATCGGTCACAATCGCAACCGAGTTTGTACCCGTAATGCTTATCCTTACCGCACCGAAACCGCACTCTGCGTGTCTTAGCACTTCGCCGTTTTCGGACAGCAGATAAACAAAAGTGTCGCTTATACAATAAATATGCCCGCCTCGGATTTCAATATCACCGATAATTCCTTTGAATGCAAATTCGCTTTTAAGCTTTCCTCTCGAATTAAAAACCGCCACGCGGTTATCGGTTTTGTCGCTTGAACGGTTAAAAACCGCCACACTGCCATTAGACCCAGACCTGAACATAGCCGCCGTGTAATCGTTCTTATACTCGGTTTTTTTGTATTTTGACCAGCTTATAAACTGAACGGCGTTCTCCGTAATAACCGAAAAGCCCGTACTTCCGGTAGAATCTATGCTGTAAATCGGAAAGCCCGAATAGCTTTCGTTATATTCGGGGGTTGCCGAATCAAAGGTTAAAACGCACACCTTTGCATTATAGTCGCCCGAGGTTGCGTTAAAAGCGGAAACGGCTATTTTTTTACCGTTTGGCGAAATAGCCACATTGTTAACCGTATCCTCAGAAGAATACCACTCATATATAAGCTTATCATTTTTATTGTAAACGCTTACCACAGATGCATATGAATCCGATCGGGTTACAAGAGCATAAACCCCCGAATCGGATATATTTGCCGTAATTATTTCCTTTTCGGTACTGACTGTATTTTTAAGTTCGGCAAGGTTATATATATATGCATCATTTCCCCCCTGAGAAAATACCATTGCACGGGTTTTAGAGGTTTTAAGCACGGGATTTTCAAAGCCGTGGGAATAGGAAAAAATTTCTTTTCCGCCGCCCGAATAGGCATTCAACCTTGTATCCGTAAGGACATAATAATAATTTCCGCGCGAAACGGTATTTAGTACCTCGGTACCGCTAATCTCCGCAGGGTAGCTTCCCGAGCCTATAATAGCAGTTATATTCTGTATATTTTCAAATATACCTACAGGCAAAATCAAATGAAGAATAAGTGCAATTACAGCCACAATCGCTACCGCAGAAAAAGAAATACGGAGTTTTCTTTTTCGCTCAAGCTTCTTACCGTTTACCACACGCATACTTGAAACAGGCTTTCCGGCTTTCGGCGGCTTGATTTGCCGTTTTGCAGGCGTGCTTGTCATAACTATGTCGTTTTCTTCAGGCGGTGCGGCACGCTTTGACTTTTTGAGTCTTGGAGCACCCTTTAGCCTATTCACCTTTTTCTTTTTATAATCAGGCATATTTTTCTCCTAATACCATACTTTTTCCAAAAACAGTCCCTGCGGCGGAGCTGTCTGCCCCGCAAGCGCGCGTTTTTTTGAAGCTAAAATTTCTTTAGTAAACTCAGGTTCTGTTTTTCCGTCTGATACTGCGACCGCAGTACCTACGATAATTCTCACCATATTATATAGGAAACCGTCTGCGGTAATTTTTAAAATCACTCGGTCGCCCTCCCGCACGGCATAACAATCGCTTACCGTTCTTACTGTATCCTCGACCGTTCTTCCCGAAGAAGAGAAAGCGTAAAAATCGTAAGTACCGACTATTTCCTTACAAAAGGCGTTTATCCGCTCTAAATCAAGCTGTCTTTCAATTCTCCAAGTATATCTCGATAAAAACGGGTCGCGCACCGAGCTGTTTAATATGTAATAAGCATAGGTTTTGCCCCTTGCGTTGTACCTCGCGTGAAAATCGGGCGGCACTTCCCTTGCGGATTTAACCGAAATGTCAGGCGGCAAAAAGGAGTCAAGCCCCCTTAAAAAGGCGCTTTCGGGGAATTTTTCGTCACAGTCGAGGTGACAGCAAAACTCCCTTGCGTGAACCCCCGCGTCGGTACGGCTGCAGCCCGTTAAGGAGGGTCTTTCGCCTAAAAGCTTACAGAGAGCGTTCTGCACCGTTGCCTGCACGGTGATTCCGTTTGGCTGAACCTGCCAGCCGTGATAGGCTGTGCCGTCATATGAAATTGTAAGTAAAATTCTTTTCATTTACGGCACACGACCTTTAAAACAGTATATTTAAGGTTATAATTCCCCCGCAGATAACAAGGGCTACACTTAATACCGCAAGGTCTCGCCCCGCCATATGCATCTGCTTCATACGGGTTCTGCCCTCGCCGCCGTTATAACAGCGGCACTCCATCGCCTCGGCAAGCTCATAAGCACGCCTTACAGAGGAAATGAGCAAAGGTATTAATATAGGTATAAGCGCCTTGACCCGCTCGGTAAGCTTTCCGTTTTCCAGGTCTGCTCCCCTCGCCTTTTGTGCATTCATAATCTTTTCGGCTTCCTCAATAAGGGTTGGAATAAACCTTAACGCTATCGTCATCATCATAGCAAGGGTATGCACCGCATTTTTAAGACCGATAAACCTAAGGGGACTTAAGAGCCTTTCAATAGCATCGGTCAAATCATTAGGGGTAGTGGTATAGGTAAGCGCCGAGCTTATAAATATAAGCAGAATAATTCTGCTTGCCATAAATATCGCACGGCTTACACCGTCGGTAGTGATTTGCAGCTTCCAAAAGGATAAAAGCACCTTTCCGCTCTCGCCGTAAAAGAGGTTTAACAACGCAGTAAAAATAAGCACGGGCAAAATTGCCTTCATATTTTTAAAGTATAGCTTTAGCGGAATTTTGGTAATAAGCATTATCAAAAAAACCGAAAGTGCCGCAAAGCCTAATGCAAAGCCGTTTTTCGCAAGAAAGATAAAAACAATAAGCAATATAAGCAGTATTATTTTGATTCTCGGGTCGGTTTTGTGTATTACAGAGCGGCTCTCATAATACTGACCGAAGGTAATATCTCTAAGCATTGCCGCCACCTGCCTTTATCTGCTTTAAAACCTCGACGGCACGGCTTACGGTAAACACATCGTCGGGAACAGGAATGCCTGCTTTTTGAAGCTCGTCAAACACCCTTGTCACGATAGGCGCATTAAGACCGATAGCCCTTAGTCTGTCTCCGTTTTTAAAGACATTTTCTATTGTATCGAACATCTCAAGCTTTCCGTTGTTCATAACAATAAGCCTGTCCGCAATAAGCGCCATATCCTCCATACTGTGGGAGATTATTATTACCGTAGCCCCCGTTGCCTTGCGGTAATCGGCAATAATGCTCATCACATTTTCCCTGCCCTTAGGGTCAAGCCCTGCGGTCGGCTCGTCAAATACGATAACCTCGGGCTTCATTGCCATAACCCCCGCGATAGCGACCCTGCGTTTCTCTCCTCCCGACAAATCAAAGGGGGATTTTTCGAGATACTCGTCCTTAACGCCGATAATTTTGCAGGTTTCAAGCACTCTTGTTTTAAGCTCGTCCCCCGAAAGCCCCATATTTTTAGGGCCGAAGGCGATATCGGCAAAGACCGTTTCTTCAAAAAGCTGATATTCAGGGTATTGGAAAACAAGCCCCACCTTTGAGCGTACCTTCCTTATCTCCTTTGGGTTATCCCAAATATTCCCGCCGTCTATAAAAACCTCGCCCTCTGTCGGCTTTAAAAGCCCGTTCAGGTGCTGAACAAGGGTCGACTTACCCGAACCCGTATGCCCGATAATACCTATTATTTCGCCCTTTTCGACGGCAAAGCTCACATCGCTTACCGCGTCGTTGACAAACGGTGTATTTCCGCTGTAGGTGTGGGTAAGATTTTTTACCTCTAATACTGACAAATTACTCTTCCTCCGAATGAAGCGCCTTTATTATCTCATCGGCTGCTTCTTTGATTGAAAGTGCGTGGGTATCCACGCTAAATCCGTTTTTCTTTAAATTATACAAAAGCTCTGCGGTCTGGGGAACATCAAGCCCTACCCTTTTTAGCCTTTCCACATCCGAAAAAATCACCTTGGGTACATCGTCGGCAATAATCTCGCCGTCGTTCATCACAAGCGCCCTGTCGGCGTTCTGTGCCTCCTCCATATGGTGGGTGATAAGCACCACGGTAATGCCCTTTTCCTTATTAAGCCTTATGAGGGTTTCGATTATCTCCGCCCTGCCCTTAGGGTCTAACATAGCGGTCGGCTCGTCAAGCACCAAACATTCCGGTTGCATTGCGATAATACCCGCAATGGCTATTCTCTGCTTTTGACCGCCCGAAAGTCTGTGGGGTGTAGATTCCTTAAATTCAAGCATACCAACCGCCTTAAGCGCATCATTAACACGCTCCTTTATCTCTTCCGGCGGCACGCCTAAATTTTCAGGACCGAATGCCACATCCTCCTCAACTATCGAGGCAATTATCTGATTATCCGGGTTTTGAAAAACCATTCCGACCTTACGCTTTACCTCAATTTCCCTGTCCTCGTCCTTTGTGTTTATTCCGTCCACAAAAATATCGCCCGAGGTAGGCTTATTAAGCCCGTTGAGCATCTTTGCAAGGGTGGATTTGCCCGAGCCGTTATGACCGAGAATTACCGTAAAGCTGCCGCGCTCAATCTCAAGGCTCAAAGCCTTAACAGCGGTTACCACTGCTTCTTCGCCCCTGTAAGCGTCTTCGTTCTTGTATTCGTATGTTACATTTTTAACACTTATAATACTGTCCATTTTACCTTGTCCAAATCGTAGTATTGCCCGCAGGCAGGCTTATTCCCTTATCGGTGACATAAAGCCCTATTTCATCTGTTGCAACCTTACCGCCGCGGTTTTTCACAACATACCGCTGTACCATATAGTTTAGTATCGTCGGCGAAAGCCCGCCCGTATAAGAGTTAAGGAAGAAAAAAACCGCGTTATCGGATAGCAGCTTTCCCGTTTCGGTAAGAAGCTCCGCCAACTGCTGTTCAAGCTTCCAGACCTCGCCGTCAGGCCCTCTGCCGTAGGAGGGCGGGTCCATTATCACAGCGTCATATTTATTGCCGCGCCTAATTTCCCGCTTTACAAACTTTAAGCAGTCGTCCACAAGCCAGCGCACAGGGGCGTCTGCAAGACCGCTTGCCGCCGCGTTTTCCTTTGCCCACTGCACCATACCCTTTGACGCGTCAACATGGGTGACCTTTGCCCCCGCCTTTAAACAGGCAAGGGTGGCCGCTCCCGTGTAGGCGAAAAGGTTTAGTACCGTAAGCTGTCGGTTTTCCTTTTCAATAAGCTGTCTTGCAAGGGTCCAGTTAACCGCCTGCTCAGGGAAAAGCCCCGTGTGCTTAAAGCCCATAGGCTTCAGTCGGAAGGTCAGCCCCTCGTAATTTACGCTCCAGACATCGGGTACGGGTTTTAATACCTCCCAGCGCCCTCCGCCGCTTTGCGAGCGGTGATAAACCGCATTCGCGTTTTTCCAGCGGCTGTCCTCACGCTTGCCCGACCATATTATCTGCGGGTCGGGGCGGATAAGCACAATATTTTTCCAGCGTTCAAGCCTTTCGCCCGAATCGGCGTCTATAAGCTCGTAATCGTCAAAGCCTGTGACGGTTCTCATCTAAGCCTTCCCCTCAATAACCTTTGCAACATCCTTAGCAAGGCGCTTAATCTCGACAATATTCTCGCCCTCAAGCATTACGCGGATAAGCGGCTCTGTGCCGGACGCCCTTACCAAAATTCTGCCTCGGCTACCTAAGGTCTTTTTAACATTTTCGATAGCGTTTATAATATCCTCGTCTGTGTCAAGCTTTGCCTTTAGCTCGGCGGGAGCTTTTATATTAACAAGCGTCTGGGGTAAAACCGTCATAACCGAGGCTATCTCCGAAGCTTCCTTTCCGCTTCTTTTAAGAATTGCCGCAAGCATAGCGCCCGAAAGCTGACCGTCGCCTGTAGTAGCAAAATCTCTGAATATAATATGCCCCGACTGCTCGCCGCCTATTTTATAATCGTGCTTTACCATATCCTCAAGCACATAACGGTCGCCTACCTTTGTCTCCCTGACGGCGATTCCGTTATGCTCGGCAAAATGCTTAAAGCCTAAGTTTGTCATAACCGTAACAACAGCGGTTTCGTCCTTTAAAATACCGCGGTTCTTCATATCAAGCGCGAAAACGGCTATCATACGGTCGCCGTCAATAAGCTTTCCGTTCTCATCAACAGCTAAGCAACGGTCGGAGTCACCGTCAAACGCAAGCCCCAAATCAACATCGTGACCGTTCACATAGTCTATAAGGTCGTCCATATGGGTAGAGCCGCAGCGGGCGTTAATATTTACGCCGTTCGGGTTATCGTGCATCATATGTACATTCGCCCCGAGCCTTGTAAAGAGCTTTTCGGCGGTATAAGAGGCACAGCCGTTCGCACAGTCAATAGCTAATTTAAGACCCGAAAGGTCAGCGTTTACCGACTCTGCCAGGTGGTCGATATACAAATCAACATAGTCATAGCGCATAAAGACGCTCCCCACATCTCCGCCGACGGGAAACTCAACAGGGCTCATATCGTCAAGCACAAGCGCCTCAATTTCCTCTTCAAGTGTATCGGGCAGCTTAAAGCCGTTTGAATCAAATATTTTTATTCCGTTATACTCGCAAGGATTGTGCGAAGCGGAAATCATAATTCCTGCGTCCGCCTCCCTGTCCTTTACCAAAAAGGCGATAGCAGGCGTCGGTACAAAGCCTACAAGCACAACATCTGCACCCACAGAGCAAAGCCCCGCCGCCAGCGCCATTTCAAGCATATTTGAAGAAACGCGGGTGTCCTTTCCGATAAGCACCTTCGGCTTTTCGGTGGTTTTCTCGGTCAGCACATACGCCGCCGCCCTGCCTATATTTGTCGCAAGCTCGCAGGTGAGCTCCTTATTTGCAATACCTCTTGCGCCGTCTGTTCCAAACAGTCTTCCCATGATTATCTCTCCTAAATTATTAAAATATTGATTGCTGTGCTGAATTTTGTCCGCCGAACGGAACGCCTAAATGGTCATAGGCAAGCTTTGTTACGCACCGTCCGCGCGCCGTCCTTGTCAAAAACCCTATCTGCATTAAATAAGGCTCGTAAACATCCTCTATCGTGACCGATTCCTCGCCGACCGCCGCCGCCAAAGTATCAAGCCCCACAGGACCGCCTTGATAATTATTAATAATGGTAATAAGCATTTTACGGTCGAAATCGTCAAGCCCCAATTCATCAATTTCAAACCGAGCCAAAGCCGCGCGTGCCACCTTCTCGGTAATTTCGCCGTTATACTCTACCTCGGCAATATCCCGTACTCTCTTTAAAAGGCGGTTTGCAATTCGCGGCGTTCCGCGGGAGCGGGAGGCTATCTCCAAAGCGCCGTCCCTTTCAATACCGATTCCGAGTATTCCCGCCGAGCGGGTGATAATCTTAGCTAAATCCTCGGGCGAGTAAAGCTCAAGGCGTAAAAGCACACCGAAACGGTCGCGAAGCGGAGCTGTAAGCTGACCCGAACGGGTTGTAGCGCCCACAAGGGTAAAGTGCGGCACATCAAGCCTTATAGAGCGGGCGGAAGGGCCTTTACCTAAAATAATATCAAGGGAAAAGTCCTCCATAGCGGGATACAGAATTTCCTCAACATTGCGGGAAAGGCGGTGTATCTCGTCAATAAACAACACATCCCCTTCATTAAGCGAGGTAAGTATCGCCACCAAATCCCCCTGCTTTTCAATAGCAGGGCCCGATGTGACGCGCAAATTTACACCCATTTCCTTTGCAATTATGCCCGAAAGGGTGGTTTTACCCAGTCCCGGAGGGCCGTAAAGCAAAACATGGTCGAGGGATTCGCGGCGGCCCAAGGCCGCCTTAATATATATACTTAAATTTTCCTTAACCTTATCCTGCCCGATATATTCGTTAAGTGATTTAGGTCTAAGGCTCAGCTCAGTCTCGTCCTCGGTGTAATTATATTCAGGCGAGACTATGCGGTTTTCAAAATCCATTTCCTGCTCAATCAAGAATTATATCCCCCTTGCAAGAGTTTTAAGCGCTTGTTTTATCAGTTCCTCCGCCGAAAGGGTTTGGTCAAGCTTACCGACAGCCAAGGACGCCTCCGACTTTGTATATCCGAGTGATACCAGCGCCGCCACCGCCTCTGCGGAATTGCCGTTTACCGTCGCGTTGCCGACCACCCTTAAATCTATACCGTTGTCTGTTTCAAGGGAGCCGACCTTGTCCTTTAGCTCAAGCACAATCCTCTGCGCAAGCTTAATTCCTACGCCCGCCGCGGCGGTAAGCGCCTTAGCGTCGCCGCTTGCGATATAAACGGTAAGCTGTGAGGCGGTAAACTCCGAAAGCATCGCTATTCCTATCTTAGCGCCTACTCCGTTGACCGAGGTTATAAGCTTAAAGGCGTTTAACTCCTCCTCATCCGAAAAGCCGTATAAATCGAGCGCGTCCTCGCGTACCGCAAGATAGGTGTAAAGGAAAACCTCCTCCCCCTTTTGCGGGAGTCTGTAAAGGGTATTTTTGGTGACGGCACAGCGAAAGCCTACGCCGCCGCACTCAACCACGGCAGAGGTATTATCTGTATAAATAAGCCTGCCTCTTAAAGATGAAATCATTTATTTTCACTCCATAGTCTTGAATAAGCCGAGCCCGAATAATGCCCGTGACAAACGGCAAGCGCCAGCGCGTCGGCGGTATCGTCGGGCTTGGGGACTTTGTCGAGATTCAAAAAGCTTTTTACCATTTCCATAACCTGCCGCTTTTCTGCCCTGCCGTAGCCCGTTATCGCCTGCTTTACCTGAAGGGGTGTGTACTCAAATACAGGGACGCCGCTGTTTTCTGCGGCAAGCACTATTACTCCCCTCGCCTGTGCTACATCTATAGCAGTAGTGGAATTAGTATTAAAATAAAGCTTTTCAACCGACATTTCATCGGGTTTATATTTTTCGATAACGGTTATCATATCACCGTATATATCTTTAAGTCTCCTCGGGAAAGGAATACCCGCCGCCGTGGTAATTGCACCGAATCCGACGGTTTTGAAACGGTTCTTATCGTAATCCACAACGCCGTAGCCTATAGTTGCATAACCCGGGTCTATGCCTAAAATTCTCAAGTCTCTGCCTCCAAAGCATACTAAGACATTATATTTTATTTACGATTATATCACATTTTATAAAATACATCAACATTTTCTTGAAAATCCGCCTTAAATTTCAGCTTTTTACCAAAAACGAGCATTCGAGAGAAAAAGTGAGGAAAAACGAGTATTTGAGAGTTTTTCAAAAATGAGCTTAAAATAAATTAGAAAACTGTAGAAAAAACGCAAATTTTACTTGACATTTAAGTGTTTTCATTGTATAGTCTTTACTTAGTTGAACTTTAAAATTAAATAAGTTTAATGAAAGGCATCTGTGTAGAGAGCGGTTTCAGATTTTATGCCGTAGTTTCGGGGCGGGAAAAAGCCTCAGAAAACTATGAAAAACCCTTTGTTCAGGGCATATTACGAAGAAGCTGCGGGTATCGCACAGGGTAAAATAATTCTTGTGTTGGCACTTTAGTGCAGGCTGACGGGAGTTGAAGCCGTCACGCCTGACAACGGCAGGTCGAAGAGTTTGTGCCGCCGCCTTTTTTCGTCCGATGAAGCACGAATTTGCAGGAATACGCGGGTATTTCAAAAATGAGTGCAAAGTCGGCGGGAAAAGGAGGCGGCTCAAACCGTGATGTATTCGACTCTCGCCAGCCTGAACAAAGGGGGATGCTTTTATGGGAAAAGAAAATATTGTAGAGCTTAAAAACATTTCGGTCGCTTTTGACGGCGAACAGGTTTTGGACGGACTGAACCTTGAAATCAGGGATAAGGAGTTTATCACTCTGTTAGGACCGTCAGGCTGCGGGAAAACCACCACGCTCCGGCTTATAGCAGGCTTTTTAGAGCCTGATTCGGGCGATGTTTTGTTTGAGGGCGAAAAAATTAATGGTGTTCCTGCCTTCAAGCGTCAGGTGAACACCATTTTTCAGCGTTATGCCTTATTTCCGCACCTTAATGTTTATGAGAATATCGCTTTCGGTCTGCGGGTGAAAAAGCGCCCTGAAAAGGAGATTAAAGAAAAGGTTGCGGAGATGCTAAAGCTCGTAAACTTAACGGGTCTTGAAAAGCGCCATATCGATACCCTTTCGGGAGGTCAGCAGCAGAGAGTCGCTATCGCGAGGGCTATTGCAAACCACCCGAAGGTACTGCTTCTTGACGAGCCGCTTGCCGCGCTTGACTTAAAGCTTCGCAAGGATATGCAAAAGGAGCTTAAAAAAATTCAGCAGCAGTTGGGGATCACATTTATTTTCGTAACCCACGACCAGGAGGAAGCCCTCACTATGTCCGACCGCGTAGTGGTAATGGACGGCGGCAAAATCCAGCAGGTGGGCACTCCGCAGGATATTTATAACGAGCCGAAAAACGCCTTTGTTGCGGACTTTATAGGTGAATCCAATATTGTAGACGGCAAAATGCTCCGCGATTATTTCGTTGAGTTTTCGGGGCAGAAATTTGACTGCCTTGACAAGGGCTTTGCCGAAAACGAGCAGGTTGATGTTGTAGTCCGCCCTGAGGATGTGGACATTGTAGAGCCTGAAAAAGGTATGCTTAAAGGACAGGTCACCTCGGTCGCATTCTTAGGTGTGCATTACGAAATTATCGTTGATATCGGCGGCTTTAAGTGGATGATTCAAACCACGGACGAGCATTTTACAGGCGATAATGTAGGTCTATACATTGAACCGGATGCAATTCATATAATGAAGAAGTCCGAATATTCGGGACTTTACGGCGACTATTCCTCCTACAGTGAAGAAATCGACCACCTCTCCGATGTGGAAGAGGAGGATTAGCCGTGAACAAAAAGACCTTTGGAAATAAGCTGGTTGCCTCTCCCTATATCGTCTGGTCGGCGATATTCATCGTGGTTCCGCTTATAATAATGGTGTACTTCGCACTTACCGATGAATCGGGCGTCTTTACGCTTGCTAACCTGTCGGGGTTAGGTCTCTATAAAAGAGCTTTTGGAATTTCTATTCTTTACGCCGCCGTTGCAACACTTATAACCCTTATTTTAGCCTACCCGATGGCGTATTTTATGACAAAGCTTAACATTTCGTCCCAGCGGATGTTATTTATGATTGTAATGATACCGATGTGGATGAACTTCCTTATCCGCACATATTCGTGGATAACTATACTCGCAAACACGGGGCTTATTAACACCCTGCTTTCAAAGTTAGGAATAGGACCGCTAAAGCTTATAAACACCCCCGGCGCGGTAATACTCGGTATGGTGTATGACTTTATACCCTATATGATACTGCCCATTTATTCGGTTATGTCAAAGCTTGATAAATCCCTGCTCGAAGCGGCGGAGGACTTAGGCTCAAACTCATTTGCCAAGTTTAAAAGGGTTATATTCCCCCTATCCCGTCCCGGAGTTATCTCGGGGATTACTATGGTTTTCGTGCCGTCGGTCAGTACCTTTTATATCTCCCAAAAGCTCGGCGGAAACAAAACTATGCTTATCGGCGATACAATCGAATATTTCTTTAACTTAGGCCCGTCCTATTATAATATAGCCTCGTCGATTTCGCTGGTGCTTATGGTTATGATTTTAATCTGCCTGTTTGTAATGAACAGATTTACCGATGATGAGGACGGAGGTGTGTTAATGTGAAAATACTCTCAAAAATTTATATCGCGCTCATCATTTTATTCCTTTATGCTCCTGTAGCGGTTATGATAGTTTTTTCCTTTAACTCGTCTTCAAGTGTTTGGGTATTTGACGGCTTTTCTACCCGTTGGTACGAGGGACTGGCAAACGACACTACAATGCTTACCGCCCTTGAGCATACCCTTATTGTCGCCGTTTCATCTGCGGTAATTTCAACCGTTTTGGGAACTGCCGCGGCGGTGGGTATAACCGCTATCCGCCGTAAAATATCAAAAAAGGTTGTAATGTCGGTTACACAAATTCCTATGATGAACGCCGATATTGTAACTGGTATTTCATTAATGCTCCTGTTCATATTTTTCGGCAAGCTTATAGGGCTTAACGAATCCTTAGGCTTCGCGACGGTGCTTATCGCGCATATCACCTTTAACCTGCCCTATGTGATTTTATCGGTTATACCGAGGCTCAGGCAGACCGACTCGCACTTAGCCGAAGCGGCGCTCGACCTGGGCTGTACCCCGCTTAAGGCCTTTTTCAAGGTGATACTTCCCTCGATATCGACAGGAATCGTCACTGGCTTTATAATGGCATTTACCCTGTCGCTTGACGATTTTGTTATAAGCTATTTTACCTGCGGGCATTACCAGACCCTGCCTATCGTAATTTACAATATGACCAAAAAATCGGTCACGCCGGACACATATGCGCTCTCAACCCTGATATTTATTTCGGTTTTTGTTCTGATGGTGCTTTACAATGTATTGCAGACCAAAAGCGAAAAAAAGAATTTAAAAACCATTTAACATAAAAATGGGGTTTAAGGGTGAATTGATAGCTGTCATAGCCTCCCTTGTGTAAAGGGAGGTGGCACGGCTTGCCGTGACGGAGGGATTGTTTAATGAACAAAAGGAACAATAATTTAAGTGTTTCTATAATATCGTTATACAATCCCTCAGTCAGCTTCGCTGACAGCTCCCTTTACACAAGGGAGCCAAAGTAAATATGTTACAAACCTGCACACCCCATATAGAAGAAAGGATTTTGATAAATGAAAAAATATCTTGCTCTCATACTTTCGTTAACATTAACACTCTCCGCTCTGCTTACGGGCTGCGGCTATGAATACAAGGAACTGAACCTCCGCAGAACCTATGACAAAAGCCTTGAGGGAACCTCGCTTACGGTTTACAACTGGGGCGAATATATTTCCGACGGTGCGGACGGTTCGATTGATGTAAACAAGGAATTTGAAAAGCTTACGGGCATTAAGGTTAAATACCTTACCTTCGAAAGCAATGAAACTATGTATTCCCAGCTTAAAAGCGGCGGCATCAGCTACGATATTATAATACCATCTGACTATATGATTGAGCGCCTTAAAAACGAGGATATGCTCGAAAAAATCGACACCTCAAAGCTTTCCAACTACGATTTAATTGCCGAAAGCTATAAAAACCTCTTCTTTGACGAAAACAACGAGTACAGCGTCCCCTACAATGTAGGCTTGGTCGGGATTATTTATAATGAGAAGCTGACGGGAAGCGATATTGAACATTCCTGGAATGTACTGTGGGATGAAAAGTATAAGGATATGGCGCTCAACTTCAACAACCCGCGCGACGCCTTTATGACCGCCCAGATGATTTTAGGTCAGGACTTAAACACACTTAACAAGGCTGATTGGGATGCCGCCGCCGACCTTTTAAAGAAAGGCAAGGCTAATCTTCAGTCCTATGTTATGGACGAGATTTATGCTAAAATGGAGACGGGCGAAGCGGCTGTCGCCCCCTACTATGCGGGAGATTACCTTACAATGCTCGAATCAAACGAAGATTTACGCTTCTTCTACCCTGAAGAGGGTACAAACATTTTTGTGGATTCAATCTGCATTCCGAAAAACGCCAAGAATTATAACGCGGCGCTTATGTATATAAACTTCCTGTTAGAGCCCGATATTTCGACCGCCAACGCTGAATATATCGGCTACGCCTCCCCCAACACCGCGGTTATAAACAACGAGGATTACTGCTACTATCAGAATGAGATTCTCTATCCTGATGAGGCTGATATTCCTAAGGTTCAATACTACCACGATATCGACAGCGAGATCCGCACCTATTATGAAACCCTTTGGAGCGAAGTAAAGCTGTATTAATTAATCTTTAAGGGACGGATTAATTGTTGAATAATTAAAGCAAGCTCGGCAAAAGCACGAAAATATGGCTTTTGCCAAGCTTGTTTGCTTTTTAAGAGACAAATCGGGGTTTGTCTGTGTGTTTGTAGGGGAGGGTCTCTGCGCCCTCCCGAAACATTTGGAGTATAAACGGG
>JBGUUB010000037.1:0-1655 GCA_045133355.1 Acutalibacteraceae bacterium
TGTTGCCAAGCTTTACGGGTTTGACATTTACCATAGGCGTATCACTCCTTAATTTTTTCTGCAAACGGGTTTACGCGTTCCGGAAGTCCGCAATAAAAATTGTTAAAAAAACATCTTGACAGAAGGATAATTTTGTGATAATATCCCCTTATCAAAAAGCTATTTTTTAAAAAATCCTCAGACTTTCGGTACATATCCCCATTATGGTACATTTTACTATTTTATACCCCCGAAGGGAAGTTGTCAAGAGGTTTTTTAAAACTTTTTACTGTTTCTTAATACTTTTTTAACAGTTAATGCTCCAAAGGAATTATTACCCTTTGGAGCTTGTTTTTTGCCGAAAAAGAAACGCGCGGCGGCGTTTACACTTTTGAGCAACTGCACACATCGTTTTCATCGCACTCACAGCTTGTAATATTTCTACTCTGTCCCGCGAAACGACAAACATTATCATAAAATCAAACGTTAAGTACGCGACGTAAAAAAATTGCACTCACCGCTTGTGATATTTCTACTCTGTCTCGCGAAACGCCGATGTTATCACAATAGCCGACATCAAGAACGCGACGTGAAAAACGCGAACTAAAAAACGCGGCGTAAAGGGTATTGACAAAGAGGCAAGTCAAAGGTAGAATTGATTAAAGGGGTGGAATAATGATGAGAGAAATAATAACAGATATTGTAAACTATATTATAGATACGTCCTTAATCGCTTACTATATAGCTTTTATTGTTGCCGAGTACCGCATACTCCAAAAGGAAGGCGAAAAAGGCTGGAAGTCGCTGATTCCGATTTATAACTTTTACGTGACCTACAAAATAGAAGGCGTGTTTATCCCTTGGTTTTATTTTGCAGCGACCTGTTATTTGATTGAATCTGCGGAAAGTTGTTTTGAAATTTTTCAAATCCACGTACCCTTGGCTGTCGAATTGATTTTTGCCGCCGCTTCGGTGCTGATGATAATTACAGAAAGCGTCTTTTCCGTTAACCTCGGAAGGTCGTTCGGAAAAAGCACGGGCTTTAAGGTCGGGCTTGTACTGCTGCCGGAAATTTTTTACCTTGTTTTGGCGTTCGGCAAATCAGAATTTATTCACCACGTTCACCACACAGAAGGAGATACAGATGCCGGTTTACCAGATAGCAAAGCTTAACATAAAAATCAATCCGCTTTACCGTGAAACCGAAAAACGCCTTGAACCGTTTTTGAGCAAGCCGGAGGAATTTGATTTTGACGCCACCGCAACCGAAACGGAAATTGCCGATTACATTGAACAAAACAATTATCAGTTCCCTGCGCACCTTGTTGAAGGCTCGGTTATTCTCACCAAAATTTGCAGAACCGTGCTGACGGATTACGACGGCTTCTTCTTTCATTCGTCCAGCCTGATGCTTGACGGCGAAGCCTATTTGTTCACCGCGCTGAGCGGCACCGGAAAATCCACGCACACGGCGCTTTGGCGCAGGCACTTCGGCGACAGGGTTGTTATGATTAACGATGACAAGCCGATAATCCGCAGGATTGACGGAAGGTTTTGGGTTTGCTCAACACCGTGGATGGGAAAATCCGAAATCGGAACAAACATCGACGTGCCGTTGCGCGCGGTTTATGTTTTGCGGCGCAGCGAAACAAATTCCGCCGTAAGGGTAAGCACCG
>JBGUUB010000038.1:0-2432 GCA_045133355.1 Acutalibacteraceae bacterium
AATTATCGGCGGTTTAAACGCGGTTCTTATGCCTAATGATGTGCTAACTGAGGAAAAGGCCGCCCGTTTTTCGCTGTCACCATTGAGCACGGTGGGCTATGCCGCGGATCACCTTATAACTTTTCAGGATCTAGGCACTGATCCGAGCTGTCATTTGTTCCGTATTGTGGAAGTAAAGTGCGGGAGCCCTTTCCCATTCCGGTGCCGTGTAGTGGGAAATGCGGCCGCGATCGGGGATTTTTCTTTTTTCATTCATGCGGATATGGTGAGGGAAGGCGGAAAAGTTGAGCAGGAAGAGCCAAAAGCGCGGCCGTTCACTATTACTGAGTTTAATGAGCGGTTTAAACTCGGCAGCCCTGTGCACTTTGCCGAAAAAGACGGAGGCCATGAGCGCCGGGTGATATATACAGGTTACAGCATCGACAAATCGGAGGCGTATGTGTACCTGGGGCCTAGGGTGTACAAATTGCAGGATCTTTTTGACGATCACAAACTTGCTATAGCATATGTGAAAAAAGACGGCCGCGAGGAGCCTATGTGGGGCGTTTTCGGTGTAGATTCGGGGGTGTATAAGCATGAAGAATAAATTAACCGATCTTAATGACCATTTATTCATGCAGCTGGAGCGATTGAACGATGAGAGTTTGACCGGTGGAGCACTCGAGCAGGAGTGTACCCGGGCACGTGCGATGGCCGATATTGCAACGCACATCATAGCCAACGCAAACACTCAGATCGCCGCGGCTAAGACTTATGCGGAGTATTATCGCACGTCGGCCGATAAGGGCGCTGTAGGGATAAAAGAACTGGTGATCAAGGATGAGTAACGGGTTTACGCCGGAGCAGATAGCCTGGTTGAGGGAGCACGCTCCTGGTACGTACTTTGCGCAGTTGACCGCTGAATTTAACCGCGTTTTTGGCCAATCACGCAGCCAGGCGGCGATCGTATCTGCATGTTTTTACCGCGGGATCGGCAACGGCCTGAAAAGCAAAAACCTGGAAGATCTAGAGGTAAAGGGCAAAAAATACCGGTTTAAGCCTGGATACGTTCCGCCGAATAAGGGTGTTAAAGGTTATAGTACCGACGATCCGCAAAAGCTGGCCAACATGCGAAAAACGCAGTTTAAAAAAGGCCAGCAGGCGGCAAACTATCTGCCGGTAGGGTCGATCCGCTATACGCCCAAAAGCGGATGCATGATCAAGGTTCAGGATACCGGTCCATATAATGCCCGCTGGAAATCGGCGGGGCGGTTCCTGTGGAACAAGCATCACCCTGAGGATCCGGTGCAGAAAACCGACCGGATCATATACGCTGACGGCGATCCGCAGAACCTTGACCGGGATAATTTAATTAAGTTAACCGGCGCCGAGTATGTGGCGTACACACATTTACGCGGGGAACTGATAGAAAAAGGGAACGCCGATCCGGATGCCTTGCGGGCAGTCATTACGCTTGCGAAGATCCGGAGCAGGCTAAGAGAGAAGAGGAAAAATAAAAAATAATTTTTGGTGGTTATATGACAGAAGAATTTAATCCAAAACTGCAAAAATTAAAGCAGATGCAGTCATTACCGTTAGAACAGAAAATCATTGTTTCAAAACAGCGAATTAAGCAATGGCTTGAAGCATGGGAAGATCAATGTGTAGTATCATTTTCGGGGGGGGGTGTGATAGTACAGTATTGCTTGATTTGGTTAGAAGCGTTAATCCCGACATTAAAGCTGTATTTGTCAATACGGGATTGGAATACCCACAGATTGTTAAATTTGTGAAAACAATCCCAAATGTAGATATCATCAGACCAAAAATGACTTATAAACAAGTTATTGAAAAATACGGATATCCGTTTCCGAGCAAGCATATCGCAGAATGTGTAAGCGAAATTAAACACACAAAATCAGAATCGCTTAAAAATTTGAGGCTAACGGGAATTAGACCTAATGGCGAATACAGTCCTAAAAGTAAACTATCTAAAAAGTGGAAATATTTGATTGACGCGCCTTTTGATGTTAGTGCTAAATGTTGCGATGTTATTAAAAAACAACCGTTAAATAAATATAACAATGAAAATAACACAAAACCTTTTGTTGGGGTTATGGCAGAAGAGAGTTCAAACCGCACTATATCGTATGTTAGATACTCATGTAATGCGTTTAATGAAAAACATCCCCAGTCAAGACCGTTAATGTTTTGGAGTAAGCAGGATGTAATAAGATATATTCAAATGAATAATTTACCGTATTGTGATAGCGTGTACGGTGATATTGTGGAACTAGATAACGGCAAATTAGGGTTTTCAAAAACAGATAGGACGGGATGTGTTTTCTGTATGTTTGGAGTTAATTTTGAAAAAGAACCAAATAGATTTCAACTCATGCAAAAAGAGAATCCGCAAATGTACCGTTATTGCATGGAAGAATTAAAAATAAAAC
>JBGUUB010000039.1:0-2509 GCA_045133355.1 Acutalibacteraceae bacterium
TCAAACCCTTATGCCATAAGGGTTTACAAGCAATTTTAATTTTGTTAGGAATTAATGACAAACATTCCCGCGGATTTTAAAATTTTTACTGCTCGTGCTAGCTTTGCGCGCGTACGGTATATTAATATATATTAATATTAATATATATAAACCTAACACCTAACAAGAGTAGCTAAGTTATTGATTTTACTCAAAAATTTGATCAAAATTTTGTTATAAAAAACTCATAACACAATTCTAACACCTAACGGTTTTATAACAAAAAAGGGCCTACCTTAACGGTTTGGCCCTAAAATGCGGTGAATAGAGCGATCCCCTACTGGTCCTTATACCATCCCCATTGCTGCTTTTTCCACGGATTGCGGCGGCTGTTTGTGAGCTTGTATCCCAGCTTTTCCATGATTGCCCCGAGTCGTTTTTCATCCGTACGCTTTACCGATGATGCGTTAAAACCCAGTCCGTATTTGAGAATGTTGCGGCTGGTGATCGGATAACCCGACTCTCCGGCGGCGTCCTGCATCTCGATCCAGGAAAGGATCTCATCCTCCCAGGAGTCACAAAGTATATGTTTTTCGTTTTCAGCCTCCTGGTACTGCTCGATCCCGCGGTGCAGCTTTTCGCCGCCGTCGGCCTTGTAGATTTCTGCGCCCTCGGCCCACAACTGCAGAATGTCAGCACGGATCTTCTCAATATCAATTTTGTGCACGTCCACACATGCAAAGCGGCGGTTACCGGTATAATCGGTTAAAAATGCGCTGTTGTTGGTGGTCATAATGAAAAGGCAGTGGCGGATCGCGGTTACCTGGTCGCGGGAGTAAACGGGGCGCCACTGGTCCGCGTCCAGGGTTAAAAAGTCCTTAAGTTCGTCAATGTCTTTTTTGCTCATACCGGCCATTTCGCCGACTTCAATCACGGTCTTGCCCTGGATCCTCTGTGCAAGTTCCTTGTTTTCAAGGCGCATTGATACACCGGTACACCACTGGTCATTAAGCGCCAGGGCCCGCACGGCGGTGGATTTTCCGATACCCTGGGCACCGATCAGGATTATGGATATATCAGCCTTAACGGGTTTTTCTGCAGTCGCTCTGGCGTACAGCATAGCGAACAGGTAACGGCCGATCGCGGCGTTATAGGGAGTCTGCTCCGCGCCGCAGTAATCGGCAAAAAAGCGCTCCGCGCGTTTAACACCGTCCCACTTCGGCATGTTTAGATCCAGGTAATTGCGCAAACTGTTGAACCGGTTGCGTACACTCACGGCCTCCATCGCGTCAAAACACGGCCCCGTCCCGATGCGCCCCATTTTGAACCCGAATTTTTCAAGACGCACAATAAGCTCTACTGTGTATTTAGCGTCCGTGTACTCTTCCCACTGTGCGCCGGGGATCGCCTTGCGGATCTTCTTTGCGTTGGTGAATGAGTCATACGCAAGCTCATAGCCGATCACGGTAGGGCAGCTCATCGCAAGCCGCAGTGTAGTAAAACCATATGAGATTATCCCTTTGTCATTCCTGAACTTTTCCAGGGTTTCACGCCTCCGGTTTTCTCCGGGGTATTCCTCCGTTTGTGTTTCATCGGGGTACTGGTCTGCGGGGATCTCCTCATAACCCATATGCTCAAGATGTGCTTTGAAATCATCGATCGTGCGCTTTGAACAGTGAGCGTGCAGGCACTTAAAAGCCCCGCGAGGGTAACCGTTTGAGCCGATCGGAAAATATGCGGTATCACGGCCGCCTGATTCGTTTGTGTGCTCGGAACACCACGGGCACATAATAAATAATTCGCCGTTAGGGCCGTAACTCAGGACCTCGCCGCGCTCCTCAAGAAAGTCACGCACCGGATCCATTGCTTTGAAGGTCTGGCCCTTTACTCTCACGCCTGCGGAGGCGGTCTGCACGTTTTCCACGCCGTACAGGGTGCTGATCGTATCTATGAACGAGTCCAGGATCTCGCCTTTAATTTCCGGTACATCCACAAACGGCCGCCCGCTCCAGCTGTAACGGGTGCCCTTTGGATGTGTTCCGCAGCAGGCAAGCTGCTGACCGTCGGCCAGGATCTCCACTTTGTCACCGTCCGGCATCACAATTATTTTTTTGCTTATGTTTTCACCAGGCTTATGATCTGATATAATAAGCAAAGCGGCCCAGCGTGCGCCGCCTCGTTTTCTTAGTGGTATATCGGGGGCTCCGATCATTCCTGAAAAGAGTTCCCTGATTTCCCCCGCTCTCTCCTCATTATCGCAGTCACAGTCTATCGCGATAATTCCGAGATCTCCGCCGGTCCTGATGCAAAAGCCGTTATCGGGGTCTTTGCTCCACTGCTCGATCTCCTCCGGCGTCGTTTCATGCCGGGTCCAGTTCTGCATACCGGCCACAGCTCCGGTTTTGGTTTTTACCGACGGCACCTTGCCGCGGGTATTTGATTTTGTAAGGGCCCCGACGGCGGTCAATTCCGGATTGCTGACAATAGGCAGCACGCGTGAGGTTAACCGGCTGGCTTTTACGAGTTCCCA
>JBGUUB010000040.1:0-1788 GCA_045133355.1 Acutalibacteraceae bacterium
TGTTTGACGGATAGCTGACGTTAATTGTTCTTGTGTCACTAGATTTCCCGCTTCGTCTTTGGATACGAATGTATCTTTGATTTTGCTTGTAATCGCGTCCGCCGTCATTTCCAGTTCCGCATTTTTAACGCGTTCTTCTAACCCATCATGCGATTGCTCGATTTCCTGGACGACGCCTTGAATTTTACCCAATTCAGCCGTTAGTTTCGTGATGTTCTTCTTATATTTGAGTTGTGATTCCGTATAGGTATTAGTATTTTCACTTTCACCAATCGAGTCTAATTGACCGCTTAATCCCCCGTTAAACGTAAGTTTGTTCCGACCGCACATTAATGGAAAGATGTCCCCTTTATAATCGGTAAATTGAAAAATATCCCCTGGATCAAGTGTTAAATCCCCCCGGTAATTCAAGGTTGCGGCCGTGAATGACAAGCCGTTTAATTGGTTGTAAATTGCGTCGATATTTTGTTCCGTCACATACGGGTTTTCAAACGCTACACATTGACCGCTACTATCCCCGCGGGTAATGCCGACGTCCCCAAACTGACAGAATACTTTTGAGACGCGATAGACGTCTTTCACATCGAATGAAAAACACGCTTTAGCCGGAATGGCGCGCTCGACCGTTTGGAATCGTTGAATTTCAAGATGGCCCGCGCGATTAATGCTCATATTTCCCCCATTTAACGACGCAATAAATCCTAATGTTTCGCGGCAAGTATACCCATATAAAGCCCCCTTAATCGGGACATCGCGGAATACTCCGTCATACGTCATTCCAATTTGAAATAAGACGTCCTCAAATAACGCGCCCAACGTCTTGTGATTGGCACTAGGGATATATTCGTCGACAAATGTCACCATTTTGTCATAACACGTCAACGTCATTTTCTCTTTGTTGATAGTGGTGCTATCGACATAATAAACCCCTAATGGGGCTCGCTCGTCCTTTTCACCCACTCGTAAGGACGTAAACAATTTAAGTTCATCGCCGGTTTGGATGGTTGGTGTGGTAAAAATCTCTAACGTTAAGGCGTTTGACATCGTTTGCCCGATCGTAAAGGTATCATTATCAAATACCCCTCGTTCTAACTCAAAACGAATAATGGCGTCAGTGGGATACCTAACCCCACTAATCTCCACTTCAACGGCGAGCGTTCGCGAGATGTCGTCCATCGCTTGTAAAAAAGAATTGCTGACTTGATACATGACACTCCCCTACCTTTCAATAAAATTCATGCTTAATTGACTCCACTGTGGGGTTCCCTTATGCCACGTATAGACGGGCGCGGTGCGCGACCCGACATACATGGTTTTCGTTAGTAATGTCCCGGTTTGTGGATCGGGATAAGTTACGCTAAAAAATTCATCTTTCACTGCTTGAAGTAGTGTTGAAATTTCGCTATTCGTAAGGGCTCCCCAGCTACATGTCAATTTACGCTTCGTTGCTACGCGATCACGCGTCAGTTCCCCCAGGACGTTTCGTGTCGCCGTGGCGTCAATATCTTCTAATGCGACGCTAAACGTTTGTGGCGATTTAATCGCCACTCCGTTAATTTTTAACATGATGATCCCCCCTTTTAAACATTTAATAGCACACGCCCCGATTGACGTTGTAATTGATTGATCGAATCAATTACCACACGTCCTAATTCACGATCGCGAACTTGTAACACAACCTCTATCGGTTGATCTGACACGGTATTTGAGCCACCTAATTCCGCGCTAATTCCTTTGGCGACGGTTTTCATCCATTCCGTGTTATTTTCAAGTGGGACGACGGCTTCT
>JBGUUB010000041.1:0-2637 GCA_045133355.1 Acutalibacteraceae bacterium
GCCCCTTGTTCAATTATAATTATATAATTTTTTGCCCAAAATGCAAGTATTTTTTCACAAAAAAATGTGAATACTCTCAAATATTTTTGATAAACCGTATAAACTGCAAAACCGAGATCGCCCTATTGATCTGATCCTCATTCAACAGCTTGCCGACATTGAGCATAACCTTATCGCCGGTATAGCTGCCGGCCTCAATACCTGCGTAATGGCTTTTGCTTATCCCCAGTCTCTCAGCCGCCTGGGCCTGAGTCAATCCGGCAATCGCGCGGATCCACGCAAGGTCACTGACCTGTAAATCGTCAAATGTCATTTTTCCTCCTACACTCTAATAAAAAACCTATACTCTAACTCATTTTTATAATTCTCAATCTCGAGCATATAGAACTCGCGATCCTCATATTTAGCCATAATGGCCGCCGCCTTACCCGCCGGCGTTTCATCCCTTATAATTTCGTCCAGCAGTTCCTGGTCATCCTGCCAGTTTACGCCCATAAAGCTAATCTTTTTGGGCTTGTGGGCGTTGTAGTTTTTAAGTGTGATCATTTTGCCTACCTTTCGCTTAAAATAACGCAGTAATCATCCACAATTTTGCACGCGTCTTTATAAATGAGATGCGTTATATCAGTGCTGCAATATGGGACATCATCCACGGTCTTAACCGAATATTTTTTTAAAATCTCATCAACTAGATCGCCGTATCCCGCCTCGTTTATATCCTCCAGCATACCACAAACAGTTAAACGCGTGGACTCCACAATAAAATCGGACCACTCGGCGATATGGTCATGTATCACGCAACTGGCCTTCTCGTACTGACCCCCATGATCAAATTTATACCGCCCGGCCTCCTCGAGCGCGTTAATAACATTATCACAAAAATCATAGGCCCCGTCCCTGTCGTACGCGTTATACCCGCAAGAGGGTACCGGGTAATGGCAATCATTGGTGATGGCCAGCACTAATTTTCCGTACTGCGGGCAAACAGGGTACAGGGCCTTATCGGCTCCGGTTATGGTCCTGAATGTGTTAACTAGATTTTGCGGCCCGCGATCGACGGCACAGCTGGAAAAATCCTTCCAATTCCTCGGATCCAGTGTGTAGCAATTACCGGCTACCCATAACGGATTAATGACGTCGCCGGACCCGTCAAAAACAAACCGATTTATTTTTGTATAGTCAAAATCGGATAATTCTCCCGGCTTATCATCCTTCCACATGCCCTTGACCTCTACCCATATATAATCTAGCATTTTAGGCTCGTATGTGTCGTAATTGCATTTATCCCGGTTCTCGTCCCATATTTCCACATTGTAGATCTTAAAATCCGGCAAATATTTTAAACCGTTTCCCAGGTCAAACCCCTGGGGCTCGTATTCCCATTTCACCCCCAGGCAATCCAGGAAAACGGCAAAACGGGCCTCCGCTTTTGACCTGAAATAATGCCCCCTGTAAAGTGTCTCAATCGGTTTAATTGTCATTGTTTTTTACCCTCTCTATCAAATCTAATTTGTAATTGACCAATCGTTGCCTCTTCTCTAAAAGGCTTATCCGTGCGGCTCTGCATAGCTTTTAAGGCCTCCCAGTATTCAGGAAGGTATCTGTATATAGCCCGCAGTTCTGCAAGGTTTTTGTTGCCACAGCACCAGCAGGAAACGCGATCTAACACATCATACAGATCGATCCCGTTGTCCTCCCGCCAGTCAAAACCGTTTTTATAGCATTTCACCAGGCAATCGTTTTCGGTCATGCCCATAAGCGCAAGCGGGTAAACCTTAACTGTGCGCTCAGATCTCTGCATGGTCAAACGGTCCGGCTCATCACGTGCGATCCCTACATACTCCACGATCGGCTCAGTTCCAAACTGATCGTAAAAATGATTAATCGCACGTACTTTAATTTTGGTCATCCACCGGCACCGGCCGCCGCACCAGGAGTAACCCGTTTTCGGTTTACCGTCACGGGTTTTTACTTCATGCTCTGCAAAGTAATAATCAAAACTCTGCGGCGGCTGGAGGCACGCATAGCGGATCCCGTGTTTGTCTAGTATCTTTTTTAACTTCTCCCAGTTTCTGTAAATTGATTTAAACTCTTTCCCCGCGTCAAAAAACACTACATAATCCAATGGCCATGCTTTCTCAATAAGCGCTAGGATCATTGCCAGTGAGTCTTTACCGCATGAACAACTTGCAACATATTTCATATAACACCTAATCAAAATGATTAGGTCAGGGCATAAGCACTTGTGACGGACCACCATACCTTAATACCTCGCCCTTTACGCGCTCAGGGCGTCGTGTGTGAGCGCAACCCGGTATACCGGGATCGTTATAATGCTATAACTTTCTCCCTCATCCCTTATTTTTCCTCTTCTCTCTTAGCCTGCTCCGGATCTTTGCTAGCGTAATGACTGCCCGCAAAGCATCCGGATCGACGTTCCCTTTTTCTATCAGTTCCCCGCGTAAATGTGTATAAGCCACATACTCGGCACCGCTTAACTTTATTAGGTTATCCCGGTCAAGGTTCTGCGGGTTACCGTCGGCATATATGATCCGGTCGGTTTTCTGCACCGGATCATCCGGGTGATGCTTGTTCCACAGGAACCGCCCCGCCGATTTCCAGCGGGCATTATATGGA
>JBGUUB010000042.1:0-45238 GCA_045133355.1 Acutalibacteraceae bacterium
CTGCATCGCAGACTGAGGGAGAGACTTTTTAAGAGTCATAGGCGACTGAGGGTAGTCAAAAAAGGCTTTATTAATGCTTTTGTCCCTTTTTTCTCTCCCTCCGCCTCGTCCCTCGGCACCTCCCTCGTCAGAGGGAGGCGAGAACTGTTGAAACCCCAACATTAGGAATAGAACCTTCAAATATTGAAGTGAAAAACTGTATCATTGAAAATTTTTAATCCGTATCTTAATTGCACCCACAAACCAGTCGAGAGCCTTGACACGCAGACGCGTATTTGAGGTTCTTCTTTTTTGCAATTTTCAAAGTGCCAAATCATAGATGAAAAATCGTCTTTTTCCCTTTGAAGATAGATTTGAACTCTCGTACAATTCAATAATATCGAGTAGGAGGATACCCAATTTTTTAGGTTTGCCACCCTTGTTTTCGGCTGACAGTTGCTACTGCCAAGCCTGTAGCGGACTTTCACCGCCAAGTTATTACGCGTGCCGAGCACACCAAAAACAGAGCAGTCGGATTTATTGCGCAAACTGACTGTTATAAAGCTCGGCGTAAAAGCCGTTTTTACTGAGCAGCTCATCATGCGTGCCCTGCTCGTACACACTGCCGTCCTTCATAACGAGTATGCAGTCGGCGTCCCGTATGGTTGATAGTCTATGTGCCACAACGAATGAGGTTCTGCCCTCCATAAGCCTTAAAAAGGCGTCCTGAACCTTAATTTCGGTGCGGGTGTCGATTGAAGAGGTTGCTTCGTCAAGTATCAGCATAGGCGGCTTCATAAGCATTACCCTTGCAATACACAAAAGCTGCCTCTCCCCCTCCGAAAGCCCGTCATCATCGCCTATCACGGTGTCGTACCCGTTTTTAAGCCGCTTTATAAAGCCATGGGCGCGGGCGGCTTTTGCGGCGGCGATAATCTCCTCATCGGTCGCGTCAGGCTTGCCGAAAGCGATGTTTTCCTTTACCGTACCCTTTTTAATCCAGGTGTCCTGAAGCACCATTCCGAAATGCGTTCTGAGGCTCTCCCGCGTGATGTTTTTTATATCTTCACCGTCTATGGTAATACTGCCTTTATCGACATCGTAAAATCTTAAAAGCAGATTTATAAGGGTGGTTTTTCCGCAGCCTGTGGGACCCACCACCGCGATTTTCTTGCCTGCCGGAGCGAAAAAGTTAAATCCCTCAATAAGCTTTTTATTCTTATCATAGGAAAATGCGACATTATTAAAGGCAACATCTCCCCTGGGATTATCGAGGGACATATTACCCTTGTCGGAAACCTCAGGCGGCTCGTCGATAAGCTCAAAAATTCTATCTATGCAGGCGAGGGCGTTCTGAAGCTCGGTTATAACTCCCGAAATCTCGTTAAAGGGCTTTGTGTACTGGGTTGAATAGGCAAGAAAGCTTACAAATCCGCCCACCGTCATTATACCGTTCACCGCGAAAATTCCGCCGACAAGTCCCACGACCGCATAAATTATATTGTTTATAAACCGCGTTGTCGGGTTAGTAAGTGAGGAAAAGAAGATTGCCTTTAGGGAATAGCGGCGAAGTCTTTCATTAACCTCGTCAAAATCCTCGACCGTTTTTTGCTCGCGCGAGAACGCCTGAACGGTCTTTTGTCCCGTTATCATTTCGTTTATAAAGGCTGTCTGCTCGCCCCGCGTTTCCGACTGCTTTTTAAACATATCATAGCTTCTTTTGGCTATAAACCGCGCGGTAAAGAGGGAGAGCGGAGTTAACACCACTACGACCAAAGCCAAAAGCGGCGAAATGGTAAGCATAAACACAAGGGTGACGATAATGGTCACAACACCTGTAAAGAACTGTGAAAAGCCGAGAATAAGACCGTCCGCAAACTGCTCGGCGTCGGCGATTACGCGGCTAACAATGTCGCCGTGGGGGTGGGAGTCCGAAAAGGCGACAGGAAGACCCTGCAGGTGGGAAAAGGCGCGGTCTCTGAGCTCACGGACCGTATTGTAGGCTATGCGGTTGTTTATGACCGTCATAAGCCAGTTAAGCACCGCACTCAAAACAGCACAGATTAAAATACCGAAAAGCGCCTTTTTAACCGCAGCAAAATTTACCCCGCCAATGCTTGCTATGCCGTCAATGGCGTTACCCGCGAGCACGGGAATATAAAGGGTTAAAATAACGCTTGCGACAGATATTATAAGCGATAAAGCAAGGGAAACCTTAAAGCTGCCGACAACCGATAAAACCCGTTTTAAAACCGATTTGTTTTTCATACCCTTGCCGCCTCGCTTTCAAGCTGTGAAGCACAGATTTCCTTATAAACCTCGCAGGTTTTTAAAAGCTCCTCGTTTGTACCAATTCCGACTATTTCTCCCTCGTCAAGCACGGCGATAACATCGGCGTTTCTTATAGCCGAAACCCTCTGTGACACGGTTATAACCGTCGGTGAAAAATCGGTGCTTTTTAAAGCGGAATTCAGCGCGGCGCTTGTCGCATAGTCAAGGGCGCTTGCCGCGTCGTCAAGTATTAATATTTGGGGCTTTCGTACCAATGCGCGGGCGATGGTCATTCGCTGTCTCTGCCCGCCCGAAAGGTTTTTGCCCCCCTGCTCAAGGCAGAAATCAAGCTGACCCGTTTTATCAATCACCATCTGCTTTGCCTGCGCCGTCTCTAATGCCTGCCAAATTTCTTCGTCTGTAGCGTCAGGCTTTCCGAAGCGGATATTTTCCCTTACCGTACCCTTAAAGAGTGCCTTTTTCTGTGAAACCACGCCTATTTTATTTCTGAGCGCGGTAATATCGTAAAGCTTTACATCAACGCCGTCAACCAGCACGCTGCCGCCCGTCACATCGTAAAACCTCGGTATCAAATTAACAAGCGAGCTTTTGCCCGAGCCTGTGGAGCCGATAACACCTACCGTCTGCCCGCGCTTAATCTTAAGATTTATATTGTTAAGCGCGTTTTCGCCCCCGCCGTAGGAAAGGCTTGCGTTATTAAATTCAACAGAATAAGGGCTGTTTAAATCGCCCTCTTTATGCTCGCCCGACGGCATATCGGGCTTAATATCTAAGACCGACTGTATGCGGTTTCCGCAGGCGACCGCCTTTGTGACGGTGATTATAAGGTTTGCAAGCTTCACAAGCTCAACTAATATCTGCGACATATAGTTGTACTGCGCCACAACCTCGCCGCTTGTCGCCGCGCCGATATTTACCCTTAACCCGCCGATATAAATAAGCGCAATTATCGCTATGTTGATTATAAGCACCGTTACCGGATTTAAAAAGGCGGAAATTTTTCCGACCGCAATCTGCATATTAGAAAGTGCGCGGTTCCTGGCGTTAAAATCGGAGATTTCCTCTTCTTCCTTGCAAAACGCACGCACTACGCGAGTGCCCGAGAGGTTTTCGCGGGTTTTTGCCAGCACGCCGTCAAGCCTTTGCTGTACCTTGCGGTAAAGCGGAATTGAGACAAGCATTACCGCGAAAATTATAACCGCTAATATAGGCACGGCGACCGCGAAAACGAGGGCGGTAGGCACATCTACCGTAAACGCCATTATCACCGCTCCGAAAACAACAATCGGGGAACGCAAAACAAGACGGAAGGTAAGATTTACCCCCGACTGCACCTGATTAATGTCCCCCGTAAGCCTTGTTATAAGGGTCGGCGCTCCCAATTCGTCAAGCTGAGAAAAGGACAGCTTGCCTATATGGGAGAATACCGCGTGCTTCACCTTAGCGGAAAACCCGACCGCGGCTTTAGCGGCGAAATACTGCGCCGCAACGGCACAGACAAGCCCCAACACCGCAAAAATGCCCAGCACACCGCACATTTTTAAAATGTAGGGCTTATCCCCTCCCGTTATTCCGTTGTCGATAATCAATGCGACAATAAGCGGAACGGTAAGCTCAAAAACCGCCTCGGTCAGCTTGAATAACGGAGCTAAAATACTTTCCTTTTTATAGTGTTTTAAATACTTTAAAAGTTTAAACATATATCAATCCCCGATAAATAATAACATTATTGTTTTCCCTTTTCAAGCCCATATGCCAAATATTTTAAATCCCGCGCCGATTTATCGGATTTTTTCAATAAATCGGTGCGGGTTGAATTAATTGTTCTTTTCTTCCATATTTTCCAATGCGTATTTACAGCATTGCAGAACCAGTAAATTAAAGGAAATATTATTATCGGTTGCGGTTTTATTGAGTTTCTCAAACAAAGGCTCGGTAAAACGCACCGTACGCGCTACATTTGCGCTCTTAAGCTCGTTATCTATCTTGAACATAAATTATTAATCAAGAAAATCCTCATTTAAGGTTACGCCGAATTCCTTTGCGATTGCGCGGAGGTTATCGTCGGTAATGGTCTGGCGGATTCCCTGACCGCAGGAAAGCGCCTTGACATAAATTTCCGCCGCCTTTTCGATTGTGTGCATAAGTCCGAAGGTGATGTCAAAATCGGGGCCGGAGCAGAAAAGGCCGTGATGCGCCCAAACCGCCGCGTCAAACTTCTTCATAAGCTCGCTCGTAGCAAGGGCGATATCCGCACCGCCCGGCACCATCCACTGAACAACGCCTACGCCGCCGGGGAAAACCACGGGGCACTCGGTAGCGCTCTGCCAAAGCGCCCTTGTAATATCCTTAGAAGTAAGGGGAAGCACATAGGTAAGGGCGATAATATTCGCGGGGTGGGCGTGGTAAATAACCCTGTACTCCCCGTTTGTAGCCGCTTTGCGAACGCTGTGGTTCATAAAGTGGCTCGGGAACTCGCTGGTGGGTCTGCCGCCCTTTTCAAGACCCCAAACAATACGGTAGCTGTCGCCCGCGTCATTGATTTCAACAATGCAGATATTGTCCTGCGGGGCTAAAATTACATTGCGGAAGAACTTGCCCGAGCCTGTGGCGATAAAGTACTCGCCCTTTAAATTGTCGGCTTGAACGCCCATATTCACCCACGGCTTATCTGTGGTGAAATAGGGGCGGCACTGCTCGACCTCCTCGGGCTTCATACGGTAGGTAAGGTTGCCGCCGTTGCGCTCGTGCCAGCCCTGCTCCCAACCGTCATTACACATACGGATATATTCCTTAATAACCTCTACATCAAGAATTCCCATTTTAATTAACCTCTTTTATTTAATACTTCGTCTTCGTATTTCTTAATCTCGTTAAACCATTCGGGACCTGCGGTAACGCCTTCTAACTCGCAGTAATGCTCCCAAACATCGGCAAAGGGCAGCATTTTAGCCTCCTCCTGCATTACCATAAGCTCGGTAAACTTACCCTCGTCCTGAAGCTTTTTAAGGCTCTCGTTCGGAAGACACATAGCGTTAAGCAGAGCCTTCTGCCAGCTTCTGAATCCTACAGTCCAAGCAGAAATGCGGTTTATGCTCGCGTCAAAGAAATCGAGCGCCATATAAACCCTACTGAGCGCGTCATTGCGGACGATTTCCTTAGCCATCTCCTTAGTCTCGTCATCAAGGAGTACTACATGGTCGGAATCCCAGCGAACGCCCCTTGTAATATGTAAAGCAAGCTCGGGAAAGAAGCAAAGGAGCGCCGAAATTTTATCCGAAACATACTCCTGCGGATGGTAGTGGCCGTTATCCATAAGGGGAAGACAACCGGGATGAGTTGCGGCAAAGCTTAAGGTAAACTCCGCGCTGCCCGCGGTAAAGGACTCAACGCCGATACCGAAAACCTTTGACTCTGCGCAGGGCTTAACCATAGCGGGGTCGTGGGGCTCGGAAAGGATTTCCTCAAAGGCTTCCTTATATCTCATTCTCGGGCCCATTCTGTCGGCGGGGGTATCCTTATATCCGTCGCCCGTCCATATATTCATAACACATGGAACGCCCGTCTCCTCTGCAAAATACTGAGAAATGCGTATGCACGCCTTGCCGTGATTAATCCAAAAACGGCGCACTTCCTCGTCGGGGCTTGAAAGTGTAAGCCCGTCCTTTACCATCGGGTGGGAGAAGAAGGTGGGGTTAAAGTCGATACCCATATTTCTCTCTTTAGCGTACTCAACCCACTTTTTAAAGTGCTTCGGCTCTAATTTATCGCGGTCTGCAAACTCGCCGTCCTCAAAAATCGCATAGCTTGCGTGAAGATTAAGCTTTTTCTTGCCGGGGCAAAGGGACATCGCCTTATCCATATCCTGCATAAGCTGTTCGGGAGTGGTAGCCTTGCCGGGGTAGTTACCCGTTGTTAAAATACCGCCTGAAAGCGCGTCCTTACTGTCAAAACCGCCTACATCGTCACCCTGCCAGCAGTGAAGAGCCACAGGCACTTCCCTTAGCTTTGCGATTGCCGCGTCGGTGTCTACACCAAACTCGGCATAGCGCTTTTTTGCTTCCTCATATCTTGTCATACCGTTACCTCCGTTTTATAATTTAACATATTCATTATATATTATAATACATCAAAAAACAAGGTTGTTTCTTTTAAAAAGGGCGTTATTTTTTCGTCCCGTAATCAATGACTTTACTGCTCGCGATTTTTGAATATTCCGCACCTTTTAACAGCTAAATAAAAGGGTATTCCAAAGGCGTAGCACACTATAAGCTCGCCTAACCCTACCTCAAGACCCGAAATCACAAAGCCCCAAAGCGTAAAGCCCTCAGGCAGGAAGAAAAATGCGATTTCAAGCCCTATTACCACCGCGTTTATAATAACGGGCGGCAGCATTGCAAGAAGCGGCAAGCCCTTAAACCTGATATTCCTTAAATAATATGTAAGTATTGCCGCGATAAGGGTGGCCGCCGTTCCGAAAATCATATCAAGCGCGTTAAATGAGCCAATATTTGCAATAAAGCACCCGATTGTAACGCCCGGAATAGCGGCGGGGGTGAATATCGGAAGCAGGGTTAATACCTCTGATATGCGAAGCTGAATAGGACCGTATGCCAAATTAAAGATACTGCACAAATATGTAAGTCCCGCATAAGCGGCGGCGATAAGCGCGCCTGTTACTATAAATTCGATTTTACTTTTTCGGTTTTGCATTGGTTTCTCTCCCCTGAGACTGTTTTTATTGTAGTTTCTTATAATATTCCACCGCGAGACGGTCGCACCGCTCGTTTTCGGGGTGACCCGCGTGACCCTTTACCCACTCGATTTCCACCTTGTGAACCTCAAGCAGATTAAGCAATTTTTCCCATAAATCGGCGTTAAGGGCGGGCTTTTTATCCGCCTTGCGCCAGTTGTTTTTCCGCCACGCTTTTGCCCAGCCCTTGCCGATACCGTCCGCAACATATTTCGAATCGGTCACAAGCCGCACCTTGCAGGGCTCTTTTAAAGCCTCAAGCGCCTTGATAACAGCGGTAAGCTCCATACGGTTGTTGGTGGTCTGTTTTTCGCCGCCCGAAAGCTCCTTTTCCGCCCCGTTATAGCGCAGTACCGCTCCCCAGCCGCCGGGTCCCGGATTGCCCGAGCAGGCGCCGTCGGTAAAAATATCGATATGTTTCATATTTTAATACTTTCTGTAACAGCCGATAACCTTGCCGATAACATGGGGGTCTTCGGGATAAATCGGCGAAAAATCGGGGTTTTCGGGCATAAAGATTATTTGCCCGTCCTTTATAAGCAATCGCTTTACGGTAGCGTCGTCCCCGTCCATACCTATTACAATATCGCCGCTTCGAGAAGAGGCATTTTTATCGGCAATAATAATATCGCCGTCCAAAATACCCGCGTCCCGCATACTAAGCCCCGAAACCCGCAGGGCGAAAAGCCCCTCAGCGTCCTTTGAGGGATATGGAATATAATCCTCAATTTCCTCAATGGCAAGTATAGGCTGACCCGCCGTAATTTTGCCCACAACCGGAACCATTGCGGACTCATATTCCGTATCAAGCCGTATTGCCCTTGAGGACTTAGCGTCCCTTACTATATACCCCTCCTCCTCCAGCGCGTTTAAAATCGCGTGGACGGTTGAGGTGGACTTAATACCTGTGGCGGCGCATATTTCCCTTACTGTAGGCGGAAAGCCAGAGGACATTTCCTCCACGAGAAAGCGGTAAACCTTTTCCTGCTTTTCGGTAAGCGGTGTTTTTGACATCTTCCCGTCTCCTAACGAACATTTATTCTTCTTTATTATAGCATTTATTTGTTCTTATCGCAACCTTTTTTTGAAAATATTTCTATCACGCCCATAATTACAAGAAGTCCGCCGAACAGCTTTGAGGTAAGCTCGCCCCCTAAAAGGTCGGCAAAATATATGCCGACAGCCGCACCCAAAAGTCCCCAAAGTGCAACCTTAAGCACCGTTTTCCATTTTATCTGTTTTTTAATCGCGTAGACAATAACCGCCAAGGTGGCGGTCGGGATAAAGAAAAGGAGATTTATCCCCTGAGCTTTTAACTGCGGCGTGTCGGTAAAAAGTGAAAGATAGATTATAAGCACCGCTCCGCCGCCAAGCCCCATAGCGCCTATAATTCCCGAAAAAAGCCCTGCTAAAAGGGCAGCCCATTTCATCTTAAAAGCAGGCGCACGCCTGCGTAAACCATAAAACCGCCGAAAATTCTTTTAAGCCAAATAGGCGAAATTTTCTTTAAGCAGTATGTCCCTATAAGCGAGCCTAAAAGCCCGCCCGGAATAAAGACAAAGGAATCGGCAAGGGATACATAGCCCTTAAAAAGATAAAGTGCGGCGCTTAATACGGTTATCGGCAGTATCACAGCAACCGCGTTTGCGTGGGCTTGCTTTTGGCTAAGCCCTAATTTTTTGAGGAGCGGTACGGCAATCATTCCCCCGCCCGCGCCCAAAAGACCGTTTACTATCCCCACCGCAAGCCCCGCCGCGACGGTAAGCAGATTATTATTCTTAGAGTAAGTCAATTCTATCACCGATAACAGTTTTCCCGCAAACCGCAAAAATAAACCTTTATATTTGGGGATACATCACAGATATAGCAATATTTGTCTATAAAATATGACATATTTTACTTGCCGTAATTTAATTGAATTTATATAATTAGGATAGAAATCAAAAGGGGCGGATTATGATGATAAGAGTTACTATATACAATGAATTTTATCACGAAAAGACCGATGACGCCGTTAAGGAAATTTATCCGAACGGCATACACACGGCATTAAAGGAACACCTTGAGGATGGCGAAATCACCGTTAAGACCGTCACGCTTGACAATGTAAACGATATTACCGACGAGCTTTTAGCCGAGACCGATGTTATGCTTTGGTGGGGTCATATGAGGCACAACGATGTTCCCGATGAGGTGGCAAAGCGTGTGCAGAACGCGGTGCTTTCGGGTATGGGAATGATTTTCCTCCACTCCGCGCATCATTCTAAGCCCTTTAAGCTTCTTATGGGTACTCCCTGCTCACTTGGTTGGCGTGAAGACGGCGACCGCGAATATGTATGGGTCTGCGACCCGTCCCATCAGATAGCACAGGGTATCGACCGTTACATAAAGCTCGACCACGAGGAAACCTATTCCGAGCCGTTCAGTATTCCCGAGCCGGATAAGCTTATATTTATAGGCAGCTACGAGGGCGGCGAGGTTTTCAGAGCCGGCTGCTGCTACAGACGGGGCTACGGTAAAATCTTCTACTTCCAGCCCGGTCATGAAAGCTACCCGACATACCACAATCCGCAGATTATAAAAGTAATTAAAAACGCGATTCATTGGGCTTATTCCGATTACAGGAAAGAAATCGACTGCCCGATGATAAGCAAAATTGAGGGATAACAATGAAAAAGAACTTTGCAGTTATAGGCTACGGCGGACAGGGCGCGTGGCACACCCGTCAGATTTTGGCAAGTGATGTCGCCGCACTTACGGGCGTGTACGATACAGACCCCACAAAAAACGCGCTTGCCGAGAAAAACGGTATTCACGCCTATTCCTCCTTTGAAGAAGTATTAGCCGACAAAGCAGTAGAAACGGTTGTAATCGCCGTTCCCAACGACGACCACAAGGAGCTTGTTGTAAAGTCTTTAGAGGCGGGCAAAAATGTCATCTGCGAAAAGCCTGTCGAGATGTCGGTATCGGCGTTTGACGAAATGACCGCCGCCGCGGATAAATCGGGCAAGCTTTTCACCGTTCACCAAAACAGACGGTGGGATGTTGACTATTTGGCAACGAAGAAAATCGTGGAATCGGGCGAGATAGGTGAGCTTATTAATATTGAGTCCCGTATTCACGGCTCCCGCGGTATTCCGAGCGACTGGCGCTGTACCAAGGCTCAGGGCGGCGGTATGATTCTTGACTGGGGCGTGCATCTTATCGACCAGATTCTGCAAATTATTAAAGAAAAAATCGTAAGGATTTACTGCACCGAGACACATATAACAAACTCTGAGGTGGACGACGGCTTTAAGCTTACAATGTATTTTGAAAGCGGTAAGACCGCCTATGTAGAGGTTGGCACATATAACTTTATCGCAATGCCGCGCTTTTATCTGCAATGCAAAAATGGCAGCGCGATTATCGAGGACTGGCAGAAAAACGCGCAGGTTGCCCGTATGAAGGCATGGAATGAGAAGGAGGTTCTCCCCGTTCAGACTGCGGCGGGAATCACCAAAACAATGGCGCCCCGCGATGAAATTACACTCGATATGTACGAAGCCGAGCGCCCTCAAAGCGATGTTCACGATTTTTACCGCAACTTCTGCGCCGCGCTTGACGGAAAAGCGGAATCCGCAATCAAGCTTGGCGAGGTTCGCCGCGTTATGCAGGTAATGGAGGCTTGCTTTGAGTCCTCTGACAAAAAGCAGGCGCTTGAGGTAAATATATAATGATAAGGCTTGCTTCAGTCGGCACAAGCGCTATTACCGAAAAATTTTTGGCGGCTTGCCGTTTAACGGGAAGATATGAGCTTCACACAGACTATTCGAGAAGTATTAAAAACGGCGAAGACTTTGCAAAAACACAGGGCTTTAAGCATTTTTCAAACGATTTAATGGCTGTTGCCGAAAACCCCGAGATTGATGCGGTTTACATAGCAACCCCTAATGTCTTTCACTATGAACAAAGCAGGCTTTTTTTGGAAAATGGCAAAAATGTTATTTGCGAAAAACCGATTACAACCGACTGTGAAAAATATGACGAATTGTTAGCTCTCGCAAATAAAAAAGGACTGATTTACGCCGAGGCGATTATGTCCCGCCACTCTTCGGGGCGAGAAATACTGCTTGACGCTTTAAGTCAAATAGGCAGAATTTCACAGGCGAGGATTGATTTCTGCCAGCTTTCAAGTCGATATGAAAAGTTTAAAAAGGGCGAAAGGGTAAATATTTTTGATATGTCCCTCGCCGCGGGAACCCTTATGGATTTAGGTGTTTACTGTGTATACGCAGCTCTTGATTTATTGGGCAAGCCTGATACCGTATCAGCCTCTGCCGCCTTTGCGGATAACGGCGCAGACCTTTCGGGCGGGGCGGTTTTAGGCTATAAGGATTTTACCGCCGTACTCTCCTACAGTAAAATCGGGCAGTCGGCTGTAGGCTCCGAAATAGTCGGCGATAAGGGCGTAGTGAAAATAGGCTCGGTTTCCCAGTACGCCGATATTTCGCTTGTAAAGGACGGAAAGGAAGCTCTGCTCTTCGGAACGCCCGACCGCGCCGAGGTAATGCGGGGCGAGGCGGAAAAATTCGCCGACTATATCGAAAATAGGGACGCTTTTTTAGATGATTACAAAAGCGTATGCGAATTAACCCACAATGTCCACACCTGTATGGACTTAATAAAACAAAGTGCAAAAATAAAATACCCGATAAAGGAGTGCAACTTATGAAGCTTGGAATCGTAAGCGCAATCTATGACGGCTTTACCTTTGAGGAGGCTGTCGAAAATGCCGTACAAAACGGCTGTGAATGTATGGAGGTCGCCTGTTGGCCGCAGGGCAAGGCGGAAAGGCGTTACGCGGGTGTAAGCCACATTGATGTGGATAATACCTCAGACGAATATATCGCCTACATAAAGGATTTTTGTGCTAAAAAGGGCATTGAAATTTCCTCACTCGCCTTTTACCCCAACACTATGGATGGAAATCTCGAAAAGAGGAACGCCGCAATAGAGCACCTTAAAAAGGTTATCAATATGAGCGCGCTTTTGGGCGTTAATATGGTTACAACCTTTATAGGCAGAGACCAAACAAAGACCGTAGAGGAAAATTTAGAGCTGTTTAAGGAAATCTGGCCGCCTATTATAGGGCTTGCCGAGGAAAAGGGCGTCAAAGTGGCGATTGAGAACTGCCCGATGCTTTTCGGCGCAGACCAGTGGCCGGGAGGACAGAACCTCTTTACCACCCCTGCCCTTTGGCGTAAGATGTTTGAACTTCTGCCCAGCGATAATTTCGGTATCAACTACGACCCGAGTCACTTTATCTGGCAGCAGATTGACTACATAAAGCCCCTTTACGAGTTTAAGGATAAGATTTTCCATGTTCACTTTAAGGATATTAAGCTTTATCCCGATAAGCTTAACGAAGTCGGCATAATGGGCTATCCCCTCGATTATATGAGCCCCAAGCTCCCGGGTCTCGGCGATGTTGACTGGGGCAAATATGTTTCCGCTCTCACCGACATCGGCTTTGACGGCTTTGCCTGCATTGAGGTCGAGGACAAGGCGTTTGAAAGCTCAAAGGAACGGATTTTAGACTCAGTAGCACTTAGCTGCCGCTATATGCGCCAGTTCGTGATATAAAAATTATTTTTCAGGAGGAAAATAAAATGGCACTTGATATGAACAATTTCACAAGCAATCAAGAAGCTCAAAGCACAGTAAAAAGCGACCGCAAGCTTCGTATCGGCATAATCGGTACGGGCGGAATCTCAGGCTCTCACATTCAAGCCTATTTGAAGCAACCCGATGTTGAATTAGTTGCGGGCTGCGACCTTATTCCCGGAAAAGCAGAAGCGAAGTTTGCAGAGTATAAGGTTGAGGGCGCAAAATTCTTCACCGATTACAAGGAAATGATTGACACGGTCGAAATGGACGCGGTTTCGGTTTGCACCTACAACCGCACCCACGCTGAGTGTACTATTTATGCACTTGAGCACGGACTTAATGTACTGCTCGAAAAGCCGATGACCGTGACTCTTGATGAGGCTGTTGCAATCCGCAAGGCAGAGAAGAAGAGCGGAAAGATTGTATCGGTAGGCTTCCAGCCGCGCTTTGACGCCAATATGCAGATGATAAAGAAAATTGTAAAGTCCGGCGAATTAGGCAGAGTTTACTATGTTCAGACAGGCGGCGGCCGCAGACACGGCATTCCCGTAAGCTGGTCTGAGACCTTTATTGAAAACGATAAGGCGGGTCTCGGCGCGTTGGGAGACATCGGCTGCTACTCAATCGACCTTGTTATGAACGCACTTGACAATCCTAAGCCCTTAACCGTTTCTGGTACGGCTACCGATTACTTCGGCACCACACCCGAGGCTTATTCCCAGGTTGGCAAGCCCGAGTGTGCAAAGAAGTTCAGCGTTGACGACTTTGCCTCTGCTTATATCCGTCTTGAGGGCGGCATAGTTCTCGACTTCCGTATTGCGTGGTATATGCACCTTGACACTCCGGGAGACACCATAATTATGGGTACTAAGGGCTCTTTGCGCGTACCGTCCACCGATTGCTGGAACGGCTCATTCGATAAGCCTATGACCATTTATCACGATGTTGCAGGAGAGCCCGTAAAGACAGAAGTTCCGCTCCTTCCCGCAACTACCGATCTTTGGAACAGAAAGATTCGTTCCTTCCTTGACGCTATAATCACAGGTGGCAAGGCACCCGTTCCGACCGACGAGATAATCTACAATCAGGCTATACTTGACGGTATTCAGAGGTCAAGCGAGAGCGGTCACGAGGTTGAAATCACCATTCCCGAAATCTGATTAAAAAACATAAATATCGGCAGCCTTTTGGGCTGCCGATAAATAAAGAAGGAGAAATAATTATGTACGATTTTCCGATTGCTTTACAGCTTTATTCGGTAAGAACCGATATGGAAGCAGATTTTGAGGGCACCCTCAAAAAGGTTAAGGAATTAGGTTATGACGGCGTTGAGTTTGCGGGACTTTACGGCAAATCCGTCGCAGAGGTTAAAAAGCTTTGCGAAGAGATAGGTCTTGTTCCGATTTCCGCTCATGTTCCTTACAGTGAGCTTTTAAAGGGTGATGAAACCTTTAAGGCATATGCCGAGATAGGCTGTAAATACATTGTTATTCCGTGGATTGGCGCGGAGTATCTTGCAGGCGGCGAGAAAAATGCCGAGTTTATAGAGAATGTCAAGAAATTCGGTGAGCTTGCAAACGCCAACGGTATGAAGCTTTGCTACCACAACCACGATTTTGAATTTGAAAAGGCAGACGGCGAATATAAGCTTGACCGCCTTTACAGCGATGTTTCAGCAGACCTGCTTTTAACACAGCTTGATACCTGCTGGGTAAATGTAGGCGGTGAAAATCCCTCCGACTATATCCGCAAATATAACGGCAGAATTGAAATAATCCACCTTAAGGACTTTGTCGGCAGCAAGAGCGAAAATATGTACGGACTTATCGGTTCCGACGGTAAGGAAAAGGCGGAGGATACCTCAAATAAATTTGAGCTGCGCCCCGTTGGCTGCGGCGTTCAGAACTTCCCTGCTATCCTTGACGCCTGCAAGGAAGTCGGCGCAACATGGGTTGTAGTAGAGCAGGATGAGCCGAGTATGGGCAAAACCCGTCTCGAATGTGCCGAAGTAAGCATTAACTACCTTAAATCGCTTTAAGCTCTTTGTTCTTAATGCGGTATTCAGCGGGCGATAAGCCCATTACAAGCTTAAACGCGCGGTTGAACGACCGTATCGTCCCGAAGCCGACATCCTCCGAGATGTCGGCTATTTTTTCGTCAGTTTCCCTTAAAAGGTTGCATGCCTCGGAAATTCGCAAATTGTTTATGTATTCATTAAAATTCTGCTTAAGCCTGTTATTTATTAAACGGGATATGTAATATTTACTCAAATGTAATTCCTCGGCGACAATATCAAGGGTTATATCGTCCTTAAAATTATGGGTGCAAAAATCGATAATATTATGGAAGGCGGAATTATTCTCCGTATCAACCGTTTGGAGCCTTAGCTTCGGTAAAATACGGCTAATAACAACATTAAGATAGCCGCTTATCGCAATATTTTTATACTCCCCATCCAAAGCATACATCCTATCAAAAATATCCTTTAAATTCCCGTCATCCGAGGAAGTAAAGCAATTAATATCAGGCTTGCTCTTAGATATTTTTGAAGAAACATCATATAAAATACCGGGAGAAAATATCAATATCATAAATTCACCCTTGGTAACCGTTCGGTAATAATGAACCTGATTAGGGAAAGCGATAAACATATCGCCCGCAGTTAAGAGATAGCTGTTTTTGTCGGCATATGCAACAGCTTTTCCCTTACGCACATATATTATCTCAAGCTCCTTATGCAAATGAGCAAAAGGAGCCAGACCTTCGCTAAACGAAACTTCTATTAAGCGAGTTTTATTTTCGTAAATTATATCCATACATTTCACCGCATACAATAAACTAATTGTAATATAACATATATTGAATTAATTTGCAAGAAATTATAAGTAACACTAAACCGTTATGAGAATAATATGTTAATGACTATGCCGGTCAGCCTGAGGGAGACAGAGATAATGAAAAATCTTAACAGCATTGATGTAGGAGAATACGCCGAAATAGCCGCACTGCTCACAAAGGGCAGTATGCGGCAGCGCCTGCTTGATATCGGTCTTACGCCGGACACCGTCGTAGAATGTGTAGGCAAAAGTCCCGCGGGCGACCCAAGGGCATTTTTAATAAGAGGCGCGGTAATTGCGATAAGAAAAGAAGACTGCGACGAGATACTTATAAAGTGACAAACCGAAAAACAAAAGTCTCCCGAAAAGGGAGACTTTTGCAATTTTTGAAATAAGCTTCAAAATATAAAATTATTCAGCTGTTTCCTCTGCGGGAGCAGTCTCATCCGAAGCTTCGAATACTACCTCGTCGGCAACATCAACGGAAGTCTCTTCAACTGCGGGCTCACTGTCCTCAAGCAGAGCGCGGACAGAAAGGCTAACCCTCTTCTTCTCGGGATCAACCGCTATAATCTTAGCGTCAACCTCTTCACCTACGGTAAGCTCATCCTGCGGCTTTGCAACATGCTTGTTAGCAATCTGAGAAATGTGAATAAGACCGTCAATACCGGGAATAATACGAGCAAACGCGCCGTATGTAGTCATACTTACAATAGTAACCTTAACGGTATCGCCTACATTGTAGTTGTTCTCGAAAATAACCCACGGGTTATCCTCGGGCTTTCTGTAACCGAGAGAAATTTTTCTCTTTTCAGGGTCAAGCGCCTTAACATATACTTCAACAGTATCGCCTACCAGCACAACCTCTGACGGATTCTTGATTCTCTGCCAAGAAAGCTCAGAAATGTGAATCATACCGTCCACACCGCCGATATCAACGAACGCACCGTAGCTTGTAAGAGATTTTACAGTACCTGTGAAACGGTCGCCTACTGCGATAGTCTCCCAAATCTTGTCCTCGGCTTCCTTGCGCTGTTCTTTAAGCACGCTGCGGATAGAGCCTACAGCTCTGCGACCGCGGCCGATTTCAATAATGCGGAAAGAAACTTCCTTACCCTTAAGCTCCTCAAGAGCTTCGCCTCTTGAAGCGGTAGCCTGTGATGCAGGAATGAATACTCTTATGCCGTTTGCATAGGCAACAACGCCGCCCTTAATAACATCCTTGACAAAGCCTGTAACGATTTCGCCCGAATCCTTGGCGGCAACAATATTGTCCCAACCGGCGATAGCATCGTAACGGCGCTTTGAAAGCATTGCGGTTCCTTCCTGGTCATTGATTTTCATGATGATAAGATTAAGCTTATCGCCCGCCTTAACTTCATCCATAAGCTTCACATCAGGCTCGTTAGAGAATTCGTCCGCGGTGACATAGCCTGTAACTCCTCTGCCGATGTCTACCGTAATCTCGGTAGGATTGACAGCGATAACAGTACCGCAAACCTTCTGGTCGCCTGTTAATCCGCTTAGAGAAGCCTCAAATGCTTCCTCATCCGTCATTTCCTCGAAGCTTTTTTGAACAGGTTCTTTTACCTCCGCCTGTTCTTCAACCGGTTGTAAATTTTCCGACATGGTTTTAATAACCTCCTTTATAATACCTGCAGGTGTAGATGCGCCTGCAACAACTCCCACCGAACCGCAGTCCGTAAAATCGATTTCGGATAACTCCGATGCTGTTTCAACAAGATAGGTTCTGCCGCATTTTTCCCTGCACACATCATAAAGCTTTGCTGTGTTTGAGCTGTGCCTTCCGCCGATGACAACCATTACATCGTTCTTTTCGGACAGCTCGCGGGCTTCCTGCTGGCGCATAGAAGTTGCATTACATATTGTATCAAAAATTTCCGCATTTGTACATACTTTTTTTAAAATATTTCGGCATTTTATAAAAATTTTTTCGTTAAATGTTGTTTGAGAAACCAAAATAATCCTTTTTTCGGCAAAATTTTCATTTTCCGCCAATAATTCTGAGAGTTGCTCCTCACCCGAGAAGACAAAAACCTCTCCCGTGCAGTGACCGACAATGCCTTTTACCTCTTGATGAGAAGCATCTCCCGCAATAAGAGTCACATAACCCTGACTGCCCTTTTCGGCTACAATGCTATGAATTTTCGCAACAAAGGGGCAGGTTGAGTCCTCGGTTTTTACACCTAATGCTTTTGCCCTTTCGGTTACGCTCTGTTCAACACCGTGGGAACGGATAACAAGAGTTTCACCGTCATTTACTTCGTCAGGCGAGTCTACAATCCTTACTCCCCTTTGCTTTAATTCCTCAACAAGCTGAGGGTTGTGAATTATAGGACCCAAGGTGCATACACGCTCTCCCTTATCAAGTAGGTCATAGACCGACTGCACCGCGCGGTTCACCCCAAAGCAAAAGCCCGCGGTTTTTGCAAGCGTTATTTTCAATTTTACGCCCTCTTTTCGTTTACTATCTTTAAAATAAGCTCTACCGATTCTTCAAAATCACAGTCGGTAGTGTCGGCAAGCACAGCGTCCTCAGCCTGCTTTAACGGCGCGATAGCCCTGTGCATATCGTCAAAATCCCGCTTTACCATATCGTCATAAACCTCTTTAAAGGTGACATTTTCGCCCTTTTCTGTAAGCTCTTTAAGTCTTCTTTCAGCGCGAACCTCAGCTGAGGCGGTAAGGTAGATTTTAACCTTAGCGTCGGACAGAACAACAGTACCTATATCTCTGCCGTCCATAACCACATTATTTTCCCTTGCAAGCTTTCTCTGCATTTCAAGCAAAAAGGCTCTCACCTGTGGGCGCGCAGAAACTGCTGACGCCATCATAGATGCGGCGGGGGTGCGTATCTCGTCCGAAACATCCCTGCCGTCAAGATAAACCCTCTGCTCGCCGTCCTTAAAGCGAATATCTACAGTTGTATCGGCTAAAATCCCATCAATATCGCATTCAAGAGATGTATCCGCGCCCGACAGCGAAAATTTAAGCCCCACCGCGCGGTAAAGCGCGCCTGTATCAACATAAATAAAGCCGAGCCTTTTCGCCGCAATGCGGGAAATACTGCTTTTGCCCGCCCCCGCAGGACCGTCTATTGCAACCGAAATCATACCGTCATTACACATTTTGCAATTCTCCCTTAGAAGAAGCCTTTAAATAGGCGTTGATAAAGCCGTCCAAATCGCCGTCCATAACTCCGTTAATGTTACCCGATTCAAAGCCTGTGCGGTGGTCCTTTGCAAGGGTATAAGGCATAAATACATAGGAACGAATCTGCGAGCCCCAGGCGATTTCCTTTTGAACGCCCTTTATATCCTCGATTTTTTCAAGGTGTTCACGCTCTTTAATTTCAAGCAGCTTTGATTTTAACATCTTCATAGCCTGCTCGCGGTTTTGAAACTGGCTTCGTTCGTTCTGACAGGCAACCACAATTCCTGTGGGAATATGGGTAAGGCGCACCGCAGACGAGGTTTTGTTAATGTGCTGACCGCCCGCGCCCGAGGAACGGAAAACATCCATTTTAATATCTTCTTCGCGTATTTCAATATCGGCGTCATCGCTGATCTCGGGCATAACCTCTAATGAAGCAAAGGAGGTGTGTCTTCTGCCCGACGCGTCAAAGGGCGATACCCTTACAAGGCGGTGAACGCCCGATTCGCTCTTTAAATAGCCGTAGGCGTTATCCCCCTCTATTAGCATAACCGCGCTTTTAAGTCCCGCCTCGTCCCCGTCAAGAAAGTCGAGCAGCTGTACCTTAAAGCCGTGCCGCTCACTCCAACGGGTATACATTCTAACCAGCATCGAAACCCAGTCCATAGCCTCGGTTCCCCCCGCACCCGCGTGGAAGGTAAGGATTGCGTTGTTATTGTCATATTCACCTGTTAAAAGGGTTTGCAGTCTTTGAGAGGCAAGTCCGCTTTCAAACTCGTCAAGCGAGGCGGTGATTTCCTCCACGAGGGACAAATCCCCCTCCTCGTCCCCCATTTCGATTAAAACAATCAAATCGTCATAGCTTGAGCAAAGCCTGTCATAGCTTTCAACCGTGTTTTTAAGCTTACCCGTTTTCTGCAGAATATTCTGCGAATTTTCAGCATCGTCCCAAAATCCGGGGGCGGCGGCTTTAAGCTCTAATTCGTCAATTTCTCTTTTCAGCCTGTCATACCCAATAGCGTCCTTAAGGTCGCGAAGCTCCGCTTCATTACTTTGAAGACGCAATTTCAACTGCTCAAATTCAAGCATTTTTATTCCCCTTTTTTAAGCTTTAAGTGCAAAGGCGCACCAGTTGTCCTTATACCGCTTTTCGGTCACGGTAAAGCCGTGTTTCTCTGCGGCGGCGAGTACATCGTTTTCTCTTAAATCAATTATGCCCGAAACTATTAAAACAGCGTTCTCTTCCATATAATTCTTAACGCTTTCGAGCAATCTTATAACCACATCTGCTACAATATTAGCACACACAACCGAATATTTACCCGACACCTTTTCGGCAAGGTCGCCGACAATAAATTCTGTTTTATCTGCAACGCCGTTAATCTCGGCATTTTCCCGCGCGGTTTTTACCGACTGGGCGTCAATATCCACACCGACTGCCGTCTTAGCTCCCAAAAGCACCGAAGCGACCGCTAAAATTCCGCTCCCACAGCCTATATCAAGCATTTCGGTGTCACCGTCAACATAATTTTGAAGCATATCAAGGCAAAGCGAGGTGGTCGCGTGTGTTCCCGTTCCGAACGCCGCGCCGGGGTCAATATGCAAAATAGTGCGGTTATCCTTGTTATCGTACTTTTCCCAGCTCGGCACAACGGCTAATTTTTCGCCGATTTCGGTGGCGTGGAAGTACTTTTTCCAGTTCTCGTTCCAGTCGGAATCGTTTACACCCACAGCCTCCGCCTTATAGCCTATACCCTCGGCAGTAAGGCGCTCCTTTAAAAACTCCAGCGCCTCGGCGGCATTGTCGCACTCCGAGATATATATGTGAATAATCGAGGTGTCCCTGTCCTTTGCGACTAACTCCTCGTCAATTAAATCAATATGCGCGATTTCCTCCGCTCCCTGTTCAAGGTCGGAATAATCCTCAATATAAATTCCGTAGGGCACGGTCATATTGGCTATCGCCGCCGCGGTATCGGTATCCTTATTAGCTACCGCAACCGTAATTTCAGTCCAGTTCATAACTTCACTCCGAAAATCAGTATTCGTATTATTATAGCATATTACAGTTGTAAAGGAAAGAATTATTTTTTATATTATAAAGCGGTAGGAGCAGATCCCTACACCCCTTTATTTATAAACTAAAAAAATCCTCAATTTCATTTTTTGCGGCAACAACCGTCCCCTGCACCATACCGTTTCTGCCGCCGCCCCGAACCGAAAAACGTTCTTTAAAGCACTTAAAAAACAAATCAAGCGCCGTTTCTTCTCCGCAGATTGCAAAGGATAAATTACCGTCTTTTCCCGAAAAAACACCCCGTATTCCGCCGCTTTTTTTATAAAGCGCATCGGCGAAAAGCTGTAATTCCTTAATATCAAGGCTTTCTTCAAAAACCGCCGTTTTATCACTTTCGGGGGCAAAATTCTTTGCTTTTTCTGCAATAAGCCGCTTTTTAAGATTAGAAATTTCAAATTTAAGCTCGCGGTTTTCTTCACTCAGCCTATCAACCGCCGCCGCGGCTTCGTTCTGCTTAACAGATAATAGATTTGAAATTTTCCGCACATTAAAATACTTATCGTTATAATCTTGGAGGGCGTCCCGACCGCATTTAATAAAAATACGCACCCCGCCCTTGTTTTTAAAGGAATCTAAAATTTTTATTATCCCTATTTCCCCCGTCCTTTTAACATGAGGCGCACAACAGGCGCAAAGGTCATAGCCCTCGATATCCACTATTCTTACATTTTCCGTAAGCTCCAATTTACTGCGGTAATCTAAGTCTTTAAGCTCCTTTTCATCGGGGTAATACGCCCTTATCGGCACATTCTCCCACACCGCTTTATTTGCAAGGTACTCAATTTCAAGGAGCTGTTCTCTTGATAAAGCGCCGTCAAAATCCACCGTCATTTCCGCTCCCAGATGAAAGCCGACATTATTAAGCCCGTATAGCCTATGTACTATCCCTGAGACTATATGCTCCCCCGAATGGTTTTGCATATTGCGAAAACGCCTGTCCCAATTTAAGGTACAAGCGTATTCCTCGCCGATATTAAGCGGTCGGTCGGTATAATGGATTATTTCATCATCTGCAATTTGAACATCTAAAACCGCCGCTCCGCCTATATTCCCTCTATCGGACTCCTGCCCGCCGCCCTCGGGGAAAAAGGCGGTTTTATTAAGCTTAACGGCATAATTTTCTCCCGATTTTTCGCAGTTTAAAACCGTGGCCGAAAATTCCCTTATATGTGAATTCCTATCGTAAAGCTTTTCGGTCATTTGCCTAATTTCTCCTGTATGATATGCGCCGTCTTGTAAATATCGCCGCCGCCCATTGTGATTACTATATCTCCCTTTTCGGCAGTTTTAATTGCGGTATCGGCTATATTTTCGAAGCCGTCAACCACAACCGCGTCGGGAAGGCGCGCGGCTAAATCCTCTGACGATATGCCGTAGGTATTCTTTTCGCGCGAGCCCATAATGGGGGTTAAAATCACCTTATCGGCAACCGAAAGCGCGTCAATAAAATCCTCCTTTAAAAGCGCGGTGCGGGAAAAGGTAAAGGGCTGGAAAACCACTATAACTCGGTTGTAGTCAAGCTCCTTTGCCGCAGTAAGGGTCGCCTTAATCTCGGTGGGGTGGTGGGCGTAATCATCGGCTAAAACAAAGCCACCGTACTCCCCTAAAAATTCAAACCGCCTGCCCGCGCCCGTGAATTTTTGGGCAGCGTCCTTTATACCCTCAGCAGAAACGCCCATATCAAAGCATACCGCAAAGGCGGCAAGCCCGTTTAAAACATTGTGTCTGCCGGGGATATGCATTTGTATATTAATAATTTTCTCGCCGTTTTTAATTACATCAAAGGAAAAGCCGAATTTTCCGCCCTTAATATTCTCGGCTCGGTAATCGTTATTTTCATTAAAGCCAAAGGTTACGGTTTTAGCCGTAATATCCTCTGCCGCCTTTTGGGCTAATTCGTCATCTCCGTTAATATAGGCTGTTTTCGCCATTTTAAGGAACTTATGGAAAGAGAGGGTCAGGTTTTCCATAGTCTTAAAATAATCAAGGTGGTCGTTATCGATATTAAGAAGTACCGCAACATCGGGGGAAAGCTGTAAAAAGGTATCCACAAACTCGCAGGACTCGCAAACCATAGTCTCCGATTTGCCCGAAATACCGTTTGAATTAATAAGCGGAAGCTTACCGCCGATAACTGCTGTAGGATCCTGCTTGTTTAATATTAAAATTTGTGTTATCATAGAGGTAACGGTGGTTTTGCCGTGTGTACCGCAAACGCCTATAACATTATCAAAATGCCTCGTCAGCGCACCTAACATATGGGAACGCTCCATTGTGGGTATTCCCTTTTCGCGGGCGGCTTTAAGCTCGGGGTTATCTTCTGATATAGCCGCCGAATAAACAACCAGCTCTGCGCCCTTTATATTCTCCGCCCTATGACCCATAAACACAGGAATACCGAGTGCCTTAACACGGGCGAGCGGGTCGCTCTCGTTATTATCGGAGCCGGTTAAATAATAGCCCTTACCGTGGAGTATTTCCGCAAGCGGACACATACCGCTGCCGCCTATACCTATCATATGAATATGCTTTACGCCCTCGATTATTTTATCCTCGTCCCGAAGCTGTTTCATAAAACCTCTCCTAACATATTAATCTTACCTACTATTATATTGCCAAATGCAAAAAAAATAAACCCTTTTTTACGAAAGAAGGAAAAATATGCTTTTTATACCCCCCGAAATCGAATTTATTATCGATAAAATTCAAAAAAGCGGCTTCGAAGCCTACCTTGTAGGCGGCTGTGTGCGGGATATGCTAATGGGTATTCCCCCGCACGATTACGACATCACCACCTCTGCCCCGCCCGAAATTATACTTACGCTTTTTGAGAAGACCGTCCCCACAGGCATTAAGCACGGCACAGTGACGGTGATAAACAGCGGTATTGCCGCAGAGGTTACAACCTACCGCACCGACGGCGAATACTCCGACCACAGAAGACCCCAAAGCGTAACCTTTGTAAAAAGCCTTAAGGAGGACCTCGCCCGCCGCGATTTCACGGTAAACGCTATAGCATATAATGAAAAGGAAGGCATAAAGGACTTTTTCGGCGGCAGAGAGGATATGAAAAATAAAATTCTCCGCGCAGTAGGAAATCCCGAAAAGCGGTTTTGTGAGGACGCGCTCAGAATTTTGCGGCTTTTCCGCTTTGCCTCAGTTTTAGAGTTTACTCCCGAAGAAGAAACCCTCAAAGCCGCCCTTAAATGCGCGCCGCTGCTTGAAAATATATCAGCCGAGCGAATTTCCGCCGAGCTGAGAAAAGCAGTAAACGGTAACAATCCCGCGGCGCTAAAGCCGCTGACCGATATTAAGGGACTCGAATTTATAGGAATAAAATATCCCGATTATTCAAAAATTATTCCGCTTCAAGGCGCGGGGCTTGCCCTTTTCGGATTTTTATATTCCTCTGCGGATAATTTAATGTCGGCACTTGAATTTTTAAAGCCGTCAAATAAAGAAAAAAAGCGTTGTGAGAATATTTTAACCCTTTTATCTCTCCCCTTTCCAAAAAGCAAAGCGGATATTAAAGAAATGCTGTTTAAAACCGACCCTGACGCGGTAGAAAAATACCTGTATTTTAAAAATCGCCATTTCGGCATTCATACCGAAAATACACTTGATTTACTCCGTGAAATTTTAATTGAAAACGATCCGTACAGAATTTCCGACCTTAAAATAAGCGGAAAAAATCTTATAAATATGGGGATTAACGGAGAGAAAATCGGCGAAACGCTCGAATACCTGCGGAAATGCGTTGTAAGCAATCCGGAGCTTAACCGCCGTGAAATATTACTTCAAAAATCGGAAGAATTTAACCGTAACTAAAAAGCCATAAGCGCCATAAACTGTAATATACAGTACGGCGCTTATTTTTTTACAGAGATGATGAGTATGAAAAAAATTACCGTGATAGGCGGCGACAAACGCTTAAAAATTGCCGTAAAAGAGCTTATGGAGAGGGGCTTTGCGGTAAACACAGTAGGTCTTTTTGAGGGTGAAGACGGAAATATTAACGGCGATGTTTTACTGCTGCCCGTTCCTACAACAAAGGACGGCGAGACTGTTTTCGCACCCTTTGCAAGGCGGAAAATCTATCTTTCCGAGGTAGCCGACAAGGCGGATAACCGTCTGTTGCTCACCTGTAATTACAGCTTTGACGGTCAAAACTGCATAGACTACGGTAAGCTTGACAGCTATTCATTGCTTAACGCTATTCCCACCGCCGAGGGGGCTATAAAGCTTGCGATTGAGAACACCTCATTCACCCTTTGGAAAAGCAAAGTGCTTGTAATAGGGTACGGCAGGGTCGGAAAGGTTTTAGCCGACAGGCTAAAGGCGCTCGGAGCATATGTCACCGTAAGCGCACGAAAGCCCGCCGATTTTGCGCTCATTAAGGCTCTTGGCTATAACGCGATGGAAACAAAGACCGTAAATGACTCGCTTTCGGATTATGATATTGTTTTCAACACGGTTGATGTAAAGGTAATTGACGAAAAGGCCTTCTATAACTGTACTGTAAAGCTGTTGATAGATTTATCTTCTTTAGGCGGGTTTGATTTAGGTGCGGCCGGAGACTGCGGTATTACCGCCCTTAAAGCACCCGGGCTTCCCGGCATAACCGCACCCCTTACTGCGGGGAAAATTTTAGCCGAAGCCGTAACAGAAATACTTAATTCACATATATAAAAAAGAGGAGAACTTTATGAAAGACATTACATTGGGATATGCGTTCTGCGGTTCTTTCTGCACCATAAAAAAATCCCTCTCAGCTCTAAAAGCTCTTGCAGACGAGGGGTATAAAATAAAGCCGATAATGTCGCAGATTGTATATAATACAGATACACGCTTCGGTAAAGCAGAAGATTTGATACGCGAGGTCGAGGAACTCTGCGGCGAGAAAATCATACACGATATCGCCGCCGCCGAGCCGATAGGTCCTAAAAACCTGCTTGATATGATAGTTGTTTCCCCCTGCACGGGAAACACGGCGGCAAAAATCGCGCTGGGCATTACCGACACCACCGTTACAATGGCGGTGAAAGCGAGCCTTAGAAACAACAAACCTGTAGTGCTGGCAATAGCCACAAATGACGCGCTTGGGGCATCGGCTAAAAACCTCGGACTGCTGCACAACACCTCGAATATCTATTTTGTTCCATACCGTCAGGATGACCCGATAGGCAAAAACAATTCCTTGGTCTGCGATTTTTCCCTTATCCCGCAAACGGTAGAAAAAGCCCTTTCAGGCGAGCAGATACAGCCGATTTTGATTTAGCAATTTAAGAAAGATAACGGACGACTGATAATCGTCCGTTTCCTGTATTAGGCGGCAGGAGCAAGCTCCGAATGCTACGCTGTTTTATATAGTTTTTACAGATACGGAAAAATTTAATATTAAAAATAGCTATACGGATTTTTTAAATGAATCGATTTCATCAATTACGCAATAATTATAATTATCCTTTTCAGTCTCCTGATATATTAAATTTCCAAAAGCCTTATTTGCAATTTTTACAAAAGGCCTAATCAAATACACCGCAAAGCCTAAGATGCGACTGAGAAATACTTTCTTATTCAATTTTTCAGCAATAATCTCAGCCATTTTCGAGGTTTCAACATATTCCTTGTTTTGCGGAAAAAACAGCCCGGCCCTTTCTTCTTCAATACACAGCCGCATAAACTCACATAAGTTCTCAATATATATCATACTGCGCCTGTTCTTGATTTTAGGAAATATCGGTAAAACTTTGACAAGCTTTACCACCGTTTGAAAATTTCCTTTGCAATTTTTCCCGTATACCATCGGCGGTCTGATTATTACAATTTTAAAAAAATTATTTTCCAGCGACAACAACATATTTTCGGCCTGTAATTTTGATTTTCCGTAATTACTGTTGGGAGTTGGTACAGTATCAGGCGTTATGATACCGCTTGTTTTTCCGTAAACGCTCATAGTGCTTAAGAAAATAAATTGCTTTACACCGTCCGACTTTGCTTTTGCGGCAATTTTCAGCGGTAAATCCCTATTTATTTTATAATACATTTCTTTGTTTTTGCGAGTTTCTTTTATGTGCACAATACCTGCAACGCAAATCACAGCATCGCAACCCCTAAAATTATAGCTTGCGTTATCAAAGTTATAAGTATCGATTGTTTCAATTATATAATCATTTGATATATTTTCTATGTATTCTTTAAACGCGGTACCAATATAGCTGTTTTTACCTGCTATTGCAATTTTTTTCATATAATATTCCCCCAACATCCTTATAGGAAGTATACTTCCTAAATTATACACATATTCTTCCTTTATGTCAAGAAAAACAGGAAGTATAATTCCTATATATAGGAATATTAGGTGAATAAAATGCTTGTATCAAATCTAAAAGTTATAGGTAACAAATTATATGAAATAAGAACCAAAAAACTTCTTACCCGTTCGGAGGTTGCGGAAAAAGCAGGCTGTTCAGAGAGAACATACGCCGATATTGAACGCGGTACGGTTAATATGCGCACCGAAACCCTGCTAAGTATATGCAACGCGCTTAATATTACGCCAAACGATATTTTTACAGACAAAGCCAAAACTACAGTGAGCGAAGAAGAAGTATTAGAGCGTCTTAACAGCTGTACCCCAACTCAAAAAGAGGCGGCGCTTGAGCTTCTTTCGGTTTATTTAAAATATCTATAATCAGATACGGGCCGTCAAGGATGCCGGCCCCTACGAATTTAGATGTTAGATGTTAGAACCAGAAAAACTAAATTTGACAGCGTAGGGCTGGGCTTGATGTCCCGCCGACTAATATCTAATGTCTAGCGCCTAAGGTCTAACTTCGTAGGGGCGACCATCGGTCGTCCGTTTTATTTATTAAGGCAATAAATTCAATAAGAAAGCAAAAATACAAACATTCCGAAAAAAGAATTGGATTTAACCAAAGATTATATTCTTCCTGTGAGAATTTTAAAATATGGAACATGAAAAACCTCTTGCCCGATTTGCGAAACCGAACAACCTGACGATAGGTTTTGTTGCTTTAATTGCGGAACTCCATTTATGAATAATCAAAAAGATGTTCCTTATTGGTGTCTTGATTGCGGATTACCCGGACCGTTTGAAGACAAATGCCCAAAATGCAACAGTGATAAAAAGCTTTTAAACGATTAAAATATTAGATTGTAAACGGGATGATGTGGGCATCATCCCCTACATGAGCCAATTTAGTATATGTAGGGGACGATGCCCTCATCGTCCCGTTTGCCGTCTAATGCCTAACATCTAAATCAATATCCCCTGTCGCGGGGGTGTTTAAAAGCTTTCCGTCTTGTGAAAAGCGGGAGCCGTGGCAGGGGCAGTCCCAGCTGTGCTCGTTTTTGTTCCATTTAAGGGCGCACCCTAAGTGGGGACAGCGCTTGACTGTCGGATACACAAGCCCACATATCGCACTCCCCGCATTTAGGACAAGCTGTTTTCTCAAAATATGCCTTGAGGGCGAAAAGACCTCGGCAAATTCGTTTTTCTTTCCCCTTATCATATCGGTCAGTATTTCCGCCGCTACCATAGAAGAGGTCATACCCCATTTATTAAAGCCTGTCGCCACATATAAATCGGGTGTGTTTGCCGAGTAATTGCCGATATACGGCACGCCGTCAAGGGTTATGCAGTCCTGTGCCGCCCAAGTATATTTTTCTGTAGCAGTCGGGTAATATTTTTCCGCAAGGAAGCGTATCTGCTCCCATCCGCCGCTTTTTTTGCCCGTGCGCTTGCTTTCTCCGCCGATTATAAGGAACTTTCCCGCGCTTCTGAAGGAAAAACCGTCCTCAGATTCATCGCGGTACATACCCTCAAGCGTCTTTGCGCCTAAAAACGCCGAAACATAGGACCGCTTTTGATACATTTTTAAAAAATAACTCCCGTGCTTGTTGATAATCGGGAAATGGGTGGCGACTATAATTTTTTGCGCCTTAATTTCCCCGCCGTCACACACCGCCGTAAGCCCTTTAAGCTCCTTTACGGCGGTGTTTTCGTATATTTTAAGGTCTTTCGCAAGAGACTGTAAAAATTTAAGCGGATTAAACTGCGCCTGTCCCGACACCTTAACAGCTCCCGCAATCTTAAACGGAAGCTCGGTTTTTTCGCAAAATTCCGCATTTCCGCCTATTTTGTTAAGTGCGATTACCTCTTTTTCTATTTTTCTGCGGTCAGAAAGCGAATAAATATAAGAATCGGTTTCTTTAAAATCGCAATCGGTTTTTTTACAAAGCTCCTTATATTCTAATAGCGCCTTATCGTTAGCCTTTAAATAAAGTCCCGCTTTTTCCGTGCCGAACTCGTTTATAAGCTTATCGAAAACCGCGCCGTGCTGAACGGTGATTTTAGCGGTAGTCCCCGCAGTTACACCACTGCAAATATTTTCCGACTCGGCTATAACGCAGTCCACACCTGCGTTTTTTAATTGATATCCGCACAGTATCCCCGCAATGCCTCCTCCGATTATAAGTACATCAGTCCTAATATTTCCCTTCAATTTCGGAAATTCAAGTCTTTGCACGCTGCTTTCCCAAAGTGACATCATAAAAATCGCCTCCTCGGTTATTATTCCCGACAAGGCTCATATATTCCCTATTAACAAACAAGGCGGCTGTTGAATACCATATAATTAGAAGATTACATACAGCGGAGGGAAAACATATGGGTCTTACCAAAAGCTCGGTCGGAATAGGTGCGGTCGATTCAGGCCTTATTATAAAAAAGCAAAGTCCAAGCGATAAAATTATAGCCCTCGCAGGAAATCCCAATGTAGGCAAAAGTACGGTTTTTAACGCCCTTACGGGGCTTAATCAGCACACGGGCAACTGGCCGGGCAAGACAGTCGCCAACGCACAAGGCTACTGTAAAAGCGAAAAACATTCTTTTGTTTTGGTGGATATACCCGGCACTTATTCCCTTATGGCGCACTCTGCCGAGGAAGAGGTCGCACGGAATTTTATCTGCTTCGGAGCACCTGATGCTATAGCCGTTGTATGCGACGCAACCTGCCTTGAAAGAAATATGAATTTGGTGCTTCAGACCCTCGAAATTTCCTCAAATGTTATTGTATGCGTAAACCTGATGGACGAGGCAAAGCGCAAAAAAATCAATATTGATTTAAAAAAGCTTGAAGAACGACTCGGCATTCCCGTAATAGGGGTTACGGCGCGAAAAAAGAAAAGCCTTAATAGGCTTTTGGACGCACTTGACCTCGCCTGCGATAAAAAAGCGGAAAGCAGACCCTACAAGGTGACCTATTCCCCTGAAATCGAACAGGCAATAGCCATCGTTGAGCCTGAGGCTAAACGACTCTCCAAGGGCAAAATTAACAGCCGTTGGCTGTCTCTTAAATTACTTGACGGCGACAGCTCATTATTAAGCGAAATATGCTGTTGCTTAGGGGATGATTTTTTAAAAAATCCCGCCCTTTTCGCCGCGCTTGATAAAGCTAACAAAACACTCAAAAGCGCGGGGATTGAGCCTGAAAATCTTAAGGATAAAACGGTTTCCGCCATTGTAGCCTCCGCCGAAAAAATCTGTGACGGTGCGGTTACATACGAAAAAAAACAGTACTCCGGGCGCGACCGCCGAATTGATAAACTGCTTACGGGGAAATTTACCGCATATCCTATTATGCTACTTTTACTCGGCATTATTTTCTGGCTTACCATTACGGGGGCTAACTACCCGTCCGAGCTTTTGTCGCGGCTTTTTGATTTTATCGGGGATAAGCTTGATGCGGTTTTTGTCTCGATTAATGCGCCGAACCGGCTTCACGGTGCGCTTATTGACGGGGTTTACAAGGTGCTTACCTCGGTAATTGCGGTAATGCTGCCGCCTATGGCGATATTCTTCCCGCTTTTCACCCTTTTAGAGGACTCGGGGTTCTTGCCGAGAATTGCCTACAATCTTGACCGCCCCTTTAAACGCTGTAACGCCTGCGGCAAACAGGCGCTGACGATTTGTATGGGCTTTGGGTGCAATGCGGCGGGTATTGTCGGATGCAGAATTATAGACTCCCCTCGCGAACGGCTTTTGGCGGTGCTTACCAACAATTTTATTCCCTGTAACGGCAGATTCCCTATGCTTATTTCTATAATCACAATGTTTTTTGCGGCAGGTACTGCGGGCGGACTGTCCTCGTTTCTTTCGGTCGCTGTACTGACTCTTGCGATTGTCTTATCAATCGGAATGACATTTTTAGTGACAAAGCTATTGTCAAAAACCTTATTAAAGGGTGTGCCGTCCTCATTTACGCTCGAATTACCGCCATACCGCCGTCCGCAGATAGGTAAAGTGATAGTGCGTTCGGTATTTGACCGCACCCTATTTGTGTTAGGCAGAGCAATGTCTGTCGCCGCGCCCGCGGGGCTTATTATTTGGCTGTTGGCAAATATCACGGTATCGGGTGGCAGTCTTTTAAGCCTTTGTTCTGATTTTCTCGACCCGCTCGGCAAACTTATGGGACTTGACGGAGTAATCCTATTCGCATTTATATTAGGCTTTCCCGCAAACGAAATTGTAGTACCCATAATAATGATGAGCTATCTCTCGACAGGAACTATTGAAGGTGTCTACAGTCTTTCAGAAATGCAAGCCCTGTTTGTTTCAAACGGGTGGAACGCCGTCACGGCGGTATGCTTTATAATCTTTACACTTATGCATTGGCCCTGCTCGACTACCCTACTTACAATAAAAAAAGAAACGGGCAGTCTTAAATGGACGGCGCTTGCCGCCGCAATTCCTACCGCTATCGGTATAGCTTTATGTATATTAGTAAATTTTATTGCTTCGGTTTTGTTGTGACTTGACAAACCGAAAAAATTTGTTATAATAAAAACAGAAAGGCAACCGATAGACGGTTAGCCCCAAACAAGAAAACAAAAAAAAGATTTAGTCGCTTAGTTTGCAGACAGGGCGGCTATTTCTTTTTTATAGTTGCTATGTAACCTGTTGCAAATATCAAAATTAATATGATAAATACATAATGTTCCATTGGCAACACCCCCTATTAGGGGCAAGACTTAACCGCCTGAGCGTCAGGTTGCCTTTAAGGGTGTTTAATACACCGATACTATTTTACATAATTACCGCTTATTTGTCAATTATCATGACTTGACAAACCGAATAAATTTGTTATAATAAAAACAGAAAGGCAACCGATAGACGGTTAGCCCTCTTGAATTGATTTAGAAATAAACCGCTTCATTTGGACTGTGGGCGGTTTATTTCTTTTTCGTTATACTAACGACAAGTGCAACTATTGAAACAATGAGAGTCAGTAATAAAAATAACTCGCTGTATGTAACCATAAGCACCGCCCTCCTTTCAGGAGGGAAAAGTGCCCTCCGAATGAACAGAGGACTAACCGCCTACCGTTGTAGGTTGCCTTTAAGGGTGCCTTAAGCACCGATACTATTTTACACAATTACCGCTTATTTGTCAACAAAACCCTCCCGAAGCGACACGGGAGGGTTTAAGGTTTATATTCTTTCAGCGACTAAATCGCCCATCTCGGAGCAGGTGGTCTTTTTACAGCCGTCCTGCATAATATCACCCGTACGGAAGCCGTCGTCAAGCACCTTGTTGACCGCGTCCTCGATAGCGTCTGCCTCCTTTGCCATATCAAAGGAATAGCGGAGCATCATAGCGGCGGAAAGTATTGTACCTATCGGGTTTGCAATGTTCATACCTGCAATATCGGGCGCTGAGCCGTGGATAGGCTCATACATTCCGAGCGTTCCCGAGGAAAGGGAGGCTGACGGCATCATACCGATAGAGCCCGTAAGCATAGAAGCCTCATCCGACAGTATATCGCCAAACATATTTTCAGTAACCAAAACATCAAACTGGGTCGGGTTCTTGATAAGCTGCATAGCGGTGTTGTCAACCAAAATGTCGCTGTACTCGACCTCGGGGTACTCTTCGCTTAAACGGTGCATTGTCTTTCTCCAAAGTCTTGAAGTATCAAGCACATTTGCCTTGTCTACCGAAGCTAAGCGCTTGCCGCGTTTCATAGCGGTCTCAAAGCCAACCCTGCCTATACGCTCAATTTCACTCTCGCTGTAGGGCATATAATCGGTTGCGACCAATTCGCCGTTTACTTCTTCGGTGCAACGCTTACCGAAGTAAACGCCGCCGGTAAGCTCGCGGACTATAAGCAAATCAATGCCGTTACCCACAATTTCCTGCTTTAGGGGAGACGCGTCCTTAAGCTGGGGGAAAAGCTTTGTGGGGCGCAGATTTGCAAAGAGGTTAAGCTCCTTGCGGACTTTGAGCAATGCCTTTTCAGGGCGGATAGAGGGGTCGCAGTTGTCCCACTTAGGACCGCCGACCGCACCTAACAGCACGCTGTCCGACTCCTTACACTTTTTCATACCCTCATCGGTAATAGGCACGCCGAATTTATCAATAGAACAGCCGCCGATATCGACATATGTGTAATCAAAAGAATGACCGAATTTATCGGCAACCTTATTGAGTACCTTTACTGCCTCGGCTACAATTTCAGGACCTATGCCGTCGCCCGGCAATACAGTTATCTTCTTATTCATTACTCTTCCTCCTTTAAGGACTTTAGAAGTCCGCCCTTTTTGATTATGTTCTGAATAAAGGGTGGGAAGGGCTGAGCCTTATAGGTCTTACCTGTGGTGATGTCGGTTATAACACCTGTGTCAAAATCGACCTTAACCTCGTCACCCGCGTTTATCTCCTCGGCGGCGTCCTCACATTCCAAGATAGGCAGACCGATATTAATAGCGTTGCGGTAGAAAATTCTTGCAAAGCTTTTTGCTATAACACAGCCTGTTTTGCAGGTTTTAATAACAAGCGGAGCATGCTCTCTTGAAGAACCGCAGCCGAAGTTCCAACCTGCTACCATAACATCTCCTGCGTTTACCTTTTTTACAAAATCTGCGTCAATATCCTCCATACAGTGAAGAGCCAATTCCTCGGCATTAGGAGTATTTAAATAACGCGCGGGGATTATAACATCTGTATCCACATTATCGGGATATTTAAAAACCTTACCCTGTGTGTTCATTATTTTGCCTCCTTCGGAGCGGCAATGAAGCCTGTCAATGCGCTTGCTGCCGCGGTTGCGGGGCTTGCTAAATATACCTCGCTGTCAACATGACCCATTCTGCCCACAAAGTTGCGGTTTGTCGTGGCGATACAACGCTCGCCCGCCGCCAAAATACCCATATAACCGCCAAGACAGGGTCCGCAGGTAGGTGTGGACACAACCGCGCCCGCGTCAATAAAGGCGGTAACATATCCGCGCTCTACGCACTCACGGTAAATCTGCATTGTAGCCGGAATTATAATACAACGCACGCCGTCTGCAACCTTATTTCCGTTAAGAACGGCGTAAGCGGTTTCCATATCTTCCATTCTGCCGTTGGTACAGCTTCCGATAACAACCTGATCAATCTTAATATCAGAAAGCTCACTTGCAGGCTTTGTATTTTCGGGAAGGTGGGGGCAGGCAACGGTCGGAACGATTTTAGATAAATCAATGTCGATTACCTTTTCGTACTCAGCGTCGGGGTCTGCTTCATAAATTACGGGCTTTCGCTCACTTCTGCCGTCAAGGTAGGCAAGGGTTACATCATCAACAGCGAAAATGCCGTTTTTAGCCCCCGCCTCAATAGCCATATTGCATATGCACAGGCGGTCGTCCATAGAAAGGGTGTGCGCACCGTCGCCGACAAACTCCATACTCTTATAAAGAGCGCCGTCAACCCCTATCATACCGATTATTGTAAGAATTACATCCTTACCGCTACAGTTGGCATTAAGCTTGCCCGTAAGGTTAAACTTTATAGCCGAAGGCACCTTAAACCAAGCCATTCCTGTTGCCATTCCCGCCGCCATATCGGTTGAGCCGACGCCGGTTGAGAATGCGCCCAAAGCGCCGTAGGTACAGGTGTGGCTGTCCGCGCCGATTATGCAGTCGCCCGCGGTGACTACGCCCTGTTCGGGCAAAAGTGCGTGTTCAATACCCATTTTGCCGACATCGTAAAAATGGCTTACGCAATGTCCGCAGGCGAACTCACGGCAGGTTTTGGACTGTTCTGCGGCCTTAATGTCCTTATTCGGCACAAAGTGGTCGAGGACTATCGCAATTCTGTCCTTATCGAAAACCTTATCGAAACCCGCCTTTTTAAACTCATTTACCGCAACGGGGGTTGTAATATCGTTACCCAAAACAATATCAAGCTTTGCGCTTATAAGCTGACCTGCGGTAACGCTCTCAAGTCCCGCATGGGCGGCCAAAATCTTTTGTGTTAATGTCATTCCCATAGATTATTTCTCCTCTAAACTGCGGTTAATTGCAGAGAACAGCGCATTAATAGACGAAGCGATAATATCATCGTGTATACCCGCGCCCCAAGCCTTTTTACCGTCAGGCAAAGTAATGCTTACATAGGTTATAGCCTGTGAGGAAGAGGCTTTTGTAAGCGCGTGCTCCTCATATGTAAGCTCGGAAAACTCTATACCGAGTTGCTTTTTAACCGCGTTGCTTACCGCGTCAAGACGGCCGTTACCTGTAGCCTTAAGCTCCTTTTCCTCGCCATCGATTTCTACGGTTAATGTAACATTAATCTCAGGTGTGCGGACAAAGTGATAATCTACAAGCTTAATACAGCTGTTAATATTAACATAATTTTCGGTGAATACATCGAGCACCTCTTTGGGGGAAAGCTCGGCGTGGGCGTGGTCGGAAACGCTCTTTACGGTATAGCCGACCTCCTCGCGCATACCTGTTGGCAGAACATAGCCGAAGTTGTGCTCAAGCAGATAGCCTATACCGCCCTTTCCCGACTGGGAATTTATGCGGATAACATCTGTCTCGTATTCTCTGCCGACATCATTGGGGTCGATGGGAAGATAAGGAACTGTCCAGGTGTCGCAGTCCTTTTCTTCACGCCACTTCATACCCTTTGCGATAGCGTCCTGATGCGAGCCTGAGAAAGCCGCAAATACAAGCTTTCCTGCATAGGGCTGACGGTCGTATACATGCATACGGGTAACCCTTTCGTAGAGCTCGGCAATTTCGGGCATATTAGAAAGGTCAAGCTCGGGGTCAACGCCCTGTGCGTACATATTAAGAGCAAGGGTTACAATATCTGCATTACCTGTGCGCTCGCCGTTGCCGAAAAGCGTACCCTCGATTCTGTCCGCTCCCGCAAGCAGACCCAATTCACAGTCCGCCACAGCACAACCGCGGTCGTTATGCGGATGGAGCGAGACTTCAACCGCATCGCGGTATTTAAGATTATCACAGATATATTCAACCTGGTCTGCGTAAACATGGGGTGAAGAAAGCTCTACGGTTACAGGCAGGTTTATTATAGCCTTACGGTCGGGGGTCGGATTCCAGACATCAAGCACCGCGTTGCAAACCTCTAAAGCGTATTCCGGCTCTGTTCCCGTAAAGGACTCGGGCGAATACTCATAGCGGAAGCTTGCTCCTGTTTCGGCGGCAATTTTATTGAAAAGCTCCGCTCCGTCGGTCGCGATTTTCTTAATCTCTTCCTTGGATTTTCTGAAAACCTGCTCACGCTGGGCTAAAGATGTGGAATTATAAAGATGCACAACGGCATTTTTACAGCCCTTTAACGCTTCAAAGGTCTTGCGGATAATATGCTCGCGGCTCTGTGTTAATACCTGAACGGTTACATCGTCCGGAATCATATTATTATCAATTAAAGTGCGTAAAAAGGTGTACTCGGTCTCGCTGGCGGCGGGAAAGCCGACCTCTATTTCCTTAAAGCCCACCTTAACCAAAAGCTCAAAAAATTCAAGCTTTTCTTCTAAACTCATAGGAATAATAAGCGACTGGTTACCGTCCCTTAAATCTACCGAGCACCAGGTCGGCGCCTTATCAATATATGTTTTATCCGCCCACTTCCTCGTCGGGTTTTTGACGGGGAAAAACTGGCGTGTGTATTTCTGTGTATTATTCATTCGTTTTTCTTCCTTTTAGGCTTTCGCTATTACTTCTACTTCTGCAAGTGCGCCTTTTGGTAGGGATTTTACCGCCACACAGCTACGAGCGGGGGCAGAGGTAATATATTTGCCGTAGACCTCGTTAAAAACGGCGAAATCGGCAATATCGGCTAAAAAGCAGGTGGTTTTTACCACATTTTGGAAGCTTGTTCCCGCAGCTTCAAGAACGGCGGAAAGATTTTTCATAATCTGCTCGGTCTGCTCGGCTATATTCTCGCCTACAAGCTCGCCGCTTTCGGGGGACAAGGCTATCTGACCCGAGGTATAAAGCATGCCGCCGCAAAGAACTGCCTGTGAATAAGGACCTATTGCCTTAGGGGCTTTATCGGTAGAAATTTTATTAATCATATCTGATAACTCCTTTAAAACTTTTTTACGGTTGAATAAGCTTTAAGCCTTCGTCGGTTAAAGCCTTCTTTATTTGCTCTATATGCTCAAAGTTTCTGGTTTCAAGGGTAAGCCTTAAGTAACAGCCGTTAACATGCGAGCCCTCGTTTGAATGCTCGTGATGAACCGAGATAACATTACCGCCCTGCTCTGCTACAATGCGGGAAACGGTCATAAGCTGACCCGGCTTATCAACAAGCTCAATCATTAACTGACAATGTCTGCCCGACATTAAAAGTCCTCTTGTGATAACGCGGGAAAGGATAGTAACATCAATATTACCGCCCGAAAGCAGGCATACGGTTTTTTTGCCTTTAAGTTCAACCTTACCGAACATCGCCGCCGCAACTGCGACAGCTCCCGCACCCTCTGTTACAAGCTTGTGCTGTTCCATAAGGGCTAAAATCGCCGCAGAAATCTCGTCATCGGTAACCGTTACGATTTCATCAACATATTTTGAGCAAATATCATATGTAAGGGAACCCGGCTCCTTAACCGCAATACCGTCGGCTATAGTGGATACCGAATCAAGCCTTTCAATATGCTCATCATGAATGGAATTAAGCATAGAAGGCGCGCCCGAAGCCTGAACACCGTAAACCTTTATATTGGGGTTAAGGCTTTTAATAGTGTAAGCAACGCCTGAAATCAGTCCGCCGCCGCCGATAGGCACTATTACCGCGTCCATATCGGGAAGCTGCTCGGCAAGCTCTAATGCTATAGTGCCCTGACCCGCTATTACATCGGGGTCGTTAAAGGGGTGAATAAAGGTATAACCGTTTTGGTCGCGAAGCTCGAGGGCTTTCTGGTAAGCATCATCATAAACGCCCTCAACCAAGCAAACCTCCGCACCGTAGCTTTTTGTAGCCTCTACCTTTGAAATCGGGGCGGTATCAGGCAAACAGATAACCGCCTTAATGCCGTTCTTCTGTGCGGCAAGCGCCACACCCTGCGCGTGGTTTCCCGCGGAGCAGGCGATTACCCCCCTCTGCTTTTCCTCGGGGCTTAGTTTGGACATTTTGTAGTAAGCGCCCCGCACCTTAAAGGAGCCTGTTATCTGCAAATTTTCGGTTTTGAGATAAAGCTCATTTCCCGGCGCCAACTTCGGTGCATATAAAATATCGGTCTGTATTGCTACATCCTTTAAGGCAAATCTTGCTTTGTAAACATTATCAAGGGTTAGTTCTTCCATTGTTTTTACCTCACAATAAGCTATTTATAAACTGCTCTGCCGCGCGGGGAGAACGGCTGCCGCGACTTAGTGCAAACGCCTCCGCTTTAGTATCAAGCTCCTTTAAATCGAGCTGAATTTCGTTCTTCCTGGCAAGAGAGTGAATAATCTCAAGATAAAGCGCCTTATTCGGCTTTTCAAAATAAACGGTAAGTCCGAATCGGTCGGAAAGTGACATCAGCTCCTGCACGGTATCACTGTGGTGGATATCGTCGCTGCCTTCCCTATCCGAAAAGCTTTCTTTAACAATATGGCGGCGGTTGCTTGTCGCGTAGATAACAGCGTTATCCGCCTTTGCAGATGCCGAGCCTTCAAGCGCGGCTTTCAGCATACTGAAGCTGTCGTCATTCTTGTTAAAGGATAAATCGTCGATAAAAATAATAAATTTAAGGGGATTTTCGGCAATGCGCCCCATTATGTAGGAAAGGCTTAATAACTGGTCCTTTCTAAGCTCAATAAGCCTTACCCCGTAATCCGCAAAGTAGTTGGCGCATGCCTTTACCGTTGAGGATTTTCCCGTTCCCGCATCACCGCACAAAAGGGTGTTTGCGGCAGGTCTGCCCTCGCACAGAGCGCGTGTGTTTTCAAATACCTGCTTGCGCTCCTCCTCATAGCCGACAAATTCGGTAAGCGAGGTACTGTCAGCTGATTTTACGGGTACTATTTCTTCACCCGAAACACGGAACATCTTAGCCGTGGCAAAAATGCCGTAGCCGTATTTTCCGACATTGTTAAGTCTCTCTTCATATATCTTTACAAAATCGGTTTTCTTGTTGTCAAACTGCGGAATATATCCGTCAAAGCTTAAATCTCCGCAAAGGTCGTTTGAGTCAAGCTCGGTAAGCCTTGAAAAGATTTCAAGCTCCGTTTTTGCATTGTTTTTGAGACTTTGCGGGATTTCGGTCTTCTGCGCCGCCGAAATTATGTATCTGTTTTCGTCGGAAAACACCGCACGGCACAGAAAATCCGAAAAGCAATAATTATCTTCTGCAAGGGAATAAACAAACTCGCCGAACTTTTGGAGCTTTTCTTGCGTGTCACCCTTCGTACTTAAAAGCCCGATAAACGCGCCCATTGTATTATATTTTAATATTCCCCTGAACACGCTGAGAGCCGACAGCTCGCACGCAAGCCTTTTTTCCTCCTGTTCGGTCATTGTTTACACCTTATCTCTTGAATTTATTGATTACAGCGCCCTTATCGGCAGAGCTGACCTGATTAGCATATCGGGCGAGCGCGCCGCCTATATCGGTTTTGCGCTTTATTTCCATTGTTTTTTTGCGTTCCTCTATTTCCTCGCTTGATACCTTAAGCTCAATCGAGTATTCGGGGATATTGATTGAAATAATGTCCCCGTCCTTGACATAGGCGATTATACCACCGCTTACAGCCTCGGGGGAGATGTGACCTATTGAAGCGCCCCTTGTGGCGCCCGAAAAACGGCCGTCTGTAATAAGGGCTACATCCTTATCAAGTCCCATTCCCGCGATAGCAGAGGTCGGCGAGAGCATTTCTCTCATACCCGGTCCTCCCGCAGGACCTTCGTAGCGGATAACCACAACATCGCCCTTTTCTATCTTTCCGGCGTAAATAGCGGCGATAGCCTCCTCCTCGCTGTCGTAAACCTTTGCGGGGCCTTCGTGAACCAGCATTTCGGGGGCGACCGCACTGCGCTTTACAACACAGCCGTCAGGCGCAATATTGCCTCTTAGTACCGCGATACCTCCTGTTTTTGAATAGGGGTTTTCTACCGTGCGGATAGTTTCGGTATCCTTATTTTGGGCGTTCTCGATATTCTCGCCTAAGGTCTTGCCTGTGCAGGTCATAACGCTTGTGTCAAGCAAATTAAGCTTCGTAAGCTCTTTAAGCACTGCGTAAACTCCGCCCGCCTGATTTAAATCCTCCATATAGGTATGTCCCGCAGGGGCTAAGTGGCATAGGTTCGGGGTCTTTTCACTTATTTCATTCGCCATATCAAGGTTAAACTCTACACCGCACTCGTTAGCGATTGCGGGCAGATGAAGCATACTGTTTGTAGAACAGCCCAGCGCCATATCGGCGGTAATAGCGTTTCTTATAGCCTTTTCGGTCATAATATCGCGCGGACGGATATTATTCTTAACAAGCTCCATAATCTGCATACCCGCGTGCTTTGCAAGCTCGATTCTTGCGGAATAAACCGCAGGGATTGTGCCGTTGCCGCGAAGTCCCATACCTAAAACCTCGGTTAAGCAGTTCATCGAGTTTGCGGTATACATTCCCGAGCATGAGCCGCATGTAGGACAGGTGTTTTCCTCGCATACGCAGAGCTTTTCATCGTCAATCTTTCCTGCCTTGTAAGCGCCTACCGCCTCAAACATACTTGAAAGGCTGGTCTTTTTGCCGTCAACCCTGCCCGCAAGCATAGGTCCGCCGCTCACAAAAATTGTCGGAATATTAACCCTTGCCGCCGCCATTAAAAGACCGGGGACGTTTTTATCGCAGTTGGGAACCATAACAAGCCCGTCAAAGCCGTGAGCTAGTGCCATAGCCTCGGTGGAATCGGCGATTAAATCGCGGGTGATAAGGGAATATTTCATTCCCGTGTGACCCATTGCAATACCATCGCAGACAGCGATTGCAGGGAATACAATCGGCGTTCCTCCCGCCATTGCAACACCCATTTTTACCGCCTCAACGATTTTGTCAAGGTTCATATGCCCGGGGACAATCTCGTTATAGGAGCTGACAATACCTATAAGAGGTCTTGCCTGCTCCTCCTTTGTAAGTCCCAAGGCGTGGTAGAGACTGCGGTGAGGAGCATTGTGTGCTCCGTCAACTATTCTATCCTTAACCATACGCTTACCTCAATTAGTTATTGATGAGCTTATCCTCGTCGCTCCAGCTGTAAAGCTTTCTTACTTCCTTACCAACCTGCTCAGACGGATGCTCAGCGGCAAGCTTTCTCATAGCATTAAAGTGTACCTGAGAACCTGCATCGGACATATCAAGTAAGAAGTCCTTAGCAAATGTACCGTCCTGAATGTCGGAAAGTATCTTCTTCATAGCCTTCTTGGTATCCTCGGTAATAATCTTCGGACCTGTGATGTAGTCGCCGTATTCAGCGGTGTTGGAGATGGAGTAACGCATACCCTCAAAGCCGCTCTGGTAAATAAGGTCAACGATAAGCTTCATTTCGTGAATGCACTCGAAGTAAGCGTTTCTGGGGTCATAGCCTGCCTCAACAAGTGTCTCAAAGCCAGCCTGCATAAGAGCGCAAACGCCGCCGCAGAGAACCGCCTGCTCGCCGAAGAGGTCTGTCTCGGTCTCGGTGCGGAATGTAGTCTCAAGCACACCTGCGCGGGCGCCGCCGATGCCTAAAGCATAAGCAAGTCCGATTTCGAGCGCGTCGCCTGTTGCGTCCTGCTCAACCGCTACAAGGCAGGGAACGCCCTTGCCCGCCTGATACTCACTGCGAACTGTGTGACCGGGGCCCTTGGGGGCTATCATAATAACATTTACATTCTTCGGGGGCTTAATGCAGCCGAAATGAATGTTAAAGCCGTGGGCGAAAGCAAGGGTCTTGCCCTCGGTAAGGTTGGGCTCGATGCTTTCCTTATAAAGCTTAGCCTGCTTTTCGTCGTTGATAAGAATCATAATAATATCAGCCTTAGCGGCGGCTTCGGCAGAGGTCATAACGGTAAGACCCTGAGACTCAGCCTTTGCCCAGCTCTTAGAGCCCTTGTAAAGACCGACGATTACATCTACGCCCGAATCCTTTAAATTGAGGGCGTGGGCGTGACCCTGTGAGCCGTAGCCGATAATTGCAACGGTTTTGCCGTTAAGCTTAGCTAAATTACAGTCCTGTTGATAATAAATTTTCTGCATAATATATTACTCCTTTAAAATAATATTCAAATTAATTTTTAAACAATACTGCGTCCTCTTTCAAGGGCGACAACCCCTGTTCTGCAAAGCTCGATTATACCGAGAGGCTTTACAACATTGATAAAGGCGTTGATTTTTGAAGGCTCGCCCGTAACCTCAACACAGAGGGTATCGGGATTATAGTCGATAACCTTTGCTCTGTAAATCTCGGACGCCGCCATTACCTCGCTTCGGTTTTCGGGGGAGTTTTTGACCTTTACAAGCATAAGCTCGCGTTCAACCGTCTGTTCCTCGTCGAGAAGCTCAACATTTTTTACATTATGAAGCTTCTTGAGCTGGTTAATGAGCTGTTCCCTCGCATAATCGTCCCCTTTTAAGGTGACGGTAATTCGGGAAAACTCGGGGTTATCCGTTTCGCCAACCGTAAGGGAGTCAATATTAAATCCCTTTCTCATAAAGAGACCCGAAACCCTTGTAAGCACGCCGTATTTGTTTTCGACCAGAGCCGCAATTACAAATCTTTTCATTTGCTCGCCTCCTCCTTTGAAGTAATAATATCTTCAATAGAGCCGCCGGGCGGCAGCATAGGAAGAACAAATTCGTCCATACCGATAACCGCGTCTATAAGGTAAGGTCCGTTGTGGGTCATAGCCCGCTTAAAGGCTGCCTCAAACTCCTCGGGAGTAGCGACAAGCTCACCGGGAAGCCCGAACGCGTCCGCAAGCTTTACAAAATCGGTCTTTCTGCCAAGCACGGTGTTTGAATAACGCTTGCCGTAGAAAAGGGTCTGCCACTGGCGCACCATTCCGAGCACTCCGTTATCCATAATAACTATCGCAACCGGGGTATTATATGTAACGGCGGTTGCAAGCTCGTTTAAATTCATTCCGAAGCTCCCGTCACCCGTTATAAGCACGGTGCGGTCGCCCGACGCTATCTGCGCACCTATTGCCGCGCCTAAGCCGTAGCCCATTGTGCCTAAGCCTCCGCTTGAAGCGAAACGGCGAGTTCTTTCAAAATCGGTGTACTGCGCCGCCCACATCTGGTGCTGACCTACATCTGTAGCAATAATTGTATTTTCGTCCTTGACATCATTAATAATGTCAAACATCTTTTTAGGGGTAAGGGCGTATTCGTCCGCCGCCTCGTTTTCATCGCTGATTTCCTTGCCCTTTGCTTTAAGCGCGGCGATTTCTTCATTCCATTCGGGGTGGCTTTGCTTTTCGCATTTTTCAAGTATTCTTGAAAGGGAGGAAACAATATCCCCTATTATGCCCACATCTACCTTGACATTTTTATTAATCTCGGAAAGGTCGGTGTCAAGCTGAATTATTTTGGCATTTTTGCAGTATTTAGCGGTGTTGCCCGTCGCCCTGTCGCTGAAGCGGACGCCGATACCGATTATAAGGTCGGCTTCCTTATTAGCCATTGACGAAGCGTATTTGCCGTGCATACCCTGCATACCGAGGAACCGTTCATAGGAATTGGGCAGAGCCGAAAGCCCCATAAAGGTACAGCCGATATAGCCGTCTATCTTTTCGGCAAGCGCCTTAATATCGTTTGTCATACCCTCGCCTGCGGCGCCGCCGCCTATGTAAATATAAGGTCTTTTAGCCTTATTTATAAGCTCAACCGCTCGGTCAATATCGCTGTCCGGTGCTTTTCCCTGCTCAGCAAAGGGAACAACTCCCTTATTTTCAAACTCACACTCAGCTATCTGAACATCTTTGGGAATATCTATAAGCACAGGCCCGGGTCTGCCCGACTTTGCAATCTGGAACGCCTCTCTTATAGTGTCCGCAAGCTCTGTTACATCGCTTACAAAATAGTTGTGCTTTGTAATAGGTAATGTTATACCCGTAATATTTATTTCCTGAAAGCTGTCCTTACCGATAAGGGTGGTCGGCACATTTCCCGTAATCGCCACCATAGGTATTGAATCAAGCATCGCAGTTGCAATACCTGTAACAAGGTTTGTCGCTCCCGGACCTGAAGTTGCAATTACAACGCCGACCTTGCCCGTAACGCGGGAATAACCGTCCGCCGCGTGGGAAGCGCCCTGCTCGTGGGCGGTAAGATAATGGTTAAGCCTATCGCTCGCCTTATAAAGCTCGTCATAAATATTAAGTACCTGACCGCCCGGGTAACCGAAAACATCGGTAACACCCTGCTCTATAAGGGTCTCAATGACAATGCGTGCGCCTGTCATTTTTTCTCCGTTCATAAAAAATAACCTCCTGTTAAACCTATAGCACCTACAGCAAAAAAGCGCCCTCATCTCTTTGCTATCCGCTGATAACGAAAAGAGACGAAAGCGTTAAACTATAAAACAATATTCTTTCGCGGTACCACTCTTTTTCACCGACCTGTTACAATCGGTGCACTCAGATGCTTAAAACATCTTAACTCTGTTACGGGAGTTCCCGTCTGCTACTACTCTCATACGATTTCGGGCAGCCGCTCCGCGGTGAGTTCGGCATTCTTTCCTCAATGCCTTGCACCAACCGGCATCTCTCTGTAAGACGAAATTAAACGCCTACTGCTCCGCATCATTGCGTTTTTATTTAATTTTCAGTTATTATATCACCCTTTGAAAAATTTGTCAACACTTTAGAGCAAAAAAGTTTTAAAATGAAATTTTCACCGATCTTGAAATAAATCATATTATGATAATGAAGTAAATATCTTCAATATTCTTATACGGGAGGCTTTTATATATGGCAGATTTAAAAAACGGCTGTCCGCCCGAAAACGGCGCATTCAAGGAAGCCGTATGCGTTGATGCCGGCAGGGTTTACGACTCTTGCTGTGAACAGCACAAAACAATTTGTATATAATAAATCCCCTGTTCCTTTCGGATTAGGGGATAAATAATTAAGCCGCCGCCTGTGCCTCTGTAAAGGTGGGCGATTTTGTAATTTCGGCGACCGTGCCGTACTTCTTAATG
>JBGUUB010000043.1:0-1879 GCA_045133355.1 Acutalibacteraceae bacterium
AAGAGTGTTTTGATCGTCACCGTTGATAACGAGTAATCCGGTCGTGTGCTTTGAAAACTGATTAAATTATTTTTTGATATTGTCAACATTTTTAAAGTAATCAAGGTGGTCTGCGTCAATGTTCAGTATAACCGAAATAAACGGAGTCAGCTCAAGAAAGGTGTCAACATATTCGCAGGCTTCGCACACGATTATATCGCTTTGACCGACATAGCTGTTGCCGCCGATAAACGGAAGCTTGCCGCCGATTATTGCCGAAGGGTCAAAGCCGCTTCCGATAAGAAGCTGAGAAAGCATACCGGTTGTCGTGGTTTTTCCGTGAGTGCCCGAAATCGCAATGCTTCTTTTGTAGCGTCTTGTAACAACTCCGAGCATAACGCTGCGCTCTATGCAGGGAATACCCTGTTCATTTGCCGCCTGTCTCTCAGGATTGGTTTCCTTGACCGCCGCGGAATAAACAACAAGCTCCGCGCCTTTGATGTTTTCAGCCGCGTGACCCATAAACACAGGTATTCCGTAGCTTTTCATCTTGTCAAGGGTTTCGCCCTCGTTCATATCCGAACCGCTTATTTCAAAGCCCTCGCTTATAAGTATCTCGGCAATAGGGCACATTCCGCTTCCGCCGATTCCGATAAAATGTATTCTTTTAATTTCGTTTAAAAGCTTATCATAATTCATAAATCTTCCCCGCATTCTTTAACCATACATTGTATGCCGGTTATATTTTTCCGTTACTATTATAAACTCATATTCAGAAAAAATAAATACCTAAACGGAATTTTCGGTATTTTTTATATTTTCTTGCCAAACACAGACTTAAATGGTAAAATAATAACAGAAATTTCAATTCAGGATTGTAATATGATGAAGAAAAACGATATTGTTAAATTAAAGATAGTTTCAGCAACCTCAGAGGGCAGCGGTGTGGGAAAAACCGGGGATAATATGACGGTATTTGTTCCGCTCACCGCCGTGGGTGATGTAGTCGAAGCGCGCATTTTGAAGGTGAAAAAAACATACGCCTTCGGCAAGCTCGAAAACCTCCTTGAACCGTCAGCCGCAAGAATAAAACCGGAATGTCCCGTGTTTACAAAATGCGGCGGCTGTGTGTGGAGACATATAAGCTACGATGAAGAGCTAAAAATCAAAAGTCAAAAGGTACGTGACGCTGTTGAGCGAATCGGAGAATTAAAGACGGATTTTAAGGAGATTATAGGCAGCGAACGTGCTGACCGTTACCGCAACAAAGCTCAGCTTCCTGTGGGAAAGGATAAAGACGGCAATACTGTAATCGGGTTTTATGCTTTTCACAGCCACCGCATAATTGACTGCGGCGATTGCCGGCTTCAGCCAAAGGTATTTGGCAAGGTGATTGACGTTACGCGAAGCTTTATCGGGCAGACCGGCACCGATATTTATGACGAAGCCACCGGAAAGGGGCGACTGCGCCACCTTTATATCAGACTTGGCGAGGTTTCGAACGAATTAATGGTGTGTTATGTGGTGAACGGCAACGGGCTTAAAAATGAGGATTTACTTGTAAAAATGCTTCGTGAAGCGCTTCCTAACTTAAAAACCGTAGTTTTTAATTCTAACAGAGAAAAAACAAATGTTATTCTCGGAAGTAAAAATCGTGTTGCCTACGGTAAAGGATATATAACGGATGAGCTTTGCGGATTAAAGTTTAAGATTTCACCGTTCTCGTTTTGGCAGGTTAACCGTGCTCAGGCAGAACGGTTGTATGCGAAGGCAAAGGAATACGCAGGGCTTAGCGGAAACGAGGTGCTGCTTGATTTGTATTGCGGAACAGGTACAATCGGGCTGACAATGGCTGAAAACTGCAAAGAACTGATAGGCGTTGAAATTATTGAGGACGCCG